>CAZSTW010000031.1:18367-48780 GCA_964609845.1 uncultured Planctomycetaceae bacterium | reverse complement strand
ATCGACGAGATGGTTTCGACGATGGACCTGTATCCCACGTTCGCTCGTTTGATCGGAACCGCGCCGCCTCAGATCAAACGCGACGGGATCGATGTTTTGCCACTTTTGACGGGTACTGTCGGAACAAAAGGGCGAGAGTCGTTCTGGTATTACTCCGGAGAGGAATTGCACGCCGTCCGCAAAGGTGATTGGAAACTGCACGTCCCCCACGAATATCTGACGGTTGCAGCCGAACCCGGACGTCATGGAAAGCCGTCGAACTTTGCCAACCTGAAGCCCGAATCAATCGAGCTGTCAGGAATCCGCGGGATTGCCAGCCGTCACGGCTATCGCGTGGAGAAGCTGGAAATGTCACTGTTCAACCTGCGGACCGACGTTGGCGAGCGAACCAATCTCGCTGAGCAGCATCCCGAAATCGTCACGCAATTGTTGACCGTAGTTGCAGAGGCGCGCGCAGACCTGGGTGATCGCATCACCAACACGCGCCCCACGAATGCTCGTCCCTCGGGCGAGATTCGTGAATAGCCACTTCGCATCGCGAACACGCAGCATTCCTCAAGGATCGACTCAGATGGCCTCGATACGGTTTACCATCCTTATCGCCTTACCGTTGATTCTCACCAGGCTTTGCGCCGGATCACTGCACGCGGCTGAATCGATGAGGCCCAACATCGTGCTGATCCTCGCCGACGATCTGGGGTACGGGGATATCGGTTGCTACAACGACCAGTCGAAAGTTCCGACACCCCACATCGATCGACTCGCACGGGATGGTTTGCGATTTACGGATGCTCATAGTCCCTGCACCGTCTGCACACCGACTCGCTACAGCCTGATGACGGGGCAGATGGCGTTTCGCGTTCCTAATGGAGGAACAGTTTTTACTGGTGTCGGCGGACCGTCGCTGATCGCACCGAGGCGGCTCACACTGCCTGGCATGCTGCGCGAGAACGGCTATGCCACCGCCTGTATCGGCAAATGGCACGTCGGGCTGACGTTTTTCGACAAGGATGGTCAACCGGTGCGCGGCGATGGAGTTGAGGCAGTGCGTCGGGTCGATTTCTCACGACGGATCGATGGGGGGCCGATCGATCATGGCTTTGATCGCTTCTTCGGGACCGCCTGCTGCCCCACTACCGACTGGCTCTATGCCTTCATCGACAACGATCGAATCCCCGTGTCCCCGACACAACTGCTCGACAAGTCGCGGCTGCCTAAGCATCCCTATGCGAACGATTGCCGCGCCGGGCTGATTGCGCCGGATTTTCCCATGGAAGAAGTGGACCTCGTGTTTCTCACGAAGAGTCGCGAGTTTCTGGAGCAACACGTTCGTCAGTCACCGAGCAAGCCCTTTTTCCTGTTTCACTCGGCTCAGGCCGTTCATCTGCCGTCGTTTGCTGCCCCTCAGTTTCGGGAAAAGACGAAGGCGGGGCCGCACGGGGACTTTATCCATCAGCTTGATTACATCGTCGGAGAACTGACGACGACACTGGAACAACTCGGTGTCGCCGACAATACGATCATCATCTTCACCAGTGACAACGGGCCGGAAACGACCAGCGTCATTCATATGCGAGCCGACTTTGATCACGATGGGGCTCGGCCATGGCGGGGAGTGAAACGTGACAGTTGGGAAGGAGGACACCGCGTGCCGTTTCTCGTCCGCTGGCCCGGTAAAGTCAAACCGGGAACGACCAGTTCGCAGCTCACCAGTCTGACAGACGTCATGGCGACGGTCGCTGCCATTATTGGAACGAAGCTGCCAGAGAACGCTGCAGAAGACAGTTTCAACATGCTCCCGGCATGGCTGAATGAAGATACCACCCCGATCCGTCCGTATCTTCTTCAACAGGCATTCAGCGGACAGCGGACTCTTTCAATTCGACGAGGCCCCTGGAAGTATCTCGCTCACACAGGTTCCGGGGGCAATCGGTACGACAACAATCCCGGTCTGAAGCCGTTCCTTCTGCCGGACACGGCCCCCGACGCACCGGGACAGCTTTACAATCTCGACACAGACCCCGGTGAACGAACGAATCTGGCGAATGAGCGACCAGAGATCGCGGCCGAACTGAATGGGCTTCTCGAACAGTCTAAAGCGACTGGCCGCAGCCGACCGGGGAAAGACTGATATCATCTACTGCCGACAGCAGCATGTCAGCCTCGTGAAGTTTGTGCGCGGATTCACTTTTCGATGCGATTCTGAGCCAAGAGCTTTGCGAAGAGAGAAACTACAATTCTGCAGTTCAAGGATTGTCGAATCGATTTGCAGCTTGAGGACGCGAAAATGGGATTCGAACGGTACGAATGTCGAGATCTGGCGTGTCGGTCTTTCAGGAATGCAGCCAGAAATGGATTGTTCGCTCCAATCGATCGGACTTTGGGATTTCTCGGAATGCACTCTGTGTCACTGGCGAGAGATGCTTTGGGGGTTGATTGCCGAAACCAAATCGCATTCAGGTCATCAGAAACGGGGTGCTCACTCGCAGTACGAACCGGACGCTTCTCCACAAACAGGTAACGCAGCATTACGCTAAACAGCACTACCATACGCAGGATTGTTTCTCATGAGAATTGCTCGCATTTTTGCTCATCGGGTTGAGCTTCCCCTGGTTGAAGGTTCTTACAAATGGTCCGGCGGAAAATCGGTGTCGGTGTTTGACAGCACGATCGTCGGAGTCGAGACGGACTGCGGGCTGATTGGTTATGGTGAGGTCTGTCCTCTGGGACCATTTTATCTGCCAGCGTATGCCGAAGGAGTGCGAGCGGGCCTGCGCGAACTCGGTCCACATCTGATCGGCTATGATCCGCGCGAATTGACAAAGCTGAATCATCGGATGGATGCCGCCTTGAAAGGACATCCGTACGTGAAAACGGGGATCGACATTGCCTGCTGGGATATTCTTGGCAAGGCAACCAAACTGCCGGTCTGCACGTTGCTGGGTGGCCGCTTTGGCGAGAATGTGCGACTGTATCGCGCAATTTCTCAGCAGGCTCCCGATGAGATGGCCAGGAATGTGCAAGGCTACCGGGAGCAGGGTTACACGCGATTCCAACTGAAAGTGGGCGGCAATCCGGATACGGATATCGAGCGGATTCGTGCTGTGCGAGCGATGCTTCCGCCGACGGATCGGCTCGTCGCCGATGCCAATACCGGATGGACACAGCACGAGGCCATGCGCGTCGTTCGCGCCGTCCAGGACATCGATGTCTACATCGAACAGCCCTGTCTGACATATGAAGAGTGTCTTGCTGTGCGCCGGAACACGACCAATCCGTTCGTGCTCGACGAGAACATCGATTCACTGGATATGCTGCTGCGAGGCAAGGCCGACCTGGCAATGGACGTCGTCAACCTGAAGATCAGCAAACTCGGCGGGCTGACGAAAACCCGGCAAGCTCGTGACTTGTGCGTCTCGATGGGGATTGCCATGACACTGGAAGACAGTTGGGGCGGCGACATCACGACGGCCGCGATCGCGCACCTGGCACACAGCACTCCCGAGGAATACCGGTTTACCAGCACCGACTTCAACAGCTACGTCACCGTCAGTACGGCGACCGGAGCACCGCAGAGGCAGCAAGGATTCATGGCCGCGAGTACCGAACCCGGACTGGGAATCACACCACGAATGGAAGTCCTCGGCAAACGAGTTGTCGAGATCAGTTGATCCAAGCTGTCCGATGAATTTTCTCTCCCGTCGGGGTTGAACCCAAGTTGCATCCAAGACTGGGTGGCCGAGGGCTGAAGTATGGGTGGCCGGGGCTGGACTGAGGCTTTGCGAAGGAAGTCCCGGTGGGTCGGGCGCGATTACGTTCCCACCCCGTTCTGATCCGGATTTTACGGGCTGAAAGCCCATAAGCACAAAGCACAGGGCTTCAGCCGGTTTCAGCCCTGTGGTCGAGAGCAAACGATAATGTGCGACATGAAAGGTCGCGAGTAAACGTCGATTGGAGTGCCGCGTGATGTCGGAGTTTCTTGCGACCTTAAAGACTGATCCCGTTCTGTCCGTCGCCACAGGGGCGAAGTCAATGAGTCAACTCTTTGCATGCGCCATCATCGGGCTTCTGATCGCTGGAACGGCCGTCATCGCTGATGATCGAGCAGGCCAACACCAGATACTGGAAAAGGCGGAGGCTCGATTGAAAGCGATCTATGACAGACGAGAGTTTGTCCCAGCGACTTTTACAGGGAAATGGTTACATGACAGTTCGGGTTATCTGACCCTCGAAAAACCTAAGGAATCATCGGAACCAGAACTGGTGCAATACGACGCGATGAGTGGAAAACGCTCCGTCGTGATCGGCAAAGAGCACCTCGTTGTCCCTGAGACATCAGAACGGCTGATCATTCAGGAATACATTCAGTCGCCTGTCAGCTCTCGTTATCTTTTTCAGGCACAAGGGAGTACGACAGGGAAGAATGGATACTGGCTGTTTGATTCGACGACGGGAGCTCTCAAGCCGATTACTGCCGACATTGGTCGCCTCTCGTGGGAGAGTGCATTTTCTCCCCAGGGGAACCGGCTGATCTTCGGACGTGGGCCAAATCTTTATGTATGCGACCTGACCAATAACCAGTCGATTTCATTAACTGCTGTCGACAGCAAAGATGCTCTGGAGAACGATATCCGAGCGACGTGGAGTCCCGATGGTCAGCGGATTGCCTACGTTCAGACGGATTCCTCGAAAGTCCGCCAGCGGGCGGTGATCCAGCCGACAGACCCGACTTATCCGGAAGTCTCGTTCCATCGATTTGCGCGCGTCGGGACACCGATTCCGACGTTACGGGTTGGAGTCGTACCAGCGATTGGTGGTGAGACTCGCTGGGTGAATCTCCCCGCAGATCCGGGGACGTTTTACATCAACGGCGTCAGTTGGGCGGGTACGTCGGAAGACCTGCTTGTGGAGATACTCAGCCGTTCCCGCGACTCTCGTCAGTTTCTGCTCATCAACGTGCAGTCTGGCAGCATCACAAAAGCATACGAGGAATCTGATCCTGCCTGGGTGGATGCCAGTTACTCCGCCAATGCGGGACTCGAATGGATTCAAGAGGGCAAAGCGTTCGTATTACTCAGCGAACGTGATGGCTGGCGACATGCCTACGTAGTTACTCGCGATGGCAAGCAGCAAAAGCTCCTCACAAAGCAGCCCAGCGACATCATCGCTCGAGGGCCTGTTGATGGACGCAGCGGCCATCTTTATTTTTTCGCATCGCCAGAGAATGCCACGCAGCGATACCTTTACCGGGTGAATCTGGATGGTGAAAACGAACCAGTACGAGTATCCCCGGCAGACCAGCCCGGGACGCACAGGTACGAGTTTTCGCCTGATCGAAGGTGGGCATTTCACACATATTCGACGTTTGACTCACCACCCGTGATCGACCTTGTGCAACTGCCCGAACATCGTACGGTACGAGTTCTCGAAGACAATAAGGAATGTCGTCAGCGAGTCGCTCCGCTGATCACTCAGCCGACCGAGTTCTTGAAACTCGACATCGGCGATGGAGTTATCATGGACGCGTGGATGATCAAGCCACATGATTTCGACGCTGCGAAGAAATACCCGGTTTTCGTTTTCATTTACGGCGAACCACACGGCCAGACTGTTCTTGACGACTGGACGGGTGGCCAGAATCATTCGATGTTTCATCGAATGATTGCGGACTTTGGTTATCTGGTCGTCTCGATCGACGGTCGTGGAACGCCTTGCCCGAAAGGTGCCGCCTGGCGGCGAGCGGTCTTCGGCAGCCTCGGTCCACTGTCAACAGAGGAACAGGCCGCGGGACTGAAGGAGCTGGAACGCATGCGGTCCTATGTCGACTTGTCGCGCGTGGGGATCTGGGGTTGGAGTGGCGGCGGATCGAATACGTTGAATGCCATGTTTCGTAAGCCGGACGTCTATCACGTCGGAATTGCGGTAGCTCCGAAGCCGCAGCCAGATCTGTATAATGCGTGGTTTCAAGAGATCTTCATGCGGACGCGCGAAACCAATCCGGAAGGTTATCAGAAGTCGGCTCCGATCAATTTTGCAGAAGGCCTGCGAGGCGATCTGCTCATCGTTCATGGGACTGGCGAGACCAATACGCACCTGCAAATCACCGAAGGCCTGATCGATCGACTGATCGAACTTGGCAAACGATTTGACTACATGGCTTATCCCAACCGCGATCATGGTCTGCGAGAAGGAAAGGGGACCGCAGTCCACCTGCGACTGTTGATCACCCGGTATCTCATTGAGCACCTCCCCCCCGGGCCCCGATGATCGAACGGGCTCAAGAAAGATCTACTGAAGCGTCACTACTCAAGTGTCCAGCGAAACCCGCGGGCAATTCAGTTGCGAGGAATACGATGCGGAAGAATCTGTTGATTGTCGATTTCTGCAGACGCGTCGTCACCACACGCGATTATCGCCGACTTGTGATCGTCACATTGCTGACGGTGACTCTGACCAGAGTCTCTCAGGCGGAGCAGGGTGATCCGGCACTTCCAGGTTATCACCCGCTGACTCAGTCGCAGGCGGGAGATGTCTTGATTGCCGAACTGAGATGTGCCGCTTGTCATACTGGCATCCAACGCGATTCGTTGATGGAGAAAGCCGCACCTGATCTGACTGGAGCAGGTCTGCGGATCCGGCCCGAATACTTACGAAAATTCCTGGCGTCGCCATCGTCAGTGCATCCGGGAACGAAGATGCCCGATGTCTTAACGTCGCAATCAGACGTGGAAAAAGTAAAGATCGCGGAAGCGCTGACTCATTTTCTCGTCGCCCAATCGACACCTTCTCCTGAAAAACAGGGAACCCAAGAGATCAACCGACAGCAGGGCAAATCACTATTTCATTCCGTTGGTTGTGTCGCGTGCCACGGCCCGAAAGAAGCAATGGCGGATGCCCCCCTGAAGCCAAAACGTAACGACGAAGATGAAGATGAGGAAAAGTCTGTCGCCGCCAAGAAAGCCATCAAGCCAATTGCCATTCCACTAGGGCACGTTTCCGGCAAATACAATCTGAAGTCGCTGAGTGAATTCCTGTTTCAGCCGCTTCGAGTCCGAACTTCCGGGCGGATGCCGGATATGAAACTGACCCCAGCCGAGTCGCTGGCGATTGCTGGCTATCTGATGGGAGATCAGCCAACCCCGGAACAGCCTCTGGTCCCAGAAGCCTCGCTGGTGGAGAAGGGAAAAAAGCACTTCGTTGAATTCAACTGTGCCGCGTGTCACGCACTTCCGGGAATTCCGGCTGCGGCGCCCATTGGTTCGTTGAAGAACGCAGACCTGTCTCGCGGATGTCTGTCTAAAGTGACGACTCGAAGTCCGCGGTTCGTACTCGAAGATCACCAGGTTCAGGCGATTGCGGCATCACTCCGGCAGGAACATCCTGTGGACTCGGATAAACTGACCGTAGTGAAAACACTGACTGCATTTCGATGTATCGCATGCCATGTGCGCGATGACTTCGGCGGCGTCCATGAATCGTACAATCCTTATTTTGCCAGCAGCGAGCAGAAGTTGGGGGACGATGGACGTATTCCACCGCCGTTGACGTTGGTCGGGGCGAAGATGCAGCCAACCTGGTTGAAGAAGGTGCTCTTCGACGGAGAGAGTATCCGTCACTACATGGCAACCCGAATGCCACAATACGGCACGAACAATCTGCAGCACCTGCCAGAAGTTCTGGCTCGCCTGGACGTTTTGAAAAGTGTCGAGATGAAGATCCCGAGCCCGGAGAGTCGCTCTGAAAGTGAGCGTGAACGCGAAAAGCTGCTTCGAGCTGCAGGTCGCGAACTGCTCGGTGACAAGGGACTGAACTGTATCGCCTGTCACAACTTCAATGGGAAATTTGGTCAGGGATATCAGGGGATTGACCTGCTGACATCCTATCAGCGCCTCCAGCCCGGCTGGTTTAACAGCTTCCTTCGTAACCCCGGCGCGTTTCGTCCACGAACGACAATGCCGACAGCGTGGCCGAATGGAATCGCCACACATAAGACGATTCTGGATGGAGACACGGACCGCCAGATTGAAGCGATCTGGTACTACCTGTCGCTCGGGACATCAGCAGCCGACCCGTCCGGCATCCGCAGCATCAGCACGAAGATCAGTGTTGATCATGCAGCCAAAGTCATTCGCGGTCGCAGTCGCGTGGCAGGCTTTCGCGGAATCGCCGTTGGACTTCCCGAAAAACTGAGCTATTCATTCAACGCAGAAACGGGAACGCTCACGACAATCTGGCAGGGGGACTTCGTAAGCGTCAACTGGAGTGGTCAGGGGTCCGGGGACTTCAATCCATTGAGTGAACCTGTCTCTCTCGCTCAAGACGTCTCGTTTGCACAGCTTGCCGACGAAAATGCGCCGTGGCCGCTGATGCCTGTCATGACGAAAGAGGCTCGCGCAAATCCGAATCCGCTGTATCCGAAAAATGTCGGCTATCAATTCCGTGGGTATGTCCTCGGAGAAATGTCGGTTCCAACCCTGCTCTACCGAAGCGGGACGATTGAGATTGAAGACCGATCCGTCGCTGCCGGAACCGAGGAACAGCGACAGCTCAAGCGGGTCCTGACTTTCGAATCACCGAACCAGCAATCGATCTGGTTTCGTGCACTGACTGGTGACATCCAGCAGCAATCTGAGCGGGTCTTCCAGAGTGGTCGCCTGAGGCTGACGATTCCCAAGACCGAGGCAAAATTAAGGCCGATGACCAGCGATCCCAATCGATCCGAATTGTTATTGCGACTGCAGATTCCCCAAGGCAAATCTTCACTGGAGTTACTCTATGAACCGCTCAAGAAGTAGTTGCCAGCCATTCGTTTGCATTCTGCTACTGGTCGTCACGAGTTTTTCAGGCCGTTTGCCGGCCGAGGAAGTCGGCGAACGCTGGGGAACCGAGGAACGCGAACGAGAATATTATCCCATCGTCAATATTCCTTTGCCGAAGGATACGGTGATCGAGGCTGGCGCGTTCGCAGTGCTTCCGGACCGCCGCGTTGCCGTTGGTACACGGCACGGTGAGATCTATTTGATTGACGGCGTCGACATGCCGAAGCCGATCCCCACCTTTCATCGGTTTGCAACGGGCCTGGATGAGATTTTCGGACTGGCCTGGAAAGACGATGCGTTCCGCGTCACGCAGAGCTGTGAATTGACCCGAGTCAGTGATTCGAATAACGATGGCATTGCAGATCGCTTCGAAACGATCTCTGACGGCTGGGGATACGCGAATTACCATGAATATGCCTTCGGTTCCAAGCCGGACTCCGAAGGGAATCAGTTCGTGGCGCTCGGGCTGTCTGAGTCTTACAACTCGTATGCTTTGAACCGTGGGTTCATCATGAAAGTTGCACCCGATGGGAAGACCACGGCATTCGCCACTGGCTTACGCAGCCCCGGGGGAATCGGAATGGACGAGCATAACTCGCTGTTCTACGTGGAAAGCCAGGGGCCGTGGAACTGCTCCTGCAGTTTGAAGGCGGTGTCGCAGAGCAGCTTCCACGGGCATCCCGCGAGTTTCAACTGGTATCCGTTCTCGCCGGAACTCGGGCCCGCCCCTGAAATGCCAAAGTCCGGAAGTCGGATCGCAATTGAAAAGAAACGCGTCAAACAACTGGTCCCCTATGCTGTCATTTTCCCTTACATCCGCATGGGACGGTCGATCACGGCATTCAGCGTGAATCGAACAGGTGGTAAGTTCGGACCGTTTGAAAACCAGATGTTCCTGGGTGATTACACGCAATCAATCCTGATGCGAGCGACGACGGAACAGGTGAACGGTGTCTGGCAGGGGGCGTGCTATCCATTTCGCGAGGGACTATCAACCGGGATTCTGAACGTGGAATTCACACCCGGTGGCAATCTGATATGTGGCGGTACCAATCGCGGCTGGCCTGTTCGAGGGATTAAGCCATTTGCTCTCGAACGAGTCGAATGGAATGGCAAAATGCCATTTGAGATCAATCGAGTCACCATTACCCCCGATGGATTCCGCGTCACATTTACGAAACCTGTTGATCAAGTCACGGGAAAATCCACAGACGCGTACTCAATTTCGGCATTCACTCACCCCTATCACGGTGGCTACGGTGGCCCAGAAGTCGAACAGCATAAGCCAGCGGTGAAAGCGGTCGCGTTAAGTGAGGATGGACTGTCGGCTCGGATCACCGTCGACAAACTCGATCAGGGGTTTGTCTATGAACTCGACCTGGTACGTCTGCGATCTCGTGACAACGAAGAACTGGTCCATCGCAACGCCTTTTACACCGTCAATGAAATTCCTGCGCGGTGATCCTGATACAAAACCTGAAGCCAGAGACATCGACAATGATTTCCAACAATGGTCGTTCAGTTCTGATGGCGTTTGTCCTGTGTGTATTTGCGGGTTTTGGCAAATCCCCGACAATGCATGCCGCCGAGCATCCCGTCCCCGACAGTCCACTCTGGCTGACATATCCTGGCAACCAGGGCCCGGGAGCTGGCAAGCATATTGTGCTGATTGCAGCAGATCAGGAATACCGCAGTGAGTATTCGATGCCGATGCTGGCGAAGTTGCTGGCTCGGCATCATGGGTTCCACTGTACAGTCTTGTTCAGTTTGAATCAGAACAACGATGTTGATCCCACACAAAAAATTCGCTGGGAAGATAAGTCGGTCATGCACAACATTCCCGGGCTTGAACATCTGGACAAGTGCGACCTGCTCATCTTGTTCAGTCGCCTGATTACCCTTCCCCCCGAACAGCTGAAACACTTCCACGATTACCTCGATTCCGGAAAGCCTATCATCGGCATCCGGACGGCCAATCATGGCTTCATCGACTTCGACTACAAGAAGGAGGGTAAGAAAATCGATTTTGGCGAAGGGGTGCTGGGTGGCTCCTTTCGGAATCATCATGGCCGCTGGCAGCAGGATTCGACTCGCGGAATCATCGTCGAGCAGAACAAAGCACATCCCGTGCTGAAGGGAGTCAA
The DNA here is from genome assembly GCA_964609845.1 of uncultured Planctomycetaceae bacterium. Lineage (GTDB taxonomy): Bacteria > Planctomycetota > Planctomycetia > Planctomycetales > Planctomycetaceae > Schlesneria. The sequence goes on along the minus strand of CAZSTW010000031.1, from coordinate 37,817 downwards.
GGACATCTGGGGAACCTCAGATGTTTATCGAACCTACAAGGAAGGGGGCAGCCTGCCTGAAGGCTGTTTACCGTTGGTTGAGGGTCAGCCACTGGTAGGACGCAACCACGATGACGCCGTGAATCCAGAACTGATTCCGCTCCCAGTCGCATGGGTGAAGACATGGACAGGAAACAAGGGGAATACTGCGAGAGTCTTCCACGTCACCATGGGAAGTGCTCAGGATTTCCAGAGTGAAGGCCTGCGCCGGATGACCGTGAATGCGGCCTACTGGTGCTTACAGATGGAGGCCGAAATCGATGAAAAATCCTGCATGGATCTTGTCGGAGAATACAACCCTCCTGACAGCGGCTTCGCCTATAAGAAGCTGAACATCGTTCCGCGAAAGCCGAGTTTCTACAAATAGCAGTCCATTCGGATGCCGTTCCGCTAGAAACCCCGCAATCACGATGCGATGCTCGGCATGTACTTCGCGTGGTACAACTGGTCCCGCAAGCATGCCACGCTGAAGTCCACCTCAGCGGTTAAGGCCGGTGTCGCGTCCGAACAATGGACACAGGAATGGTTGCTGATCGTTGCTGCGGCCGCGTGAGATTTGGATCGAAACCGAACGCCCCCGACGATAAGCTGGGGTTTGTTCGTTGATTGGAAATCCGGTGGAGCAAGTGACTATGGATAAGAGCCTGAGTGACGCGATGAGGTGTCCGCACTGCAAATCGGATGTCGAATTGACTTGGTCACGATATTTCAGGCTAAATCCATTCCGTTTGACGTGCCCGTCCTGCGGACTTCGATTGAAAGTGAGGTGGCCACGCAGCTACTTTTTTGTCACGCCCCTGTATCTGGCGGTGACAACTTTTTTGTTCTCAGCTGTTGCCGATCTGTACTTCCGGACGATAGACCCAATTGTCACTGGAGGGCTGTTTGCCATGTCCACCGGCTTTGTCATCGACCGTTGGATAGAACAGCGACTCATGAAGCTGAAGATTGACACGCCAGCCGACTGTGGTGCCTTAGAAGATTAGGCATGGATCATGCTACGTTCGCGGGGCATGGCCGGACTTCCACAGAGCGAGGACAGCTAGGACACCCGAATGGCAACGCACGGTATCATGGTTGGAACGAATCGTTGTCGTCACACTGATGGCGGCGATTGTTGACGCCGACATGTCATCACCAGGCAGCCATGGTGAAATAGGCGTATTCCACCTGGATGGCGACAAACGCGAACAGAACCAGCCAGACGCGAGCCGGTGCGACAATACTCTTCCAGCCCGATTCCCAGATCGATCTCGCACCGATCGCTGCAAATACGGCCACGACGCCCATGACTGGATAGTGATAAGTCCCGCTGGAAAAGGCGATGCAATACGGTGCCGCATAGGCAAAAATGACTGCCACGTACCAGGCCGTACTTGAAACGGTTGCTTTGCCCGCAAAATGAAAGAGTCCGAGCAGTGCGCAGATCATCACAAGTGCATAGCCACCCGCTTCTGCCAGCAACACTGCAACCGCAACAATCTTGGGAATCCCTGCATACGTTGCCTGAATGGATCGTGTGGCGAGATAGTCAAAGCCCCAGAATGATCGAGCCCGATTCGCGGTTCGAAGTACTGCCAGGCCAGGATTCTCCATGATGTGCCGCATCGCGGCCTGCTTCATCGCCGCTCGCCGATCAGGTGCCTCGTAATGTGCAATCAGATATTCCTGGACCTCAACCGGTAGTTCCTGCAGTTGTCGCTGCGCGAAGTGGCTGGTTTTGTACCAGGGTGTGTGCGGATTGTTTCCAATGAAGAAATTCCGCTCGTTATTCGTCGAAAGCGAATATCCACCACCATACCGTGCATTCTGCAGGACTGTTGGTGCGATCACCAGGCTGGCGGCCAGCGTCACTGGAACGGCGTGAAGAATCCCGCGCGAAATTCGCTGCCCCAAACTCCCAGACCCGAGCATCGATATGACGAATAGCATCCCCAGCGTGATCAGCAAAACACTCATCATGGACGGTCTGGTCAATGTGCCGACCCCGAGTGAAATTCCCAGTGGCAGCAGCCAGTAGCCCGATCGACTGTTGATCCACTTGATGCCGAACCACGCACTGCATGCCAGCGCGAAACTGGCGAGGTGCTGTGAGTATGTCTGTCCGACCAGCAGCACCGACGGCGGATAAAGGGCCCAGACCCAACTGGCCAGTATAGCTGTCCGACGGTTACGCGTAGCTTCCAATGTCAGCAGTCCTGTCACTCCGATCTGCAGAGTGCTGAGGAGAATCATGGCCATACCAGCGGTCCCGACGCCAACGCCGAGGACTGCGAACCAGCCAACCAGATAGTAACTCGTCCCTGGTGGCCAATAGGATGGAATCGGCTCTCGGGTTCCCTGGAAGATCTTCACCGCTTCAGAATAGTAGTCAGCAGCATCGTTGTTCAGTTCCGTGCCACCGAGCCAGACCAGGCTCACAAGGACTCGAAGAACACAACCGACTGCGACTGGTAACAAATAAGCCCAGAATCCAGTTCCAACATGCGAACGTGATTCGCGAATCTCGGGGCGTTTTGAAGGCTTTTCGGTGCAGCGTTCGCTGACGGATGACGTTGTTTCCGGGGGTGAGAGCAATGTCGAAGACATGGAATCGATCGTTTCCTGCTGGATTATCAAAAGAGGACTGGCATTCTCGCGAGTTCGAATTCTCTAACGTAAATGGTTATTCCAGGATTTCGGTACACGATCCGAATGTGCCAGGCATATCAGCCGGAACTCGCTCGCGTCCCCTAACACAACGTCTCAGATCACAGAACAACTGCCACATACAACAGTCCGGCAACCACCACTCCCAGCAGATGGCTGACGCGATCTTTCAGTGCGAACACCACGGGATCTTCAGACAACTTGCGACGCTTGGCGATAATCCACAGACGTGTGATCCAGTACATCAGAACGGGGCAGATGTACCACAGCGTCCAGCCGTTACGATAAAGTGCCGTTCCCTGAGTGCTGTTGATGTAGAGTGCCATCACAAGGACGGCGAGGTAACCACTCGTCGGGCCGATACTTTCAATCATGCCAATGTCTTCGAGTCGGTAGCTGCGTCCAAACGGTTTCAATGTTGACTCAGAGGACGATGCGACCTCGTCCATGACAGGCTTGGCTCCTGCTGCCACGGATTCATCAAGCAATCGCGTCAACTCGGCATAACGCTTGGCAAACGCGAGCGACGTAAACAGGAACATTGAAAACGCCATCAACCATTCCGTAACGGGAAGATTCACGGCTGCACCACCAGCGATGACGCGTAAGGTGTAAAGTCCGGCCAGGACCATTACATCAAGAATCAGCTTGTGCTTGAGCCAGACGGAATACAGCGTCGTCAGGCACCAGTAACCACAGAGCAGCAGCAGGAATTTGACTGGCAGCGCCGTCGCAGCCACCGCGATTCCAATGCCAAGCAGCGAAGTCGCCATCAGCGGCCCGACCAGCAGCGGCAGTTTTCCCGAAGCGAACGGCCGTCGACACTTTCGCGGATGGCGTCGATCTGCTTCGACGTCCAGCATGTCATTGAGGATATACACGCTGGAGGCAACACATGAAAAGCAGACCCAAGCCAGAAACGTCGCCAGGATCTGCGGTGCCGCAAATGCATGCGCCAGGATCATCGGGACAAAGACCAGGATGTTCTTCGCCCATTGGTGAGGTCGCAAGGCCTTGGCGACATCTTTCCATGTCGTCCGAGACTGACTGAGAACGCTCAGATGCCCCAAGGTAACGCGATTCGTCTTTGCCTGCAGACGACGCGACCTGGAGACGAGGTATGCTTGATCAGACTCAGCGAAGATCGGCAAATCGGCCGCGCTGTCACCGACGTACCCCCAGGATTCGTGATGTTCCTGCCGGCAGTATTCCTGGATTGCAGCAAGTTTTCGACTTCCTTTCAGATTTCGACCATCTTCGCTGGCCAGCACGGCGTCGAAAATCCCCAGATGCGCCGCGATGGCATCAGCCCAGGGACGAGGGCTCGCAGTTGCCAGAACCAGCGTCACACCGTCGTTATGCTGTTGCTCGAGCAGTTTCAGAACTTCAGTCTGGTAGGGCAGGTGAGTCACATCGGGAGTGACAATCCGGGCCATCGCGTCCTTAAACGCGGCGCGTCCTTGAGTCAGGCTCCACAGTGCGCGCAGCAATCCCAGCGGATTATTCTTCGCCGATTTCACGACCGCTTCAGCCAGCAAGTCGGTCTTGATCAATGTATCGTCGAGGTCGACAAACAGCACGGTCGGTGCTGCGACGCCGACGTCAGGCGTTTCGATCAGGGTACTCATAAGTGTCACAGTTTCATTTTTCGAAAGATCGATTCGGGAATAGCACAGATCAGCGTCATGATGGGACGCCAGAACCATGGGGTATAGAGGACCGTGCGACGCCGTTTGATCGCTCGCACAATGTCGTTGGCGACCTTCTCGGGCGACGCTACCAGCGGGGATTTGGGATTCAGCAGGCCAGCCGTCATCCGTGTGGCGACGAAGCCCGGCTTGATGGTCAACACGTGGACACCGGACTTGTAAAGTCGATTGCGCAGCCCCTGCGTGAACGCAGTGAGCCCCGCCTTGGCGGCCCCATACGTGTAGTTGCTCTGTCGACCTCGATCACCGGCGACCGACGAAATCACTCCGATGAAACCACATTTGCGTTCTTCCAGGTAAGTCGCGGCCTGCGACAGGATCGACACAGCAGACGTGAAATTGACATCAATCACCCTTCTCGCGTCATCAAACGACTTTTCTGTGACTGCCTGTGGCAACATGTCACCGTAACAGAGCACAACGCCTTGCAGTCGTCCGGAAGTTTGACGAATGCAATTCTCAAAAAATTCCGGATGGCTCGCATAATCCAACGCGGAAAACTCCGCGACTTCCGCATTTACGTTGTGACGTAGACGCAGGTCTGACGCCATCCGTGTCAGTTCTTCCTGATTCCGCCCGGCGAGAATTAATGAGTGACCGTTCTGACTAAGGCGATGAGCCAGCGCGCGAGCAATTCCGGATGTCGCCCCCAGGATCAAGACCCATCCCGATGAAGTGCGTTCCATCGGTGACGGTACTGACACCGCATTGCCAGTGGACGCCGCGGGTTCCTCAATGCTCATTGAACTCATAGGAATCTACCTGAAACCTGTTTTTCAGAATTCTTTTATTGCGTTACTGCTGACAGGGGCTTGCGAACCGCCTCTGACGGAAGTTGTTCTAGACCGGCGACAATCCCCAGTCGCCGTGCCTGCGACGAGACAAATCGATTGTTGGGATCTACGCGTTCTTTCACTCGCTGGAATTCCACAAGCCGCGGATACATCCGGGCGAATGTCTCAGCATTCGTCAGAGCATCTTTGGCGAGATACAGCCGCCCCGAATGCTGCAGCACAATCTCATCGAGTTTTTCAAACAGGTCTCGCGTCGCTTTCCCACGATTCGGGAAGTCGAGTGCGAGAGTAATTCCGGGGAACAGATACGACAGCATTCCCGGGGTTGCAGGCCCGGAACCTTTGATCACGGCCAGAAACGAAGCCTGCCGTGACCTGGCAATTCGTTCCAGCAATTGATGTAAACCGACGTGAGCTGTCTCTGTCGGGAACAGTGCCTGGTACTGCACAAACCCACGCTTACCATAGATCCGGTTCCAGTGATTGACACCGTCCAGCGGATAGAAAAACGAGTTGAAATCCACAAACTCGCGTCGATCACGATTCCTGGCGTAATACAGCGTATTGAAGGCTTTGATTGACCACGGATTCAGCGCGAACGACGGAAAGTCGAACGGAATGGCTTTGGCTCGTCTACGCGGTAACGCCAACGGTGCAGCAGCTAACTTCGGTGGCAGTGCAGCAGCGGGAGCATCGTTCCCCAGCATGACGACACCGCGTCCGAGAGAAGCCCCGGTTGCCAGACAGTCGATCCAAGACACCGAATAGCGATAGCTCTGGTGCGTGGCCGTAAACATTTCCAAAGTCGATTCGAGGTTTCGCGTGCGCCGATAGATCACATCGCAGTAGGCCGTTTCAACACGGCTCAATCGAATCTGAGCACTCAGAATGATACCGGTCAATCCCATCCCGCCGATGGTGGCCCAGAACAGATCGGGATCATTGTCGCGGGTGCAATCGATGATCGACCCGTCAGCGAGCAGTAGCGTCAGGCGATTGACAAAATTCCCAAACGATCCATCGACATGGTGATTCTTCCCATGGACATCGGCGGCAATGGCACCGCCCAGAGTGACGAATTTTGTTCCAGGGGTGGTGGGCAGAAACCAGCCCGACGGCAGGAATGTATCGATGATTTCCGCGAATGAGACTCCCGCTTCACATTCGAGGATTCCGGTCTCGGGGTCAAACGCCAGAAATCGGTTCAGGTGCCCCATTCGCAGAACAACGCCGTCCTGTGTGAGTGTCGAATCACCGTAGGAGCGTCCCAGTCCGCGTGGAATGACGTTGGTTGTACTGGACGACTGAACAGCGTTCTCGACATCCCGCCAGCTATCGATCGAGTGCGTTCGACATCGTTCGCGGGGATAGTTTCCCCAACCACTCAGAAGTTCTGAGGTGCCTCGCAATGAATCCGCCGACATCATGAATGTCCCAAGCCATCACATGTTCGCCATCTAGACTATCTCTCCTGAAACATACAACTCGTTCGATCGCCATGCGGAACAAACTCCCCCCAGACCTGCGTGAAAAACTCCAGTCTATCTTGCCACTTCGTTACAGTCGGATTATCCGGATATTCCGGCGATTGCGGTTGGCGTGATCGTTGGTTGGATCTGAGGCCCTGGCACGACCAACGCGGAAGGGCCTGGCATCGGGTGGCCGGGGCTGGACTGGACTGAGGCTTTGCGAAGGAAGAGCCGGTCGAAGTATGGAGCGCAAATGCCGGGACTGCGCGAAGCTGCTCCAGTCCCGGCCACTCCCGCCGGCCACCCCCTGGCCTGTTCGACTGGCAGTTGGCCCACCATTGGCAGGTGCATCTCACTCAGTCCTTCGGTGACGCAAACGTCGGCACCGTCACGGGGAACGATTTGATTCGGCTTACCGCGAGCGAAGCATCACGTCGATCATTCCGCTACTTGCTGTTGTTTGCGAAAATCGGAAGGTGTCATTCCAGTGGCGGATCGAAATGCACGGGTGAAGGCACTGTGATCATAGAAACCACAGGCATGCGCGATCTCGGCGACGGACTGATCTGCTTCTCGCAACATTCGCGACGCGGCAGCGATTCGAGTTGTGGTGATGAACTGGTTCGGGGTCAGGCCAAACAATCGCTTGGTCAATCGGGCGAGTCGTTGTGACGACAGGTTCGACCGTTGAGCAAGCCATGCAGGGGTGATCTCTGTGGAAAGATCGCGTTCAAACTCTTCCAGTGCACGAGCGAAGTCTGCCGGGATCTCGTGCGGTTCGACGGGAACGCGAACGTCGCGCGAGAAGCCAATCAAGCCAATCACTTCTCCATCACGATTCTGAATCGGCAGCTTCGTTGTCAGACACCAGACGGGATTATTCGGTCGATGCCATTGCATTTCGAGATGATCGAGCAGCGGACGCTTCGTCGACAGGACTCGCTCGTCCTGTTCTGTCGGAATTCTGCCAAAATCTCCGGGGCAGATCTCATGGGGAAATTTGCCGATAACCTGCAACTTGTTCTTCAATCCGTGCCGTGCTACGAGCGAGTCGTTTACTGAAACGTATCTCCCGATTGCATCTTTGACAAAGAACGCCACATCTGTCGACTGATCGAACAGTCGTTCCAGCAAACTGACGTCCACTGACGAAACCACCAGCGACGGATCGTATTCAAGACGTTTTGTACGCGGTTTCACAATTCAATGCGTTAATGAAACAAGAATTGGTTAGGGGTGTGAGAGTAAACTGACGGTGAGTTGCTTGCCAGTCCCAAAGCTCAAACGAGTATGTTCAGTTCTCTGAAACTCCCCACCACGGCCATCATCGATGGCTTTTCATCAACGCTGCATGTGGCGACCGGACATAGCCCCCGCCTGTTCCATGTACTTTGGGAGATTCAATACAGACGCACCGACGCTATCGTACAGCAAACCGCTCGTTCCAACATGGCTCATTGTACTGGTACAGTATTTGTCTTTGGTGCAGCAGCTAATTCGATGCATCTTGAGGCATTCGATGCCAACACCGGCAACAGTCGCGATTGGTTTTCCGCGAGTTGTTGGTCAACTCATTCAGAGAGATGGAATCTTCACCTCATTGACTTGAAGGCGACGGAAATGCCTTGACCGTCACTCGGGCACTGACCAGCGTGAGAACGCTTCGAAATATGAGCCGATGAGTGCCACGAATGCCCCAACGTCAACCATGCGGACTCCATCGCAAATCGTTAACAACTCGACTGCGTCGCGTGTCGCGATGCAGTCGCCATGGTGCCTGGACACGGCATGGCATCGAGATCGGGCAGAACGATCAAGAAGTGGCGACTGGCGACTCCTAAAAAAGGCCAAATGCCTGATTCAATTCCGCGATGACCGTGTCATTCATCGGCGTGATCGCACCGACGAGGCGGCTGTTGATTAAGGCTTCGGATGTCGTTTCCAGGACTTCCAGGCGATCAAAAGCGTCGAGAATGCTCGTTCCCAGCACCAGGACTCCGTCGTTCTCAAGCAAAGCCGCTGGCGATTTTGAAGAAACGAACTCAGCGATCTGCCCGTCGTTCTGGTATTGGATTCCATACGGGACGCGCTGGACATCTCGCAAAAAGATGTAGCTCTCAGGGATCGTCCGGGCATCCAGTATTGTGGACGTCACACTGAAGGCTGTGGCATTGACGGGGTGGGCAAATACGATTGCCTGCACTCCAGGGTGCTGGCGGTAGATCGCCTGATGAGCCAGTGCTGCACGACTGGGGCTGGCCCCCTCTGAGCATGTGTTTCCGTCGACTCGAACGAGGTCGCCGACATCCAGAGTGAATCGATCGCGCTGCGATGGGGTAATCAAAAACGAGTCCTGCCCCAGACGTGCAGAGAAACTTCCTTCAGTGCTGATCAGCAGCCGTTGACGACATCCGCGACGCACAAACTCACACAGTTGCCGACGCAGTTCACACTCATAACTCGTCGCCGCTGGCACTTCCACAACTTCGAAAGCGACTCGTCGTCGTTCAGCCAGCGAGAGTTGTTCGTCTGTCAGATAACGGACCTCACCCAGCAGTTTCGCTTTGACAATCGTTTTTGCGGCAAATTCCAGAGCTTCAAACCGTTGATAGGCCTGTGACAGCGATTCGCCCCCCACGACAACGCCGTGATTTTCCAGGATGACGCAGTTCACTCCACTGGCAAACGCGTCTGCAATATGACTCGCCAGCTTTTCACTCCCGGGAAGTGCATAGGGTGCGAACGCCGCTTCACCACAGACGAAATGAGCCTGATGAAAGAGCCGTGTATTAGGGAGAGCACGACAGATACTGAAGGCAACAAGAGCTACGGGATGGGCGTGAACGATGCCTCGCAGGTCCGGTCGGCGTTCATAGATGGCCCGGTGAAATGGGAATTCGGATGACGGTCGATGTGCCCCATCAACAGTTCCGTCGCTGCGAACGCAGACGATGTCATTTCGCGTCAGATTGCCCTTGTCAATTCGAGCGGGAGAGATCCATGTATCGCCAGTCGACTCCCGGATCGACAAGTTCCCCCCTGACGTCGTGGTCATGCGGTACCGATAGATACGCTCCATCGTCTGCATGATTTCGTCACGGGGATGAGTCAGGTTTCGCATGTTTGGTACTCGCTATGTCTGGATGAATTTCACGGTTGCCGCAAGGAAGTTGGTGCGAATTTCTCTTCGAACAGGCTCGACTATGCATGGGGACCATACTGGCGATCATAGAACTTCTGGTATTCACCAGATTTCACCTGAGCAATCCAGTCGGGATTGGATTGGTACCACGCGATGGTTGCACTCAATCCGGCGTCGAACGTGACGTGAGGAACCCAACCAAGTTCTCGTCGGGCCTTGCTGCTATCGATGGCATATCGGTAATCATGCCCAGGCCGATCCGGTACAAATTTAATCAGGGAATGCGGCTTACCGAGCGCACTCAGGAGCCGGGCTGTTAATTCGAGATTGGTCAGCTCCGAGTTGCCACCAAAGTTATAAACTTCGCCACTGCGACCATTTCGCCACGCGAGGGCGATTCCCCGACAATGGTCGCTGACATGGATCCAGTCACGGACATTGAGACCTGTTCCGTAAACCGGCAGCGACTGGTCTTGCATCGCGTTTGTAATGAAAAGTGGTATCAACTTTTCAGGAAACTGAAAAGGGCCGTAATTGTTTGAACAACGAGTAACCACTGCAGGGAAGCTGAAGGTCTGGCAGTACGAACGAACCAGCAGATCGGCGGCGGCTTTCGACGCCGAGTACGGGCTATTCGGTGCCAACGGCGTCTCTTCGGTGAACTTACCACTGTCTCCCAGGCTGCCGTAGACCTCATCGGTCGAGACCTGCAAGTAACGTGCAACGCCGTATTCCCGACAGCTGTCCAGAAGAGTCTGCGTCCCAACGATATTCGTTCGAATAAACGGAGACGAATCCTGGATGCTGCGATCTACGTGCGTTTCTGCAGCGAAGTTGATGACAGCACTGATGTCCCGCGATTGCAGCAGGCGACCGATCAATTCGCGGTCACAGATGTCTCCTCGTACGAATTGATATCGCGGGTCACCCTTCACATCGGCAAGACTTGCCAGATTTCCGGCGTAGGTAAGCTTATCGACGTTGACAATTGCCAGTTTGGGATCGGCCTGAAGTTCCAGGCGAATGAAGTTGGCACCGATGAAGCCGCAGCCCCCGGTGACCAGAATTCGTTGCATAATTCGATCCTTGAACTCTACAAACGTCCGCTGCGAAAAATGCCGAAGATCAGCCAGATTGCCAGCAGGCTGGAACTGATATAGATCGGCACGCTGATCCAGACGGAACTTACTTTTCCTGCCAAAATCAACGCCGACGCCATAATCAGAGCCGACACAACCATCCCGACCACCAGTCGATTGCTGGATCGCTCCATTTCCAGAATGAAATGGTCGAGATTTCGATGATCCAGATGAATTCGCAATTCATTCTGGCTGATCTTTTTCATCGTCTGATTCAGGTAACCGGGCATTTCATGCACCAGTTCCAGCATCTTGCGAGATTCATCGTACAGGCGTTCGGCGATGCGTGATGGTTGATAGCGCTGCTTGACCATGCGTTCCACAAACGGTTGCAAGTGCGTCGCCAGATTGAATTCGGGATCCAGCTGACGTCCGATTCCTTCCAGCGTGACAAGGGCGCGAATCAGCAGCATCAAACTGCCGGGACAGCGAATGCCGTGATTGGAAAGGATGGCAACAAAGTCTGACAGCAGTCGCCCGACATTCATCCTTTCCAGCGGAATACCGTAATAGTTTGCGATAAAGTCTCGCATATCGATCTGCAGCAGCGGACGATCGATCTCGCGGTATGGTTCGCCAATTTCCAGGACCAGTTTTACGGCAGAATCAACATTCTGCTGACTGATGGCGACAAGCAGATCGATCAATTGTTCGCGAGTCGCTCCATCGAGCATTCCGATCATGCCATAGTCGAGCATGCAGATCGTGCCATCACGTCGAATCCGGATGTTGCCTGGATGCGGGTCGCCGTGAAACACGCCAAATTCAAACGCCTGCTTCATGAAGATCCGCGCCCCGTTTGCCGCGACATCAGCAGGCTCAACTGGCGTCGATACGGGAATTCCATTTCCTGTTTCCGGCGGCGCAGAGAGGACGGAGATATGCCCTCGCGCTGCCAGTTCATCAATCCTGTACCCGTCAATGTATTCCATGGTCAGAACGGCCTCGGTCGTCAGATCCCAAAAAACTGTGGGAACGTATAACGTGGCGTCCTGACGGAACAGGCGACGGAATTCGTCCATCGTCCGCCCCTCGCGTGCGAAATTTAATTCACGGCGGATCGTTCGCGCGAAGTGGTTCACCAGCCCGACAGGATCAAAGATCCGAGCTTCGGCAATGTGATGATCGATCAGTACCGCGATCTCGTGCATCAGGGCCAGATCTCGTTCGATGTTTCGAACCGCACCCGGTCGCCGAATCTTGACTGCCAGCGGAGTTCCGTCGAAATGGACAGCGCGATGGACCTGGCCTAATGACCCGGCGGCCAACGGGACCGTATCAAAACTGGCAAAGAGTTCGCTGATCGGGTGACCGAGCTCAACTTCCAGCCGCTCGACAGCGGCCGCCGAGGAAAACGGTGGGACGTTCTCTTGAAGCTTCTTCAGTTCGGCCAGCATTTCCTGTGGAACGAGGTCTGGACGAGTACTCATGACCTGGCCGAACTTAATGTACGTTGGACCAAGACTTTCCAGTGTCAAGCGGACGCGTTCGACCAGTTTGACATGACGGGCGGGTTCCTGCTTCTTCCGGAGAAATAAGCCTCGTGATCGATACCAGACCGTGCGCAACCCGATGCGATCGACCAGATCGCTGAAACCGTGATTCAGCAGCACGGTCACAATTTCACTGGTCCGCCCCAGATTCCGCAGCAGACGAAACGGATGACTTTCCAAGAGCAACTCCGCAGTCGAGATTCGAGCATCCGACTTGAAACTCAACGATCAGGAACACAGCACTCGAATGCTGATTCATTGGCACTCTCAAGATTATAGACGGCACGATTGGTCTACGTACATCTTCCCGCAGAACTTCGCCAGTCCCGGTTGTTTTCACCTACTCAGGGGGATTCGCCCAAGTCGTCGGCGGTTCCCGCCGATTGTGCACGGATGTCGATAAAGGATTCGGCAAGTCACTGCCGCAATACGAGCATCGCCCTTGACCGACCTTCTCACCTCGGACTACTACTGCGATTCAAGGGATTAAACAGCCCTCACACATGGATTGAGACAACTTCAACGGGCTTGCTAAGGCTCTGGCGCTGCAAAAGGAATCAATTCGTGGTTGCGCAAAAACCGTGAAACGGGTCGGCATGCTTCGAATTCATTGTTTGAATCTCTTTGTTGTCTGCCTGCTTTCAGGATGCGTCGGCATCAATCCAGTGGCATTCACATCAGCCAGACACTTGCGTGCACTGTCGAGCGACCAGCAACAAGGCCGCTCATTCGATCTGCATAAATCACGTGAAGTGATCCAGGCAATCGATCACCAGATGATGCAAGTTTCGATGGATGAGACACCACATGGCTCACAGGTGCAAATTGTCGATGAGCAGGACCGCCGCTATCTGGGGACTCTCATCAAGGTGAGTCCAGACAAAGTCGAACTGATGAATTGCATTTGCCGGGAAGTGGTCGCCGGGCCCGATGGTCTTGAGCAGTGCAAGACAAGCCATGTTCCATTTCAGTCGCTCCCAACTGCGACGATGACTCACTTCCAGGTGGTATCACCACCTGCGTCCGACTTTGTGCCACCGGATGATGGTTTTGACAGTAGCGATGTCAGTGTCGAAGAGATCGTTTATCGAAGTGGTCGCCACCAGCGTTGGAGCCATTCACCGTAACCGCCTCTCTGGAAACCAAATCTCGCGGGTTCAACGCGTGACACGGTAACTTTTATTCCGAAACGATGAGGATTGTGGTGCAAAGCAGCATTCAACGGGTTGCGATCACCGGCAGTTCAGGATATTTGGGAAGCCGGCTGATCCACCAGATTCTGAGCGTCGCACCACATGTCCGAATTCTTGGACTCGACATCACATCACCGCGTGTACCTGGCCCGCACGAATTTGCCAGCATCGACGTTCGCAGTCCACATCTGAAGGACGCACTGGCCGCGTTTCGACCCGACACTGTTGTTCATCTTGCATTCATCGTGAACCCGATCCACGATGAGGTGCTGATGCGAGACATCAATGTAAACGGCAGCCGCAATGTCTTCGATGCCGTCCGCCAGACCACGGTCGTGCGGTTACTCGTCGCATCGAGTGCCACTGTATACGGAGCATGGCCAGACAACCCGGTTCCACTGGATGATGACGCTCTCCTGCGAAGTCGCCTCGAATTCTCGTACTCTGCAGACAAAGCAGAACTTGAGCGAATCCTCAGCGTTTTCGCGACACATCATCCCGAACTTGCGGTGAGCTGGATTCGGCCTTGCATCATCTATGGACCGGGCGTCGACAACTACTTGAGCCGTCTCTTGCTGCAGCATCCGATGGTAGTGCTTCCAGATGGCTGCGATCTGCCACAGCAATTCGTGCATGAAGACGATGTGTCGGCTGCGATCTGGTGCATCCTTTCGCACGATGGACAGGGGCCCTATAACGTCGCGCCGCCCGATTGGATTCATCTGACAGATGTCGCCCGCGAAACAGGTCGACACACGATTTCAATTCCATTTGGAATCATGCGAATTGCGTCGAAAATCTGCTGGAGTCTGCGCCTTCCGGTATTACGATATCCACCGGGAGTAAACTTCTACATTCGATACCCCTGGGTTGTCGCGCCACGGCGCCTCTGTGATGAACTCGGCTTTCAATTCCGCTTCAACTCCCTGGAAACTCTTCGAGAAGTCCTGCGATCAAACGGGAAGCTTGCCACCTTTCAGTGATTTTTCATGACGACACGACGACACCAGGGACCTTGCTTTCACTTCCGTCCGCCATCAACTTCCAAGGGGGGGACGATGCGTGTCGTCCAATCGGGACACTCCATCTGACCAGCGGAGCTTAGCAATCTCGTGTTGCCATGCAAAATCGCTCGCGAAGAGCCTGATCAAGGAACGAAATCAATCCATTCGACGGTACAGGATCTTACCGCGAGGCATTAGCCGAGTCGTTTCAACGCCTCTTGGTGGCCCCGGATCCCTCTTGGTGACCCCGGATCATGGTGTTCGAATTTGATCTGGATTCTGCTTAAGTTCGTCGGAAATTCTCCGTCCAATGAGAATTAAGCCGACCAGACGATAGTCCGCTCGCAACGACCACAACGGGTATTTCAGGGTGAGGGGACGGTTTCGTTCAACCAGGAAATGCCCAAACCAGGCCGCTCCATATCCGACCGGCAGGACAAGGAGCAGCCACATCCACGATCGGTAGATCGCCAACCCCACGCAGAACAGACCACCTATTGTTCCTGCGACGTGCAGCAGATGATTCACAGGATGCAGATGCTGGCTCACATAGTGGCGCCAGAAGTCTGTGAAGCAGGAAAATTGTTGCGGTGATGACTCGGCAGTAATTGACATGATTTTGCTTCCGTGCCTGATTTCATAAGGCTTTTCTTTTATCGGCAACAAAATGTCCAGCACATCAGAAATGCTGGAAAAGATCTACTGGTTTACCCGTTGACATCTACGGGTTCTCCCGTAGAATGCCGCCGAGGCAAAGACGCACTCGACGATGCGTCACGAACCAAGCACAACCTTTCCGAATTCGAGGTCATCTGATGGCTCGTCCAAAACAGCCTCACCCGACAGCGGGTGAACTTGAAATCCTGCGAATCCTGTGGGAACGAGGCCCATCCACTGTCAGAGAAGTTCTTGAGCATGTTCCACAAGAACGTGCTTATACATCGGTGATGAGCCTGCTCAACGTCATGGCAGAGAAAGCTCTTGTCACCCGGAAACCAGAGGGGCGCGCATTTCGCTATTCTGCCAATCTTCAGCCCGAGCAGACTGAGGGGAAAATTCTGGGGCATCTGCTGGACCGGGTGTTCGAGGGATCAGCGACAGCACTCGTTGCCCGTTTGCTGGAACAGTCTCAACCAACGCCTGACGAACTGGATCAGATCCGCAAGCTGATTGATGCGTACAAACAGAAAGGGGCCTCGTCGCCCATCAACGGTTCAATTGTTCCTCACGTTGATCATTGAAGGGGCTCCCCATGTACGGCTTGATCGATCCCTCTGATTCGCTGATTCAACGCCTCGCGTGGGTTTTGATCCATTTTCTCTGGCAGGGATCGCTTGTCGTGACGCTGCTGGTGCTGACGACCTGGATGGGGCGAGTCCGACAAGCAAACGGTCGATATATCCTTGGACTGATTGCTCTCGCCGCGATGGCGTTCGTTCCCGTCGCAACATTCTTCATGCTTCCAGAACCGTCATTAGCTGAACGAAATCTTCATCAGTTGCAGTTGTCCCGCACGTCGACGATTGCCCCCGCTGCATTGATCGCGGAACCCGACGTCAAACAGGATATTTCTCCGAGATCAGAGTCGTCACTGAGTGCGGTTGCGGACAGTCTTGCGGTGAACAACCTTGCCGGAACTTCGATTCCACAGAGTGACACGCCCCATGCACCGATCGAGGTGACTGTGCCTGAATCACACACCGACGCGAATGAACTCTTGTCTCAACAGTGGTGGAATCAGGCTTCGGCCTGGATTGTCTGTGGCTGGATGATTGGCGCTGGGCTTCTGAGCCTGCGACTGCTGCTGGGATGGATCGGGGCCTTTCAAATGCGTCGGCGGGTCACATTTGCTCCCACATGGCTTGAGCGACGACTTACCGAACTTGCAGTGGAAATGCGGGTTTCCCGCCCGTTGATTCGTTTAAGTCAGCGTGTCACCGAAGCTGTTGCGGTGGGATTTCTGAAGCCGATGATTTTGATTCCAGTAGCATGGATGACGGACCTCTCACCCGACATGATTGAAGACGTCGTTGTCCATGAACTCGCCCATATTCGCCGAGGCGATTTATGGATCAACCTGCTGCAGCGTCTGGTTGAAACACTGTTTTTCTATCATCCTGCAGTCTGGTGGCTGTCGCGTCGCTTGCGAATCGACCGTGAGCATTGCTGTGATGCGATCGTGGTTTGCACGCTGCAACAGCCGTTACGCTACGCTGAAACGCTTGAGCAGATTGGTCGATTGAGCATCGCCTGTTCGCGCAACGGGAATCGAGCTGCACAGGCTCCCCCTTCGCTGGCGGTCTCTATTGGTAGCTCACGGAACATTTTACTCGAACGAATTCGCGTGATCCTCGCGCCTCCGCCAGATGGTCGAACGTCGGTGGCATCGCTGGCAGGGCTGATTCCACTCTTATTTGTCTGCCTGGCAGGTTGGTTGCTGACGAACCGTCCGTTGTCTCAAACAGAAAACGAACTCATTGCCTCACCTCCCATTGAAATTCTCGCCGCTGCGACCACTTCGCGAAACGACATCGTGCGGCGAGATGAACCGAACGATTTACCCGTCTACACCGGCAAGGTCGTCACCAGCGACGGTTCGCCGATCCCTGCAGACCTCAAACTTTTTCGAAGGCTGAATGGTGAGGACTATGACGAGATCCGTTCGATTTCAGTTGATCGCGACGGCACGTTCCGTTTTCGCGCCGACCCTGCTTGTGGAAGTGTCCGTTTTTCCATGCAGGCAAACGGCTTTGCCTCGTTTGACTCACGGTGGCGAAAACTCGACGGTGAAATGGTCCTTAATCTGTCACGCGGAGCTGCTGTCCAAATACGACTCAGGCCCCCACAAAAGGTCGCATCATTGTCAGGATCTGTATCGCTGATCGTACCGGGGTATGACGAGGATGAACAAGGGTCGTTTCCAGTGCAACCTGATGGGGAGGTACTGATTCCCCATTGTCCGCTGGCAACTGTGAAACTCGATCTGCTGGTCCCCGGGTTTGAAGAAGTTCGCATCCATCAACCAGTAGCGGATGAACTGACAATCGATGTTCCCCTGCAGCCTGCCAGGGCAACACGACTGCGCGTCAAGTCTGCCCGGACAGGACTACCGATCGAAGGAGCCAGGCTGAGACTGTTCCGCAGGACTCGCGCAGACTCCATCCTGATGCCGTTTGAGCGATTCGGCGACGGACCGGTCTGGGGAGTGTCGGACTCTGGGGGACATGTGGAGTTAACGACACTCCGCTCGATCGATCCCGTACCAACAAACGACCCAGGGCCTGCCGAATATGCATTCTACATTGAAGCTCCAGGCCACGCTCCGCGGTATATCGGAAACGTTCGAGCAGGAAGTGATCTTGGCGAGATCAGCGTTGACGAAGGGCTTGAGGTTCAGGGTGAGATCGTAACGGATGACACGAAGCCAGAACGGGTCAGCCTTCAATTCCGGCAGTCGACCGTGGCACTGGGCGGTGCCAATGCAATTGGCTGGTGGAGAACAGTCCCGGTCAAGGATGTCGGCGGAAAGCTTCGATTTCACCTGAAAGGACTTCAGCCCGGACGCTTCGATTTGTTCGTAGTCTATTCGGATGCGGACCGCCCGAAAAACACGGGACGGACGTTCTCGCAAATGCAATTCCAGGGAATGCTCACGGGCAATTCATCGAACCTGATGATCCGTCAGAAATCGATCAATCCAGGCGATCATCGATTAGTTTCGCAAGACAGTTCACTGACTCCAAGTGATGACTCATTGACGAGTAATCCACCATCGTCAATCATCGAACAACTGATTCCTGCCTGGCGCGTGACAAACAAAGCGAACGGGAACGCACCCCTTCAACAGTCATTGCCAAATCGCAAAACGTTATTCGCATGGTCATCAACATTGCCCCAGCGACACTCAGGCGGATTCATTCAATGGCGCATGTTTGTGACATCTGACGGAACTCTGATGGTTCCCGGAAGCACGAACGATGCGGGGGTTCATCACAAGCTCTCAGCATCCGAACTGAATGAATTCAAAGAGTTGCTGGAAAAACGTCGTAGCCTGTTCAACGCAAAACAGCCAGCGAGGGCGGCACATCACAATGCCTGGAAACAAGGGCATGACACACTTTATTCCACATTTAATTCGAAGACGATGTCGTATGAGAAATGGAACGATAGTGCTGAGGTCGTTGGTATTTCCCATAACGAAGCGAATCAGCGGGCACCAGTGATTGCCGACGAGAGTTACATCGCACTTATGGAATTTGCAGGCCGTCTTCAACATGAGGCGGCATTCGGTGGTCGAATGGCTTTCCTGAAGTATCGGGAAATCGCTCAAGCGGCGCTGGCTGATCTCGTCCCTGGAACGAGGTTTCAAGAGACGGATTGGAGTACCGTCACAACCAGTTGCGATGGCACTCGCGAAATGACGTTTCGAAGTGACAAGAACAGTGCCACGATTACATTGACTGCCCCTGTTCAAGGAGGCCATTTCATCGAGCGAATCGAACAACAGGGGCAACCCGTTCCGTTCCGACAAAAAGCCGTCGTTGGCAAGAATTCCGTTACGTTGGCGAATGCCAATCAAAGTGACCTCGCCGCAGATGGCAAGCGACCGCTTTCGGTTCAGATTCCCGCGAAAGATGAGGTGCCTCCTCGCAAGCCCCATCAGAATTCCGGATTCAATGGGCGTATTGTTGACAGCGATGGACGGGGTGTTTCGGGGGCTGAAGTTCGCCTCGTTCAGA
Source organism: uncultured Planctomycetaceae bacterium (assembly GCA_964609845.1). GTDB lineage: Bacteria > Planctomycetota > Planctomycetia > Planctomycetales > Planctomycetaceae > Schlesneria. The sequence goes on along the minus strand of CAZSTW010000031.1, from coordinate 18,447 downwards.
CCAGGCCCGACGGTGATGCGGGCGAGGGAGCGGTGATCGCCAAAACAGAGACCGGAGAAAACGGTTTGTTTCAATTTGAT
>CAZSTW010000031.1:0-18357 GCA_964609845.1 uncultured Planctomycetaceae bacterium | reverse complement strand
ACCCCGCGAGCAACTGCTCGATATGGGTTCGCGCAGAGGGGAAGGGAATCGGCGTCGGATCGACATTGAAGGTGAGCTTTACCGCTGGGATTGAGCGAAATGCAAGCTCTCCCATCAAGTTCGAACGACCTCGCGAAACGCTGATCCCCCTGGTCAAAAACACAAAGCCGATACAGATTCTTGATCCAAACGCGAAACCGCTCGCGGGTGCGAAAGTCTCGGTGATGCTGGTCACGGTTTATCAGCATCGATTCGAGAGTCCGATTCTGCGCCGTCGTCAGGCATCGCAGTTGGGACTAGCCGACCAGGAGTTTCAGAAACTCCTGACGGAATCCGATCTGCATGAGGCCCCGCCCGCTGATTGGAAACATTCGTTTGAGGGGGCAACGAACAGCGAAGGAAAAGTCACGCTCTCGGGTATTGAGCCTGAAAAACTCCATGTCATTGCAGTTGAGACAGAGGATTATGGGCGCCAGTTATTGACCGTCACCAAAAGTCCAACGTCCGAACATCCCGACCTGGTATTTCAAGTCAAGCCACTCCGTCGGCAGCAACGCGAACGGCTCGAGACTCATGATATCGCCGCCGCGCGAAAGCTGAACGGGGAGTGGAAACTGGCGCTCCCGCGCGGGTTCGTGTACCAGGCAACAATTGCATCCCGGCCAGATGGACTGCTGCGGGTTTCGGGAGCCGTCAAATTCAGCGGTGTCTACACTTTTTCAAAGAAGCGACTCGAACTCGTCGAGCCCGGCAAAAAGAATGTGCGTGACTTCGTCTGGGAATTGCAGGACGACGGAACATTGACGTTGATCGAAGAAGACCACTCGTCAGGCCCCATTTACCTGGGTGCTCGATTTTTGCCTTCGGCCGAGATCAATTCCGCAAAAGCGTCAGAAAAGTCGGTGTCTGTTCGAGGTCGTGTGACGATTGAGGGGATTATTCCCAATGTCCCTGCACTCCGAGTGCAACCGTCACTGCGTTTCGTGTTTCCACCAAACTACGTAGGGGATACGAACTCGAACGATGAACAGGCTGCCAAAGCCCCTGTCCTCGAGATTCCGGATGATTCTTTGAAAATCAGTCGTACCGGAGGACTCGCCAATGTCGTTCTCTATCTGAAAAAGGCACCTCCAGGATGGCACCAGACAAAGGCACCCACTGATCCTGTCACCCTGACGATTGATAACTATCGCTTCCAGCGGCGAATACTCCCGATTCGTACCGGACAGCCGTTACGATTCGTCAATAACATGGATGAACCAACGAACGTTCGCATTTCGGCGATACGATCCAGTCCACTCAATTGGATGGTCAAGCCAGATTCTATGGACGAAATTCGTCCTAATCCATTTCCGCACCCCGAGAGTTTCCCGATCCAGGCAAATTCCGATATCCACGTCTGGATGAATACGTGGATTCTGCCACTCGACCATCCCTTCCAGGCGATTACCGATGCGGAAGGACGATTCGAGATTTGCGATCTCCCACCCGGGGAACATCGATTCACTGTCTGGCATGAACGGCGAGGTATTCTTGAACGGGAATTCGTTGTACGAGTGCAAGACGGCAAGTCCTCCGAATTGAATCTCCAGTATCCTGCGGATCGTTTTCTGTCAGAAACACCTGCAGAAGCTGAGGCCACGCAGCGCGTTCGCCTTGAGCGACGCAAAGCCAATGATCGTACCGCAGCCGAAACGTTCGTCGGTCGATGGAAGCTGAAACGCCCAGGTGCAGAATCGATTGATGTAACGGGGTCGCTCACCAATGATGGCTTCATCCGTTTTCACGGAACACAACCAAGCTTTCAATTGGGGACATTTACAGTGCGCGGGAACAAGATGGAACTTGTCACACCAGAATCTTCTGGTGTTCTGGAGCTAGTCTGGGAAATCAATTCCAGCGATCTGCTGAATCTGAAGGTCGACAAGAATCTGTACTTCACCTGGTTTCCCAATACTACGCTGCAGCGGGCTCCAGCGGAGTAGTTCCGCTTCGCTCGAATTGATATGCGAGAACTCTCGACAGACTATTTGAGAACGACATTGCCCAGTATTGTATGTGAAGGATAAGATCTCTGTCGCAAGCGGGGGCTGGAGCCTCTGAACGCACTCAGATCGCGAACTACTTCACGGATGTGCCATGCTACGGACCTCACGGTGGACTTGGATATTTCAGCGGACGGTCATCGCCTGTTTCGGATTGGCGATGTTGCATCAACGGACTGCAGCCGATGAACTGGGAGTGAAAGTTCCTGACGGTTTTGAGGTCATAGAATTCGCTGGCGACGATCTGGCCCACGATATCTACTCCATGACGATTGACAGCCAGGGCCGCGTAGTGGTTGCTGGAGCAGGCTTCGTCAAGATTCTGATCGACAAGGATGGTGACGGAAAAGCGGACGAAGCAAAACTGTTCTCGGATCTGCCGAAGAACGGTGCTCAGGGAATGTTTTTCCACGGGCGGTCGCTGATCTGTATTGGCGATGGCGGGCTGCTGCGATTTCGTGATTCCAACGCCGATGATCGTGCCGACGGACCTCCTGAAGTTTTTCTGCGCACAAAAACGGGGGGTGAGCATGATGTCCACTCCATCCAGCAGGGCCCCGATGGCTGGTGGTATGTCATCGCCGGGAACAATGCGGGAATTAACGAACGTTATGCGACTCTTCCGACATCTCCAATCAAGCAACCGCGAGCTGGTGTCCTGTTTCGATTGAAGCCGGATTTGTCCTCGGCTGAACTGGTCAGTCATGGCTTGCGCAATGCCTACGATTTTGCGTTCAACGGTCAGGGGGACCTGTTCACCTATGACAGTGACGAAGAACGTGAAGTTTCCCTTCCCTGGTACCGCCCGACTCGCGTTTTTCAGATGCTTCCCGGTTCTGATCATGGCTGGGTCAGCAAAAGCTGGATGCGAGCAGAATTAACGTTTGATATGCCTCCCGTCGTGGCGTCGTTTGGCCGGGGATCACCAACGGGACTCGTCTGCTATCGGCACACGCAGTTTCCAGAAAAGTATCGCGGCGCTCTGTTTGCTCTCGACTGGACATATGGTCGAGTTCACGCGTTACCGCTAAAGCCATCTGATGACACCTGGAAGGCAGAGCCCGAACTGTTCATGTCTGCAGTCGGAAACCATGGATTTGCTCCAACGGATGCGGAGGTCGGGGCCGATGGATCACTTTACGTCAGTGTCGGAGGACGTGGTTCCCGCGGTGGCGTCTATCGGATCCGCCATCGCAGCGATGCCCCCGCTCTGCTCTCTCCACCCGCAGTTTCAGTTGATGCCAAGTTGATGACCGTTCTGGATGCACTTCAACCGTTGAACAGTTGGTCACGAAGTCGCTGGGTACCCGTCGCTAAGGAACTGGGAGCACCGCCATTCCGGGAAGCAGCGCTGAACGGAAAGAATTCAGTCGATCAGCGTATTCGGGCTATTGAAGTCCTGACGGAATTGTTTCAGGGACTCGACAGCAACGCGATGAAAGAGATTGCCAAATCAGAAGTGCCCGAAGTCCGCGCTCGCGCGATCTGGTCATACGGTCGAATCTCGCTCGAAAAATACGACGACGCAGTTCTGAAACAGTTTCTGGATGATCCCCATCCCATGGTTCGCAGGTCCGCGCTGGAAACTTGTCAATGCGTTTCACAACAGTCCGTTGACTGGGTGAAGCTGCTTCCCAGCCTGGCACGATCTCTGGGGGGAGCGGAACGATTCAATCGGTGGCTGGCGGCACAGGTTGTCTCGCGTCTGGATGAACCGCTGTTGCCGATCATTTCCAACGATGCCACAAAAGTGGGTGCTCGTGCGGTCGTCAGCTACGCGTATGGCTGGTTGAATCGCCCGAAGCTGGATCTGGCGCGGATCCAGAGCATTGTTCCGTCGCTCGCCGTTTCGGTTCTGAAAAGCAAGACCTACGACGCTCAGACAAAGCGTGATGCAGTACGACTGCTGCAGATCGCCTTGGGAGATTTCGGGCCCGCGGGGGGACATCTTCCAACGTTCGATGGATACGCCAGCCGGATTGATCTGGAGCCCTATGAACGGGATCTTGACCCACTGCGAGTCGACTTGTCCGCACTTTATCCCACTGGCGATGCACTTCTAGATCGCGAATTGCTTCGCCTGCTCGCTATGCTGACGTCATTCAATGGCAAACTGGTGGATGCGATTGTCGAACGGATGACGGAGGATTCTGATCCGATCGATGATATTCATCATCTGGCGGTCCTGGCACGGCTTCCCATGACGCATTCCGTCAAGCAGCGTGACTTGATCGTCAAGACTTTCGTCGGCCTCGAATCAAAAGTGGTCAAGCGAGGTCTTCATCAGGACGCAAGCTGGAATGACCGCATCAAGGACATCTGGGTGACGTTGGCGCTCGCCGACGACTACCTTGCGTCAGCACTGGTCGGGCACTCTTCATTCGGGCTTCCAAGCCATACCGTCTTCCTGAATCAGATGGCACCTGAATTACTGCCGGCCGCACGAACAGCCTTCGCGAAGCAGATCGCTGCGAATCCTGACTACGGTTGGACCAACGAAGTCGTATTCGCCCTCAGTGATTCGACTGAGGCTGCACATCGTGAACTATTGCGATCTCAATTTGAGCGGTTTTCTGTTCGTGGAGCGGTTCTGGTTGTCTTGAGTCGCGATCCCGATCCAAAAGATCGTGATCGCTTCCTTGCAGGACTCGAATGGTCACAATCAGAAGTCCAGGCAGCCTGTCTGGGAGCGTTGGAAAAGCTCCCCGCGGATGACCGCCCGCAGGAACTTCTGGCACTCTTGAAGTCCCTCCGTCGTCTCGGATCTGACGAGCGTGAATACGCTTTGCGCGAGACCGTTATTCGGCTCATGGAACGCGACAGCAATCAAAAGTTTCCATTCATCACCGGAAAAGAGGGCTATCGACCGCAACCCGATTGCATCGCAGCCTGGACCGCCTGGTGCCAGAAGCAGTGGCCACAGGAAACAGCCGAGCAACTGGGGGATGGCACGGGTGAGCAAGCTCGCCTGTCAGCCCTTCTGAAGGATATCGACTGGTCCAAGGGAAATGCTTCCCGGGGTGCCGATATCTATACGCGTCGTGCCTGTAACCAGTGTCATTCTGCCAGCGGAGCGCTGGGCCCAGACCTTGCCGGTGCTGCCACGCGTTTTTCTCGAGAAGACCTGTTCACGGCGATTGCGATCCCCAGCCGAGACGTTTCCGCCCGCTATCAGACTACGATTGCTCATACGAAAGATGGCAAGACGTTCTCGGGCCTGGTGATTTATGAGTCGGTCGATGGATTCATCCTGCGAAACGGGACCGGTCAGACATTCCGCATTGAAACTTCTCAAGTCGACGAAAAGCGCAAGTCACCCGTTTCATTGATGCCCACGGGACTCCTGAAAGATCTGAAGCCGCAGGATTATGCTGACCTCTATTCGTATCTGCAGACGCTCGGCATCGGATCAGGCCCTGTCGGTGTTCCCAAGCTGGAGTAGTCGAAAGAAGTCATCATGCGGTCACTTCATGGAACGCAATTCGGTGACAATTCGTACAACTTCCTCAATCGCGATGCCAATGTCGGCCTCGGACGTAGGACGCCCCAGTCCGAAGCGCAGGCTTGCCTTGACCAGTTTGTCGGGGACCCCGATTGCTCGTAAAACGTGACTGGGCTCTGGATCGGAAGACGAGCAGGCGGCTCCGCTGCTGACTGCAATTCGCTTCAGCCGCGTCATCAGGACGTCGCCATCAATTCCACCGAACGACAGATTGACGTTGCCAGGCAACCTGTCGGACAAAGCAGGGCCATTCAATTGCACATCGGTCAATTGAGAACGAATTCCATGCTCAAGCTGTTCCGAAAGTTTGCGTAACCGAATTACTTCGGCTTCGCGCACTTCGCGGACGATGTCGCACGCCTTTCCAAATCCAACAATTAACGGAACGGGCAGAGTACCGCTTCTCAGACGGCTTTCGTGCCCACCTCCATCCATCAATGGTTCCAGCGGCCGTGAATTCGGGGAACGCCGACGAATCAGTGCGCCGACCCCTTTGGGACCGTACATCTTGTGAGCCGAGAGCGAAGCAAGGTCGATCGCCAAAGTAGAAAAGTCGACGGGAATCCGCGCGGCAGACTGGGTTATGTCGGAATGAAAAGTGACGGACCGTTCCGCACAGACACTGGCGATTTCTTTGACAGCATTGATAGAGCCAACTTCATTGTTTCCCATCATGGCCGAAACAAGCACGGTTTGGGGACGCATGGCGTTCAATACTGCCGACGGTGCAACGCACCCGCATTCATCGACGGGTAATACTGTGACCTCAACCCCTCGACGAGCCAGTCGGTTGGCAACGTCAAGGACTGATTTATGTTCGGCAGCGTTGACGATCAAGTGGCTGCCAGGTGGTGCCGCTGCAAGCGATCCCTTGATCGCGAGATTATTGGCTTCGGTCGCTCCACTGGTGAAAACCACGTCGCGTGGCTGCACGTTCAACAGGCTTGCCACCTGTTCGCGAGCGACATTGACGGCAGTTCGAGCGACCTGGCCGTAGACATGATGCAGACTGGAGGCATTGCCATACTGCTGTTCAAAGAACGGCAGCATCGATGCCAGAACGCGAGCATCAACCGGAGTCGTTGCGTGATGGTCCAGGTAGACTGGAAGTTCTGGCGTCATGACATTGCCACGCTGGCACTCAGGACGATGCCTAGGTCAGGGAATCGTTTTCGATCGCGCCGCAGACGTGAAGCCTGGGGCGCGGTCGTACATTGATTCACAATTAACAGTTTCGAGCCAAAGATCGTCACGCAACTGGACTGACAAACCCATCCGGCTTCACCGCGATCACCGAACACTGAACATTCGGAAGGATTCGTTCTGCAGTGTTTCCCAGCAGCAACCGGGTCAGACCGCTTCGTCCATGAGTCCCCATCACCAGAATATCGACCTCGTTTTCCGTAACGAATTTGGGGATGGCATCGTCCGCCGAGCCTTCTACGACTTCAATTTTGACACCGTGCTGCAGCGTGCGATAATCGGTGGCAGCCAGCTGATTCTGCAGTCCGGTTTGGGCGTCTTCGAGGAGTCGAGTTCTCACGCTGGCGATTTCATGCGTATTGACACCTGCCATCAGCAAAGCTGACAACTCACCCATATCGACAGCATGCACAACGAAAAGCCTCGCAGAGAGTGCACGCGCGATTTCGACAGCGGCATTGAGTGCCGGGCGGCCCGCTTCCGACAGGTCCGTGGCAACGGCGATCTCGCGGATGTCGCGCATTTCTTCGGGTTTGACGATCCAGACGGCACAGGGAGCATTACGGATCAGCCGTTGAGCGGTACTTCCAAACAACATTCGCGTCGCTTTGTTGCGAGAGCGTGTCCCGACAATCACCAGGTCATACTTGCCTTCGATCGCGACTTTTGCGAGTTGCTCTTCAGGTGGTCCGAGGCGAATGACCTTATCTGCAGTAATGCCTCGTGATTTCGCTGCGACGACAACCGTCTCCAGCATTTCTGCCGCGACATCTTCGACGGTTTTCAGCAGGTTCAGGTGATCTTGAGCAATCAGTGTGGCGGTCTGTGGTGAGACATTGAGGGCTGAGCAAAACGTCACACTTCCACCGGAATGTGCACACAGAGCAATGGCTTCCTCGATGGCCGCGCGAGATTCGAGTCCCAGTTCACGTGCTGCAACACGATCACCCTGATGAAGATCCACACCAACCAGAATACGCTGATAAAGTGCCATTCCGAAGCCCTTGGTACAATTCCCAGATCTGTCGAGACAACCAGATCGCTTTGATCGCTTGCTCGTGTGGTGAAATATACCGTATCAGACGCGAAAGCGGTAGAACCCCGCGATCAGGTCGTAATCTCCTTGATGACATGGCCGTGGACATCCGTCAGTCGACGGTCAATTCCGTTGGACCGGAACGTCAATTTTGTGTGGTCGATGCCAAGCAGTTTCAACATGGTGGCGTGAATGTCATAGACCTGTGTCGGGTTGTCGCGATCCGCGGGCTTGTAACCCCATTCATCACTCGGCCCGTAGCTGACTCCCCCCTTGATTCCGCCGCCAGCGAGCCAGTTTGTAAAGACAAACGGGTTGTGATCGCGACCTTTGCCGCTCTGAGCACATGGCATCCGACCGAATTCCGTTATCCAGTGCACAATGGTGTCATCGAGCATGCCACGCTGCTTCAGATCCCGAATCAAAGCGGCCGCACCGCGCGCCATCCCCAGTGACAAGGGGCCATGGTCGCGTTCGATATCTTCATGTGAATCCCAGTTGCGACGCGGAAATCCGTTGTCACACCCAGACCAGACCTGAACGAAGCGAACGCCTCGCTCAAGCAGTCGTCGAGCAATCAGGCATTTGCGACCGAAAATGTCGGTCTCTTCGCGATCATTGATCTCCTTCGGGAAATCACGATTTTCAGAAAGGCCATACATCTCCAGGATATGCCGTGGTTCCCCTGAAATCTCTAACGCCTCGGGCGCAGCCAATTGCATCTTCGCAGCGAGTTCATACGATTTGATGCGTGCTTCCAGTCGACTGTCCCCGGGACGCTGCTGTGCATGGCGCTGATTCAAGGTCGCCAGCAGTTGGTGCCCCGCGGCATCTCCCTCTTTCGTAACAATCCCGGCTGTTGCAGGAAACAGGTCTTCGATCGGGTTCGCGGTACCAGGTCGCAGTATCGTCCCCTGATGCCGAGCCGGCAGGAATGCTGAATCCCAGTTCTTCTGGCCGTTGGACGGAAATCCGCGATGATCTGGAAGTACAACAAACGTGGGAAGGTTGTCGTTCAGGCTGCCCAGTGCATAGCTGACCCAGCAGCCCATCCCCGGAAATCCTGGAGTTTGAAACCCAGTCGCCTGCAACAGGGTCGACGTACTGTGAACCCCGGTCTTTCCGATCAGGTTATGGATGAACGCCATTTCATCGACGACGGCACCGAGCGGTGCGGTCACTGCCGAGAGATGCTTTCCGCACTCGCCGTATTGTTTCCAGTCCCACGGCGAAGCAAATGTTGCCCCATGTCCGTTCTGAAACAGTTCGACTTTTTCACCCGGATCCCAAGGCTGGCCGTTGCGTTTGATCAGGGCCGGTTTGTAGTCGAACAGATCGACATGCGACGCCGCACCTGCCATGAAAAACTGGACGACGCGAGTCGCCTTCGGCGGGAAGTGCATGACCTCCAGCACACCGCCGTGAGCCCGCGCAACGGTCGCGGGAGCCGCATTAGCTGCGCCCGTAAATTCTCGATCTAGCATCGAGGCGAGTGCCAATCCCCCCAGCCCACCACCACACGCCCAGAGAGCCTCACGCCGATTGATTGCAGATTGTGACTGTCCCAGCATTTCCAGCATCGCGTTCTCCCGTAGAGTGACCTCCACTGTTTGTAACCCGAGGCGAGACCTAAGCCAAGGTCTTGGCCCTGTTTCAACCGAGAATCTGCTTTAACCGGGAATCTGCACTGGCCGATTCTGACGGCCCGATTCCAGAATCGCCTGTGTCAAATCATAGACGGGCAGTGCTGCTTCGGGAGGAGACAGGTCGACAGCGTTTTCCAGGATGGAGTCCAGAAACCCCTCAACCGGCGTTGATTCGGGTTCGTCCGCAGGCAATTCCTCCATCTTGCCATCGCGGGCAATCCACAGTTCACCGTGCCGAATCATCAAATCTGCCCGCTCGCAGTGAAGGTGCAGGTCTTCGCCGAGGTACTGTGCGTGGCCGACGAAATCGATTGATGCAACCACATTGCCGCTGAGCAACGCAGAGACACTCGTCACGATTTCGACATGACTGCCACACGCCTGGCTGCGGGCGAATGCCTCCACCGGCCGCAGTCCGGTGACGTAGAACAATGAATCGAGTTTGTGGCTGCCGGCATCCGTGACAAACCCCCCTGGGTTTTGTCGAGGGTCGTCGCGCCATGTTCCGCCGATGGTCTGCTGCCAGTTCTCGACGTTATGTGACACAATGGCTCGCACGGCACCCCAGCGTCCTGACTGGATTTCGCGTCGCAAAGTGCGGTAAAGCGAGGTATGCCGTCGCTGGTATCCGAGTGAAAACACCTGTCCCTTCGCTCGAGCCTGTTCCGCTCGCTGGATCACGTCGACGATCTCGTCGCGAGTCGATGCGAGTGGCTTTTCGCAGAGCAGATGCCATCCACGTCCCAGGCATGCGACGGATTGATGGTAATGCTCGGCTGTGGGAGTACAGATGATTGCCGCATCAATTCCTTCGACCTGCAGCAGGTCTGCGAATGTCGACGTCACTTGAGCGGTTGGACAGAGTTCCGACTGCAAGGCCTTCGCGGTCTCCTGATGGGCATCCATCAGGGCGACAACCTGACCACGTCCGTCAGCCACCAGCTTCTGCGTATGATGTCGTCCCATTCTGCCACAGCCGATGATGGCAAATCGGAGATGTTTCATGGTGAGGGTTCACTTGGTACAGGTAATGCAACGGCTCAGTAGGCATAGTAATTTACACATCGCAGAATGCAATTTCTCGGCAGGTTCAGCCATCGCTTGCGGCCCAAACGGCCAGGATTTCACCCAGCCAGGGCCCTTCGGCCCTGGAATCGATCCCACCATAATCTTCATAAGGCCTGAAGGGCCGGCCGTTACTTTCGATGAATCCGAAGACCAAGGGGTAGCTGAGATACCTGTCATGCTCTGTAGCCGAACTCGTGAGAGTTCGGAGATGCGATAAACGACCTGAATTCTGAGGATTGGGATAGTCGTTATCCGCTTAGGGTGGTCGCCAGACGTCCAGTTCAGCATGCCATTCTGCTGGATACACTGGCGGCTCAAGGCTGCCGCCAGTGTATCCCAAATCGTTTTTTACTACGACGGGCAATCAGATCAGTGGACACGATGACCTGGTTTAGCTCCAGTATCAGGATTCAGCAGGAAGATCTCTTTGCCACCTGCTCCTGCCGCTAGAACCATTCCTTCGCTGACGCCAAATTTCATCTTGCGCGGCGCAAGGTTGGCACACAGAATGACCAGTCGCCCGACGAGATCTTCCGGCTTGTAGGCACTCTTAATACCTGCAAACACGTTGCGAGTCCCTTCGCCGCCAAGGCTGAGTGTCAGTTGCAGCAACTTGTCAGCACCAGCAACTTCATTCGCAGCGACCACTCGCGCGACACGCAGATCGACTTTCACAAAATCATCGATCGTGCAGTGTTCCGCAACCAGCGGTTCTGCGGCGAGGGCTTCGGGGCCGTCGTTCCAAGGGCTGGCAGGGGTCGAGGGAGCAGACGTTTCTGCTGCAGACTGAATTCCGTCTTCGATCATGGCTTGAACCTGTGCGAGTTCAACTCGCTTCATAAGGTGTTCGAATTTAGCAACGCGCGTTCCCACGAGCGGCGTCTGGGAGTCTTCCCATTTTTCAATTGGATGCTGAAGCAACTGCCCCACCTTCGTCGCAATACTTGGCAAGACAGGCGCCAGGTAGATGGCAATTTGACGAAACAGATTCAGAGTGACTGTACAGACTTCCTGAACCTCCGTACTTCGTGCAGGATCTTTGGCGATCTTCCACGGTGCTTTTTCATCAACGTACTTATTCGCCTTGTCCGCCAGCGCCATGATTTGGCGCATGGCGGCATTGTAGTCGCAGCCATCGTAAGCCGCCGCGATGGATTCAGCGACGGCCGCTCCTTCGCGGAACAGACCGCCGTCATCAGGATATGTGGCAGATAGCCCAGACGCTTCGATGAACTTTGCAGACCGGCTGGCCAGATTGACCACTTTTCCGACCAGGTCAGAATTCACCTTGGTTACGAATTCTTCCAGGTTCAGGTCCAGGTCATCCAGTCGCGGCCCCAGTTTGGTCGCGTAGAAGTAACGCAGATAGTTCGGATCCAGGTATTTCAAATATGTCGAAGCCTGGACGAACGTCCCCTTGGACTTCGACATTTTCTCACCGTCCACCATCAGAAACCCGTGGATGTGAACGCGTGTCGGCAAATTCAGGCCTGCCGTCTTCAACATGGCTGGCCAGAAGAGTGTATGGAAGTAGGTGATATCTTTGCCGATGAAGTGATGGATCTCGGCCGCTGAATCGCCGGGCCGCCACCAGTCGTCCAGCTTTTCGCCGTTCTTTTCACACCATTCAGCGGTCGAACCGATATAGCCGATCGGGGCATCGAACCAGACGTACCAGTAGTCACCCGGACTGTCCGGGATTTCGAATCCAAAGTATGGAGCAGGACGCGAGACGTCCCAGTCGCGCAGCGGTTCGCCCAGGAAATGGCCTTTCAGGTAATTGGCGACCTCATCCTGCAAATGTGCCCCGGACTGAGTCCATTCCTGCAGCCAGTCGTGCAGTTTTTCGATCTGCACAAACAAGTGCTTGGCACTGCGAAGTTCTGGCGTCGCCCCTGAGAGCGTACTGACGGGGTCAATCAATTCTGCCGGCGTATGCGTATGTCCGCACTTGTCGCAACTGTCACCATATTGGTTAGGCGCATGGCAGGCAGGATTTGGACATGTCCCTTTGACAAATCGGTCTGCAAGGAAGGTCTGAGCCTTCGGATCGTACAGTTGCGTCACGTCCTGTTCGACGACCAATCCAGCGGCACGCAGTGATGCCCAGACTTCGTGGCAGACTTTGCGATTGTAGTCGCTGTGAGTACTGCCATAGTTGTCGAAGGCAATGTCGAACGCTGCGAAGTCGCGCAAATGCGCCTCGCGCATATCCCCGATCAATGCTTCCTCGGAACGACCTTCCTGGCGAGCCCGGATCATGATCGCCGTGCCGTGTGTATCGTCCGCGCAGATATACACGCAGCGATTTCCACGCAATTTCTGAAATCGAACCCAGATGTCGGTCTGGATGTATTCGACCAGGTGCCCGACGTGAATGTGTCCATTCGCGTAGGGAAGGGCCGATGTCACAAGGATGCGTCGTGCGGTCATACGTGCTTCTTGCTCATCTCAAAATTACGAAAACGTCTTCGACAAGGAGTATCGGATGCTGCACCCGGACTCCTGCCGGAATTTCCACCCGCGAAGCTTAAGTCCCCGCTGCCACAAATGCGAGCCTGTGGAATCTCGAGTTTCTGACAGATCTGGCTTGTGACGTTGACTTTGCATTCTGGAACGGGGGCCAGTAGATTTCGCGTTCTTCATGGACAACGATCCATCGGAGCGGGTTCATCCGAAAACGGTTTTGTTTTTTCACGGACGTCACCTTATGACTGATCGCAACGGATTTCGTACACGGATGGTTTTTCGGCTGGCCGCCTTTGCTGCAATGGTGACGTCTTCAATATCCGTCGTGGCGGTGGAGGCACCTGCAAAAGCGGGCCTGCCAACCCGCCCCAACATCGTGCTGATTTATGCGGATGACATCGGCTACGGAGATTTGAGTTGCTATGGGGCGACACGAATTCAGACTCCCAATGTCGATCGAGTGGCCAAGGGGGGATTGCGTTTTACGGATGGGCACTGCACATCCGCCACTTGCACACCGTCCCGCTATTCGATGCTCACGGGTGAATATGCCTGGCGAAAGAAAGGGACAGGGGTTCTTCCAGGCGATGCCCCCTTGATCATTGAACCAGGCAGAATGACGCTGGCGTCCGTTCTTAAAAAAGCGGGTTATCGCACGGGGGTGGTTGGAAAATGGCACCTCGGCCTGGGCCGTGCAGGACTCGACTGGAACGGCGAAATCAAACCAGGACCACTCGATCTCGGATTCGACGAATGCTTCCTGATGCCCGCCACGGGGGACCGAGTTCCGTGCGTTTATGTTGAAAATACGCGAGTTCTGGGACTCGATCCCAACGATCCGATTCAGGTCCGGTTTGGACAAAAGATCGGCAATGAACCAACGGGCAAAGAGAACCCCGACCTGCTGACGATGCATCCGAGCCATGGCCATGATCAGACGATCGTCAATGGCGTCAGTCGCATTGGTTTCATGACCGGTGGCAAGGCCGCCCGGTGGAACGATCAGGACATGGCAGACGTGTTTGTCGAGCGAGCGAAATCGTTTGTCGCCCGACATCAGAAGGCGACGCCGAACGAACCGTTTTTTCTGTACTTCGCGACCCACGACATTCATGTTCCGCGACTTCCTCATCCTCGGTTCCTTGGCAAGAGCGGCATGGGACCACGCGGTGATGCCTTGCTGCAATTCGATTGGGCTGTGGGCGAGATCCTCGATCAGCTGGATCAGCTGAAACTGAGCGACAACACCATGGTCATTATTTCCAGCGACAATGGACCTGTGATCGACGATGGGTACAAAGACGATGCCGTCGCCAAGTTGAACGGGCATCAGCCTGCAGGTCCGCTACGTGGCGGCAAATACAGCAATTTTGAAGGGGGAACGCGAGTCCCGTTGATCATTCGCTGGCCATCTCGAATCAAACCAGGCGTTTCCGAGGCACTCGTGTGTCAGGTCGACTTTATTGCCAGCTTCGCGGCCCTGACTGGACAACCTTATGACAAGGTGACTGCACCAGATACCCAGGAAACCCTGGCTGCATTCCTTGGGGAATCCAAGCTGGGGAGGGAACTGCTGGTTGAGCAGGCCGGAATGCTGTCACTTCGTCAGGGGACCTGGAAGCTGATCGACAAGAGTAAAGGTCCAAAACGAAGTGCGGGGACGAATACGGAACTTGGAAATGATCATGAAGTGCAATTGTACGACTTGAAAAGCGACCTTGGCGAAACCACGAATGTCGCTGCGATGCACCCCGAAAAGGTTGCAGAAATGCAGAAGCAGCTCGAAGGAATTCGGGCTGGTGAAGGTCGCATTTCACCGTAAAGTGGGACCGGCTTGAGGGAAATCCCTTGATCCGCAGAATCTCGGCCAAAATCGCGTCCATTGCGTAGTATGGGTCGCCCGCAAAAGATGCATAAGATTTTCAGCCGGCATTTTTGCCCGCAAATTCAACGCTGTTTCTCTGTGTTGACGCTCTCAACACCCGCGAATCGACGCTTCGGAAGCGTCGTCTGGACAACACGTTGACACATTTTTCCTCTGCAAGTACATTTCCGCCGCCTTGTGACACAGGCGAAGACAGGATGAATGGATAACCCAACGGATTGGGCATGGACGCACTCTGGTTTAACTCGCTCGCAACAATGTTCTGTCGTCAGTCTATTTGGACTCGACGCAGGATGTTGCTCGTTTGGGGCGTGATTTCCTGGAGTGCGGGTTGTCTCGGTTGTTATCGACCTGCCGTAGTTCCGCCTCCGGTATCGATCAATCGACCGCAACTGCCACCAGTAATCGAAACACCAGTTATACCAGCCCCGCAGGAACCCGAGGTTCCGCCGGTTACACCGATCACGAAGGACAATCCTTGGAAGCCAGAAGCGGCGGCGCGTGAGTGGAAATACATCGTCCTTCATCATACGGCATCAGAACAAGGCGACGTGGAGAGCATTCACGAGTCACACTTGAAGAATAAAGACAAGAATGGAAAGCCATGGCTGGGGATTGGCTATCACTTTGTGATTGGCAATGGTCAGGGAATGACCGACGGCGAGATTGAACCAACATTTCGATGGAAACAACAGATGCAGGGGGCTCATGCAGGAGTCTCTGATTACAACCAGCATGGTGTCGGCATCGTGCTGGTCGGAAACTTTGAGAAAGAGCCGCCTTCCGCGGCACAACTGGCTTCGGTCAAGAGATTGGTAAGAGTGCTGGCTCGGGAATATGAAATCGCCAAGGATCAGATCGTCGGACACGGTGACGTGAAACCAACGGAATGCCCTGGAACCCATTTCCCGCTCAGCGAGATCCGTGGCAGTATCACGGCACTGATACCGGAAGATTCGTTGGTGGATCACCTCGATGGATCGCTTCCGCTTCGGTGAGATGGTTTTGAACAGTCCTGATGAGTGACAAGCCCAGATGTCACCATCCGCCGGACCCCTACCGGCGTCAGGGGGATTCGCGAAAATGACAGACTATTCCTTTTTCGAATCGCAGTCGGACGATCCTTCGGAACAGTCCAGCGAAGATCGCTTCGCCTGTTCCCGGCGCTTCGTCGATTTGACTCATACGCTGGAAGCCGCAAGCGAAGGTGAGAGCGAAGCCGCTTCGCCCGAGATTGACGATTTCCCAGCGCACCCTGAAATCATCGAACTGATCGAATCGTTACTGGTGGCAGATCCCAACCTGCAACCCTCATCCGAGGTACAGGCCAGTGCGCGACCGCACACGGTTTATCTCCCCGAGCACTACGAAGCTGGATACGCCTATCCGCTGATCGTCTGGTTTCACGGCGATGGCTCATCAGAAGCGGAATTGTCGAGCGTGATGCCATCGATCAGCGAACGTAACTATATCGGGGTCGCACTCCGCGGTGACATCACTTCCGGGACAGGCTTTGGCTGGTCACTGGAAGGGGCCAAATCTCCAGAATTGCTCGAAGACATTCGTCGCATCGTGACTGGCCTGCGACGGCAGTATCACATTCACAGTGAGCGGATCTATCTCGCAGGCTTCGGCAGTGGTGCCACAACCAGCATCCAGCTGATGCTGAGCAAGCCCGAATGGTTTGGTGGCGTGATCAGTTTCAGCGGTGAGATGCCCAAAAACGAAGGCCAGGCTATGCCTGCCGACGAGTTGAAGAACAAACGCATCCTGCTCGCCACATCGCTCGGTTCCTCAACAACGCCGCTGGGAGACGTTGTGGCCACGGGTCGACTGCTATATTCAGTTGGAATGCAGGTCGGCACTCGCGTTTATCAGGGTGTCCAGAACAGTCCGACAAACAAGATGCTGCGGGATCTCGATAGCTGGCTGATGGACGAAATCTGCGGCAACGTCAAAGTCTGACGATGTCAGGGTTCTGGGTTCCTTGTTCTTGGTTCGAAGCATTGTACGGCGCGGGCCTCATCACATCGCCTGACCCGCCGAAACGCCTGACCGTAGGTCTCCCATTTCCGCGAATCGCGGATCACCCATCGGTCGCCCATCTCGATTAGCGCTGCTATCGGGTGCCACGGTCTTGGAGTCCTCGACAAGGCCGTGCGGAATTCACATGTTCAATCAGACATGGGCATGAACCGCTCAGTGATCCAAGGTGTCAACGTGTCCCCCCTTCAAACAGCCGAATTGTTTTCATGGAAGAGACACGGCCTTGTCGAGGACTCCAAGACCGTGGCACCCAAATTTCGGCCCATTTTTTGAGACCCCACACGTGGCGAATCGCTCACGAGTCATCGCATGTTCATGTTTTCGCCTGCAAACTCATGTTGACTGTTCAATTGACACGGCAGCAGGGGGACGCCAATGAGTGAATCTCAATACGTGCATTTCATCGCGTGCGACAAACCGCTTGATGAAAAACAGATTGCGTTCATGCGGAAACAGTCGTCCCGAGCCGAGATCACTCGCTGGGACTTCACCAACGAATACCAATACGGCGACTTTCGCGGCAACGCCGCAGAAATGTTACGTCACGGCTATGACGTTCATCTCCATTATGCAAGTTTTGGCATTCGCAAGCTGATGTTTCGGCTTCACACGCTGCCGTGGGATAAGAAGACGTTGGCCAGCTACATGCCGGAATCCGGTCTCACATTTCGCCGGGACAAGGCTGGCCCCGGCGTTATCCTGGAAATTGATCCTGAATCAGATGCCGAAACGTTTTACGAAGACATGATCGACCTGGACCCGTTGCTGGAAGCAATCCCTCAGATTCGTGAGTTGCTGATTGCCGGAGATCTGCGTTTTCTCTACGTCGTCTGGTTGGCCATGAATCACCTGCAGGGGAACGAAGCGGTGATGGAGCCACCGCTACCAGCGGGAATGAATGACCTGCCCGAATGCCTGGTAGAACTGCCCGACTTCTACGATCTCGATCGTGATCTTCTTGAGGCCGCAGCCGAAGGCTCACCTCCATTGGGAACTTCAGCGGACCCCAATGCCGGTATAAACAAGTGGCTTATCCAGCAATCAAAAGACGACCTCAAGGACCTTGCCCACCGATTCCTCACGAAGGAACCGATAAGTGTCCGCACCGAAATTCTGGACCGCATCCGTAAAGACATTGGAGCAGTCGCCTGGCCTGCGGCGGAACCATCACGTACGCTTCAGCAATTACAAGTGCTGAGCGAGGAGATCGAGATTCGTCGCAAAAGGAAAGAAGTTGACGCGAGGAAGAAGGCGAAACTCACACGACTGAAAAAGATGGCCGCCGATCCCCAGAAAGTGATCGACGAAGTGGAAACGCTGATCAGCCACTGCACAGGTACCAGCTACACAAAAGCCGCAAAAGCTCTCGTTGAACTGAGCGAAGCCCTCGGCCCGATTGATGGCCCTCAAAAAGTCCAGGCCGTGACAGAGAGTCTTCGCCAGAAGTACCCGACGCG
>CAZSTW010000030.1:54386-62606 GCA_964609845.1 uncultured Planctomycetaceae bacterium | reverse complement strand
CGAAGGAAGGCCCGGTCTTCGTGTGGATCGCGCATTCCGGGACTTCGCGAAGACGCTCCAGTCCGATCCAGTCCCGGCCACCCTCCCTAGTCACGACGGACTGGTCGTTTGCACGAGCGGGGCGAAGTCGCGGACGATGCTGCGCGCACTGCGCAGACCGTCAACGGCAGCACTGACGATTCCGCCAGCGTAGCCCGCCCCTTCTCCCACGGGATACAGCCCGTCAATGTTCGGACACTGACGTGATTCAATCGTTCGATCGATTCGGATTGGAGAGCTTCCCCGCATCTCTGGCCCGACCAGGACCGCGTTCTTCAGGAAGTCGCCCCGCAGTTTGTGATCCATAATCGGCAGGCTTTGTCGAATCGCATTCGCAACAATCGGAGGGATGACGTGATCCAGGGCCGCCGGACGCACTCCACGCTCGTATGAGCATTCCAGCCTGGCACGTGGATCGGGCGTGCGATGCTTCAGAAAATCCCTGGCTGTCTGGATCGGACAGTGGTAACTGGCGTCGCCGATTTTAAACGCGGCGGCTTCGTACCGCTGTTGCAAATGCATCCCGGCGAGCGGGTGATCGCTGCCAAACTCGTGCGGCTCCAACGTGACCATCACTCCACTGTTTGCAAACGGTGTGTCATGACGGGAATTGCTCATTCCGTTTGAGCAGAACATTTCGGGTTCGCTGATACTGGGAATGATGATTCCCCCGGCACACATGCAGAAAGTAAAAACGTCTTTATCACCGCGTGCCTGCAGGGTGTAGTCAGCGGCTCCCAGCAGCGACAGGTATTCGGAGCGTGCGTATTTGTGCTTGTTGATCTGGTCCTGTGGCTGTTCGATTCGCAGGCCCAGTTGAAAGGCCTTTTGAATCATCGGCACGCCCTGTTCGTAGAGCGTCTGGTAAGTATCGCGGGCACTATGGCCGATTCCCAGAATGGCATGATTTGTAGGCAGGTAACCGCTCGACGTCTGCAGGCCGCAAACACGTCCCTCGCGAATGTCGAGCCCTTCGAGGCGGCAGCCGAACCGATATTCACCCCCGAGCGCCTCGATCTTCCGTCGGAAGTTACGACAGATCATCGGGAGCTTGTTGCTTCCCAGATGGGGGCGATTTTCGTAGACGATGGATGGTCGACCACCACATTCCACAAATCGTTCCAGGACCCATTCGACATCCGGACCTTCCAGGCGACATGTCAGCTTGCCATCGCTGAAACAGCCCGCACCACCCTCGCCGAACAGGTAATTGTTTTCGCGGTCAAACAAGCCACCGCGATCAAAGTCGCGAACGGCTGGAACACGTTCTTTGACGGCAGGTCCCCGTTCGAGAATCAGCGGGCAGTAACCCTTCCAGGCGAGATAGTAGCCTGCCAGCAGCCCGGCAGGACCTGAACCTATCACAACCGGCCGATGCTGAAGCGGCACCTGACCATTGACGGGGTCTTCGAATGTCGGCGGCGCGTATGATTGGACATCGTTTTTCAGCCGCTGTTGAACTGCAGCAGAATTCAGGACGTCGTCAGGAATTTCGACCAGGCTGGTATAAACGAACTTCAGGTCCCGTGCGGACCGGGCGTCGAGACTCTTTTTCAGGACGCGCCAGCGGGTTAACAGTTCCGGAGCGATCCCGAGTCGCTGCGCAAGATGCTGCGGCAGTTCGGACTCGGGAACCGTAACGGGCAATTGAAGATTGGAAACTCGCAGAGGCATCAAACCGCTTCACAAAAACAGGTATTTCGGAATACCCGTTGTAACGTGGCGGAGGCGTCCCGCAAAGAGTGACGCCCGGTCATCGCCTCGATTATTTGGGGGTTTCCAGTTTGAAGTCCGCCTTATTCGTCCCTTTGACAACCGTGGCTTTCAACTCGCTGTTGGCGTTGTATTTGACCGGAATTTTTTCCTCGGTGATTGGCACCTTGGGGCTGTCGGGGGCGTCATAGGCGGCTCTTTCCCCAACTTTTATCGGAGCCCGAACTTCGACCCGCATTTCGCCCAGCGGAACATCGACACGATAACTTCCGTTGGTGATCTTTCCCCCCGTGGAAATTCCGACACCGTTGCTCGGCATGAAACTGATTTGTCCTTCTGCGAGCGGGGTACCATCAAGGGTCACCTGCCCGCTGACCGGGGATTTTGCCGGCCCATCTTCCTTTTGACAACCCGCCAGAATGACGAAGCCCAGCAGACACAGTAACGAACGGAATTTCAGCATCGATCTTATTCCTGAGACTGAACGATTCAGATGAGTATCGTCAAATAAGAAGCCACCAACCGTACGGGAAATGCAAGACGGTCATTTCCCGTACGCATCGACAAGACAAACTGAGCAGGCGGCTGGAATCAGAAGTCACCAACGGTTTCGCCACCATCCATGGTTCCCAGCGCCTGCCAGGTTCCCAGAAAGATGTTGTTGCTGACGAAACGGACCGCTCCATCACCCATCAGGACATGGACACCGCCGATATGTCGACTGCGAGCGGCCGCCTGCTGATTACCACCACCCAGGCAGGGCATCATGGGATCAGTGTTCGATGCCCCGCAGAAATTGTTGGTGTCGGGATTCTTGGAATTGGGGTTATTGGTTGTCATAAACTGAAATGAGACGAAGCCTGGATCATCGTTGAAGAAATCTCCGCGAACGTCCCACGGATTCGCGTTGTCGACCCGCGACATCAGAATTTCTGACATCAGCAACGTGTTTGACGTTCCATCCGTAAAGTTGGCAAATTTGCTCGATCGAGGTGTTGAGGGGTTGTCGTTGAAATAGCCAAACGGCGCCAATGCGGTCGGGTTTGCGATCTGTGGGCGAGTGACATTGCCCCAGTTGACCACATATTCACCTCGAGACCTCCAGTAGCTGTCTCCCGTCCAATATCCATCACGATCACTGGGGCACGAGTAGATTGGCAGCTTTTTCGCGATCAGTCCCGTCATCGCATTCTGTACACAATTCGGAGCTTGCCAGAATCCGAGAGAAAAATTGTATTGATTGAAGAGCGGCGCCTGATCGAGTTGTGGCCAGAGGCTGACGACAAACGTGTGCCGCGGGGTCACGGTTGCCGCAAACGGCAGAACATTGTTGATGTCATGATAATTGTGCATCGCCAGGCCCCATTGCTTCATTTGATTCTTGCATTGGGTTCGACGGGCGGCTTCGCGTGCCTGTTGAACGGCAGGAAGCAGCAGCGCAATCAGCACTGCAATGATGGCAATCACCACCAGCAGTTCGATCAGTGTAAAACCACGTTGCCGAAAACGTGCCATGAGAGTTCTCCAGAAATCGAAACGAGATGAGATATGAAATGGACCTGTTCAGGCTAGGGTTACAACCCACGGTATGTCAAGCGTTATGTCTCAGTGTCCGTCGCCATTTGCGGCACTTGTTCATAAAAGTGGGGACGATATCATGCTCCTGCTTATCACCATCATTATTCCCTGCATTTTCTTCGTGATCGGCACACCCTTCACCGTCCCAAATCCTGCAAGGACAGCTCGTAATGACGTACACCATCAATGGAATCGGGACGACCTATTTTGGGAAATCGAATCAGCAGTCTGAGGACGGTGTCTGCAGATCATGCCATACCCGAGGCAAGCTTCTGAGCTATGAGACCTGGCACTGTATCTGCGTGTTTTTCATTCCGCTGATTCCGTTGGGAAAGAAACAAATTCTTGACTATTGCCCTTCGTGCACTCGACACCGTGTGCTTTCGTTCCACGAATGGGTGAAGATCCGCGATGCGACCATCAGCGAAACGGCGACTCAGTTTTCAGCCTCACCTGACGATCCTGATGCCGCAATCCAGATGCACGCCACGCTGGCCACCTTTCAGAAACAGGACGAGGCGACGAAACTGGCCGAACTGATGAGTTCCAAGTTTCCTGAAGTCGCAAAGGTTCTGTTCCATCTGGCTGCGTGGTACGAGCGAACCGGGAAGCCTCTGGCCGCGAATCCACTGTTCCTGAGGGCTTACGACCTCGAACCCAACAACATCGATTACCGGCGAGCGGCGCTGCTGACCTTCGTCGAAGAAGGCAACGTCGATCAGGCCAAGTCGATGATACAACCCTTTTTGCCGGGGACAGAGAACTACCAGCCAGCCATGTTCTACGCGCTGGCTGCGGGGTTTCAGAAGCAGCAGCGGCATGAAGAGGCCGTGCAGACATTGCGAATGCTGCTGGACGCGTCACCCGGTCTTCGGTCCGACCCCACGTTCCGGAAAACCCTGGCAATCTCGGAAAAAGCCATGGGGGTGGAAGAGTTGACGATCCCCGCTGATCCGTTTTATCGCTCTCAAGGGTTTCTCTGGGTATCGGGGATCACCACCGTCCTGGCAGCATTGGCACTCTATAATTCCTACCTGGCATCCAATCGAAGTGTCACCGTGGTGAACGGTCTGCCGATCCCCATTTCCGTAAAGATTGACGGACGTCCTGAACTTCAATTGTCCCCCGGCGATCAAAAACAGACGATCCTGCCGGAAGGGACACATGACGTCGCTGTGACAGTTGCTGCCGATCAATTTCCGGCAATGAAGTTTGATGTGGGGACCAGTTGGTGGGAACGTTTCATGCGTAGCCCGGCATTTGTTCTCGATCCCACCCGGTCGGCCGTAGTTCTCTGGGAAGAAGCCACGTATATGAAGGTGAGACCCGGTCAACAGCCTCCGGAAAACCGATCCGAGATGCGCGTTGGCGAGTTGTTTTCTTACTTCAAACATATCGACTATCGCTTCGAGGAATTCCCGGCCCAACTGAAAGTCAAGAATTCCTCAAGCGTCGTGAAGACTCGAATGACCATCCTGCGCGATGATCCGGCGACGTTGCTTCAACGCTCTCAATTGATGGGAATGTCCCCCAACGGCCTGCTTCCGTTCCTGGAAACGCACCTGATGGCTGCTCCCGAACGAAATGATCTGATGCACATCTATACCGCCTGGTCGATCTCGGATGGACGCTTCAACCAGTGTCGAGACTTCCTGAAGAAGCGATTAACGGATCGCCCTGTGCGTGTCGAATGGCACCGGGCGTATCAGGCGGTCAGTTTCCGTGGGGTACCGATCGTCGAAGCGAGAAAGCGGCATGAACAACTGAAGCAGGAGTACGACGCTCTGCTGGCCGGGGAGCCGAACGATCCGTCAATGCTTTACCTGCGGGGCCGCATCGAAAATCAGGGAACGAAATCGTTACCGTACTTCGAGAAGGCACTGGCCGCAGACCCGCAGTTCCCATTCGCACTTTATGCCATCGGTCACAGTCGCCTGGTCAAAGGAGAATTCGGCGAAGCCTTGGAATTGCTCACGAAGGCGGTGGAAGCAAAACCTGGTGAAATGACATTTGAACACCAGCGACTCCTGGCTCAATTTGCTGCCAGGGATTTCGAGACTCTGGAAAAGATGTCGCGCGAGCAACTCGCCAAGGCCTCACTGGATTCATCCGCATTGGAAACACTGCTGAAAACTCTTGTCGCGACAAATCGTGCCGACGAAGCAGACAAGGAATTTGAAGCCTATTCCACTCGCTTCAAGCAGATGGCGCCGCCCCAGTTTCACTCGATGTTGCAGAGTACCAAATGGTTACTCGCCTCACTGAAGGGAGACTTTGAGCTGGTTGACCGTGAAGCATCGGCAACCCCAACGGACCAGGCTCGACAGTTTGCGTTCCTCGCCAAACTGCAATTGAATCAGCTGGCTGATCCGCCAGGTGCACTCACGCCTGGCTGGCATTTGTGTCGTGAAATCGTGGCTCGCAGATTGGGCGACGACAAAGCCGCACAGGTATCACGTGATGCTGCAATCGCGGCACTCGAACAACAGTCGGAAGATGACTGGGCCGTCGCCGATCTGCTGCGCCGATCGAATGACGTCAGCTGGGACGAAGTCGAAGATATCGTCACGGATCCGACGTCCAAGGCAATCGTCCTTGTGACAGTCGCTCGTGAACGCAAAGAGATTCGCAGCCAACTGCTTGAACTGGCCACAAAGCTGAACTTCGATCTCGCGTTTCCCCATTACCTGCTGAAACGGGAAATCGAAGAACTTCAGAAAGAGTAAGTGTGTCACCTGATGTGCCACTGCTTGACCGCTTTGGGGCAAGCAGTGCGGAGAGCGAGAGGACATCGCTTGGAGAATCGCCGCACACGACCAGTATGAGGAGGATCTTTGATATCCCTGTATCGCCATCAGCACTGATTCTGCGAGGACTCCGAAGCAGTGGCACATTCATGTCGATTCGAACGCGAAAACAGGTGCCATTCCGCCGACGTCAATTTGCAGAGACAGCACATCGGAAACCGACATGTGACATTCCTGTATCGGGTGAACAGCCATGGCGGGCACTGGGGCGATATCGACTGCAGTAGCTGTCGTGGCACAGGAATGAGCCGCCGCGCTGGCTCCGTTGGGGCTGAAACGGACGCAGGGGGTCATTGCTTCGGGCTGGTCCTTTAGGATTGACAGTGACGCCGGTCCGCGATCGATACGCCTCGCGATCGTACCAGTCGCTGCACCATTCCCAGACATTTCCAGACATGTCGTACAGACCGTTCCCGTTCGGAGGGAACGACTTCACGGGAGCGGTTCTGACATAGCCATCCTCGGCAGTATTCTTGTATGGAAACTCGCCTGTCCACAGGTTGGCCTTGGGATTTGACGTGACTGACGGTTCGCTCCCCCAGACGTAACGCGTACCGTCCAGTCGGCCACGTGCGGCGTATTCCCATTCCGCTTCCGTAGGCAACCGCTTTCCTGCCCATTGCGCATAAGCGACGGCATCGTCCCACGAAACCTGCACGACAGGATGATCTTCGCGTCCCTTCAGATCGCTTTCGGGCCCTTCGGGATGCTTCCAGTTCGCACCTGGAGTCCATTTCCACCACTGTCGAAAGTCGTTGAGGGGGACTTTGTCGTTGGTCGGTGTAAAGACGACCGCTCCTGCGACGAGCATATCGGCTGTCGGCGGGGGAGTCCCGGGAGGAACCTGTGCCATAATCTCTTCGGCCGATGGTGCCCGTTCGGCCGTTGTCACGTAGCCTGTCGCATCCACGAACTTCTGAAACTGGGCATTTGTCACTTCCGTGACATCAATCCAGAAGCCGTCGACTCGAACACGATGGATTGGCTTCTCATCATCCCAGGCATCCTTGTCGCCGGTCCCCATGCGGAATTCGCCACCAGGAATCCAAACCATCCCCGGCCGGTCCACGCCCGGGTCAGAACCAGTGGGCGACGCTTTCTTGACCTGTTCAGGCGGGACATCACCGGGCCGCATCATTCGGCTCAGGCCAAACGAGACTCCAAACGCAACGGCTCCCAGTACCAACATGAGGGCGATTTGTGGAGCTTTAGCTGGCATGTTCTTGATGACGCTGGAACGAGATTGAATTCAATGGATCGAGACGACCATTTCAGATTAGCAGGTTGAATCAAGGAAATCTCTCACGAATTCACGTCTCGGCGTCATCAGAATCCACTTCCGAAAATCAACATCCGTTCGTGCCAAGTCGTCCATTGAGGATCCGATGGGTCGCCATATGGACCCTCGCGATTTCAGCCACAGTTATCGTTACCCGCGTTGGACGTCACTGCTTTCACATTTGAACCGACACGAGTTCACGTGCTGTGACGGTTGACAGGTGCCGCGATGATGTTGCATCAGGCGGTCAAATCGTGAGGTCCGCCACGCTATTTCACCTTCCGCTTTTTCTTCCATGCTGCAAATCGATTGTCAATCTGCGTCTTGAGGAGATCGTAATTCTCCCACGTATCCTGAACATGGTACATCGAGGGAAGTTTCCCGGACAAAAGCTTTTCGTAGTCCTTAAGGTATTGTCCCTTGTCGAAATCAAAATACGCCTTGGTGAAGGCCAGGCCTTCAGCGTTGAGCATCTCTTCATCAAAGACGCCGTCCGCCGATGCGTAGATGCCGGAACCGGTGAGTTTTCTCGCCTTGAACTTGCGGATTTCGCTCTTGAAATCGTCAGCAAATTCCTCGCCGTACAGACCGGTGTCAACGATCCAGCCAACAAACATGCCGGTGTGAACGAACCCTTGCATCTCATCAAGGTCCTCGGGGAACTCACCTTCGTAGTGCCACTTCGCTTTGTCGAAAACAAGAAAGTCATCATTGTCACCGTCACCGTCGTCGTCCACGCCCAGCCTCCTCAATACGATGACTCCGAATGTCAAAACTACCGGATTGCTGCCTGCCGGCTTCGAC
>CAZSTW010000030.1:34771-54187 GCA_964609845.1 uncultured Planctomycetaceae bacterium | reverse complement strand
GACTCAAAATCACCCATTCAATCCCATCGCCGTCACCACCGACATCGTCATGGCACGCGATATTGATCCCCAGGGACACACAGTCGAAACCATCTCCCAGCCACTTTGTTCGCCGGAGATGATGGTTCTCGGACTGAAGAAATCGCCGGACGCTTTTCAATGTGGCCTGATCATGCAACTCAAAGCCCTTGTAGCGCAACTGCCCCGAGAGGAATTCGATATCACGGACGGTGTCATCCTGATAATCACGGACGGTGCCATCCTGATATCGAACGCGAATAAATGTTACACCGTCGAGGGTAATGAAGTCATCCTCGTCAGGGTACGCGGCGTTAGGTTCGAGCGGACTGAACACGGACGCTGCATGCTTCCTCAAAAGTTTGCGAGACTGCCCGAGCGTGATTGAAATCGGCTGGCTTGTGACGCCTGCAAACGGCACGAGTTCCCATTCCATTTCTACAATTCCCTCTTCCATCACCGAACAACCCCGCTCAGCGGCGACGGCGGATTGTGATACGAACTCCAGCAAGCTTACAAGCCCACGCAGTCTGCTGCAGCACCATCCTGCCACCTTTTGACAAGGATTAGAACTTTCCCTTCATTTTTCGCGTGAGCTGAGATATTGTTCGCCCGATTGACACGGATGTTGAGATCAGCGTCCGTATTGAGTTTCGATTGAAACAACCTCCAACGCGACGTGTGAATACTATGCTGGCCGAAACCACGAATGTCCTGATTGCCACCGCTCGAAACAATCACGCGACAGCGGCACAGATCAACAACGCAGCACAGTCTTTCCTGAACGCAGCGGTCGATGCCACTCCGAAAGAAATTGGATCAGCACTCCGCTCACTCGGTCGTCACCTGGATCTGAGCCCGCAGCGGGCTGCCGTGCTGGCACTCGTTTGTGGGGCTTTGATCGAACGCGGGGCCGATGCTGAACTGATTGCCGATCGGCTGACGGAAGGGTTGCGCCCTTTGCTGGTTGCTGCCGTCGAACTGGCTGAGGCCGGGATGAAACGAATTCCGCAGCTCAGTCAGGAAGAGAACCCCGCTGAAGTTTTCGCAGCGATCCTTCCAGAGATCGGCGCGACGATGCCTGACCAGTTCGCTGCCTGGGAGGCGCTCGATCAGTACTGGCGACCGGTGATTGCCGTCTATTCTGTCAGTTCTCGTGCTCGAAATGCTGCGAAGCCGTTGTTTGAACTGGCTTCAAAAATCTCGCAGCTGCACGAAGGGGGACACTGGCTGGCCTTGATGTTGTCGGTTCTTGACGACGAACCGGTTCTCGTGATTGAACCTCAGGAGTCCATTGGTTTCGTCGGCAGAATTTCAGGAGTCGTCGATAATTTTCAGTTGAATACACTTCTGATGGACGTGTTTCCACGCACCCCATCAACGGCGGGACGCCGAGTGACGCCGACGGCTGCGAATGTGGCACGGGGACAAGGCCCGCAAGTCAGTGATGAAACTGTCTCGTCGACATGGAATCTCTTTACGTTTCAAGGACTGCAATCGGATGGGCGGTTGCCCGACCCCAGCCAGACGGAAGCCACGGAAGCATGGATCTGGAACGAGGGGATTCCGGCAGATATTCCGCAGTTCGAAGGATATCGCGTAGTGCTTCTCGGGCCATCTTCCTATGCACGAAGCTGGCCATCTCAGCGCATGTTCACATCACTGCCTGCGACAGTCAGAATTGAAAAGGTTCTCAATTCCGCAGAAATACAGGAGTGGCTGAACCGAATCGTCGCGGGAAATGCAGGCTGACAGGACGACGCCATCCGAGATGCTCGGCTGGTTGACACAGGCCTGGATGACCGAGGTGCTGGTGTTTTGCCATCAATCCTCGTTGTGAGTTCCCTCGGCTGAGCACTGCCGCGTTACAGGAATGTGGTTTATTCGCATTTTTCCGGATGCGCCGGGCAACCACAGCGTCTTCGCAATCCTCTCAAGCTGTGCAGGCGTTCAGGTCGATGGCAGGAGCAAGAATTGCCGAAGTCAGCTTAGAGCGCATTTCATTTAAGTGTGGCGTCCCGGGGGCATCAAACGACAGCGTCTAACCCATCGACACGGCACGCAAGTGCGACACGCACTAGACACAATCCTGCAACCAAAACCGGAAGGTTGAACGATGACATTTACTCAGAATGAATCTGGAGCGGAATCTCCCTTCGTAGCACGAGCCGAACTGGCTCTTCGTTCTCTCAAGCAGACAGTGACAACACATATCGACCGCGAATCCCGGCTGTGTCATGTCTATGGAGAATGGCAGGAGACCTGCCTGACGCGAACAGAAGAACTGCGCCAGCAGGTCGCTGAACTGCAAGCCCGCCTTTCCCCCTGGATGCCGCGGGGCGACTCGCCTCGACTTGCTGTTGTCTCAAGAACAGAAGGCTGATCGTAGATCGACGAGGCTTTTGCTGCGACTGCAAGCCTGTTTGCACCTCACTCCGTGTCCAAAATACGCAGACAACCATTGGACACGGAGGAGAAGGAAGTCACGGAGTCGTTTCTCTATCGCTCTGGGTTCGAATGACCGGCTTTCAATTCGGCCTGGTGATCGCGGCACCCGGGTCGCGGCCATCGACGGTCACAAGCTTTTCGGTAGATTCGCCAACGACATGCAGCAGCGTTTCATTGCCAAGAGCATTGATCGCGGTCTTGTTGACACTGGATGTATACGATCGAACCAGACCTCGTTCGATGTCAAATTCGATCGTTCCCGTGGGTGTCTGCTGAATGAGCTGCTTTTCGAGTTCCGGGTCGTTGATCGACTTCATGGTTAACGTTTTGAATTTGATGATGGCGATGCCGTCAGCGATTCCGGTCAACTCAAAAATCCGACGAAGCGGTATCGGTTCCCGCAATCCTTCGTTGATTGCATCAACGGTGAATTCTTCTCGCCATTTGTCTCCAACCGCCACAGGCGTGGATGGAAGAATGGGGAGGTACGGGAAACGAGTATCCAGTTTCTGGGCCGCAGCCTGAAGCGATGCCGGGGCATTGGAATCGATCACCATGGCTTTGACCAGCTTGCCATTCGGAGCAACCTGAAAGCGGGCAATTGTCTTGCCGATCGCGTCGCGGATCGCTCGAAATTCGGGTTGCGGTTCCGTCTTGGCATCGCTGTCGAACAGGACCGGTGGCTTGTCGTGCATGCGGGCCATCATTCGGGTCCGCTCCAGGACCGGTTCAATTAATGCCAGTCCAGATTCATCCACGGTGACGACACGGAATCTGGTCCAGGTGTCGTTCGATTGCTGTGAGACGTAGATATTCTCTGGGTTGAGCTGACTTTTGTACTGGACCCGGCTGGTCCCCATGTAGTGCGCGAACTGGCCGGAATGAAACTTGTATGCAAGGGTGATGGCGTTGGCCGGCGCGAGTGCAGAGGCCGTTGCAGAGGTTTGCGTAACCGCAGCCGTCGAACTCGGGCGAATCACCGCCGGACCTTCGGCGGCAAGCAGCGATGCAGTGCTGATCACGAACAGCAATGACGTCACTTGAACGATTCGGGTCCAATCAATCAGAAAAAACATGGACGTCACTCCCCCGGAAACATGCGAACGGAAATTCCTCGACTGGAATTATTGTCTCTTGATCGTTCGCTGTGCTGGCCCCTGCCCCTGTGCCTGACCAGCAGGAATCTGGCTGGAATTCTTCTGTGGCGGAGTTTCCGCCGCTGGTGGCAGGACGAGCTTGTAACCCTGACCTTTCAGATCTGGGTGAAAAATATCTTTGTCCCGCCATCCCAAGGCTTCACTGATCTTTGCCTTGATCCCCGTATCATTAATTTTGACGGATTCAAATTTGTAAACGGTTTCCATTTTGGCGGTCGGATCGAACAACTTGACGGCAGTCGGCAGATAGGTCGACTTGTCGAGGATGACAAAGGCCTTCGTGTAATTCTGCAAGTCCGCTTCCAGCTTTGGATAGATGATCAGGACCGCACTCTCCTTGGAATCTTTGTTTAACTCAAAATGAAAGCGTCGCTTTGCATCATCCGCTTTCATGCCAAACAAAAATGGCAATGGCGTATTGATGATATTTGTGCCCTTCGCTTCCTCGGGAAGCGGCAGCATCTGAAATGTCTTCTGCTCATCATCCACCATGACGATTTCATCACCGGTACAGATCCATTTTTCAGAGCGATCAGGAACAATCTTAAATGGCGTTCCCATCGCTCCAAGGCGAGCCGCTTTTGCATCTGGCTTCGGCTTTTCGCCAACCAGATCAATTCGCCCCTTATCAGGAGTCTGCAAAAAGAACTTCCCTTTCGCGATCCGTTCCTCTTCGAACACGAGGTTGTAAACAGTCCGCGTGTGTGATCCGTGCAGTGACTTGATCTGTGAGGACTTCTTTTCCCAGTCGCGCAGGATGGTTTCGAGTTCCGGGGGGAGAGGTCTCGGTTCGAGTTCCGCTACGCGTTCGGGACCGCGCCCTGCGGTGGGAACGACTTGATTCTGATTGGTTCGCTGGGGGTTACCCTGATTGCCGTTGACCGGGGGATTACCCGCTGGTCGGGCAGGCTTCGATTCGGGTGCCGTCTGCTGGCTGGTTCCCGGCTGTGTTCGGGGAGTTCCGCTGGAGGGAGTCGATCCTGGCCGGGTCGGCTTGACTTGCTGTCCGATTGCTGGAGCCCAGGTTCCCGCGAGGATGGCGAGTGCAACAGGAGTCACAAGGGTACGGAACGAATATCTCATGATGGGATTGTTCATCCTGAACAGTTTGGCGTCGTTTCATCCATGATCCGCGCAGCCTCACCCTGCCCTGCAGGAATGTGAAGGGGCCGGGACTGTAATGGAAGATTCAATCCGAAGCCAGATCGATTTTTTCCGGAATCTGCAAATAAAAAGAGCGTCCTCGAATCGAGGACGCTCTGGAAATCTTCTGCAGAAAACGAGTCGAATCAGCGTGCCATAAAAGCCACGACGCGACCGATTTCGATATTGGGGACCGTGGCGTCGCTGCCCGATGGGAGCGCCTGAACCCGGGCTTCCATTTCCTTGGCATCGAACGAGATCCAGTCACATGACTGTCGTGATGATCCGTCAACGATTTCACGATACAGCTTGCGGACATTTGGTCGATTACGAAGCGTAATCACGTCGCCGGGCTGAACAAAAATCGAAGGCTTGTTAATGGTCTTGCCATTCAACTGGAAGTGGCGATGGACAACGCCTTGACGAGCTTGCATTCGGGTGACGGTGAAACCAGCCCGACGCACGACATTGTCCAGCCGACGCTCGCACATCACCAGCAGAATGTCGCCGGTGTTACCCTTCTGGGCTCGTGCCTTGGCGAAGTATCGACGCAGTTGTGCTTCTCGCATCCCATAGTGATACTTGATCTTCTGCTTGTCGGCCAATGCCATACCGTACGTTGACAACTTGCGACGGCGTTCGGCCATACCCGGAGGATTCGGGCGCTTTTCCAATGCCCGTGCCGCACCTGCGTTCTCAAACACCATCGTCCCAAGCCGGCGATTGACACGTCCCTTGGGACCAGAATAGCGACCCATGCACTCAACTCCCGCGCGAAATCCTAGCGCTGCTGTTCGTAACACCAACAATACAAACCATCAGATCGGAGCATCATGGCAAACCGATCCTCATTCGTCAATGCACTGGCATTACCTGCCAGATAATCCAATTGTCAAAATTCCAACGCGGCATCCGCCGTGTCGATTTTCTCGAACACGCGGGAAGTCGCATCAAACAGAGCAGCCAGTGATTCGTAACCTTTAATCCAGAAAAGGATTACTGCAAACCTGCAGAGTGACGTCACTTTCCGCTGGCTTGCTCCGCTGCCAGTTCGGCCATCCGCTGGGCTGGCACCACCAGGCGGTCCCAGTTATTCAGCAGATAATCAGGCGGCCCCCCCTTACGGGCAATCGCCTGCGCAACTTGAATCGTTGGAACGAGTTCGATCGCGTCCCACGGGCAAACAGTCAATTCATACGGGTCAGTCTTCTTCGTCGGGATGTGCACACAGACTTCGCAGCCCACGCATCGTTCCACATCAATTTCACACCAGGACTGCAGAACGGAAATTGAGTCACCAGCAACCTTATAGATGCAATCCACAGGACAAACTTCAAGGCACGCTTCGCACCCTGTGCAGTTGTCCGCATTAATGACTGCAACTTCCTTGGGAAGCTTCTTCCGTCCGCCAGCTTTGGCCATGAAAGTTTCTCCGTCAATGATTTCTATAGCGTCGCAGGACGGTCCGACCATCCTCGTGCCAACTCACCATCGGTAGGCTGCTACAGTTCCCATCAAAGTCCGACCAGATTTGTCGTCGCGGAAATCACGTTCGCCGCAACATTTTCCAGAGTGAGTGATTGTAGTAACAGACTTGCGGCGAGGCGAGCGGACAGCCACTGTTTTCTTTGGGGTGAGAAATGCCTGTCGAAAATTTATTCCTGCGGCTTCGGTAATCCGCACCGCCGGCAGACTTTAAAGCTCACTGTGAAGTTACACAAGTCACACTGCGACAAGTTGATGCGCCGTTTTCGTGAGACCCATAAACACTCGCGTTACCCTTTTGGGGCCTGCATTCCAAACGGCCTACTCGAAGACTGCGAAGCAGTGGTTCGGCGCGATTGTGCGCACCCACGCGGCGATCAGGAAACGGAATTCACCTGACGCACGACCACGCGGTTGCCCGTGACAGAGACAACTTCGATAGATGCATCTGCAGAAATGAATGGCCCTTCGCTGACCACGTCCATCACGCGGTTCTCAAACGAGGCTTTGCCCGCGGGCCTGAGCATCGTCAGCGACACCCCCTGTTGCCCGATGGGGATCACACCATTTGAACCGCTTCTTGCCCCGTCGGGTCTCAACTGAACTTCGCCCGCGGCTGCACCTGGCGGACCTAGAATCATAGACTCGAACATCGGAACGTGAGGTAGAAAGCGTGCCGTGCAGACACCGAAGATTCCCACACAACCGAATGAAAGAAGCACCCAGCCCGTCTGCGTTGCGAGGCCTTCCGCGTTGGAAACGAAGTCATAGGACCAGGTATGGCCAGCCATGACCAGTGAGGCCAGGATCAGGACAATCCCCGAAATTCCAAACACACCGAAACCAGGAATGACGAATATTTCCAGGCCGAGAAACGACAGCCCCAGAATGAACAGGACGATTTCCAGCCAGCCCGCAGTCCCCCCGAGAAAACGACTCCAGAAAAACAGCGAGAAACAAAGGACTGACAAGATCCCCAGGATGCCGGTCATCAACTGCAATTCGATATAGATCAGCACCATCGCCACGACCAGCAGCATGACCGTAAACCGCGGTGAGTTCAGGTTGAAGATCAGGTGATCAACCCAGGTCTTTTCGATCGGTCGCAGTTCTGCTGATGCAGGCAAGCCAATCCGACCTTTCAGTTCGGTCAGATCCTGGACGGGCGCTTCCGCCAGTTTGACTTCGTGAGCCCGTGCCCCATTCACCGTAAAAAGATTTTCGCCGCTCATGGTCTCGGGAACTTGAGGTCCGATGATCCACTCCCCGGCCGAGTTCGTAACTTCGTGCTCTGTCATGTACCAGATGCGACCATTGTCACGATGAGTCACCTGAAAGACCTTCAGGTTGCGATCCGCCATCGCCATGCAAAGCGCTTCCGGCCGATGTTTTTTTCGGGCAATTTCCCCCAGCTTGATCCGCAACGGGCTAAGGATCTTTTCCGGGGCACGCTCAAATCGCTGCCCTTCTCGCATTTCCAGCGGCCCGGCATCGCCGAAACGGGCATCCGGGTGCAGAATAATCTCATCGCAACCCAATGCGATAATCGCCGCACCGCTGAACGCTTCGCGCGGTACGTAAGCAATTGTGCGGATCTTCTGCTCTTCCAGTCGCATGATTGCTTCGGCCAGATTTTCGCTCGAATGGAGGTAGCCGCCGGGCGAGTCGATCTCAAAGACAATCACCTGTGCACCGGACGAGACTGCACGCTGGATTTGGCGTTCAAGAAACGTTTCCTGAACGGGATCGATGATTCCATCGACCCTGATCAATCGGACTTTGCGAACTTCCTTCTCACCAGACTGTTCTCGCTGAGCTTCGCGTGGCAAGGCATACAGGTCACCCACGGCGCTTTTCGAATTGGCCGTTTGCACGACGAGAATATCCAGCTCTCGAGCCGTTGCTCCACGAAACAGGCCAGGCAAACCAGCCTCTTTGACGACGTCACTCTGGAATTCGACGTTCGTTTTCGCCAGCACTTCCAGTTCGTCTTTGGTCACAACTCGCGTGTCGAGTTCTTCTTTCCCGCCATTCGTCGAACGTACGCGCATTCGCCACAACTGCTCGCTGGGGTCCATCATCGCGCGAACGATGGCAGCGTTCACCTTGGGGTTATGGCGTTTCTGGGCAATGGCCAGGACACCTTGCCGGTCGTCGGGATCCAGGGGTTTACCGCGTCCAATGTCTCCGAGTTCGGCATCTGGATGCATCACGATCTGGCGGCAGGCAAGGGCCACCAGCACATTGGCACCAGTAACGGTTTCAGGAACCCAGGCAACGGTGGTGACGTTCTTGATTTGCGCGGACGTCAGAAATTTTGCCAGCCCTTGAACTTGGTGAAATTGGCTCGTTCCGGGGTCGACCTGCAAGACGAGAAACGCAGGGCGTCCTTCCTGAACGGCCAAGCCCTGTAACTTAATGGCGGTGCTGGAGACTTTCGCATAGACAATGTCGTCGACGGTAGCACCGATCGTCACAAACTGGCCGATCGGAGTTTTCCTGGCTTCGTCGTCCTGGTCGTCTGCATGACAGACCAGCGCGACAGCCTGAAACACCAGCATCGCCGCGACAAATCGTATGTGGAGAAACCTGGGGGTCAGGCTTGAACTCATCGTCCCCAATACTGCATTGGCAAAGGCCATCATGCGTCGATTTCCACTTAAGAAAGTAGATCCGTTGAAAGATTCATGCCCGGGGCATTGCTGAATGGAGCCAATTTCGATTGCAACCCGTCAATTGATTATAGCCACCTGCCAACCGAATTGGAGTATTTCGCCTCAAATCGCATCCGTTTTCAGTATCAACGCAACGAGTGTGAAATCGGTTCACATGATTTCAGGTGTCGGGAGGCCCCTGCTGAACCGCAATTGGATTAGGACGCCAATAGTCAGTCACGGCTCGGCGGGAGCCTCGGCGCCTCGTCCTCCCTTATTGACCTTCTTCTTCCAAGACCAATGATTTCATCATTTACGGAATTCTTGAATCTCGGTCAGAACACTTTCCCACTCACCGCGAAATCGAATTGCCCGGTCGTCAACATAGGCAATCGCAGGGGGTTTGTGTTCGCAAATCTCATCCACCTCAATCCCGTGCTTTTTCAGCCAGGCGTCCACTGCAAGTCGTCCTGCCTCCGAGTGGCAGCGTGCCGAGTGAATAACGACGCGATAAAGACGTCGCAATCGGGCAATGGCTTCCCGGGTTCCATGAATCGGCGGATCGGGAATCACCTCTGCGCCGCACCAGCCTGAGCGGTAGGAATGCAATACACCGTCGAAATCGAGGCAGATTGTCCGTTGAGTCCGGGTGATGCCGATCTGCGCCAGTCGATCGACGGAAGTAGCACGTGTCGCGAGAATTCTGTCGATTGCATCGTGACCATCGAGCCATTGGTGGTCTGCAAATGGTTCGTCATTCCAGACGCGAGTGAAATGCGGACGCGAATGATGGTGACCGGGTAGGCGCAACCAGTCGCCATAACGATCCCAGCTTGGCTTATCCGGGAAAATCTCCGGCGTCTGATCCAGGCCATGGCTGGCGAAGTCAGCAACAAATCGGGCCCCGAAATCATGCACACTGGCGGTACTCATCGGCTCAGAAAAAATGACCAGAATGTGAAAACCGCCAGATCCATTGGAATCCATCAGGATTGGATCGAGTTCCAGATCAGCCAATCGCTGTCGCCAGCGCCTGGCTGCGAACAGGTTTCCTTCTCGTGTGGCGGTGCTTTCGTCGTCGTGCAGGTCGATATCTATCGCCAGCCAGCGTGAAGTCAGATCGCTGCTGGCGCTGTGCAGGCCAAGTTGTCCCGAAGGTTGGCGGCGGCGGAAGTGTTTTCTGAGCGAATCCACATCCAGAAACGATTTTCCCCGCTCATCCCGAAACGGGGCGGTGACTGCCACTGTCGTTTCGTCACCCTTGCGGCGATGATATCGTCCCCAGACATCAGTGCGATTGACCAGATGGGTGAATGTCCACTGCGCCAGTTCGCTGGATCGCTCAGACCATTCATTTCCGATTCGTTCCAGGTAATCCATGAACTGCATTTCCCGAGACGTTTTTAGAGCATTCTGATGACGAACATTGTAATCCGGGTTGAAGTAAGGGAAATGTCGGCAGTTTTGAATGAAAAGTCACAGGACGTGACTCTTTCCCCAATCTGACGAACCCGATAGGATTCGAAATTGCCTGATTGCGGGCGAATGTTCAAAGTCGACTTGGGAGTGCGGAGTATCTGGTCATGTTTGATGAGCGTTTTCCCACCATTCTGTTGTTTGGTGCTCCAGGTGTGGGAAAGGGGACGCAGGGGATGATTCTCGGCCAGATCCCCGGTTTCTACCATTTGTCGTGCGGCGACGTCTTTCGTTCATTGAACATCAACTCACCCGAAGGGCGTGAGATTTACGAATTCAGTTCGCGAGGCCAACTGGTCCCGGACGAATTGACCGTTAAGATCTGGAAGAAATCTCTGCTGGGGCATATTGCAATCTCCCGTTATCGCCCGCCAGACGAACTGCTGGTTCTTGACGGAATCCCGCGAAATCCGCATCAGGTGGAAATGCTCAAAGACACAATCAATGTGCTGCACATCATTTATCTCGTTTGTGCAGACATGGATAAGATGATCGACCGAATCAAACGCCGAGCGATTCGGGATAACCGTGCCGACGACGCTAATGAAGAGGTCATTCGATCTCGATTTGACGTCTATCAACGAGAATCAGAGCCGGTGATCAGTGCCTACCCTGCGGAAAAGATCTCGCAGATTGATGCGATGCGATCTCCGGCTGAAGTTCTGGTCGATGTTCTGCAGAAGCTGATCCCTGTCCGAAAGGCATGGCTCGACAGCCTGCCAAATCAGCCATTCTAGATCCTCTGGTGACTCGGGAAAGAAAATCGTTCACCACGTTGGCTTTCGGTGTGCTGTCAGAGTCGGTACGATCTTCCCAAGTTACGGAGTACTCCTGAATCACGCGGATCGGCTTTT
The DNA here is from genome assembly GCA_964609845.1 of uncultured Planctomycetaceae bacterium. Classification (GTDB taxonomy): domain Bacteria; phylum Planctomycetota; class Planctomycetia; order Planctomycetales; family Planctomycetaceae; genus Schlesneria. The sequence continues at coordinate 42,952 of CAZSTW010000030.1, read as the reverse complement.
CGCTAATCCGGGGTGAGTGGCGTTCTGTTTCTTGATCGGTGGCGTGGAGACTGCCGATCAGCCTGCCGGTAATGCATAAATGTCACGCTGGATGCCATGGCATCGAGCATCCAATTTTAGAAGCGGTTTTTGACTCTTGGTCTCAGAGAACCTGCGTGGAATACTCACGCTGGCCTCACCATCTGTCGAGTACTTCTAAGCAGCAGTAGGAATCCACTATGAATCCAGAGCCGATTGCCGTGACTGGCATCAGCGCTCTGTTCGCAGGCTCTCCGGACGTGGCTTCATTCTGGCGCAACATCGTCGCCGGGCGCGATTTGATTACAGACGTGCCGCCATCGCACTGGTTGAGTAGCGACTACTACGATCCCGATCCGCATGCTCCAGACAAAGTCTATTGCAACCGCGGTTCATTCCTCGACTCCGTTGGCTTCGACGCCCTTAAATTTGGACTTCCCCCCAGCAACGTTCCCGCCACTGATACGTCGCAGCTCCTGGGACTGGTCCTGGCAGACAAACTGTTCCAGAACATTGCTCCCGAAGCGCTCAGCCGGATCGATCGCGAGCGGATGAGTGTCATCATCGGTGTTACCGGTGCAACCGAACTGACCGCCCACATGTCGGGCCGGATGGCGCGACCACAGTGGGAACAGGGGCTGCGCGACAGCGGTCTGCCCGACGAAGAGGTCAAACGGATCGCCGACCGAATTGCTGCCCAATTTGTTCCCTGGCAGGAAAGTACCTTCCCTGGTCTGCTCGGAAACGTCGTCGCTGGTCGAATCGCAAACCGCTTCGATCTGGGCGGAACCAATTGCATCGTGGATGCCGCTTGCGCCAGTTCCCTGGGTGCATTGTCGATGGCGATCAATGAGCTTCGGCTCGGTCAGTCTGACATGGTGATCACGGGTGGTGTCGATACTCTTAACGATCCCTTGATGTATCTCTGTTTCAGCAAGACACCTGCTCTCTCTCAATCGGGTGACTGCCGTCCATTTTCCGATCAGGCGGATGGAACCCTGATGGGTGAGGGTCTGGCATTGCTGGCACTTCGACGACTGTCCGATGCCGAACGTGATGGAGACCACATTTACGCGGTGATCAAATCGCTGGGGACATCGTCGGACGGACGCTCGAAAAGTGTCTATGCTCCGCGGTCCGCAGGTCAGGCCAAGGCCTTGCGTCGAGCCTACATGGGTGCGGGCTACGATTCCACAACCGTGGAACTGGTTGAAGCACATGGAACCGCAACCAAAGCAGGGGACCTTGCGGAATTCCAGGGGCTTCGGACCGTCTTCGGCGAACAGGCGAATTCCCCCGAACCGTGGTGTGCACTTGGTTCGATCAAGTCACAGATTGGTCACACCAAGGCTGCAGCAGGTGTCGCGGGGCTTGCCAAGGCGATCCTGGCGCTCCATCACAAAGTGCTGCCACCAACAATCAAGGTGCAGCGAGCCAACCCCCAGTTTGAAATCGAATCCAGCCCATTCTATCTGAATACCGAAGCGCGTCCGTGGGTTCGTGGCTCGGACCATCCGCGCCGTGCTTCGGTCAGTTCATTTGGATTTGGGGGCAGCAATTTCCACGTCGCTCTCGAGGAATATACCGGTCCCGGCGTTCATCCCGAAAAGGCGGTGTACGTTCCCAGCGAATTGATCCTGGTCAGTGCCTCGACTGCGGCCGAACTTCAATCCCGACTGGCAACACTTGTTCAGGAATGCCAGGGGACCAAGATTCCCAGCGATGGGCTGACGCGACTGGCACAGCGAACACGTCGTGAATTCCAGTCAACGCAGCCTCATCGCGTCGCCATGGTTGCGGAAACGCTGCCGCAACTGGCTCAGCGACTTGGCACCGTCGAGCGTCATCTCGCCACGAATCCCGCCAAGCGGCTGTGGCTGAATGAAGGGATCTACTACGATGCCAATTGCACTCCGGGCAAAATTGCCTGGTTATTCCCTGGCCAGGGAAGTCAATATGTCGGCATGGGGCGCGATCTGGCCCTGACATTTGATGTTGCACGCGATGTCTGGGACCGGGCGGCGTCGTTGCCAGGCTTTGAAAATGCACCGTTGCACAAGTATGTCTTCCCTGCCCCCGCACTGACGGACGAAGTCCGCGTCCAGCAGGCAAACACACTACGTCAGATGGAGATTGCGCAGCCAGCGATTGCGGCCTGCAGTCTCGCAGCAATGCGTGTCCTGCAATCCTTCGGGCTGCAGAGAGATGCCGTTGCAGGTCACAGCTTTGGCGAACTGTCGGCGCTGTGTGCGGCTGGATCGCTGAGCGAGCCAGCGCTGATTCCACTCGCACGTCATCGCGGCCGACTGATGTCAGAAGCGTCATCGGCAGGGACTGGGATGACGGCAGTTCGCGTCTCGGCCGACGAATTGGCTCCCGTTTTGAAGTCGTATGCAGGCCGGATTGTCCTGGCAAATCGAAATGGTCCCAACCAGATGGTTGTTTCGGGTGAAACAAACGCACTATCAGAACTGGAGGCAGAATTTGCCCGGCGCCAGTGGGCCTCCCAACGTCTAAACGTCGATGCGGCTTGCCATTCTCCCTGGATGCAGTCAGCTGTCCCGAGTTTCACGCGAGAAATCAGCGCGATACCGATGGAAGCACCGCAATGTACTGTTGGCTGGAATGCCACGGGTGGGCTCTGGTCAGGCAAAGCAGACGGTCTGGCTACGGGACAGGCTCAGCAACTGGTGAGCGAAGTTCACTTCTGTGCCATGATTCAAGCTCTCTATGACGATGGCGTGCGGACTTTCGTCGAAGTCGGCCCCTCGGCAATACTGACAGGTCTGGTTAACGGGACGCTTTCGCAGCCTGACGTGCTGTCCGTTTCGATCGACCGTCAGAATGTGCGTGGAGTCACCGCGCTGTGGCAGGCCTTGGGACAGCTCGCTGTTCAGGGGGCGTCAATCGACTGGAGCTACGCCGAGCGAGCCATCCCCGTTTCATCAGCTGTTGCCGAAGTCGTTGATGAACGGCGGACAATCCAGATCTGTGGTGCGAACCCCGGTAAACCGTATCCGTCCAATCGGACCACGACATCCGGCGTGAAAGCGGTGGACCGCGTCGTGGCTGCTGCGGTGTCGCCTCCTGTTCCACCGGTCGTGGCACCGGTCGAGTTCGTCGAACGGCCTGCCGTCCAGACGATTGCGGCAGAAATGGTCGAAGAATCTGCTGAGCACGTCGGCGATTTCGATCACAATCTGATTTTGAGAGACCCCTACATCGTCAATGTTGAGTCCTTTGATGCCGACTTCGAAGTGGACTTCGATCACGGTGTCGACAGACCGGAAAATACACTCATGCAAGATCCGACAAACGATCCCTGGTTGTCTGCGTTTCGTGAGATCCAGTTGCAGACCGCACAGGCACACCAGATGTACCTGCAGGCGATGTCCGAAACTCACCGTGCGTTTCTGCAGGCTTCGATCGGTCAGGGAGGCGCAATCAGCGGTCAGCGAACAACGGTCAGCAATGTGACGCCGATGTTTACGCAGCCTGTTGCTCCGGCCTCGCGGATCGGTGTGTCGGTGGCACCTGTCGCGCAGCCGATTCATGATGTTGTCGCGCAACCGATTGTCGAAGCACAGATTTCGGCCCCGACTCCGGCACATGTGGCACAACCCCCAGTGCCAGTCGTTGTCGCCGCTGTCCAGCCTGCGACACCCGCCAAACCAGTCGCTACGGGCGTCGATCTGGCTGCCATCCGGTTGCTTGTTCTTGATGTTGTTGCAGACAAGACCGGTTATTCGACCGAAGTTCTCGATCCGGCGCTGGAGATTGAAGCTGGTTTAGGAATCGATTCGATCAAACGCGTCGAAATCCTCAGTGCCCTCGTCGAGCGACTTCCACAACTGGAAGGAATGGACCTGACCGACTTCGCAACCTATCGCACGCTGGGCGATGTGATGGCCGCAGTCGAAACGGCCGTCCAGGCGAAGAGCGGTGCAATCGCATCCGCATCGATTCCGCCAGCACCCGCCACTGTTTCTACGGCACCTGCTGCTGCCGCCGTCGATCTTCAGCAAATCTTGATGGGAGTTGTGGCCGACAAGACCGGGTATCCCCAGGATCTGATCGATCTCGACATGGACATCGAATCTGGCCTGGGAATTGACTCGATCAAGCGTGTCGAAATTCTCAGTTCGCTGATCGATCGTTTCCCCGAACTGTCCTCGGTCGACGCGATGGAATTCAACAGCCAGCGCACGCTTCGTGAACTGCTCGCCAAAGTCGATCAGTTCCGCCCCAAGTCTGCCTCCACAGCGTCAGCACCAGCAACAACGACAAGTGCCCCGGTCACCGCTCAGGCATCTGCACCTGCCAAGGCTGCAGTCGATCACCGCGCCATGTTGCTTGAGATTGTGGCTGACAAGACGGGTTATCCACAGGACTTGCTGGATCTGGATATGGACATCGAATCGGGCCTGGGAATTGACTCGATCAAGCGAGTCGAAATCCTGAGTTCCCTGATCGATCGTTTTCCAGAGCTTTCCAGCGTAGATGCGATGGAATTCAACAGCCAGCGCACTCTGGGTGAACTTCTCGGTCGTGTCGATGCCTATCTGTCACCTGCAGCGGCGGCACCTGAAGCTGCTTCGGCTCCTCCGGATGCTGCCTCAAATGGGTCATCAGAGCACCGTTCAAACGGCTCTGACTTAAAAAAAAACGACCTCGCACCGGGCATCACTCTCAAGTGCCGGTCGGTCGAACTGATTGAATCGGCAAGTGCGGGCTTTGCACTGCCCGGATTAGTTCCCGAGGCTGTCGTTGCCATCGTGACAGGCAGCCACGCCGATTCTTTCACGCGTGAGACCGCCGGGGAACTTCAAAAGCTTCTGGCCGCTCATGGGATTCACGCCCGGGCGACAGAAGTCTTGCCGCAGAACGTGCACGGTGTCGTCCATCTCGGTGGAATGACCGAATGCACCGATGCGGCATCAGCTGCAACTCGAACATGGGAAGTCTGTGAAGCTGCTCAGCAGTTGCGCCGGGCCGTGCCAGATGATCCGGTCGTATTCGTCACCGTTCAAGATACGTCCGGTCGATTCGGGCAGTCGAAATCCTCCATGGGTAAGGCTCTGAATGCCGGCCTCGCGGGGATTGCGAAGACAGCTCTGCGAGAATGGCCAGACGCTTCCATTAAGGCCATCGATCTGCAACGACAGGGACGGACTCCACAAGCGGCTGCGACGGTGATCGCTGAGGAATTGCTGCTGGGCGGAACAGAACTGGAAGTCGCAATTCCTGCTGAGGGAACACGTTCGACGCTCTGTTGCCGAGATTGGGACGTTCCCGCCGGCTCCATGAATCTTCCAGGCAAATCAAGTCGTCCAACGTTTGTCGTCTCAGGTGGTGCTCGCGGGGTGACCGCAGCAACATTGATTGCGCTTGCCCGGCGAATTCAACCGCGAGTCGTGTTGCTCGGCCGGACACCACTGAGCGAAGACCTTACGCAATTCGCGGCGCATGCCAACGAGCCCGCCTTGAAGAAAGCACTCGTAGCCGATGCCAAGAGTCGGGGTGGTGCGATTGATCTGGCGCAGATTCAGTCGCGCGTCCGTCGAATCCTGGCACAGCGTGAAGTCCAGAACACCATCGACCAGTTGAAGGCAGCGGGTTCCGAAGTTCGTTATCTTCCTGTTGACGTTCGCGACGAAAAGCAACTGCAATCATCCCTGGAAGAAGTCCGTCGAGCCTGGGGACCAATTCGTGGCCTGATCCACGGCGCGGGCGTCCTGGCTGACAAGCGTATCGTCGACAAGCAGGCTTTCCAGTTTCAGGAAGTCTTCCAGACCAAGGTTGATGGGCTGCAGGCCCTGCTCGATGCTACGGCATCGGACCCGCTGGAATGGATCGCCCTCTTCTCGTCCATCACTGCACGGATCGGGAACGCAGGTCAATCGGACTATGCGGCTGCCAACGAAGTTCTCAACAAGATCGGGCATTACGAATCGCAGCGCCGTGGCGGTGCCTGCCGCGTACTGTCAATCAACTGGGGTGCCTGGAACGGCGGCATGGTCGACGAGTCCTTGAAGGGGCACTTCGAAAAGCAGGGGGTCTCGCTGATTCCTATCGGTGCGGGTGCCGAGATTTTTGCGGACTTGATGCTGCAACCGCAGACTCCGCCAGTTGAAGTCGTCGTCACTGCCGAAAAGAAGGTTGACGAACGTCTGCTCGCCCCAATCCCAGCGTGTCTTGATCGCATCTCAGTGGAACTCGCTGTGAAGCGGTTCCCGTTTATGGAGAGCCACAAGGTCAAGAATGAGCCGGTCCTGCCACTGGTGCTGGTCGTCGAATGGTTCGCTCGAGCCCTGCGACAACGGTATCCACACCTGACGCTGCTCAGCCTGAATGATCTGAGGGTTCTGCGTGGAGTGTCGCTGAGTGACGAGAAGACAGGGCGACTGTTGCACGTCGACTTTACGAATGTCCACCAGAATGGCACGTTGACCCTGCAACTGGAACTGCGTGGTCCTGATGAAGTCGTTCATTACCGATGCCAGGCGGAACTCGATTCTGCCCCGGCTTCGATAACGAATCCCGCAGTGTTCCAACGTGGCAACGGTGACAGTTGGCCATGGACGATCGAACAAGCCTATGATCAATTGTTCCACGGTCCTGATTTTCACGTCCTGCGGTCACTCGATTCGATTGGCGAGAACAGCGCCAGCGCGACGCTGAACGGCGTTCAATTGAAGGAATGGGAAGGTGGCCCCTGGACCACTGACCCCGCAGCCCTGGATGGTGGCCTGCAAGTCGCCTTGCTTTGGGGCATTCACCGGACAGGTCGACAATCACTCCCCTCGGCAATCAAATCAGTCAAATTCCATCATCCTGATGACCATTCGGCGTGGGTTCACTGTGATGTGATGACAAAGGCAGTGGGCCCGTATCAGCACACGTTCGATATTCACCTGACATCGCCAGACGGTGAGCCGATCGTTGATCTGATTGACGTCAACATGACACTGTTGATGGATCCGCTGTAACGCTAACAATTCATCATCCGAAAGATTCGCAGGCCGCAGGGAAATTGCCGATGCCGTTCAGTCCCATAGCAATCGTCGGGCAGGGGTGTGTCCTTCCCGGTGCCCTTTCTGTGGACGAGTACTGGGAAATGCTCTGGCACGGTCGTACGGCCATTCGATCTGCCGATCCGGGTTCATGGAGCCTGGACCACCGTCGCATCGTTGCTCAGCCCGGTCAGGATCTCGTGAATCGGGCTGTCACCGATCACGGCGGCTATGTCAGTGGGTTTGCCGAGAAATTTGACCCCAGTGGATTTCAGATTGCGGAACAGGACGTTCTTGCTCTCGATTCCAATGTGCAATGGCTGCTGGAGTCATCGCGGCAAGCATTGACGGACTGTTCTCGCACGGGAATTGCCGCCAGCCGGCAAGCGTTGATTGTGGGAAACCTGGGGTATCCAACCGCTCTGCAGAGTCGTCTCTGCGAATCAATCTGGCTGAGAAACAACGGATTTTCCACGAAAGGATTTCGCGGAGTCGGTCAGGCATTTTGTGGTAACCTCGCGGAACTCGTCGGCCGCGGGCTTGGATTTCAAGGAGCCTCCTATGCGATCGATGCCGCCTGTGCATCGTCGCTCTACGCAATACACCTCGCCTGTCAGGCCCTGCACGACGACCGTGCCGACCTGGTTCTGGCAGGTGGAACCAATAACTCGGACGACCTGTTTCTGCACATCGGCTTCTCGACGCTCAAGGCACTCAGTCCGACCGGTTTCAGCCGTCCCTTCAGTCTTCAAGCCGACGGCTTGATACCTGCACATGGTGCAGCAATTGTCGCGCTGAAGCGAATAAGCGACGCGATCCGCGACGGCGACAAAATTCTAGGCGTGATTCGTGGAGTCGGTGTTTCGAACGACGGACGTGCCGGGGGATTCTTGTCTCCTGCGCAGTCGGGACAGGCTCAAGCAATTCGAATGGCGTTTGAAAGTGCCGAATTGAAGCCGTCGGACGTGCAAGTCGTCGAATGTCATGCGACCGGAACTTCGGTTGGCGATGGCGTCGAACTTGCCGCACTGAACGAGGTCTTCGCTGGAGCAGGTCGGCTGCGCATTGGTTCACACAAGGGGAATATCGGGCACGCGATCACTGCGGCGGGTGCTGCAGGTTTGCTGAAAGTGCTGGGGATGTTCCGTCA
>CAZSTW010000030.1:34126-34761 GCA_964609845.1 uncultured Planctomycetaceae bacterium | reverse complement strand
CGAACTGGCCGCATAGGGGCCACCAGGGTGCAGGCGGACACCGCTGTACAGCTCCCCCGCCTGGGTAACCAGGCCGGTTAGGATGGCACGATCCGCCAGCGCCGATCGTTCCGCCTGGGCGGCCAGCAACGCCACCGCCTTTTTGATGTCGGCAACCACGGGCATGGCGGCTATTGGCTGATGCACCAGACCCAACACCTGCTCAGCCTTTAACAATTGGCGCAGGTTGGGGCTGTTTTGCGCCAGGCGAAAGGCGGCGCGGCGGCTGTTCAGGAACGGGCGGGGCAACAGCTGTTCCAGATTTTCGGCCTTCGCCCACTGGCTGTTGCCGTCAAAATAATCAATCTGCACCGCGGGCGCAAACTCCCCCACCGATTTTTCTCGCAGCTGGGGATGCTCCGTCATCAGTCGTTTGTCCCTACCGTTCCCGGTCAAAACTGGCGTCCAGACTCGCAATCTTCGGCGATGCAGGTCTGTGACCGCGTTGAACCCTGGACCACGCCGGGTATGCGACGAGCGGGCTTGAGTGCGTTTGGATTTGGTGGTGCGAACGCGCACATGATCGTCGAAGAGTGGACAGGAAAACCAGCGGCTGTCTCGTCGGCATCCCCCAGAATCGAGATTGCAGCGACCGA
>CAZSTW010000030.1:8533-34116 GCA_964609845.1 uncultured Planctomycetaceae bacterium | reverse complement strand
CCGAATTCGCAATCGTTGGAGCCAGCACGCTGACGGGGGCGAGTCGTTCATGGAACGAGTTTGTCCAGATTCAGCGTCAGCCGGCAACAGACCAAGATCGTACAGTCACCGACTTTAAGCTCGCTGTCCGCGACCTCGGTTTTCCGCCACGCGATCTGTCAATCTCCATGCCTCAACAGGTCGGTATTCTGGCCGCAGTACAAGACGCAATCAGCGGGGTCGCCGCACTTTCACATCGAACTTCCGTATTTATAGGCACCGATGTTGAACCGGAAATCTCGCGTTATGGACTGCGCTGGCGGTTTCCAGAGTTGGCCTCTGAGGATCCCGAGCGGATGCTGCAAATTAATGAGGCCTGGTTGAAGGGACTCAGCGCCGTTCTCGTCTCCAAGCTGGAACCCGCGGGTGTGACCGGGACCATGCCGAACATCCCCGCTCACCGCATCAATGTGAAGCATGACTTGCAGGGACCAGGCTTCACAGTCTCCGCCGGAAAACTTTCCGGCATCAGGTCGCTTCAAATCGCCATGCGAGGTCTCGCGAGTCACGAGTTCGACGCGGCCGTTGTCGGTGCTGTCGACCTGTGCAGTGAGCCGATCCACGAGTTTCGACTCCAGCAGTCGCACTCGGCGGCGCCGTCATTGCCCGGCGATGCAGCCATCGCATTTATCATCAAGCGGCGCAAAGATGCGGAACAGTCAGGTGATCCGATCCTGGCCCTGATTCGACTTCAGGAAACCGGGGACATCGCCGAATCCCGACAGGTCACGAGCGACAAAGTGACCGCACGGTTCGGTGATTGTGGTGCTGCGGCCGGACTGCTGGAAATCGCGGTCGAATGCGCGATGCTGCAATCCGGCTCAGGAAGTCTGGCCTCAATCAACTTCAATCCGCCAGGCGTCCCCGCTATGCATGTCGAATTGATACGTGGTGACTCAAAGTTTCAAGCTTCGACAAAAGAAGATTCTTCAGAACAACGACTCGTTTTCCCGGCTCATCCACCACGGTTGGACTTCCCACCACTTCCTGGTTCGATGGCCCCGGTTTTTCCCAAACCTACGCCGAAAATGGAACCTGTTCCGGCACGTGCGGCGACAACAGCCTCGGTAGTTCCGCCGCCAGTTGCCGTTCCGACTACTGTCGCACCACCTGTAATCGAACATCCGGTTCAACCTGCACCATCATTACCTCAACCTGTTCCTCATTCGCGTGAATCGATACCTATGTCAGGCCAGTCCAACGTCGTTTCATTGCATGCTCAGTACCTCGAAGAACTGACACGCAGCCATCAGATGTTCCTCGCAGGTCGCGTCAATGTGATGCGAGGCATCCAGGCTCAGAGCCAGGGGACGGCGCCGCGAGTCCTTCCCCCGGCAACTCGGACCATCCATATCCGGGATGTTGTTCCCCCCGCTCCACCTGCCCCGGCAGTTCCCGCTCCAGCCATCCCCGCTTTAGCACCTCCTCCAGCAAATGTGGCACCGCCAGCCCCGGTGAACAGCCCTGCTGTTGCGATGGTTGCAGTCGTGCCTCCTGCGATTAAGACTCCCCCGCCGCCAGTTCCGACCGCTATGCCTGCCGCCAGTCGACCACCGGAATCGACCAAGCCTGCCGTCACGCGCCGGACTCCACGCGGACCAAGCTTTTCGCGTGAACAATTGAAAGTTCTCGCGGGAGGCAAGATTTCGGAAGTTTTCGGCCCTCTGTTTGAACAACAGGATGGCTACACGCGACAAGTGCGAATGCCGATGCCGCCTCTGCTGCTGGCAGATCGCGTCACTGGAATCGATGCCGAGCCCGGCAAGTCTGGAATCGGCACGATCTGGACAGAAACCGATGTCACCTGGGATTCGTGGTATCTTCACCAGGGAACGATGCCCGCAGGTCTGATGATTGAATCAGGCCAAGCGGACCTGCTGCTGATTTCGTGGATGGGTGCCGATTTCCTGAATCGCGATCAACGCGTCTATCGCCTGCTCGGATGCGAGGCTACGTTTTACGGCAGCCTTCCCAAGCCCGGCGAAACAATGTGCTACGAAATCTCGATCGACGGACATGCACGGCAAGGGGACATCCGCCTGTTCTTCTTCCACTATGACTGTCATGTAAACGGAGAACTGCGTCTGAAGGTTCGCCATGGCCAGGCGGGGTTCTTCTCCAACGAAGAACTCGATAACTCAGACGGGGTCCTCTGGAGTCCTGAAGTTCGCGAATTGATCGACTCACGAGTGGATGCTCCGGCCGTGATCTGTGAGTACTCACAATTCGCCCCTGCTCAACTGAAAGACTTCTACGAAGGAGACATCCACGGGTGCTTCGGCCGTGGTTTCGAACGAGCGGATACTCACAATCGAACTCCGCTGATCGGTGGCCCGGATCTCAACTTTATTGATGTGATCCACTCCTTCGATCCCACTGGCGGTCCGTGGAAGCGAGGCTATCTGAAAGCCGAGCGGACGATTCGTCCCGATGACTGGTATTTTACCGGGCACTTCCTGAATGATCCTTGCATGCCAGGGACGCTGATGCTGGAAGCCTGCCTGCAGGCCATGTCGTTCTACCTGACCGGACTGGGGCTGACTCTGCCTCGCGATGGCTGGAAGTTTGAACCGGTCCCCGACTCTGCAGTCAGTATGCAGTGCCGCGGCCAGGTGACGCCAAAGTCCAGGAGCCTGGTGATCGAGCTGTTCATCGAGGAGGTTCATTCGGGTCCCGATCCGCTCGTGTTTGCAGATCTGCTCTGTACCGTCGATGGCATGAAGGCGTTTTACGCCAAAAGGATGGGACTGCGACTGGTCCCCAGCTGGCCCATTACCAGTAACCCTGTCGTCATTGATGCTGCTGCCGACGCGACCGCCGTTTCGCGCGGCGGTGTCCGGGGCGACTACGAAGCATTCCTGAATTGCGCCTGGGGTCGCCCCTCAGTCGCCTTTGGCCCCGATTACATTCCGTTCGATACCTATCGTCGCACCCCACGGCTCCCCAGTCCCCCCTACCATTTTATCAGTCGAGCGACACGGATTGACGCAGATCCGGGCAACGTCAAGCCAGGGGCTGAAGTCGAAGTGGAATACGATGTTCCACGGGAGGTCTGGTACTTTGATCAGACGGCTCAACCGACGATGCCTCTTTCCGTGCTGATGGAAGCTCTGCTGCAACCCTGTGGCTGGCTGGCCATGATGTCAGGAGTCGTTCTGAGAGCCAAACAGGAACTCTACTTCCGAAACCTCGACGGAAAATGCACGGTCTACGGCGACATCACTCCTGACACAGGAACGCTGAGAACCAAGGTCCGCTTGATTCGTGCGTCAACCGTCGGTGAAACGACGATCATGTTCTTTGAAATGACCTGCACCGCAGGGACAAAGCCGATCGCGAAATGCGAAACCTCGTTCGGCTTCTTCACGACAGCGGCACTGGCGCAGCAGGTCGGAGTGACGGTACAGGAGGATGAGCGGACGCGAATGGCCGTTCTGAAGGCCGCCACACCGGTGCCCGATTCTGTCAGTGTCGTCAAGGTTCCGATGCTGGAGATGACGGATCAGGTCCTGGAGTATTCGAAAACTGCTGGACGACATCAGGCTGGCCACATCTGTGCGGTTCAGATCGTTGATCCCAAAGCCTGGTACTTCAAGGCTCACTTTTATCAGGACCCGGTCCAGCCTGGCTCTCTGGGAGTGCAGGCACTGCTCAATCTGCTGCAGGAGTGGCTGCAACGATCGGTTGGCGATGAATTCCAGAATCCGCACTTTCAGCCTGTTGCTCCCAACGAAGAAATGGTCTGGACCTACCGTGGGCAGGTCGTGCCAACGGCTCAGCGAGTTCACCAATGTGTCGACATTATTGAGCTGAAGCGAGACGCCGACGGGGTCACTGTCATCGCCGAAGGAACTCTGTGGGCCGACGGACTGGCGATCTATCGATTGCCACGGTTTGCCGTGCGGATCACAGAAGGCAAGGCGTCCGCCAGAAGTAAACCCTCCGCTCTGCAGACGTTTGAACGGACGCTGGACATCACCAGCGAACCGTGGTGGAAAGACCATTGCCCGACGCATGCTGTCCCGACGATGCCATTAATGGGAATCGCCAATGAGATCGCTCAAGCGGCTCAACGAGTCTGGCCAGCGGGCAAGGTCGTCGGCATTCGACAGTTGAATCTGGAAAACTGGCTGACATGTGCCTCACCAGCGACACTGAAGTTTGAATCGCAGATCGTCGCGGGTCGCCCTGATTCCGGCAGTTGCCAGGTCCAGGTCAACATGCGAGCAGTCTCGGCGGTGGATGGTTCCGAAAAGTCGGTTGCGATGGGAATTGTGACTCTGGCTGATCACTACTCTCAAGGTGCTCCGCTGATGCCCTCTACGGATGGGCTGGAGTTGCTGTCGGACTCATACGCTGACGCCAGTTTGTTTCACGGCCCCGCGTTTCAGTTGGCCCGACGGATCTGGTCGGGAAGTCGACGTTCCGTGTCCGAGATCGTGATCGACGCGTGTACGATTCCCGCAGGAGCAATCCATCCGGGCCTGCTTGATGCCGCCTTGCACGGTATCCCGCACGCCAACTGGTCACGCTGGTGTGAATCGACAAAGCCGGGACTCGCGGGCTTTCCGGTCCAGTTGGAGCGAATTGAATTTTTCGGACCGGTCCCTGTCATTGGGAACATCGTTGCGGAAGCGACTCTGCAGGAAGTCAATGCCGCGGCCACCCAGTTCTCAATCCTGGTTCGGATCAGCGTTGATGGCACAGTCTGGTGCGAGTTCGTGTTGCGTGAAAAGCTGTTCCCGATGGGAGCCTTTACGGGAACGCCACTGGCGGCCCTGAGAACTTTCATGGGGCAAAAATCGTTCGTTCCCGGAGTTTCACTCTCCAAACGAGACGGTGACGTGACCAGCCTGACGGTTGCGTCTGTCAACAGCGTCAACTGGTTGCCTGGAACATTGGAACAGGTTTACGACGTGTCCGGGACCGCTGCCGACCTCGCCTGGCAGATCGCCGTTCGCGAACATCTGGCAGTTCCCTGGCGAGTCCATCCCAGCCAGTTGGAATGGGACGAAGCAGCGAGCAGTGTTAAACTTCCAGGTAATCCTGTTCGAAGTCAGCGAGTTGAAATCACTCGTGAACCGGGAACAGTCAAAGTTCGTAACAGTTAAGCAAAGGAATCAACGTTCCTGATTTGTGGCCCGCCTGAAAACTGACGACTCCCGTATCAACGCCAGGAATTGAATTGGACCATCAGCCGCTGGGCGCTCGCCCACGGTTCGAACCGGACGCTAGCGCGTTCTGGCGACTCGACTGAACCCCAATGCAAGTTTTGACAAATTCGAGTGATCCTGAAAGCTGACCGCTGAGAGCAGACCGCTGAAAGCTGAACACGCCCGTGCCCTACCTCATTCCACTGGCCATATCGAGCCCCGACCAGATCGATCTGATTCTGAACGATCTGCATGCTCGCATTGACCAGTCTGCGTCATTGCCAGGAATGGTTGCAGACTGCTGGACTAATTACACGCAGTCGGCAGCGGCTCCGTTCGTCCTCGTACTCGTAGCAAGCGATTTGCAATCACTGAAAAAGGAGACTCAGGTCTGCCTGCAGACATGGTCGCGCTGCTGGACTGCGGGCCAGGACTGGAAGACTCCTGCTGGGAGCATTCTGACACCGCAGCCCGCTGGCCCGACCGGAAAACTGGCATTTGTTTATCCCGGTATTGGCAGCCTGTACCCCGGATATTCCCGCGATCTGCTGACGCTGTTTCCTGATGCATTGAACGGGCTCCCGGTCCCGCAAAATGAGCTGCTCGCCATGCTGCATCGTGAACATCTGTGGCCTGCAGATGCTGATGGTAGCGGAACGGCAGAAGCTGACTGGCCGCTCTATCAGGACATCGTTGCTCAGGCAGAAGCGACAGTCAGCCTGGCCTATGTCTGGACTCATTTGCTGCGCGACCGGTTCGGGATCCATCCGACAATGGCGCTGGGTTACTCGCTCGGCGAACTCGCTATGTTTTCTGGCTGCGGGTGCTGGCAGCAGCCTCAGGAACTCGCCACACGATTCCGCCAATGGCCGTCGTTCCGTGAGCGACTTTCCAACGAAATGACGCTGTTGCAGAGCTCTCCACAGACCAAGGGAATGCAGGCCAGTGAGTGGACGAATTGCCTCGTCCAGGTGACCGGCCCCATCCCCGAGATCCGCCATGATGCGGGCGAGCAAATCTACATCACCCACCTGAACACATCCCGAGAACTGGTCATCGCGGGTCGAGACCGCGACATCACCAGTTGGCTGACTCGCCACAATGTCAGAGGCCAATCGCTGCCATCGCGGCTGATCTATCACTGTGAACCTGTCAAGTTTGAAGCCGAAACGTTACAGACATTATTTGAACTTCCACTGGCTGAACGTCCAGCAATCGACTTTGTCTCGATGCCACCCTACGGCCGAGTCCCTCACGATTCGAGATCGATTGCCCGAACGTTGGTGAACACCGCTATTCGCACGGTCAACTGGCCGGAGATTGTTGGCCTGGCCCACCAGCGCGGCGCAAGAATCTTTGTCGAAATCGGCCCCCGCAACAGTTGCTGTTCGTGGATTCAAACAATCCTGAACGGAAAACCACATACGACAGCATCCACGGACCGTAAAGGCTTTGATGTCGCAACATCCCTGACGCGGATGTTCGCCCAACTGCTTTCGCACCGTGTGGCAATGTCAGAATCATCTGTGATGGCCTGGTCGGCTTCGACGTAAGATTGCTCCACAACCCTGTGTGCTGGATACACGGCCAGAGTGAGCACGGCACAAACCGTCGAGTGAGACCAGCGGCGCTTCACCGCGCGAGCCCCCTTCGAAGGAATAAGTAAGATGGTCGGCTGGCGATCGAAGCGAACTTATCCCACGCTGCGGCTATCAGAATTGGTCCCACAATTGGGGATTGGCACAGCGTTAAAACCGCGTCGGACTTGAGAACGCCTTGGCGACACGGGTAGAGTGGACACTTGTAAAGTATCCCACCCGGGACCGATTCGGTCGGAACCGTGACCTGCCTCTTTGATTTCCGTTGCTGGAGACTGACGAAATGCTCCGTTGGACGACTTGCCTGGCTTTGGTTTTTTCGCTCTGCTCGGCCCCACTGTTTGCGGCTGATGTAGAATTCCCGGATGCCAACCTGGATACCGTGATCCGGGAAATCCTGAAGCAGAAGCAGATTGATAAGACGGACAAGGCCAAGAAGATCACCGACGAAGACGTTGCAACGATCTATTTTCTCAAAGCCCCCAATCGTGGGATCGAGAATCTGGCAGGACTGGAAAAATGCCGAAATCTGGCAGAAGTCCGCCTGCCTGGCAACAAGATCAAGGACGTCAAACCGCTGGAAGAGTGCGTCAACATTCAGTCGCTGGATCTGGCCAAAAACCAGATTGTCGATGTCACGCCACTCGGAAAGCTGGCAAAGCTGCAGTACCTGCAACTGGATGACAACCAGATTCAGAAGATTGATGGATTGGCGAGCTTGAAGGCGCTCCAGGCACTGTATCTCAGCCGCAACCAGATCGAATCCGTCGCTCCTCTGGCCGAACTTCCCAAGGTCTACGCGATTTATCTGGAAAAGAACAAGCTGACGGATATCTCGCCGCTGAAGTCATTGAAGTGGCTGGAACGCCTTGATCTGAAGGAAAATCAGTTGAAGGACGTTTCGGCACTCAAGGACATGACCGAACTTCGGTACACGTTCCTGGAACGTAATCAGATTGCCGATTTCGCGCCGCTGGTTGAAATGGCGAAGAAAGACGCCAGTGGTGAGAAGCGATTCGCTCCCTACTGGAACCTTTACGTCGCAGGAAATCCTGTCAACGATGCCTCGAAGGCTCAACTGGCCGAGCTCATCAAGATCGGAGTGCGCGTTAAGGCCGAATAGTGGTCCGCGACGTTTAGCCACGCGCGACACAGCAGAATGGCCCTCTCGGTTTCGATCGAAAGCTGAAGTTTTCGCAGACTGCAGGATTCCGGGGCGTCGTGAGGGCGCCTCGGGGTCGCTGTCTGTCATGTTGCAATATGGCAACATCAACGTAAGCCTGTGTGACAAAAAAGATATTTTTGAAGCTGTTTGACCCGGATTGAATCATGGCATAGGTTTTCGGAGAAGTCACTTAATGGCGATTTCGACGGAATCTTGTTCCGCCAGTTGAGCATTCAGAGGGGCCAGGCCATGCAGCAGTTTGAAAAATTTGTCCGCGACGACTCGGCAACGACTGCAGTTGAATATTCGATCATGCTTGGGTTCATCATGCTCGTGTTGATTGGAGCCGTAGCAACCTTTGGTGTCGGCCAGGGTGGCAAATGGAACAGGATCTGGGGGCAGATGAATACCCATGGGATGTAAATCACATTCCTGGTTTCATCCTGTTTTGAGACTTTCTTTCGTAGTCGCCTCCGGGCGATCGCAAACGATTTTAACACCGGACGATACCGCGTCCCGGCTGATGACCAAACCTGAAAATGCAGTGACGCGAGAATTGTTCGCGGATCCGCAATGCGTTCTTCCACGGAGGGAGTGATGCCCGTATGTTGGGTTGGAATCGGTGCCAACATTGGCGAACCTCGGGCCGCCTTCGAAATCGCATGGCGACTCCTCGCCGAACACCCTCGCATCAAACTTCTCAATCGCAGCGGCCTCTATTCCACCCGTCCCGTCGGCCATAACGCTGGTGGCACCTTTACGAATGCGGTCTTTACCCTGCAGACGGATCTGAGCCCGCTCGCACTGCTCGATGTTCTTCAACAGATTGAGACCGAGATCGGGCGAACTCGTACCGTTCGCTGGGGACCTCGACCGATTGATCTCGACGTGCTGTACATCGATCAGCAGATCGTTAATGAACCGCGTCTGATGGTCCCACATCCGGCAGCCTGGTACCGAAAATTTGTGGTCGAACCCCTCGTCGAAATTGACGCCGAACTTCAACATCCCGCCCTGCTTGAATCCGTCAGACAGTTGCGAGATCGACTAAACAATCGTCCGCTGACGGTTGCGAACCTGGGACCGCTTCCGGATGGAACCACATCGGCTGATTTTCGACAACGATTTCCAGACGTTCACGTTTTCGATGGAACGGAGGAACGGAACGTTCCAGCAGTCTATGTGCGTCTTGAAACTGACAAAACATCGGAGGCGGCCAGAAATGGCGTCCCTGTCGCGGATCTCACGCGAACACCGGGCGAACCGCTTCAGCGTCTGACAGATTTTCTCGTCTCTGTACTCGATACGCCAAAGCGGATTGAAAACTGGTGATTCGGAGAGAGGCCGTCCGATGTACCGATCACAGACCTTGCTGCTTGCGTCGCAGTCGACTGAACAAATTTCGGAATGGTCGGCCGGACACCGCTTCTTCTGAGGGGCGAGGCTGTTCGACGTTGTCCTGGCGAAGAGGCTGATGCGGTGTTGAGTCGAAACCAATCTCCATGCTGATCATCGCTTCGGGTTTTTCGGTTTCCAGGAATCCCTGAAGTCGTTCCAAGGCTGATGTTCCACCCGTTTGCGGTGGAATTTCGGATTGAATTTCCTTTGCGATCGCACAGACAGCAACTCCCAGTTCCGCTTCAATCGAATCCCAGTCGTCCTGTTCCGACGTGTCTTGTGATCTGACATCTGTCACAGACGACTTCGCTTCGACTTCGAAATTCAAAGCGGTTTCGTCCCAGGCCAAATTCTCGACAACTTTTGGCAGTCGGTCGTCGAGGCGTGAACAAACGGCATCGAAGTTTTCAATCCCGGCGGCTTCGCAGGCAGCGTTACCACTTTCCGCAATATGGCTTGAGCTTCCCGTTTCGCTCGATGAAATGTTGTCGACAGATGCTCCGAGACTTGAGACTTCAGACTCCGACGTCACTTCCACCGAAGGTGTCACGGACAAGTCTGGTTGAACATTTGAAGATGGGATTGGAAACCCGCCGTCAATCGCAGCGTATCGATCGCAAACCATCTCCTCGACGACTTCGCTGGAGCGCACTGGTGCGACAATTTCCGCAGGCCTCGTTACCTGAGCGACTGATGGAAAAAGAGGCCGTGGAGCGACGGCAGGCGGTTCGAATTCGACCGCTTCGGACAACTCTTCCACATCAGATTCGTCATCGCTTGCGAAACTCATTTCGTCCTCGTCAGCAGTCATCTCTTCCACATCATCGATCGGCTCAAAACTGGTGTATTCGACGGGATTGCTTAATGGCAGGTCAGCGCCGAACTCAAACGTCTGCACTTCCCCGACCACACTTTCTTCCTGACGCCGAGCAATCTCATGCGTCGACACTTCGAGATGATGTGGGCTCGCGGAATCAGCGTCAAAAGCTGTGTCGGAACTTGCAGAGTCCCCAATCAGACTCTCGTTCCAATGCAGTGGAAGCTGTCGCAGATCCTGGAGGGCTTCACGGATCGTCGATGCAGGGACTGGCTTCTGTTCGGCAACGTAGGCCAGCAGAAGGGCATGATCACAAAGTTGGTTAATGCAGCGAGGAACCCCTTCACTGGCGCGTACAACCATTTCGATGGCTTCTGCTGTGAAGATCTCCGCAGTTCTGCCACCAGCCCAAGTCAGGCGATAATCGATGTAGTCCTGTGACGTCGTGCGATCAAAGGATTCCAGGCAGACGTGCGCGCGGATTCGCTGATTTAACGCTTCCAGACCTGGCCGCGCCAGCGTTTCCTCCAATGAAGGCTGACCGACAAGGACCAGCCGAACAAGCGGTCGGCCATGTTCTGACAGATCCGACAGCATCCGCAGTTCTTCCAGCAGATCTTCGCTCAGCATATGAGCTTCATCGCAAAGCAGCACAAGCGCTTCATGACCAGGACTCAGTGCACGAATGGCAGGAATCAATTCCAACCGCAATTCCTGCTCGTCCTGCCGGTGGTAGGAATGATTCAAGTCGGCGAGAATTGTCTGTAGCAGGGCACGTCGTGTCAGAAAACTGGCATGACGAAGAAAGACGGTTTCAAAGCGATTCGCCAGTTCGAGTCGCAGACGCTCACAGAGCAGTGTTTTGCCGGTTCCTGCAGGGGCGGAAACGACGGCTACCCCTTGTCCCTGTTCGACACAGACGACCAGTTCATCCAATGCGGCTTGAATGGGTCCTGAGGCGAGGAAGCACTTTGGATCAGGAGTGGCTGCGAACGGGCGACGCTTTAACGAAAACTGCGATTCGTACATGAAATCTGCTTCCTGCGAGATCAAACGGTTCCCGGTCCAACCGGGGAATCGAGCCCCCTTCACATCGATCCCATACCACCCGCGACTTGAACACAATCGCTACCTCCGACACCACCGCTACGACCCGAATCTTTTACTTCGGGATTTCTCAAGATTTGCATTCAGAATCGAGGTATTCGGCATCGCTGGAAGCAGGATCCGAAGTGGCGGTGGAATGGCGCAACTGCGAGAAACAAGGTAAACTTTGCTGGTTGTAGCGATTGTACGAGGCAACGATCGGGAGTGACGTTTCGACGTTCAACCGGGTAAGTACCCTCAGGCTTGTACCGAACGCTATTGAGTTCCGTCAGGTCGATTGAACCCGATAAACGCCCTGGCAGGTCACCGGCCGTAACTTGAAATCAACGATTGCTGACATGATCCCGCCTCATCAATCGCATCAGCAAGCTCGTCTTGGTAATCTGAACGGCTATCGGTAGTACAGAAACGTACGCTCACCCCTGATGTAAGGACTGCAACGATGATGAGTTTTAAGGGAATTCGCCTGGTGCTCGTGGCGCTGGTCACGGCAATGGGATCGGCCGAGATTGCTTTTGCGGAAGACCAGTGGATCAAGTTCGAAGGGGGCGAAGGCCCCGGAAAAGGAAAGCATGTCGTTCTGGTAAGCGGTGATGAGGAATATCGCTCCGAAGAAGCTCTGCCGCAGCTTGCCAAGATTCTCTCCAAGCATCACGGATTCACGACGACAGTTCTGTTTGCAATCGACCCCGCGACGGGAGTGATCGATCCCAACAAAGGCGACAACATCCCGGGACTTGAAGCACTGGATAACGCCGACCTGATGATCATCGCCACACGGTTCCGTCATTTGCCAGACGCTCAGATGAAACATATTGCTGACTATGTGGAAGCGGGGAAGCCAGTCATCGGCTTGCGTACTGCCACGCACGCCTTCAATGGTGGTGGAACATATGCACGTTACAGCAATGGATCGAATGCACCGGGCTGGGCTGGCGGCTTCGGCAAGCAGGTTCTTGGAGAGCAATGGGTGAACCATCATGGACACCACGGCAAGGAAGGAACTCGCGGCATCGTCGTTGCCGGACAGGAAAAGAACCCGATCCTGCGAGGGATTGAACCTGGCAGTGTGTTTGGTCCAACCGACGTTTACACGGTAGTGATTCCTGACCTGACCAAGTCGAGTACTCCGCTGCTGCTGGGCGAAGTCACGGAAACGCTGGAACCGACATCAAAGGGTGTGACAGGCAAAAAGAACGATCCGATGATGCCCGTTGCCTGGGTCAAGACATACAAAAGTCCTTCGGGCAAGGAAGCACGAGTCTTCTGCACGACGATGGGCGCGGCAACGGATTTCGAAGCCGAAGGAACTCGGCGACTGGTGATTAACGCCACGTACTGGACTTTGGGCCTCGAAGAAAAAATTCCCGCAAAGTCGAACGTTGAAATCGTTGGTGACTTCAAACCGACTCGCTTCGGCTTCAATGGATTCGTCAAAGGGAAAAAGCCCGCTGATTACATCCGATAGTCACCGGTATGATCCCGCGAACTGCGGTTCGTGATGATTCCAGAAGTCCGGATGGCGCGGGCTTCTGCATTTCGCTCAGGTTCCTCCTGCAGAAGACCTTGCGGGAGGAATCGGAGAAAATCGTCCGGTGCTGCCAGGACGATAAGGATCGGATTAACAAGGACGTGAAACGTGCGACAGATTGGCTTGATCACTGAAACCCCTCTCGCTGCCAGGTTTGGGGCTTACCTGACAACCCAGGGAATTTCCTGCTCGATTGATGAAACCCCTTCGGGTAACGCGATCTGGGTTCGAGAAGAGGATCAGGTTGCACAGGCGAAAGAAGAGTTGGCACGGTTCCGAGCGGAACCCGATCACGACCGATACCGGCAAGTGGAACAACGGGCAAACGTCGTTTCGAGCGAACAACACAAGAAGGCGGAAACAATCCGCCGTCAGACGATTGATCTGAAGGCGCGCTGGGTACGCCCTACGCTCGATCAGTGTCCTGCAGCATTCGGTATGATGGCTCTGATGGTGTTTGTTGCCATCATGATGGAAAGTGATCCGAATCGGCGAGCGATGTTTGTCAGTCGCATGCTGTTTTCGATGAGTGCCATCTGGTCAGGCGAGCTCTGGCGACTCGTCACTCCGATCTTCGTCCACGGTGACCATCTTCACCTGCTGTTCAACTTGATGGTGATGTACACATTCGGACTGAAGTTGGAATCACGACTGGGAACGCCTCGATTTTGTGGCCTGGTCCTGTTGGTGACCCTCGCCTCAAACTTCGCTCAGTACTATTTCGCGGGGAGCAATTTTGTCGGGATGTCAGGAGTGAATTATGGACTGTTCGGCTATGCGTGGATTTGCAGCCGGATGGATCCCAATTCCGGGATCGACGTTCCCCACGACACCGTGGTGATGATGCTCGGATGGGCGATCATTTGTGTGCTAATTGTTCCTGGCGTCGCCAACTGGGCTCATGGGGGCGGCCTGGCCGCAGGAGCTGCACTGGCGGCGGCAGTCTCTGTCATGAGTCGCAATCGACGCTGACGGCAGGACAACACTCGCTTGATTCACGCAGTTCAGCCATCGGCCGGCGTCACAGAATCTGAAGATGTCGATCATGATGCGATGTTGCCAAACGGCCTCGCGTGATGCCCTTCGGCCTCATGCAGATTTCTCGTCGTATGCTGGCGGATCCTCTTTCTCCACGTCGATCCTCGCCAATCGACGGAAACCTTACGAACCTGCAATGTTCCAGCGGCTGAAGTTACGAACTCGCAAGGATTCGGCGGCAAATCCACAGTGACTGATCGTTCCCATCGGACAAATCGTCACGCTTGCCACGAGGAGAATTCGCTTGGCGAATTCGACTGATGATGGCGAATGATTGGCCTGTTCCGTGCAGTAGGTTCCAGCGTTGTCATCCTGTTGTCGGAGTATTCAGGCGATGAATCAGATGTCTACCCTGCTGGAACCTGTCGAGCAGAACGAAGCGGGATTGAATCAGTCCTCTCGTTCATCCACTGCACCTGACATGCCCCCGCCCGATTGGCTGGATCGAGGCCAGATCCCCTGTCTGGACGGACTGCGTGCGATTGCAGTGAGTCTGGTATTGATCGTTCATGCGATGCAATCTCCAGGTTTTCCGGAATCCCCAGTCATCCGTCACCTTGCAGACCATGGGCACATCGGCGTTGATATCTTCTTTGTGATCAGCGGATTTCTGATCACAACACTGCTGGCCCGGGAACTGGAGCGAACCGGAACCGTAAATCTGAAAAGATTTTACGTTCGCCGCTTCCTGCGAATCATTCCGGCGTATATCGTCCTGCTGCTTGTTGTTGCTGCTTGCCAGATGGCTGGGAAATATGAATTAAGAACGCGTGACTGGGTCGCGGCACTGACTTACACGACGAATTTCCTCTATCACCCTTCCTGGGAACTTGGCCACACATGGTCATTGTCGGTGGAAGAGCACTTCTATTTTCTGTGGCCCTTCGCTCTGTGTATCGCCGGAATCGCTGGCGGCTGGCGAATGGCACTCAGCTGCATCGTTGGTTGCTGGGGACTTCGCTGCTTTATTGTCCTGGGACTTCCCGTTCTTGCCGACCACGAGACGGCATCATATTACTCAGCATTGGCCGAGAACTGCACGTTTACCCGGCTGGATACCATCTCCATGGGATGCCTGCTCGCACTCGCTTCCCGGTCCGATTACTGGCGCGGGTGGCTTGATCGCCTGACACGTCCAGCAATGATGTTCGGTTACTTTGCCACGATCTGTGCAGCCCTGGAATTGGGGGCCATTTCGAAGTTTCACCACTGTGTCTACTACAGTTTGTCTGCAGCCTGCATCGCCCTGTTGATGTGGGGGTTCATTCGGTCTGAAGGCCTGGCCCGCAATATCCTGAGCAATCGAGTCCTGATGACAATGGGAATCGGTTCGTACAGCATCTACCTGTGGCAGCAGCAATTCATTCATCCCAAACAAGCTGGCTGGATTCACGCGTTCCCTCAGAATATTGCACTGTCTCTGGTTGCCGCCTGCCTGTCGTATTGGATCATTGAACGCCCCTGCAACCGCCTGAAAGATCGAATTGCTCACTGACCCAGGAGAAATGGCAGGTATTTGGCCAGCCATTCGGTCGAAGAGCGTAACTTTTCCGGTCACGTCTGAAGTTCAACGTCTGCCGGAAATACCTGTCGTGACGGACATCTCGAATCGCCGATCAGAATGTTTACGATTTCGTAATGTTTAGACTGAAAGTTCCGTCACGACGGCGATTGGCGTGTAAGAGTTGAGTACAGCATCGCTACCACACACGCACACCTGCTACCTTCTCCTACTACAGATTTGGCGATAATGTTGCTCGACTTCTCCAAACGAGCGTTGTTTTCAAGAGCCCTCGACCTGACAGGTTGTGGTCGGGCGCTCCGTGCCAGTCGCGCCTGGGAAGGTGTGTTGATCCTGAATTACCATCGGATCGGCGAACCGCATCGCTCGCTGCTTGACCGAAACCTTTGGAGTGCCTCACAAGAGACCTTTGACTATCAGGTCTCGCTTGCTGCGAAGAACTTTGACATCATCGGACTGGATGACCTCGAGCAAGCTCTAAAGGAACCCCATGGCCGATACGTGATGTTTACATTCGACGATGGATATCGCGACAACTACACGCATGCTTACCCTGTCCTGAAGGGACGTGGTGTCCCGTGCACATTCTTTTTGACGACGGGGTTCATCGACGCTGCTCAGGTTCCGTGGTGGGACGAGATTGCCTGGATGGTTCGCACCAGTCCTTTGTCGGCTCTGGATGTCAATCGCTGGACTTCGACCCCTGTTCCGTTTGACGAACCTCATCGTGAAAAGGCGATTCGTCGACTGCTGAACGTGTACAAGGGTTTACCCACGGAGACCACATCCGATTATCTGGAATTTCTTTCGCAGGCGCTGAAGAGCGGTCACTGTCCGAAAGCAATTTCCAATGAATTGTGGATGACATGGGATATGATCCGCGAAATGCGTCAGGGGGGAATGACGTTCGGTGGTCACACGGTGACTCATCCGATCCTGGCAAATCAGTCTGCGGCTGAGCAGGATTGGGAGATTTCCGAGTGCAAGCGGCGACTTGTTGAAGAAATCGGCGAACCCATTTACGCATTCAGCTTTCCCGTCGGGGGACGATCGAGTTACAACGCATTCACGCGCGCGTCACTGAAACATCATGGTTTCCGCCTGGCATTTACGTACTTTGGAAACTACTGCCGCCCAGGTCATTCCGATCTTCACGCAATCAGCCGGACAGCGATTGAAACCGACATCACCCCGACTCAGTTCCGCGCCGTCGTGACGCTGCCGCAGATCTTCGCCTGAGCCGAAATCTGCAATGTCCGGCGCGATTCGCTCTGTTCGGCGCTGGCCTCCCCAACGTCTTCCGACCCCGCCAAAGCGCTCTCTGTTCGGCGCGGGGCTCCTGACCCCGCCGACACTCTCGAACGAAGGTCTCCCGCATTAGTGCTTGGCGCACTTCCGTGTCGCGTCGAAACATGGGTTAGACGCTGTCGTTTGATGCCCGTGGGACGCCACACCGAAATGAATTGTGATCTAAAGGAATCAGCGAGATTTGTAAGTCGCAGCGATTCTGGTCAGTTTTCTTGAGGCCTGCGCCTGTTCAAAGGTCTTTCGAGGCCGTCGATTGAAGAGGAGACCTTCGGTCGGCTGTTCCGGCGGGGTCAGGAGACCCGCGCCGATCGCGAGGCTCGCGCCGATCGCCGGTTGTTTGTTCAACAAGGCAGAATGGTCGACGGATCACAAATCTGATTCTTCATCGTTCTGCACCACGTCGTTCTGCCCCAACAGTCTCACTCAAGTCACATCCAGGATTACTCTGGATTATGTTCCGCAATCGCATTTGCCACAGCTTGCTCCGTAAGTAAATTCCCCAGTTCGACTTTGACCAAATCCTACAACCGGCTAACATACCGCAGGCGGCAACGCCGTGAACGATTGTTTGACGACCGGAGACCATCCTTACCCTGGTCACTCAAATGATCGTTCGTGGTGTTGCTGACACGGGCTCGTGGGTCGCATAAGCTCAATTCACACGTCCTTGACCGGGCGTGATGAATGCTGCGGGGGTACCCCGCGGTCGCTTCATTGTCCGTGATTCGTGGTGTGAATTGTCGGCTTGGTGTGACTATTACACCAATCGACAATTCGCTACGGGATCGGTTGTGCGGCCCACGAGCCGGTTATTTCGTTGCTGTTTGGTATTGAGTGGTTTTAGCCAGGATGGATTGAGGACCAGTCGGGTTCGGATGGAGTGCGAGAGTTCGCGCCTCTGATGGAATTCATTGCGTGTCTCGGGATGTCACTTCATGGGGCTTTTTTCTTGGTTCATGCAATGGTTTCGCGGTTCAGGCGACCGTCGGGATGTTTCCAGGACGACGACCACTTCACCTCCTCGGTCTGTAGAAACTGAAACTCTTCGTGAATCAGCGCCCAGCACTAGTCCGCCTGACACTCCTGTCAGACGCTCAAAAGAACGCCGACCTCGCCGGCCGATTCGAATTCGGCCGCGTCTGGTTTCTCTCAGAAATGATCGTAAACAATCACGCCTGCGTAAGCCAAAAGTTGTCGAAGTCAAAGGAGCCTCGCCCTATCGATTTGCCCGTTTCGGCTCGCAGACCGGGCGCTACCTGGACCTCAGCTGCGATGGTGATGACAGCAAGCTTCAATCGCGAGGATTGCCCATCTTCCATACTCCCGAAGCTCTGGCAGAATGGCTCGCTCTGCCGCTGAATAAGCTCGCCTGGCTGGTCCATCGTTTCTCGTCTGGCCGCCCCGATTCAGTGGGTCGGGCACATTACCATTTCACCTGGCGGAAAAAGCGATCTGGTGGAATGCGATTGATCGAATCTCCCAAGCAACTGCTCAAGCAGGTACAAGTCAAGATTCTGCGGGAAATCCTGGATCGAATCCCGGCTCACCCTGCCGCCCATGGCTTCGTCACGGGACGTTCCATTCTGACGAATGCCGTTCCGCATGTGGGTCAGGCGGTTGTTGTCAAATTCGACCTGTCGAACTTCTACACGACCGTCGGGTTTTCTCGAGTCACTGCGATCTTTCGCACCCTCGGATATTCTCGCGAAGCCTCCATCTGGCTCAGCCTGCTGACGACATCCGCTGTTCCTGGAAACATGCCGATCGATCGAGAGAATCTTTACTCGCTGATCCCGTATTTCAGCCGCCATCTACCGCAAGGGGCACCGACGTCACCAGCACTCGCAAACCTGTCTGCGTACCTGCTGGATGTCCGCTTGCAGGGAATGGCGAAATCGTTCGGAGCAAATTTCACACGTTATGCCGATGACCTGACGATCTCGGGTCCCGAAGAATTATCCCGCGGGCTGCGAACGCTGATCCCGCTTGTTCAGCAGATCATTCGCCAGGAACGATTTCAGTCCAACGCCTCGAAACGTCGAGTGTTGCGAGCCCATCAGCGGCAGTCGATCGCGGGGGTTGTCGTCAACACACGCACCAATGTTGCTCGTGCCGATTTTGACCGGCTTAAGGCAATCCTGACAAATTGCGTTCGAACGGGGCCATCGCAGCAGAACCGTGATCGAGTCGAAGACTTTGCCGCACATCTGCGCGGGCGCATCGCGCATGTGCTACAACTCAATCCCGCACGTGGCCAGCGACTGATGGCGATTTTCGAAAAGATTGACTGGAACCGATAGCGAGCCTGTTTTGCAATTACTCGTGACAAGGATGACACCACGGTGAATGAACTGCTGCAACTCTTGCTGCCGACGCGACTGTTGCAACCGCTTCTGAAGCCGATTGTGCGCCTGTTTCTCGGATTCATCGCAATCCCGATTTTCCGGTTGTTTGTCCGTCGAGTTGTGCGGGTTCAGGATCTGGATGATGAGCTTGAGAAAGATCTGGAACTGTGGTTTCGCGGGGCACTTCTATTGCTAATCGCAACGGAAAACATGGAATCAACCATGTTCGGCTGGATTCGTCCAGAAACGCGAAACAGTGTTTTATTCATGGCCGGTCGCTTACTTCTGGCGATCGGTGTGATCGAAGGTATGCCTGATCAGTCTCTGTTTGCGTTGATCTACCCCGGTCCGCAGCCACCGAAGATTGAAAAAGGGAAGGTCCTGTCGAGCCTGATTCGATACATCCCCCAGTTCCTGAAAGGGGCGATCTGTCAGCACTTGAATCGCTCGTCCCCTGTACTGGCGATCCTTGCCGTGATCTGGCCTGGAAATATTGGCTGGGTCTGCTATGGCATGGCCATCGGACAATACCTGCTGATTGGCCTGGTCGCATCCAAAGACAAAGCCTTGGGAGTACTCCAGAAATTTGACGAAGCGGTCGCAAGGCAGAGACACGAAATTGAACACGAACTGCAGTTGCTGGCATCAGCACGACAGAATGCTGCGGGGAAGTATCACGAATCGAGCCATCACTCAGACATGTGACGGATTCTTCGTTACAACGCTTTCACGGTCTCGGTCTTCAGAATCTCTGTAACAATCCGGGGATGCGTCACGCCGGTCAGCCGTTCATTCAAGCCATTGCGTTCAATGAACAGCTTCTCATGGTGCAGACCCAGCAGATGAAGAATCGTAGCATGCCAGTCTTCAACGCTGACTCGGTCTTCCACGGCAGCAAATCCCAACTCGTCCGTGCTTCCCAGCACAAACCCCTGCTTCACTCCGCCCCCGGCCATCCAGGAACAAATGGCGTTCTTGTTATGATCGCGACCAGCCTTGGCAGGATCTTTGTCTCCTGGTAATTGCGAAATTGGTAATCGCCCCATCTCACCGCCCCAGAGTACCAGCGTTTCATCCAGCAACCCGCGCTGACGCAGATCTGTCAGTAACCCGGCGACAGGTTTGTCCGTTCGATTGCAGGCGTCCAGCAGTGCGGTACCAATATTGTTGTGATTGTCCCAGATCTGGCTGTTGATGAAGAGTTGCACAAACCGGACTCCCCGCTCGATCAGCCGGCGCGCAATCAAGCAGCGCCGCCCATACGATTCAGTCATGGGCTGATCAATACCGTAAAGCTTCAACGTTGCTTCGGTTTCCTGAGTCAGATCGAGCGCATCGGTGGCGGCAATCTGCATTCGTGCCGCAAGCTCATACGACGAAATACGTGCCGCAAGTTGCGGGCGGTCGGGGCGCCGACTTTGATGGATGCGATCCAGCCGTGCGATCAGTTCACGTTCCAGTTGCGTCACTGCTGGCGGCTCACTGAAATCCGGCTTCAGATCCAGAACAGGTGCTCCTGAAGCGCGAAACCTTGTTCCCTGATAAAGCGGCGGCAGGTAGCCCGATGTCCAGTTATCGATTCCGTTCACGGGCAAACCCTGTGGATCATCCAGCACGACATACGCCGGAAGATTCTGGTTTTCGGTTCCCAACCCGTACGAAACCCAAGCCCCCAGTGAGGGCCGACCTATGAATTCGCTGCCTGAGTGAATCTTGTACAGCGCAGGTTCATGCGTCAGATTCGTCGTGAACATCGATCGAATCATCGTGACATTGTCGACCTGCGTCGCGAAGTGCGGCATGGCGTCAGAGACCCACATCCCGCTTTCACCACGTTGAGCAAACCGGAACGGGCTTTTCATCAGCGCCCCGGCCGCCTCGGGAAACTCGACTTCACCAGCGATCTTGCCGAAATAGTCCTCGCCGTGACGTTTCGTCAATTCTTCCTTGGGATCAAACAGATCCATCTGACTGGGGCCACCATTCATGAACAGATGAATTACACCGCGCGCCGTCGGTTCGATATCGGTCGTTCGCGGTTGCAGATCATGGATCTGGCGGCGACTCGTTTCCGCGCCGTACAGATCGCGCCCCAACAATCGCGTCAGAGCGGCGACATACATCGCGGAACCGACCGTCCGAAACAGACTTCGCCGTGACAGTGGTTCCAGTTCATTCGTCCAGAAACCTGACATTCCAATCTCCTTCAATCCGTTCGATATTGACATTCAGGATACGCGATCAGGAGCTGAGTTGAAACGGATTCTCGCGAAGGTGCAGGGCGATTGGCGTTTTCAACGTAGGGTGGAGTCAACGTTACCCACATCTTTGTCTCTGTGCTTGCCAGATGCTGTCGCCAACGAGGTGTGAATTTCGAGACATCGATCAGCCGGAACGCGTTAGCGTCCGGTTCCTATGGACGACAGGAGACACGCATCTCCAGAAGCCGAACGCTAACGCGTTCTGGCTGATGGTCGCAGGTTGATCGACGGTTTCATTCAGTTGATTACTGCTGGATTCTCAACGGGTTCGGAAAACGGAATACATCCACAATCACGTCTGTGCTGACGTAGGGTGGAGTCAATGTTACCCACATCGTTGTCTCTGTGATTGCCAGTTGCTACCGCCAGCCGGGTAGGAATACTCCCATGATAACATCTGATACGGGGTGGACCAGCTTGCTTCACGCTGAGTGCGCAGCACAGGAATCTTCAAGCCGAACGCAGATTCACGAGTTGCGTCAACCTTTTCAGATGTCGGTTTGAGGTTTCTTGGACCTTCGGCCCCCAGTCTAAAGAGAAGCAAGCCGGGCCACCCTTCGTGACCTTCGCGTTCTTCGTGGTTCAACTTCTTACAGTAGGGTGGGACCAGCTCGCTTCGAGCGCAGGCCCACCAATACGAAACGTCGGAAATTGATTGCAGGCTGGCTGATCGCTCCGTTTGTGTTGTGCATGCCATGCTTTTCGATCGGGTACAGAACAGGAGTGGGTTCCACGATTCTGGAGTCTGCAACGGAGTCTTCAACAAGGGCCTGCTCAATCTGGTCTTCAGCCCCTATCACAACGAATCTCTTCGCCGTCTCTCGAGATCCATCCAGGACACGACCTTGTCGCAAACTCCATGACAGTGGCACCCTTTCTTCAGATTGAAGTCTGGTTTTCAGACAGTTCCGGCAACCCTGCATCCTGCCTGGCGTCAAAAAGAGATGTGCCCTGGTAAAGATCAGAGCGAAGGGTTGGTCAATGACATTAAACCGACCGGCTGGATTTTCAGAGGGCTGCTGATATCCTCAATTCATACAGATCTTCGTAACCACAGTGATTTGAGGCTTCGATGAACGGATTGTGCATTCCTCTGACCGCATTGATTGTCGTCACGTTCGGATTTGATCTCGTGTGTGACACGGTCCCCGCGCAGGGAGCGGAAATCGTTACGATCGCCGGGAACGGCAAGGATGAATATTCGGGTGATGGCGGACCAGCACTGCAGGCTGGGTTTGGTCAGCCGTTTGGTCTGGAAATCGGTCCAGATGGAGCGTTATACATTTGTGAGTACTCCAGCCACATCATCCGCCGGATGGACTTAAAGACGAACATTGTCACGACGGTCGCAGGAACAGGCCGTAAGGCCGGGTTTCGAGGAGATGGTGGTGCTGCAACGGCTGCCCAACTGAACCTTCCGCACGAACTTCGTTTCGATGCCAAGGGGAACTACTACATTTCCGACATGTCCAACCATGCGATTCGACGGGTTGACGGAGCCACTGGCGTAATCACAACGCTGGCAGGGACTGGCAAGCCGGGCTTCAGTGGAGACGGAGGGCCTGCCACGAAAGCAGATCTCGATCAGCCGCACTCTGTCATTCTCGATCAAAGTCGCGGAGCGTTGATCTGCGACATCAAGAATCATCGAATTCGCCGCGTAGATCTCAATTCAGGAGTCATCTCAACGTTTGCCGGCACAGGAGAGAAAAAGGCCACCCCGGATGGGGCTCCTGTCTCTGGCACGCCACTGAATGGCCCACGAACACTGGCCATCGATGCGGATGGCAATCTGATCATCGTGTTGCGAGAAGGAAATGCAGTCTTCCGAGCCAATCTGAAGATGAACAAACTTCAGCATCTGACAGGGACTGGTAAGCCCGGCTTCACGGGCGACGGAGGGGATGCCCGTCAGGCTCAACTGGCGGGACCGAAGGGAGCCGCATTCGACCGCGACGGGAATCTGCTGCTGGTCGACACAGAAAATCACGCGATCCGAATCATCGACAAGAACGGGCGCATCGACACACTGGTTGGCGACGGAAAAGCAGGAGATGGCCCCGATGGCGACCCTCGTAAATGTCGACTCAACCGACCACATGGAGTCTTCGTCGACGCTGCGGGCAATATCTACATCGGAGACAGCAGCAACAACAAGGTACGGAAGCTGATCAAGTAAGGCAGCCAGAATCCTCACGCCCGCTTCGCTCAAGACGCCAAGACGCAAACGTTTCAAGCCTTCCGAAATCTCATGTCGCTTTCCCGACCCCTTCCTACCCTGGCGTCTTCGCGTCTTTGCATGAGCCCCTGTTCCGCCCTCGTCTCAGCGTCAGGCTGTCAACAAGTGACTCGGTTTGACACTCAACTTCGGTTCTGATCGAACCTCGCGCCCGTTTCTGCCACGTTTTCTGGCTCACACTCCCAAGTCGTTCGTCGATGCGACATACTCTGCGCACGTTTGACAGCAACCATCCGACTCCCAAACCCGCCTGCGTCAACAACGGACCTTTCCCCTGGTAAGTGGTTCATTCACTCACAACTTATTGCTTCATCGTTCCGCCTTGCCCGGCAAGGCGATTCCAGTCGACCGTGATGTTGCTCTCATCATGCAACTCAATACACAGTGTATTGCCATTCCTGCCAACAGCACGAATTGTTTTTGACACGACTGATTCATCAGATGGCCCCCGGAGATGGACGTTCACGTCGATGTCCCCATGCTCCCAATAATGAGGAACCCTTCCAATTGAAAAACGACCATTCGTCTCGGCATGAATCGTATCCGACCACTTCCATGTCTCAGACTGAACTTGAATCAGGTCAATCCTTTTTCCAGATTTATTCCAATTCACGACCACAACCATATTGTTTGTTTCTCGTGCCAGTGAGAGCAACATGACTCCACCTATCAACGACGCCACGACAACAGGTAGTGCGACCAGACGACTGTTATTGATCTGCCATACAAGTCGGGGTACTTTGGGGTCTCCCATTTGTCAACGCCTCCTTTAATCTGACAAGGGCAGGTCTTGCAAGTCCCCTTCGATCCCTGCACGACTGCCATATCGAAAGTCACGCTGGGGGTCGGAAAAA
Source organism: uncultured Planctomycetaceae bacterium (assembly GCA_964609845.1). GTDB lineage: Bacteria > Planctomycetota > Planctomycetia > Planctomycetales > Planctomycetaceae > Schlesneria. The sequence goes on along the minus strand of CAZSTW010000030.1, from coordinate 9,741 downwards.
AGGCATGAGGGGCGGAACAGGGGACGGGGCCATTTATGTCTTTTTTCAATCCGTTTCCAGAACTTTCAATGATTTTCGAGAAACGACCTGAAATATCATCATAACACTGAGACACCAGATCACTCCGCCGACCTTCCAATCTGCACCTGCAGCGATTCCACTTGCGATGCGCGAGGCAGAACCCGTGACAAGTTTTATTTCGCTACCAGCGTCGACAGCGCGCAGCACCCGCCAGACATCTTGAGCCACCAATAACGCTTCAGCATCTGGCAAATCTGCATTTTCAATTCGATCGCTTACGACCTCGGGTGTCCCAAGGAGATAAGGTCCAAAATACTCCATCTGAAGTCGTATTGGGTTGAATCGGATATCAGTAAACGTCGCGGCGTCTGCTCCGTTAAAGTTCAAATAGGCTTTCACAAAATGGTGCTCATCGATTGTACCAGTCCCTTTCAACACAAGGGTATACCTCCCTCGCGATGTCTCCCAATCGAACTTTTGCGTGGCTTCGCAGAACCACGGTACGCGTGCGATAAGCGGTCGAACGAGTGTTCCCGGCACGAAGAACGATAGCAAGAGGCAGGCGGCCGCGATTGAGAAAAAAGGGACACGCATTCGCCCAGTCGCCTTCAGCAATCGCCATTCCAACAGCGAACAACATGCCAAGACGCCGCTCACAAGCATTGCGGCCCAGTAGATCAAATGATAGTCAAATAACCCTCGCACCGTGGATTCGGCGTCGATGCAAAAGATCGCTTGCAGAAGTAGCAATGGCGTCGTCGCGACTAATGACTGGAGGACGACCGGCGACCGAAACTGCTTCAGAACTGATGTGCTCTGCATCCCGCAACTCGTTAAATTAATCTCATAGTGCGCGGTTGGACTTACAATGCTTTCCCTTATTCGGCGGCCTTCTCTCAAAAAACGCTGGGGTAAACCAAATGGGTCGTCCTGAAGGGGCAGGACTATTTGTTGTCGCTTGGGAGGTGCCGGAAGATCTGCCAAGTGGCAATATCGAGTCCGATGGATTTCCAGTTACGCGATGATTTCGCGAATTGGTTTGCCAATGTCGATGTCGAGACGCCGTCGCCCCGGGACTTCCAATGCCATTGGGTCCAGGCCGAGTTGATGGAGAACGGTGGCGTGGATGTCGGTCACGTAGTGAGGGTGCTCGGTCGCGAAAAAGCCGAGTTCATCCGTGGCGCCGT
>CAZSTW010000030.1:0-8404 GCA_964609845.1 uncultured Planctomycetaceae bacterium | reverse complement strand
GACTCCTCCTTTGATGCCGCCTCCTGCGAGCCAACTGCAGAAGCCTTGGGGATGATGGTCTCGTCCGGTCCCTTGGGCTGCTGGCGTGCGGCCGAATTCGGTTCCCCAGACGACCAGAGTGTCCTCCAGCAGTCCGCGGCGTTTCAGGTCTTTCAATAAACCCGCGATCGGTTTGTCGACCTGGGCCGAAAGCGTTGTGTGATTATTCTTGATATCGCCGTGTGCGTCCCAGGCACCGCCACCTCCGCCCCCATGGAAGATCTGGACGAAGCGAACCCCTCGTTCCACCAGGCGACGAGCCGACAGACAAAGCTGGCCGAATGGTTTGGTTGTTGCCTGATCCATGCCGTACAGGTTCTGCGTTTCCGCCGTTTCTGTCTGCAGGCTGAGAACCTCAGGGACCGCGGACTGCATTCCGAACGCCAGTTCATAGGATTTGATGCGAGCCCGCAGCGATTTGTCATCAGGGTATTCGATCCCGGATAACGTGTTCAATTTGCCAAGCAGGCTGAATTCCCCGGCCTGTTCCTCAGGCAGGATCTGTCCATTGGGTGGCGTGACGAATGGCAGGGGATTCGCAGCGCCGACATTCAGGCGGACGCCTGCATACTGCGGCCCGAGATAACCCGCTCCATGAGTCCACTCGCCACCGCAGCAGTCGCCTGTGGGGACTCCCAGGACCACGTAATCGGGAAGGTTCTGGTTGACAGATCCCAAGCCGTATGTTGCCCACGAACCGATCGTCGGGAAGGAGCCTTCTCGGGGATGTCGGCCAGTGTGCCACGTCAGTTGCGTTCCGTGATCGTTATGGCAGGTCCAGAGAGATCGTACGACCGCCAGATCATCAGCACATTCACCGATGTTTTGAAACCAGTCCCCGACCTCCAGTCCGCATTCGCCGTATTTCTTGAAGCCGGTATTTAGCGCCATCAGTTGCTTGCGCTGGTAGTGCCCGGGGTTGACCCCTACAAGGTTCTTGTTGATCCGCTTTTCGTCGAGGAATTCCTTGTATGGGGTTTCTTCGATCGACTTGCCGCCGTACTTGGTCAATTCCGTCTTGATATCAAAGCTTTCGACATGGCTGACACCGCCACACAGAAAGATCCAGATCACGCTTTTGGCTCGCTGAGGCAGATGTGGTCCCGATTGAGGCCCCGCTGGTGAAGTTTCGGCACGAGCGATCCCGTCGCGAAACGACATCGCTCCCAGCACCAGGCCCGTGAAGCCCATTCCGGTGTCGGCCAGAAAGGATCGACGTGAAACGGGGCCACAGCCACACTTGGAAATCAGATCGCTCATCGCAAATCCCCGGAAATCGATTCAGCGTATGGTTACGAAGTCGTTGTGGTTCAGCAGGACATGGATCAGGTTTTCGCGTGATCGCAGGACCGGATCGGCCGACGGCTTGGCCGTTTCGGTGATTGCCCCTGTATTCTGTTTCAGGCGGTCGGCGGTTGCGATCAATGTTTGCTGCTGCTGATTCAGAAAGCCCTGTGAAACCTGCAGTTCTTCCGATGTGGCAGGTCGTGACAGGACTCGCTCGAATGCTGCGTTCACAAACGCGGCGTTGTCACTGGCTGTCGTCTCATGCAATCGCCGGGCGATGATTCTGGCCTGAACCAGCGTCAGTTCGCTGTTGGCGAGAGCCAGGGCCTGTTGAGGGACAATGCTCTCTTTCCTCTGGTAGCACTCTGTGACCGCAGCACAGTCAAACATCTTGAGGAACTCCATCTGCTTCTCTTGGGCATGCCGGAAGTAGAGGCTGCGGCGATTGACGCTGAGTCCCAGTGCATAATCGATGTCGGGGCCGCCGAACGTCAGATCCAGTTTTCCGGCGACATAAAGAATGCCGTCCCGTACCAGTTCTGCTTCCATCCGCCGCGAGGGAACTCGCCAGATCCAGCGGTTATCGGGATCTGCTGCCAGGTTCTTCTCATCCGGAGTCGAAGCCATCCGGTACGTTCGTGATGTGACAATCAATCGATGAAGCTGTTTCATCGACCACGGTTTGGCCCCCGAGGTCGCAGGCTCCATCAATTCCATGGCGAGCCAGTCGAGCAGTCTGGGATGTGTCGGCGGCTGTCCGTTCTGTCCGAAATCGAGAACCGTGGGAACCAGTGGCTGACCGAAATGTCTCAACCAGATCTGGTTGGCGGCGACGCGAGCGGTCAATGGATTGCGCCGATCTGTGATCCACCTGGCCAGCGCCGCCCGGCGGCCCGAGGACTCCTTGGGATAAGTTGGACCGACGGCAGTGTAAGTCGGTGTCGGTTCGGCACGTGCCTTGTTGGCGGCGTCTCGCTTTTGAGTGGCATCGGCCAGAGCTTTGTCAGCATCTGTCACCGCCTGCTTCAATTTCGGGTCGTCCCCCTTCAATGCGATCAGTGCCGCGACACGTTTGAGTTCCAGTTTGATGACGTCGATTTCGGACTGTGCATAGGTCGCTTGTCGCTCGGCATTGCCAGCAGCAAGCGCCAGTTCGTTCGCATTCGCTGGAGCCGGATTGGCGTACTTCGCCTGATCCGCCGCGATGCGAGCCTTTACGGATTCAACGCGTAATTTGGCAGCGGCCGTAATTCGCTCGGCCAGAGTAACTCGGACTCGGGCAGCGTCAGCAGTTGCGGCATCCAGAGCACTGGCCGGGGCTTTCATTGCGGCCGCCAGTTCGGTTGCGAGTTTTTGCGATTCGGTTTCGGCCTGCTTGAGTTCAGCCTCACTCGCTGCCAGAACCTGCTGATGAAAGTGAGGTTGCAGAGCCGGGTAATAGGCTTCGGCTGGAAGCGGAATCGGCTTGATGTCATAGGGGATTTCACCGATCAGATGCAGGACTCCCGGTGTCAGTGGACGATCTTTATCGGGGTCTCGGTCGTCACCTTTGCGGAAGAGATACGTAGCGACCGCCAGGTCCGCGTCATAGACGCGCGCCAGGCCGTCTTTCGTGGTATCAGCCTCGGTGGGGACTCGATCAAGTCGAACCTGATGGGGCTCGAAGATGGCTCGCAGGCGGTAATATTCGTCCTGCGAGATTGCGTCGTACATATGATCGTGACACCGGGCGCATCCGATTGTCAGACCCAGAAATGCCTGGGTCGTGTGGTTCACGGTGTCCTGCATCCAGGTTTCGCGGCTCAGCATCTTGTAATTGCGAGCGAGAAAACCTGTGGCTCGCAGAGCCCCCGCATCCGTGGGGTAAAGTTCATCTGCAGCCAGCATTTCGGTGAGCATCTGGTCATAAGGCTTATCGGCATTCAGCGACTCGATGATCCAATCCCGCCAGCGCCAGATGTGTGGCTGGCTGTCGCGAATCTGCTTGCCATCGGTCCAGCCCGCCCAGTCACTGTAGCGCCAGACATCCATCCAGTGCCGTCCCCAGCGCTCCCCGTAATGAGGATTAGCCAACAAACGGTCGACGACTTTTTCGTAGGCGTTCGGGGATGCGTCATTCAGGAAGTCATGCAATTCTTCGGGATTCGGTGGCAGTCCGATCAGATCGAGCGTGACGCGGCGTAACAACACCGCTCGCGATGCTTCGGGGCGAGGTGTCAAGCCGTGGGTTTCGTGTTCGATTCCAATGAACGTGTCAATCGGATGGGCATTCCATTCTGCCCGCGTAACTTTAGGCAGGTCAGGACGGACCAGGGGCTTGAAGGACCAGTGATCACGATAGTCTCGTTCGGCGCGTTCATCGGCCGGTGCTTCGGCCTTTTGTTCAATCCACCGCTTCAACAATTCGATCTGCCCAGGCTGCAAGGGAGGACCTTCCGGAGGCATTCGGATCGATTCGTCGGCCGTCGTCACTCGCTTCAGCAACAGGCTTCCTTCGACGTTGCCGGGCGAGATTGCTGCTCCGGCTGTCCCACCTTTGATCGCGCGCGCAGCGGTGTCTAAACGGAGGCCTCCCTTTTGCTTGAGTGCCCCATGGCAGGAGACACATCGCTCCATCAGGATTGGTTTGACGTCTTTCAGATAGTCGACGCGATCCTCGGCCCAGAGTGGCATCGACAAAAGCAGCCCAATGAATGGTGGAAGCAGATGGCGTGAATTCATCGGCAATCATCCCCTGAACGGGATTTTTTAAATTCGTTTCCGTGAACGCTGTGGTGCACGTGTCTGTTCGATTGTCGCATAAACAACTGTTGAAGGGCAGTGTTTTTTCGAAAATCGCGTCAAAGAGCCAATGTCGCAAATGGAGCAAAATCGACTTCTCCTGAGGAACGTCATGGCGGTATCAAAGCCAAATCGGCCGACGCGGAGTCCTTTTCAGAGCCTCGGGCGGTTCCGGTCTTGCGGCCCAAGTGGGGCCTCTTGAGGAATACCATGTCGGTATCAATGTCAAATCGGCCGACACGCCCGCAGATACATCCCAAAAATCTACCAGAGTTCCTCCCCTACGTATGCACCCTGAGGTGCGGGGAAACTGCGGCATGAAAGTCCGCTTCGAGATTTCAGCAACTGATTACGACAATCGCATGGGCGCAGACGGGACAGAAACCGGTGTCGCGTAAATTCAGTACTTCTTTACCTCGAGCCTGGCCCCTGGGTAATAGTGGTGGACGATCTCCTGTGATTTCTTGCCACTCAGAGCTAATCCACGCGCTCCCCACTGGCAGAATCCAACCCCGTGACCATGTCCACGGCCATCCGCGCGAATGGAAGTCTTTTCCTGATGCAACGTAAAGTGCGGGCTTCGAAGAACTCCGGCAGGTAATCGCTCACGCAGTTCAACACCGCTCAGTGCCGCGGATTGCTTTCCGTCTGAAAACTCAAACCGCGAGATCTTCCCGCTGCCTGGTGATTCAAACTGGCGGATGGTAGCAATCTTGGTGATTGCTCCCTTTTGCTTGACCGCCTTCAAGAACTCATCCTTGTCGATGGACACGCTCCAGCGATGGTACTCAGAATCGCGGCACCCGTCGCACGTCACAGGCTTCAGTATTTCCACGGCATCCGTAAAGATCTGGGAACCATCGGTCGTCCGGCCACCGCAGACGGCTGAATAGTAAGTACAAAACAGCTTTCCCCGGTAAGTGCAGATGATTCCCTGAGTCGCTGCCACAGCCTGCCGGCTCGATTCTGATTCGCCAGCCAGGCGACGACCTGACGCGACGTATTCCACTCCCTGGTACTTCTGGCTGCGCTGTGAAGAAAACAAATCGTAGACCGCAGCAGGATCGGCATGCGCCATCTGATAGAACGCGTACGTTCGCGAGACAATGGCCTGCGCTTCACGAGCCGCCGCAGGAAAGGCGGCTGGCATTTCTGAGTCGACCACGCTGGCCAGGTATTCTTCGACCGGAAGGGCATTCACGGCTGATACCGATCCATCTGTTCGACGGAACAGTCGCATCGTCCCACGATACAAGTGGTCGTCGACTCTGATGGCCGGGGATTCTTTGGGAGTGATCTCCAATTGAGTCGCGCTATACGATTTGTCTCCGATCCTCAAGCCGGTTGTCGTCGGCAAGACGACCGTTGCCGCCAGAGAATCACCTTTGCTGAGTTGCTTCGACGTTCCCAACTCGCGGATCGAATATGGACCGCGAATTTCCAGGCGAAACGATGCTGCCCCACCCGGAGTGACGTTGACTCGAATGAGTGGTGATTTCGAGGGGCTGACTGACAGATCTGGCTTGACGTCCATTCTGGCGGACGATGGAACCACAGGCGACGGCCGCGCAACGGTTCCGGACTGGGGGGCACGTCTCGTATTGGCGACGCGCGCGGCAGTGGGAGGTATAGCGTGTGAGGGAAGCGGCCGGTGGGCGTCGATTTGAATCGCCACCACTGCACAGAAAATCAAAGCGACCAACGACAGCCAGACTCCAAGCGACTTTTGCAAGTCGCCTGGCGACCGATTGTCGTGACTGGCCACATTCCTCTCCGAATCAGTCGTTTCGCAACTTCAGATTCATTTCGGCCAACTGCTGACGAATTTCGTTCAGCGAAGTCACGCCGAAGTTTTTCGTCGCGAGCAATTCATCAGGTGATCGTTGAACGAGTTCACCCAGTGTAGTGATTGCCAGGCGAGCCATACACTTGCGTGCACGCACGGACAGGTTGAGATCGGAGACAGACCGCGACAGCATTGCGGCTTCTTGAGGCGACAAGTCCGGGGCGATAAACCCGAAGCCTGCTGGAACGACAGCCGCAAACGGATCCTTGGTCTTGGCGGGTTGCAGGTTTTGTCCAACTTGAAGGCCGTGAGCGGCCATCAGATCTCGAATTTCAACCAGCGATGTCTCGCCGAAGTTCTTACCTTCCAGCAGTTCGGTCTCAGTGATCTTTGTCAGATCGCCCAGTGTCACGATGTTCATGCTGGCAAGACAGTTACGGCTGCGAACCGACAGTTCGAAGTCGGTAACTGGCCGACTGAGCAGTTGAGCCAGTCGAGCTTCGTTCCGAGCCATATCGTCGTCGTAGTACATCTCGCTCGTTGCTTCGATGTCCTGCATGTACATCTTGGCACGTTCGTGAGTCGGATCGTATGCGAGAACGCGACGGAAGCAGAACGCTGCGGCAGCGTAGTTTCCCTTGTCTTCGTAAAGCAGGCCCAGGTTCATCAGGGCGCCGAGATGATAGGGAGGGCGGCTGAGTGATTGTTCGTACAGACGAATGGCTTCGTTATCGTTTCCGTAGCGGGCATTTTCCCCGGCGAGGCGGAACAGAGCCTGCCCATGGTGAGAATCCATGTCGACAGCACGTTCGAAGTACTCGATCGCCCCGTAGGTGTCTCCACGGTCCGACAGAATACATCCCATCTGATAGGAGTAGTCAGCTCGTCGAGCCCCTTCGAGTCCCGCTTGCTTTAATGCCGCTTCTGCAAGATCGAGTTTGCCCTGCATCCGCAGTGCTCCCGCTCGCTTCAGTGTACATTCGACAGGATCGAATCCGGCCTTCGCGGCCGCGGCGAAATTGGCTTCGGCTTCTTTATGCTTGTTCAACGACGATTGCGCCAGCGCCAGGCAGTAGAGCGCGGTTCCATCATCACCGACACCTGACAAGAGGCGTTCGGCGATAGCGTGCTGTCCAAGGAGATACGCGCCAATGCCTGCGCGGACCGTCGATCCTGAGGCTCCGCCCCCTTCGACGTCGCGCAGCAATGCTTCGATCTCGACCCGGGCCTGCACGACTTGATCGCTTGCAACTGCCCGACGCATTTGCGCCAACTCATCTGCGGTGACGTGCCCTTTGTTACTCAGGATTGCTCGAATGTTGACGGGTTCCAACGGCTTCATCACAGTCGGTTTAACCTTTCGTACGGGCTGCTTTGCACGTGACACTGGCTGTTTGCGGGCGAAAGCCTCGCAACCGGCACCACCTGCCTGGTTTCTTCTGTCAAGCGAAGCCTGAAGATTATATCGTTGCCCTCACAATCTGCAACGTCGTCGAGAAAACAGGAGAAGCTGACAGGTGTATTGTCGTAGTCGTGGGCGCTGATCTGAATTGTGGACGGTAGCAACATGGGCGACACTTAGCTGTGCCAATCACGTCAACCTGGTGCATTTTGCTGCAATTCCGCCAATAAAGCACACAGCAGAGCTAATCTCAAACCATTTTGCCTAAACGAGTTGCGGCAACCTTAAGATTGACAATTGTCAGTGGGGTAACTTTACCGAAAGAAAGGGGTGCGGCACAAAGTGTTCTTTGGAAATGACTGACGATGGCGCTCAGTACGTCGGCCTCGCCCACCTGTGATCCACTCGCCCTGCTACTGGAATGCGGGATTGGGGAGTCTGCGCTCAAGCCTCAATTCACCGAGTCGCTTCAAATCGCCTTGGCGATCGCAAATTGCCCGATTGCAATCTTGTCCAGATTGGAGCACGAGCAGGCGTTGATTGAGGCATCGACAGGGGTAGACCTTCCTGCAGATGCCCCCCCGTGGCCACCGGTAAATCCCAATGGGGCTCCCGTCGTCATTGGCGACATCAATCAGTCACCGGAACTAAATGTCCATCCTTTCATTCATGGCAAACCGGCAATCCGTGCCTGGCTGGCAGTTTTGATCAAGTTTGCTGATGGAACGAGTTACGGTGTACTGTCTGTCGCAGATACGTCGCCACGGACGTTCACACCGGATCAAGTACGAGGGTTGACGCAACTTGCGGGTCAGTTTTCGGCGCTGCTGGAAATGCACCGAGTCAATCGCCAACTGGCAATTCAATTGATTGAGGCCAATCGGACTCGTGACATGCTGGGTGCTGTCATCGACAGCATTGACGACACGCTTACGGTCAAAGACCGTGAGGGACGTTATTTGCTCTATAACAAAGCTGCGACAATACAATCTGGCATTCATGCTGCCGAAATCCTCGGAAACGATGCCAGCTACCTGCTTGACGCTCAGCAACTTCAGAATTCGCAGGAATCAGATCGCCGCGTGATGGAGACTGGGCAGCCAGAGACG
>CAZSTW010000029.1:43773-63819 GCA_964609845.1 uncultured Planctomycetaceae bacterium | reverse complement strand
GATCGATGACTCGAAATTCATACCCGGCTGGCGGCAGCAACTGGCAACCCCAGAGTAAAAGATGTGGGTAACATTGACTCCACCCTACATCCTGCACAGCTTCAAAAAGGTATTGGACCCGTTGCGGGCATTGGCAACGGACGCAAATCTGCGCAATATCGTATCAGGTTTCGCTCGGTCCCGAGCTTTGGCTGATGCGGAAGCCGTTCAGCAGTGTGATGCCTTGCGAGAATTTACGATGATTTCAAACATCTTGGCGTACTGGAGAATTTCTTCAGTCGCTGTCGTGTTCATTGCCATGGCGGCGACAGATTCCGCTGCCCAGCAGTTTGATGAAGCTTATTCTCACTGGCCGGTCCAACTGAAGATCAATGGGCGTATCGTCATCGACAACGGCGTTTCGGATTGGGGAAATGCAAAGCAGTTGTCCGGGAGTGTCGCCAGGGACAAATCGGTTGTCTGTTTCTGCAGAGGTGACGATGAAACGGCCAACCCGCTGGCCGAGGCCCTGAAAGAGTCGACAGGTGATGAGGGATACTTTGAACGCAGATCGTTCACGACATTCCCTGTCACTGAGCTAAAGGAAACGTTGTCGTGGGCCAGCGTTGTGACGATTCAGCTTCGTCAGGAACAGGGGACTGATTGTGCTTTGTTATTGAAGCTCAAACCGCAGTTTGACGAATTCCTTGCTCGCGGGCAGACGCTGGTTGTTGACTCTGCCGTTGCCCGTCTGCTGGGAAAAATCGTCGTGCCGATGGAACGGCAGACCGCTGGAGCCACCGGTCTGAATCTTGTCCCGGATTCGATGTTGCTGTGCAACTACGACGAACGGAGGGCAAACGATCAACTACTTGACGTGGTAACGCAGCATCCCGGCACGGTTGGGATTGGATTGCCGCGCGGAGTGATTCTGGTGTTTGCTGGCAGAAAACTGACATGTCAGGGTTCCGGTGAGGTCACGTTGGTGCTCGCGGGATGCGACCATTCGCCACCACGAATTGAGTCACTGAAGCCCGAGAATCCTCGACGGATCGGTACCGCTGAAGCACTGATCGATCTGACGGAATGGCGGCGTGATGCCATCGATCGCACATTGAAGCCCTTTCCACCCGCCGAACCTGAAACTCCGTTCGTGGAAAAGGGAACACTGGTCATTGTGGGAGGAGGTGGGTCACCCCCCGGTTTGATGAACAGGTTTGTGGAATTCGCGGGTGGCGTCGAGAACGCACGACTGGTGTATATCCCCTGCGTCGAAGAAGAGGATGCCAGTTGGGACGTTGGACCGGTGCCAGCCTGGAGGCGAATGGGAGTGAAGCACATCGCGGTGATGCACACCAAGGATCGCCAGCGAGCCAATACGGACGACAAATTTCTTGCTCCACTCACAGAGGCAACTGGCGTCTGGTTTGGTGGCGGTCGGCAATGGAATCTGGCGGATTCGTACTATGGGACCAAAGCTCACAAACTGATGAAGGAAGTTCTGCATCGAGGCGGCGTGGTGGGAGGTTCATCGGCAGGAGCATCCATCCAGGCTCGCTATCTGGCACGAGCGACGCCGATCGGAAATACGCGACTGATGGCTCCCGGTTATGAACGCGGCGGACTGGGCTTCATCAGCGGCGTCGCAATTGATCAGCATTTTTCCCAGCGAGGTCGCCAGAAGGATATGACCCAACTGATGAGTCGCCATCCACAGCTTTTGGGGATTGGCTTGGACGAAGCGACCGCGATCATCGTGCAGAAATCAAAAGCGGACGTGATCGGAAAGGGGCGGGTTTTCTTCTATGATCGAACTCGACCTGTCGAACCTGATCAGCCGGACTACATCGCTTTGCCGACGGATTCGAGTTACGACCTTGCCACGCGAACTGTGCTGGTCGATGGGACGCCTTCGGCCGACAAAGAAAAATCTGACGGTAAATCAGAATAGAGTCACCACAGGCCGGGAATCGCGGGATGTTCACTCAGACGTGCGAGTTGGCCCAATCCTGGCTTTAATCGAAGTCCGCTGACATCAAACACGGTCTGCAGGATCGTGGAAATCAGGTGTGGTGTGGTCAGTGGTTCCGTATCAGGTTCGCTTCCATCGCGTGTCGACTGGCCGATCACCTGACCACCGCGAATTCCACCACCGTACAGCATCAAGGGGGCGAGTTTTGCCCAGTGATCACGGCCGCCATTCCGATTGATGCGAGGCGTACGCCCCATTTCCCCGCAGCAGACCAGCAGGATCTTGTCACTCAGACCGCGGGCCTCGACATCTTCAATAAATGCGGCAACGGCGTGATCGAATGAACGTCCGATCGCATCCATTCCGTCGACCATATTCAGATTTTCACCGTCGGCATGCATGTCCCAGACACCCTCGTAATCGGCGTGAATGGTGACGAAACCGCATCCCGCTTCGCACATGCGTCGGGCCATGAGTAACAGTTTGCCAATCGACTTGGCCTGACCCGTGTAGTACCCCCGCTTGCCGCGATTGGATTTGGCCCAGTTGTGCGACGGGGCATATTGTCGCGTGTCATAACGCGCCACGACGGATGCCGACTCGCGTGTCAGGTCCAGCGCATCCGCAGCCCCGCCATTCAGCAGCAGTTCATACGCCTGGTCCTGGAACTTGCTGACACTGCGGCTCAGTTCCTGGCCATCCCAGTCACGGCGAGCCGTATCGAGTGCGGAACGAAGCGTCTGCCTGTCTTCGAATCTGTCTCGAGGCAGGTTCAGCCGCATATCGCGCTGCAGATTTCCTCCCGCTCCGGGGACAAACGGTGCATACGCCGCTCCAAATGCTCCGGTCGCAGCGATGTCACCTCGAGCACTCCCTTTGGTGACGTCATCGCACGCGGCCTGAGGGAACAATACGGCGTTCGTCGGAATCCCGCTGACGGGATTGATGGCCCCGGCCACGCGTGAATAAAGCGAACCGATATTCGCCTGCATCGACGCTTTGCTGACGATCGGCTGGATATTGTGCTCGGCGTTCTCTGTTTGAAACGACCTTACAATCACCAGTTTGTGAGCGACCTGGGCTAGTTGCCCCAGAGTTTCCCCGAACTGAACACCTGGAATGGATGTTGATCGCGTACCCGTCAGGGTTCTAATCGATGACGATGCTTCGGGTTTGGGGTCAAACGTTTCAAACTGACTTGGACCTCCCTGCTGAAACAGGAAAATCACCGACTTACCTTTGACCAGTTCCGGCTGATCGGCGGCTGCTTGCAGTAGTGAGGTTAAACCGAATCCACCCAGCCCCAGCGTGCCGAGTGTCAGGAACCCCCGTCGATCCAGACGATGATGACGGTCAGAAATGGTGAGCATCGGTAAAGTGCCACAGGGAATTCGGACTGCCCGTTTCTTGTGGCCGAATGATAACCGATGGGATCTGACTGATCCACAACAACTGATGCGTCTCGCGTGTTTTTCTCAACCGGGCCCTGTCGCCTGAGTGCAACAACTTCCGACACGGCAGGATTGGACACGGATTACGTGGACGACAGGGAATCGTCGATCGGGAGAATGATGATTTCCGGTCCGCAACATGTTACACAAAAGTATGTTGCGTCACGCGGCGCGGCGTTCGAGTGTCTTTTCCACAGGCTTGGTTGGCACGGACGTCCAGCGGGGGACAGAGAACAAATAGCAGCAACGATGGCAGCGCACAGCCGTTTTCAGGAAGGCGATGATCCCTTGTGCTACGTTACCGCTTCGACTTGCGTACACGTCATCACACTTGCATCGCGGACATTTCATTGCTTCTTACCTGCGTTAAGTGGCCCGTTCGACATTGCCCCCCACGTTACGGATCGGTTGTCCGACAGGCGTAGGAAGCCTAAGAATTATCCATTTCTACGAGTTTCTGGAAACTTGGGGAAGATGAATTTTCCGAATCTTGCTGGCAATGTTGCGCCAATTTCCCTGTTTATGACGATGATTAGAGCGCGTCGCATTTAAGTGTGGCGTCCCGCGGGCAGCAAACGACAGCGTCTAACCCATGTTTCGACGCGACGCGGACGTGCGACACGCACTAGAAAGTTTGTGTGAAGTGACCGTCGGCGGTTCAAGGATCCTGAGGCGAATCTAAGGAGACTGCGTAATGCGAGTTTGGCCCGGACAGCCATATCCACTGGGGGCAACCTGGGATGGTACCGGCGTAAATATCGCCGTTTTCTCCGACAATGCGACAAAAATTGAGCTTTGCCTGTTTGATTCTCCGGATGACCAGCGTGAGCAGTTTCGGATCGAATTGCCGGAACGGACGTTTCATGTTTTTCACGGATACTTTCCCGACTTGAAGCCGGGGGCTCTTTACGGACTGCGAGTGTCAGGGCCGTATTCGCCGATGAGCGGGCATCGCTTCAATTCTCATAAACTGCTGTTGGACCCGTACGCCCGTGCGATCGGACGTGGCCTGACGTGGGATGACAGCCTGTTCGGTTATCGCTATGGAGATTCCGCGGCCGACTTATCGTTTGATGAACGGGACTCGGCAGCATTCGCTCCGCTCGGACTGATCGTTGACACTGCGTTCACCTGGGGAAACGACCGGCCACCGCAAGTCCCCTGGGAAAAGACCATCATTTACGAGGTTCACGTCAAAGGCTTCACCAAGCTGATGCCAGGGGTCCCTGAAAAGTTACGTGGAACATATGCCGGCCTGGCCAGTGCTGCAGCCATCGATCATCTGAAAAACCTGGGGATTACCGCGGTCGAACTGCTCCCGATCCATTTCCATGCGGACGAACGATTCCTGGTCCAGCAAGGGCGCGGGAATTACTGGGGCTATAACACGCTGGGGTTCTTTGCACCGGATCCCCGGTATTGTGCCACGCGTGATCCTGAATTGATGGTGCAGGAATTCAAGTCGATGGTTCGAACGCTGCACGCAGCGGGAATCGAAGTGATCCTGGACGTTGTCTACAACCACACGGCTGAAGGTGACCAGCTTGGCCCGACTCTCTCCTGGCGCGGAATTGACAACGCCAGTTACTACCATTTGAGGCAGGACAATCCCCGGTTGTATATGGACTTTACAGGCTGTGGGAACACGCCGCAGATTCGCCATCCGCGTGTCCTGCAGCTGATGATGGACAGCTTGCGGTATTGGGTCACCGAAATGCACGTGGATGGATTTCGATTCGACCTCGCTGCGACGCTGGCTCGACAGTACAGCAACGTTGACCTGATGAGCGGCTTCTTCAATGTCATTCATCAGGATCCGATCCTGTCCCAGGTGAAGTTGATTGCAGAACCGTGGGATGTTGCAGACGGAGGATATCAGGTCGGTCGGTTCCCTGTGATCTGGACCGAATGGAACGGTCGCTATCGGGACTGCGTTCGTCGCTTCTGGAAAGGTGAAGGAGGAACTGTCAGCGAACTCGCAACCCGCCTGGCAGGAAGCAGCGACCTTTACCGAGACGATGGCCGAAGACCATCGGCCAGCATCAATTTCGTCACCTGCCATGATGGTTTTACATTGCGCGATCTCGTCAGTTATGACTCCAAACATAACGAAGCAAACGGCGAGGGAAACCGGGACGGCACGAACGAGAATTACAGCTGGAACTGCGGTGTTGAAGGCCCGACGGATAATCGTGAAATACAGATCCTTCGTGATCGCCAGATGCGTAATCTGCTCGCTACGCTGCTGTTGTCACAAGGTGTCCCCATGCTCCTGTCGGGCGACGAACTGGGGCACTCTGCCCAGGGGAACAACAACTGTTACTCACAGGACAACTATCTTTCGTGGCTGAACTGGAATCTGACCCCCGAGCAGGAAAAGTTCCTGGAGTTTGCCCGGAAGCTGATTGCGATCAGAAAGACTCAGCCGGCACTGTCGCGACGCCATTTCTTCCGTGGTCCGGTTCGCGGCGACGAACTGGAGGAAATCTACTGGCTCGACGCGACTGGTCGACAGATGGATGACCAGGCCTGGAATTCTGGTGATGTTCGCTCGCTGGGGATGCTGCTGCTCGGCCATTGCAGTCAAATTGACGAGCAAGGAGCCTGCATCGTTGGTGATCACCTGCTGGTCCTGATGAATGCACACCATGAAGCCGTTGAATTCATGCTTCCCGTTGAACTTCAGAAAGTCAAAGGGCTCGAACGGTTGTTCGACACGGCCAATGGTGATACTACCATCACCGTTTATGATCCCGGTAAGCCCTATTGCCTGCAGCCGAAAAGCATGGCGCTGTTCAGGCGTCGTTCGATTGAACGTCGAGAACCTGTCGCCTCGTCAGAAACCAGCACGGTTCGCATGGCACGGATGCTGGAGGATTGACGTTCAGCGGAAATGACTGCTGTTCTCTGTTGTGCTGACCGTCACTGCGGGCAACGGTCATTTTTCTTCAGAGAGCCGTTTGTGTGCATCCTTTGCAACCTGCGCGACGACTTCGTCTTCGTCGGCCGTTGCTGCCAGCAGTCCAGCAAGGACATCTGCTGAGCGAACTCCGGCGATCCCTAACCCAATCGCGGCGTTTTCCCGGACGAGTGGTTCATCATCTTCAAGTGCTGCAATCAGGTCCGGAACCAGTCCTGCAGCAAGGATTGGTGAATCTGCCACGATCGCCGCTGTGTTCTCACGGACCTCGGCCTGAGGGTGATGCAGCAGTTGCTTCAGGCGTGGAATCAGGATGCGGCATTCTGGATCGCGTCGTTCTTTCAGTGTCGACACGACAACCGCGAGCATCAATGGCTGGGTCCCTTCGTCTTCCAGGAGTGAAACCAGCAGATCGCGCGGTGCTTTCAATTGCGGATTAATTCGCCCCAGAGCACGAGCCGATTCGAAGCGAACGTCGGGATCATCATCGGTCAACCGCAGGGTCAGAGCGGCTTCAATGGTCGACCAGTCGACGTCAGTCGCAGTCGACTTCTCCTCTCGGGGAGATTCTCCCAGCAGCTTTGCGGCCAGTGCGCGAACCCCCGAATCCACATCCTGCAACGCCTGCTGAAACCACTGCAGCTGTTCAGACCAGTTCCCGACAGCTTTCAACGCGAGAACTGCACGATAGCGATCTTCCGGAGCGACCGCGTGCTGCAGATCCTGTATCCAGGCCGATAACGGTTTGGTCGAAAACGGAGATCCCAGCGGAGCCATGTGCCAGTTGCTTTCTGATTCGTACAGACATCAAAATCGATAAGTTTCGCCATCACGAGGTAAACTCATCGTAATCCACTTTCCGAGGAAACGACAGGTTGAGATGTCAGCCTGTTATCATCAGAATCGCAATCGATGACATCCCTCATTGCGTTCACGATGTTGCAATCTCCAAGTCACCCCGTTACTGGCTGTCGTCGACGCAATCAGGTGCAAGGAATTCAGGTATGACCACTGTCCGTGAGATTTGTCAGTTCTTGAACGAAATCGCCCCACTGGTGATCGCCGAATCCTGGGATAACGTCGGATTGCTGCTGGGGGATGACCAGTCCGATGTATCGCGGATCACAACATGCCTGACCTTGACGCCTGACGTCGTCGATGAGGCCGTTTCCGCAGGGGCTCAAATGGTTGTGACCCATCACCCGCTGCTGTTCAAGCCCGTTCAGAAGCTGAATGGTTCCACCAGCGAAGGACGGTCAATCCTGAAACTGCTGCGTAGCGGGATCGCGGTCTACAGCCCTCATACCGCCTACGACAACGCCCCAACGGGAATCAATCAGCAACTGGCTGAACTGTTCGAGTTGACGGAGATCGCACCGTTGAGACCTCGGCCAACGGAAGCGCCGTTCAAGATTGTGACGTACGTTCCAAAAGAAAACGTCGAGCAGGTCCGGCGAGGAATCTGGGACGCCGGAGCGGGAGTCATCGGCAACTATCGCGATTGCAGTTTCAATGTCGAAGGTTGTGGCACGTTTTTCGGTGCTGATTCGACTCATCCGGCCGTTGGGCAGCCGGGGCGTCTGGAACAGGTTCCTGAGACACGCATAGAAGTTGTTTGCCTGGCAAATCGACTTGAACCCGCGCTGGCGGCCCTTCGCAAAGCACATCCATATGAAGAACCGGCGATCGATGTTTTCCCCATCAAACAGTTGCCCGGGATGACGGGATTCGAAGTCGGTGGTGCTGGTCGATACGGCCGGTTGCCGCGCCCGATGACTCTGGCAGAATTGAACCGCATGGTGAGTGAGCGATTGCGGCAGCCCGGATTACAGTTCGTCGGGCAACTCGACGCGAAAATCGAAATGTTGGGAATCGCCTGCGGAGCGGCCGGGGAATACTTAAAGGATGCTCATCGCGCCGGTTGCCAGGCGTTCTTAACCGGCGAAACTCGCTTTCATTCCTGTCTGGAAGCGCGCGATCTTGGGGTGGCGATCATTCTCCCCGGTCACTATGCGACGGAGCGTCCAGCGATGGAAGCCCTCGCCCGGCGGCTGTCACAGCGGTTTGCCAGCGTGATCGCCGAAGCGAGTCACGTCGAAACAGATCCGGTTCAATCACTTTAGAATCGGCTTCATCAATTGGTGCGGTCAGAGCCGGGGGCTTCGATCAGATGAGTCTTGTCTCAGTTTGTGAGCAGATCTGGACGACGCACGAGAGACTCCTCATCGAATCGGGTATAAATACGTTCGAAAATTTTGATGCGTATTGAGTTTCGTGTGAGATTTCATAGAATCTCACAGCATCCGTTACCAGCATTTCACACGTTCCGGTCAACTGATGTTTCGATTGTTGCTGCTCGTCGCTGTCGTGTTTGTTGCAGCCTCACCATCTGCCAGCGCGAACGATGCGCCCGCTCCTTCGTATCATCGACATGTGACGGCACTTTTCGGACGACTTGGTTGTAACGGAGGGACGTGCCACGGATCGGTGAAGGGACAAAACGGATTTCAGCTTTCTCTATTCGGTGCGGACCCGGTTTCAGACCATGTTCGCCTGTTGCGGGACCATGGATCGCGGCGATTGAATTTTCTGGTTCCCGAACAAAGTCTGCTGCTGATGAAAGGGGCAGGCCAGATACCTCACGGTGGTGGTTCCCGCTTTCGAGTCGACAGTGCTGAGTACGAACTGCTGCGAAACTGGATCTCGTCCGGTGCTGTGGCTGATGATCCTGCCCGCTCGCAACTGAAAGAGTTAAAGGTTGTGCCCCAGTCGATTCGGGCGAATCTGGGTGAAACCTGCGACCTGAAGGTTGAAGCGACGTTTGCTGACGGATCAACCGAAAACGTCACTCGCTATTGCTCGTTTGAATCTTTCGACCGCTCGGTCGCGACGATCAGCCTGTCTGGTGTCGTGAAAGCCGTAGGAACCGGTGACGCGGGTCTGCTGGTTCGTTACCGCGATCAACCTGCATCTGCCCGGGTTCTGGTCCCGCATGTCGGGAGCGTCGTGTCCAAAGATATCCCGGCCCATAATTTCATCGATACTCACATCCTGGCGACATTGAAGCAGCTGAATCTGCCACCGGCCGAGACATGTGATGACGCCACGTTTCTGAGACGCGTTCATCTGGATATTGCTGGACAACTCCCAGTCCCACAAGCGGTGCGTGAGTTCCTCGACAACAATTCGCCTGATAAACGGGCCGCGGTGATTGAGCAATTGCTTGTCAGCCCTGGCCACTTCGATTTGTGGGCGATGAAATTCTGCGACCTGCTGAAAGGTGCGGATTTCGGAGTCTACGCAGACGCCTTTTCCAAGGAGCATGATGCTCCGCGGATGCAGGCCTGGATTCGGGCTCGACTGGCCGAAAACATTCCTTACGACGAGTTTGCCGAACGGATTCTGACAGCGACCAGTCGTGAAGGTCGATCGATGGAGGAATACGCGAGCGAAGTCGTTTCGCTGTTCGAGGGATATGCCCCCGGCCGACCGGACCTCGACCTGTATGCTCGCCGCAAGACACTCGATTTGTTCTGGCAGCGACGGGGATCGGACGGAGTCAAAGGAGCCATGCAGGTGGCTCATGCGTTTCTCGGCCTACGGCTGGAATGTGCCCAGTGTCACCGACATCCCAACGACAACTGGCAGCAGGACGATCTGCTCGACTTTGCCAACTTGTTCATGCGAGTCCGCCCAGTCGGGTTCCAGGGAGACAACGAGAAAAAGTTTGCGGATGCTGCGATCTTCTTCAAGAAGTTCAATGACGAAGCCAAGACGTTGGAGGCAGACGTCAAGCAACGCAAAGAGGGGGATGGCAAGAAACTCGAAGAGGAAGCCAAGCTTGCCAAGACGACCTCCGACAAGCTGACGGGTGAACTGGCAAAACTCGAAAAGTCTGGCGGAGCCGCCGAAGAAATTGCGGCCAAGCGCCGGGAACTCGATGCCGCCAAGGAGATCCTTGCCCGGAACGAGGCCTACCGGCAGGAGACAGCGAATCTCGACAAGCGAGCGAAGATGTTACCCGAGATCGCACGCCGCCTGCTGCAGGGAGAATGCCGTCTGTTGCCTGGTGGCTCTCCGGCCAAGGTGAGCAGCACGCTGGGAACTCGAGAATCGAAAACGGCACGTTTGCTGGGTGAATCCGAACCCATCACTCTTTCTGACGAGAGCGATCCTCGGCAGCGGGTTGTTGACTGGATGCGAAAACCAGATAACCCCTATTTCGCACGCGCGATCGTGAATCGCGTCTGGGCTCACTACTTCGGACGAGGCATCATTGACCCGCCGGACAATCTGTCTGCGTTCAATCCCCCCTCTCATCCAGAGCTTCTCAACGAACTCTGTCGCGGTTTCATCGAAAACAAATTTGATCTGCGCTGGCTGCATCGCACGATTCTCAACAGTCGGACCTACCAGCAATCGAGTCTCGCGGCTGCGGGAGCTGAAGGAGATCGCACTCACTATGCGTATTTTGCACCTCGGCGACTGGTGGCTGAAGTCTTGCTGGACACGCTCAACACGGCAACCGGGACGACTGAGAATATGGATATGAAGTATCATCACTGGCCCGAATCTGTCACGACGGTGCAGGTTCCATTTGCACCCCGAAACGCATTCGTGACGTTCGTTCTGGAAACTTATGGACGACCACAGCGGAATGCAGCGGTTCAGTGTGACTGCGAACGTGAAGGGGATGTTTCGATCTTCCATGTCCTGTTGCTGGCCAATCATCCGCGCGTCTGGGAAAAGATTCGAGATTCAAACGGGCGAGTTGCCCTGTTGCAGAAGATGACGATTGACGACGACCGCAAGATCGAAGATTTGTATCTAGCGACCGTCAGCCGATTGCCGACTGAATTGGAGCGGACTGCATGCGGCAAGTTTTTGTCGGAGTCAGCGACAGTTGAGCAAGGTCTGCAGAATGTCTTGTGGTGTTTGATCAATACGCGTGAATTTCTGTTGCAGCATTAGGTTGAGTCGCAGTTTCGGGCGGATGTTCGGATGGAGTTGAGGGCCACGGCCCTCATCGGGGAAAACTCATGAAACGACGTGATTTTCTACGAATCGGCGGGATGGGGATGTGCGGGGTCGGGGCTCTGGACCTGATTCGCGCGCATGCGGCGCCTGGTTTCAGCCCCAAAGCGAAGCAGATGATCGTCTGCTGGCTGGGGGGCGGGCCGCCACATCTGGACATGTTCGACATGAAGCCAGAAACTTCTGAGGAATATCGCGGCATCTTCCAGCCAATCGACACTAGGGTTCCCGGTCTTCAAGTCGGTGAACTGCTGCCTGAAATGGCAAAGCGGGCCGATAAGTACACGGTCATTCGTTCCGTGACCACGATGAATAAACCCGGGGATCATGCCCAGGCACCGCTCTACTGGCTCACAGGCAACCCACGACTGACAACCGGCAGCGATGAATTTCCGATGTACGGCAGCGTTGTGAACAAGCTGCGTCCCGGTCCGGGGGATCTGCCAACATTTGTCGTACTCGATGAGATCGATGTCCACACGCACAATGCCTTGTCTCGCAATTTCCTGGGTTCGGCTCATTCACCGTTTGTGATGCAGCCGCTGAAAGACAAGGATGCGGTGACAAAAATGCTGACGCCTCAGCTGGAGCTTCCGGCCTTCGCCCGGAATGCCGATCTGCTGAAATTGCTCGACAATCGTCTGCGCAAAGATGATTCGCAGGATGAACTGATTACAGGACTGGATCAGCATCAGCAGACCGCGTTTAACCTGCTCCGCTCCCCGAAACTGCGTCAGGCGCTGGATCTGTCGAAGGAATCCCCCGAATCGCTGGAACGTTTTACTCGGAACAAACCTGCCAAAGCCCGCTATCCGATCGGCGACCCGTTGCACTTCCTGCTGGCCCGACGGCTGATTGAAGCGGGGGTTCCGATTGTTCACTTCAATCTCGGCTACTGGGACTGGCACGGAGAGAACTTCGTGGCAGGCAAGCAGCAGATCCCGATGTTTGATGCCGGTCTTGCTGCGCTGCTGGATGACCTGGACGAACGGGGCTTACTCGATTCGACGATCGTCCTGGCTCTGGGTGAGATGGGGCGAAAGCCTAAGATCGATAAGCCACAGGAAACCAATGCCGGCCGCGACCACTGGGACTATGCCCAGTTCGTGATTGCCGCAGGTGGTGGATTCAATCGAGGTTGCGTTGTTGGTGGAACCGATAAGCTCGGAGAGCAGGTCGTCGACAAGTTCTACAAGGTCGAAAGTTTCGGCCGCACGCTGTACCACCTGCTCGGCATCGATCCCGACACGATCGTCCAGACACCGTCCAATCGTCCCGTAAAGTTAATTGCAGAAGACGCACCGATTATCAAAGAAGCGATCTCGTAACGTAAATGAGCAGAGTAGCCCCGGTTGGCTGCCCCGATCCGATACCCCCGTGGAGTTTATCTCGGTGGAAACGGGCTTGCGCCCAGACTCCTCATCAGACTCAAAAAAGGAATTAAGCGTTTCGTTCTCAGATTCCTTCGTGCTCTTCGTGTCCTTCGCGGTACAAGAAAGCCATGCCAGACAGTCTGGACGCGTTAGTGCGTGTCGCGTCGAAACATGGGTTTGACGTTGTCGTTTGATGCCCGCGGGACGCCACACTGAAATGAGATGCACTCTAGAATCGAACTCTGCTCATTTTGGTGTTCGGCAGTCATTTGTGGGATGGGATTACCACGAGGCACACGAAGAGCACGAAGTTGGAATGGAACGAGTTTTCCAATCGCGTAATCGGTTGTGCCATCGAAGTTCACCCGAATCCTCGGTCCGGGGATGCTGGAATCAACGTACGAGTGATCTGTCATTGATCTTTCGCACCAACATCGAGCTTCGACCATTTTCTTCCGCTGAGCTTCTTCAGCCCTTCGGCTGTTACGGAACCGTTTTCCTTGAAGGTCAGCGATTGCAGATTGGTCATCCCGATGAGCTTTTCGACCGCGGCATCGGTCACATTGGTTGCCCGGATCGAAAGTTCTTTCAGTTTGGGAAGCGACGCGATCACATCGATGGTCGCATCCGACATCTGTGGAACCGTCCAGATATCGAGCAGTTCCAAGGACTTCAGTCCTTCCAGGTGCTTCAAGCCGGAATCACTGACGGAAGCGAGTTCGTGCAGGTAAAGGCGTCGCAGTTTGGGCAGGTCGTCGAAGACGTCCATGGCTCGATCGTCAACGTTTGGCAAATCACGCAGCGTCAAACGGGTTAATCCCATCCCCTTCAGCGCGACAACGCCATCGGAACCAAACCCCTGGCAGCGGAAAATCTCTAACTGTGAAAGATTCCCGAGCTTGGCCAGGAACTCACCGGAACGGTCGGAAATAATAAAATCCTGCAGCAGCAGTGACTCAATCGACTGATTGCGTCCCAGGTGCTCCAACCCCGTATCCGAAACGGCGGTACTGCGATGCTTGAATGCTGTCAGCTTGGGAAGATCAGCGACAATTTCCAGAGCCATGTCGCCCGATTCCATGTTGCCTCGCAGGTCGAGAGACTTCAGTCCCTTCAACTTGGCGAGTCGCTGTGCACCGATGTCGTTGACTTTGTTCTGTACCAGCGTCAGTCGTTCGAGTTTGCTCAGTTCACTGATGATCTTGACCAGGCCGTTGGTCATGTTCGTGTTCGACGAAAGGTCCAGATCGACGAGATTCGGGAACGATTTCACAATCATTTCGGCGGTGGTGTCATTGATAACCGTGTTGGTCATCGCCAGTGTCGTCAGATTCTTCAAACCACTCAACTGGGCGGCCATTTCATCATTCAACGTCCGGCAATTGAAGATCTGCAGCTTTTCGAGGTCGGTCAGCTTTCCGAACAATGCCAGGTCTTCGGCTGTCAGTTTTGATCCGTCCTGGATGACGATTTCGGTCAGCAGGTCACCTTCTTCAGGCGAGTATTCTGCGCGGGAGCCCAGGGCGTCGATACGAGCGCGAGCCGCTTCCACATCAGCAGCCTTGGCAGTTGCTTTGCTGGTTGCTTCGGCGGCAGGCTGAGTCTGCGGATCTGCGGGCTTGGTCTGGGGTGCAGTTCCGTCACCTGGCTTTGCGGGACCACTGGCAGGTGGAGTTGTGGCTCCTTTATTGCTTGCTGATTCCGGTTGTTTGGCACATCCCGACAACACAAGCAGCCCAACACAGACGCAGGCCAATACCCCTCGTGACCAATGCAACGTCAACATTATTCTCGCCCTTAATCAATCTCAATAAAAATGGGCGCACGCCAGATGGCGTGCGCCCCTCATTCCACAATCCACATTAGTCCAGTCGATGCCCTTCGGCGTAGACTGGCTTGATCAGATCGGCAACCTTTGGCGTCTTCAGAGCCGCCAGGTTGGTGACCTTCAGGTTCTTGGCGTCCCACTCGACCTTTTCACCCCAATCGCCCATTTCGCCATTGGCACCACCATTGGCGGCGGCCCAGACGGCGAGATTGCCGAGCAGGATGGTTTCGGTCAATGGACCTGCACGGTCGATAAAGTTCGACTTGCAGATCTTGGGGTCGCCGGCTCGCTTTGCCCGGAACAACTCGTACATGTTGTTCAGGTCGTTGTTCCCCTTGTCTTCGGCCTTTTCGTAGTCGACCTTGACCTTGTCGACACCCTTCAGCTCGTAACGACCGCAGTAGTCGTCTGAACTGTAGAACGCACCCTTTTCACCGATGATCATGACACCGCTGTCTGACACATTGGTGATGCCGTACTTGGCGAAGACTTCCATCGGCGGCTTGTTCCCCTTGCGGTCATACCACCAGAACGGAATCGCTGGTCGTTCGGCCGTTTCCGGGAATTCGAACTTGATGATCGAACTTGCCGGGAAGCTGTCGAAATCATGTCCTGACGACTTGGCAACGACCGAGATCGGATCGCGCAGACCGCACGAAGCGAATGGAACGGTCAACTGGTGGCAGGCCATATCGCCCAATGCACCGGTTCCGAAGTCCCACCAGCCACGGTGCTGGAATGTGTGGTAGATGCCTGGCCAGAACTCACGTGGAGGAGCCACACCCAACCAGTTCTTCCAGTCCACGCGTTCCAGAGCCTTCGCGATTTCTTCCTTCTTCTTTTCGATCAGCTTGTCAGCGCCTTCGGGATCGTCCTTCTTGGCTTGAGCACTGAACTTGGCGAGGTCCATCCGTCGACCGGGACCTTGTGCCCAGACGGGGCGGTTCGACCAGGCATAGACTTCTTTCAGCGTTCCAAGAACGCCCGACTTGATCTGCGCGATCGCTTCGCGTGATGAGTCGAGTGCTGTTCCCTGGTTCCCCATCTGAGTGCAGACGCCGGTTTCTTTGGCAACCTGAGCCAGCAGGCGGGCTTCGTAAATCGTTCGGGTCAGCGGCTTCTGGGTATAGCAGCTGATTCCCAGACGCATCGCGGCCAGCGTGATCGGACCGTGCATGTGGTCGGGAGTGCTGACGGTGGCGATGTCGATTTTCTTACCGAACTTGGCGAGGACTTCGCGATAGTCGGTGAAACGCTCGGCATTTTCGAAGCCTTTGGACTTCCCTTTGCTTTCGAGCGTATTGCGGTCGACGTCGCAAATGGCGACGACATTACCAAAGGCTGCTGCGTTGGCCGAATCGCTTCCCCCTTTGCCGCCCACGCCAAAACTGGCGACGTTGAGTTGCTCGTTGGCGGATCGTTCCTGACCGCGAAGGTCAACAGAACCTCCGACGAAGACTGCGGCGCCAATTGCCGTAGTGTTTTTAATGAACTCGCGACGTGACCCTTGTCGACTCATACGTCTCTCCTGGCAGCATGACAGTGATGCGGCAAATCTGTGATGAGGCTGGTGCCCGGCAGCCGATCTGCCAGACGCGATGAATCGTAATCATGTCGCGCCGAACTTTACAGTAAGCGCTGATGGGTTCCGGCACCAAATTCTCAATCTGAAGAGCGTCAGACGATCGAGATGGGCGAGAAGTCGCCCCCGAGAACTCCTGCAGACGGAATTTCCAGCCATTTGTCCAGCATCGTGGCGTAGACCGAACGGAAGTCGGTGTTGAACTTCAGGTCTCCATCGGTCAAATCGGTCAGGCTCGGATACTTCCCGTATAACCCCGATTTTCCGGAAGGTGTGACGGCAAAAAGCATTGAGGCGGCACCGTGGTCTGTTCCGAGGCTGCCGTTCTCGGCAACTCGCCGACCAAATTCAGAATAAGTCGCCAGCAGGACCCGGTCGGACAACTGATGTTCCGAAAGATCCTGTTCGAATGCCCGGATCGCTCCCGAGAGTTCCGCCATCAGAGCAGCATGTCCAGGGAGTTGGCCGGAATGCGTATCGAAGCCATCGAGTGATACGACGAACACTCTGGCGGGAAGTTCAGCAGTTAACATCTGGGCGATCAACTTCAATTTGTTCGCCAGGCCGGTTCCTGGATAAGTGACCGTTGTCCGGTACGACGAGGAAAGACTCTTCAATCGTTCGGCGCTGGTCAGTGCAGTGGTAGTCGCCCGCCTGAGGAAGTCGAGTTCCGGGCTGCCACCTGACGGCTTGTCCGCGAGCTGACGCTGTGCCGCGCGCGTCAGATTGCGATTGGCGACAGAAGACTGTCCGTCGACCAGTTGAAACTCTTCCAATCGGCGCAAGGTCGGAACATTCACACGTGTACTGACGAACGCCAGTGGCAGTTTGTCAGTCCCCAGAGACAATGCTTCGGCAAGGGCGGGTTGACGATCGAATTGCCATTCCAAAGCCCGCCCAAGCCAGCCGTCACGCGGGTTCTCGTTCAGCGGCTGTGCCGACTGCCAGATATCCATGGAACGGAAGTGCGAGCGATCTGGATTGGGGTAACCGACCCCCTGGACGATCGACAACTTCCCTTCGTCATACAGTTCTCGCATCCCTGCCAAGCTGGGATGGAGTCCGACAGAATCGTTCAGTTTCAACACCTGCCCCCTGGGAATCCCGATCCCCGGTCGGGCTTTTTCATAGGCAGGATCGGCATACGGAACGAGCGTATTCAATCCGTCATTGCCGCCAGCGAGCTGGATGAGAACAAGCACCCGTTTGTCGCGGGCGGCAAGTCCCGGAGCGGCATGGGCGGCTCGCGTCAGGAATTCGGGTGGGATTGTTCCCAGCGAGACAATCCCCGCTGTGCCGAGCAATTGCAGAAAGTCACGTCGTGTTGTGGTCATTGGAGTATTCCCGATTTCAAAGTCAGGCCTCAAGCCAGACCCGGTGAAGTGGTCGTAATCGGTTTATTGAAGTTGGTATTCGGGAAGAGACATCACCAGTTGCAAAGTTGATCGAAGTTTCTGCATGGCGGTCCCTTCGGCGCGTTGATGATGTTGCGCAAGTTCGGAGTGGAGTGCCGCATCCGCAGTGCTACCCATCAGTAACCGTTCGATCTGTGTCGCGACGCCTTCGCTTGTCCCGCCTGCAATGTCAGAGATGGCTGTTCTCAGCGTGGCAATCTGGTCACCTGATGCCAGGTCCGTCGCAAAGTTGGTTCTGAGCAGTATTGATGACGAGTTGATCCAGAGTCGTCCCCCTTCCCAGCCTTTTACTGAGGGTGGTTCGAAAACGTCCTGTCCCAGATTTGCAAGAAGGCGTGATACGGGTGGCCATTTGACAGTCGCGGCAAGTGACCGCAGCGAACCGACGACCAGATCGAGGGGCGACTTGATGATGTTCCGCCGACACGACGCATCGAAGAAGAGTTGGGAACTGAAAAGTTCGCGGAGCACAGGTGACATGTTGTAATCGTGTGCGAGAATTCGCGCGGCAACCGCATCAATCATGGCGGCCGATGGTTCTGGACAGACGAACGTCTTCAGCAGCTTCATCCCGAGAAACCGAGGACAGGCAGGCTGTGCGAGGCAGAGATCCACAATCGCCGTTCCATCGAAGTTGCCAGATTTTCCGAACACCGTCTTCACGGACTCGTCATGCTGCAACTGATTGAACCAGAAGGCTCCTTCGCGCACATGCCAGCCACTGAACGCTCGCGCCGCTTCCTGAATGTCCTTCTCGGTGTAGTTGCCGACACCCAGTGCGAACAGCTCCATGATTTCACGAGCGAAATTCTCGTTGGGATGTCGTTTGCGATTTGCGTTGCCGTCCAGCCAGACGAGCATTGCAGTGTCGCGTGACATTCCATGCAGTAATGATTTGAAACTGCCAAGGCCATGAGTTCGGATCAATTCATTCTGGGCCAGCATCTGCGGGATGGACCGCACCTTGTCATTGGACGTTGCGAAATGGTTATGCCAGAAGAGAGCTACCTTTTCTGCAAGAGGATTCGCCGTCGCCCACATCCGGTAAAGCCACCAGATCTTCAGGTCGGCAATTTCACCGGTTGCGAATGCGGTCTTGCGCAAGGCCTCCTCGGCCTGTCGGAATTCCACAGATTCTGGCTGTGGTACTATCAATCGGTCGACCGTGGCATTCAGCCCACCCGTGACGGCCTGTTCCAGTTCCGCAGGTGTGCAGCCATATTGGCATCGACCAAGCAGGTGAGCAGCCTCGCGGGTCGTCCAGGCCCCGTCGCGCGTCGTGTCGTATGGTTTCAGCAATCCATCGGGTGGGGCAACGTTGGGCATGCGCGACCTTTGATTGATCCTGGGAGTAGCGAACGCGTGCTTCGGCAATGGGAGTTATGGGATGAATGGGAGTAATGATGGAAGAGGTTCACCATTGTTTACCCAGGCCATCCCGGTCATTTCCAGCCACATCATTTCCAGCCACATCATTTCCAGTCACATCATTTCCAGCCACCGTGCAGTTCCAGACGCATGTGGTCTGGGTACTGAACCGTGTCAAATCGGATGGCCGTGAGTTGTCGCAGTAACTGGCAAAAGCCATCGAGTTCACGTGCAGACTGCTCGGCTGTTTTGCCATTTTGAATGTTGCGGGCGTGAATGACGGCGGCGTTTGCTTCCAGCAGCGAGGCCACAATCGACGGTGAAAGTTCCTGAACAAAGTTCGGCATTGCTGTGCGGCTGGGACTGACCGCAGTGGCGATTGGTTCGTTGTCGGCCTTTAGAGCTTCGATCAACTGGCGGCACAAGCCCAGACTGGATGACAGAATGTATCGGTTCGCCACGAGTGCTGATGCGGGTTGAAAGTTGTATGACGTTGCCAGTTGATCCCCTTTCGGACGCTGCAGATACCTCGCAAAGTTGATCTGCACATCACGATAGCTTTCTGAAGACTGAACCCATGGCTGACGCTTCTGCTTGGACGCTTCCAGATTTGTGATCGTCAGAATGGTCTGCGTGACCAGATTCATGATGTCAGCCCCTTCACGTGGCTTGGCCAATTCGACCACCAGTGCGAAAGCGGGAATCTGCACACCCGGCTTGCCATCCAGATAACTGTAGTCCTGGGGGGCCGCGACAAATGCGATTCGCCCGGTCAGCAATGGAAGTACATCCTCGGCGAAATCCTTTCCGGGCAGAAACGTTGCCAATCCCGTTTCAAATTTGTCGAATTCGGGTTGCAGCTTCGGTTCCAGCAATTGTTCACGCGACTTGTACCATTTCACAAAACTGCGTGAGAACGAAATCAGCCCCAGGCGATCCTTCAGGGCAGGAGCGAGAGGGACCAATGGCTGTGCCGGATCAAGCACCAGTCCCTTGCGAGCGTCATCCAGCTCATTGGCACTCCCGGCGATGGCAGACTGCAACGCAAAGGAATTGGCACCGACATCAAACGTCAGCCCGAGATAGGGGCTGCGAGATGCCAGTTCCAGAGCACCTCCGTACAG
>CAZSTW010000029.1:37001-43763 GCA_964609845.1 uncultured Planctomycetaceae bacterium | reverse complement strand
GGAGCGACACGACAGGGTTGTCGAGCTTTTCAGGAACCAGACGGCTTCCCTTGAGTTCCGTAATGCGGGCCAGATTCACGCAAACCTGAATGGTATGCTGTTTTCCCAGATGCTGGGTCATCGTTTTCCAGGCGGTTTCATTGGTCAAGCCGCTGTCGGAGTTTGTCTGCAGGCTCTTGAGCGTCTGCGACAGTAGTTCATGATTCTTGCTGGCGATCAGCCAGCGATCTTTCAGAACAGCGCGATTTCCGTCCTTGAATTTCAGCGTTTTGAGCCCCGCCTCTTCCGTGACTGTGATCTGATCGCCAGCCAACAGCATCAAAGGCGTCAGTTTTTCGAGCAGTTTCGCAAGATCACCCCCATCTTTCACTTGTACGACGAGGACACCGTCCGGGGGATTGCCAGGAGACGGGGGGTAAACGGCCAATGCCATGTGATCGCCGAAGAACGTTTTGGCGAATTTCCAGAGGTCCATCCCGACTTGTGCCTCGAAGATCGCCTTCCCCGCCAGGGCCTTTTTGGCAGGATCGGTTTTCAGCACATCATCGTAGAGCGGGCTTGCGAGGTATTCCCGAAGTGCGGGTGAAGTTTCGATCCGTTCGATGATGCCTGCCAACCCGGCAACTTCGACAGTCCCGAGTGCCCCCGGCGGCAGATGCCGCACCAGTGAATCTGGTGCATCGTCTGCCAGAGTCACGCTTTGCGATGTCAGAAATGCGAGACAAAGTAGCAGTGTCGAAGTCCATCGAAATCGCATTGAAGCATCTCCACGCGGGCACGGAAATCTAAGAGTCAGATGCCAGTCTTACCCGAATTTGTCCGAAAGGGTTTCAATGTTTTGCCCAAATCTCTGTTTCAAAATTACCTATCCCGCACAATCGGGAATGCCCGTTCCGTGAACTTCCAATCGGGAAGCTTCCCTGCTTTCCCATCCGCTGACTCGCATTCATCCGTCAATCTCACCCCAGCATGCCTGTTGTCAGAACTTCGCGTGAATTTTGCCGGTTGTGGGGGACGTGGCTGCGTCAGTTGCCATCCGCGAACCGAAACAAGGATCACGTTCGCGTTCAGTTTCGGAAAGGAGTCGGTGATTATGAACCTGTTGCAGGGTGCGAGTGACGATCAGGTGGCGTTGATTGGATGTTTTGTGGCGCTGGTCGGTTCAGCGGTCCTGATGTATCTAAGCTACATCATGGGGCCTGCCGGGCGACGACAGGCCGAAAAGTTCGATGCTGAGCCATCAATCAAACCGATGCCACGGCGATCGGGAGTTGACACGCATCACGAGCGAGCCGCGTAAAGTGTCTCGTGTTGGAACTTTTGACGCCGGGTTTCGAGCAGCGGCCTACGCTGGGTTCGTCGGTGCAAAGTCACGATTGCGATACAAATTATCGAGATGGAAGTGCGTGGAGAGATGACGAATCTGATCTACTCGTCGTTACGTGATGACGCTGACTTTGCCGAGATGCTACCTTTCTTTGTCGGTGAATTGCCACAAAAGCACCTGCTGTTGAATGACTTGGCAAAATCAAAGGACATTGACAACCTGCGCCGCGAAGCTCACAAACTACGCGGAAGTGCAGGCGGATATGGTTTCTCAGGATTGAGTGATCTGGCAGGACGCCTGGAAGATTCCTGCAAGAATGCGCCGTTGGACGAAACTGCGATCTTGCGAAACGTGGATGAATTATTGGATCATCTGGCGAGAGTGCGAGCGTAGTTCAAGGTTCCATCCATTGGGACCGACATTCAGGCCAACTGACCGGGAGAAGAAGAGATGCTGCCGATGAAGCGAATCACGTTCGGTGTCGCCATGATGGGACTTGGGTATCTCCTGGGAAGTTGCAGTCCGTTTGCGCCCGTGCGAGCACAAGACGCAGACAGTCGTCCTTCCGAAGAAGCCGGCAAGAAGATCACAGAAGCCAACGACAAGTTGCGGGCAGCTGCAGAAACACTGAAACTGGAATCCCGTTACGAGTCCGCCACCAAGCAGGTCAACTCCTACGCAGTCCTGGTCGGTGGAGTGAACCCGAAAGAAGATCTTGAAACCGGTCATGGCGTTGATCCGGAAACGTTTGCGGCCCTTTACGCAGCTGCCTATGACATGAAGAAACTCAACGTCAAAGATGATTCACTGGCGGAATGGGTCGATATTTCGCAATTGGATTATGACACTGATGGTCGGCTCACCTATGGTGGTAAAGTGGTCCGGATCTATCCGGTTTCTCGCCTGAAGAAGTTGCGAGCCCAGCGTTTGGCTCTCATTGGTGAGAAGAAGTAGTCCGGTCGGGAATCAGAGTGGATTGAATCTCGCCGTCTCCACGTACCGCGCCATAAACCTGCCAACGAGTGCCGACCGGGCAACGGATTCGGACGTAGCTGGCACATGTCCCACCCAGCCGCAGCCTGATTGACTGCGGGGACGTCGCTTGAAGATCCCATTCCGTGCACGCCGGAATTTGATCGCGCGGCTGCGATGGCGCTGCTTCAGCCAGATTTCGTCCCAAGTTCACAGTCCATTCGCGAAAGAGATCTGAAAACGGCGTATCTATCGCTACAGCAATGCTTTCTGCGCTCAGTGACGGGCCGTCGACGAGCTGCTTTAACAACTGGTCTCCTCTGCGATTCAGGCACCAGTCGACGAATAAGTACCCGGCGCCGCGGCAACCATCGTGACGCCAGTAGTCGGGGTGCGAGTAATCGCGGACTACTAACGGAGATTGGTGCGGACTGGCCAGGAACGTGCGAATCCTGTGTGACAGATTCGTATCAGAGTCACTCGCCCGGTGTTCGACCACATGAGCAATCGCTTCGTTCAACCAGTCTTCGTCAACTCCACGAACTGTTCCAGTAACTGAACTGCGACTGAAGACCGCTGCGTGACACCATTCGTGAGCCAGGACGGCACGCAGGTGGTCCCCCGGTTCCAGGCTGGAACTTAAGAAGATGACGTCGGAGTTATTACCGATTGGGCGATCGAGTCCTGGAACAAAATCGGCTGGACGCGTCAGTCCCTCGACAGGCGTTCGCCCATTCCCCAGTCGAGCGATCTCGGGAGTGATCACGATCGCAAGGTGTTGGTCCTGATCCACGTCTCTCACAGGCCCCGCAAGGTCTTGGACGATCAAAGCCAGTTCTGACTCAGCAGCAACCGCGATCGCTCGAATCAACGCTGTCAGTCGATCATCGATCTTTAATCGCTGATCGAGAAAGATTTTGACTCGGTCTGTCTGACCAGCCAGCCGACAGTCGATGAGTGCATGTTCACCAAGGCGAAGTGATCGGATTCCGGTTTGAAGGAAGTAATGCCGAATCTCTTCAGGACCGTCTTCATTGATCCCCGAAAACAAGTGAGGCATCGCTGGACCGTCGCTCGTCATCGCATGCCAACCGATCCTGGAGGGGTCGTTCGAATTTACCTTCGCTGATGTCAGGGGGGCACCGTGCCTCCGAGCCGGGATCGACTGTACTTCGGAGGCCACCAGGTCCGACGCAACAGCTGTCAGAACGATCTGGACTTCTCCATCGATGTTGTCACCAAGATTTCCCAGGACCAAAACGGAATCTTTGTCGAATTCGCCAGCGGAAAATTCTGCAACACATTCGCTGGTAATATCTTGTGTGTCGACGGCCAGCGGTAGGGTTTCTGGCGAGTGCTGAGATCGGCCGCTGGCGGCAAAGATTTCGATGGCAGAAATCACGGCGGCGGCGAGCAGCCACAATGTACTCCAGCGAAACTTCAGTCGAACTCGTCCCATTTTCCGATTCCGATGACCATTTTCTACAACGGTCTGCACAAGTTGTCGGTACTGTGCAATTCATCGGATCGGATTCATCATTCCATTCAGCCGAATCGATATTCCCGAAATTCGAGAATCGAGGTTTCAAGCCTGCCGGAGTGAATCATGGACCTGAAAAATGGCTCATAAAGGCCAGGTCATGCTCTTTCCGAGGGCCGTAAGTACCGGCCGTGACGGGAAATCGTATTACTCCTGATGGAATGACCGCCGGTGATTAAATCAGTCTGCCAGATTTATTGGTCGATGGTCAGGGAGACCAGAAAGTTCGCAGAGTTCGTATTTCAGCAGTTGCGCGTCCCGCCATACACCTGCCGGAGACTCTGTAATTCTGCGAATGGGCTGGCAGATTTCTCTTTAATTCGGGAAAGTCTCTTTTAGAATAGTCTCGGAACCGGCTGAAAATGCGGTTTCGTACACGTCAACGATTCAGGATCTGCTCGTTTCCTCCAAGCACGAGGTGATTTGCAATGCTCAAGCGATTAGTCAAGCGAATGTTCGTGCTGCCGGCCGTGGCCGCAGTTTGCTGGGGGGGGCCAGCAGTTCAAGGGGCCGAATCGAGTCTTCCAGGACGTGTCCTGAAGCATTCTTCGCCTGATGGCCAATCGTATTCTGCAGTCGTGCTTCGAGCGAGTGAACTTCCCAAAGGGATCGTTGCTCGGGACCATATCATCCTGATCGATACTTCGGCCAGCCAGATCGGCGAGCATCGTCAGCAGTCGCTTGCCGTTCTGGATTCGCTGCTAAAGTCGCTTCCGGAAGGGGATCGCGTCCGTCTGTTTGCAGCAGACCTGCAGGCCGAAGCCTTGGACGACGGTTTCAATGCCGTTCGTTCGGACGCTGTGGCAAACAGTGTTGAATTGTTGAAATCTCGAGTTCCCCTGGGGGCGACGAACCTCGAAGGGGCTCTTCGGACCGCGATGCGTACCGTTGCAGATCGCCCGGCCGACATCACCTACATCGGTGATGGGATGAGTACTGCAGATCTGGTGGAAGTTCCCGAACTTCGATCGCTGGTTCAAGATCTGCGACAGCGTCGGGTTCCAGTTCACAGCTTTGGTGTCGGTGCCACTCGCAACATGCAACTGCTGGGAATTCTTGCTCAGCAGACGGGGGGCTTCGTCGCCTTCGACACTCGTATTGTCGATGTCGCAGAAGCAAAGCCAGAACCACGAAAAACGAAATCCGCGAAGCTGGCGAAGAGTATCGCTCGCGTCAATCAGAGTGCCGCCGAACGGGCTCAGGAGCAAGGGAAGTCACTGGCCGCAGCACTAAGTGCCCCCGTCTTCTTCCCTGGAAATCTGCAAGTCTCGGCTGCTGGTGTCTCGTTGCTGCCAGGAACGCCTCTCCCCGTTCGCACGGATCGTGAAACAATTTACGTGACGCAGGGAAGTCTGCCAGCCGATGCCCGGATCAGCATGAAAGACGAAACCGGGACAGCTTCGGTGGAGTGGAAGCTGGCGGCTCCGCTGGAACAGCCCGGCGCGACATTCCTGCCAAACCTGGTCCGCCAGATCGAAACAACCGAAGGGCTGACAAACCCGCTGGCTGGTATGTCGCTGTTCCAGATGGCCCAGGTTGACTTCTCGGAATCGGTAGATCTTCTGACCCAGCAGGCTGCCGTCGCTTTGCAGCGCGGGGAAAATCAGCAAGCTCGAAAGATCGTGGAACTGGTTGCCCAGGCAGATCCAGGTAACCCCACCGTGAAGCTGCTGAAGGCGACGGGAAAATTCAATGTACGTCCCGCCAGTTTCGCGCAGGACGCGGCTCAGGATGCCCCGGCCGAACCAACTCCAGATGAAGATCCACGAGTTGCCCCGAATCCCAACGCAAGTCTGCTGGATGATCAACGCCAGATGATCGTTCTGCAGACGCAAAAGCTGCGAAATGAAGTCAGCAATGCTGTCGAACGGGCACGTCAATCCGACGATGACTCGGGATTGGCTCAATTGAAACAAGTTCTGGGAGCAGTCAAGTCAGCGATTGATATTTCTCCCGAAGATCGCCAGCGGATGCAGAAGCAGTTGGAAGCCGAAATCCAGCAGCAGGAAAATCAGGCTGACGTCAAGCAGCAACAGCAGCGGCGCAACCTTGAACGACGAGCTCAAAACGAAGCTCTGCGACGCCTGGCTGAGCAGGCGATGCTTGATGAAGAACGTCTCGACAACCTGATTGATCGAGTGCGTGCGTTGATGCTGGAAGGTCGACATGGTCGTGACGAAGCCTACGCGGAAGCACAGCAGGTCGCTGACGTTGCCATCAACATGCGGCCCGGAGAAGGTTCTTCCGCTGCTGCTCGCTTCGATGCCGAAGCTGCTCAGCAGCTGAATCGAGCCTACCGTTTGCGAGCCCGTCGAGCTGACGAAGTTCTGGAAGTTCTCCATCAGGTAGAACTGTCACATATCCCGTTCCCGGACGAACCTCCGATTCGGTTCCCATCGGCCGAAGTCTGGAAAGCGCTGTCCGAACGACGCAAGCAGAACGCAACTGTCGATCTGAAGCGGAGTACGCCGAACGAAAAGCGGATTCAGAAGGCTTTGACGGAAACAACCGAAGTCGCCTTCAATGAAAATCCACTGGAAGAAGCATTGAAGTACCTCGAAGACCTGCATCATATCGAAATCTGGATCGACAAGCAGGCCTTGCAGGATGACGGTGCCAGCAGCGATGTCCAGGTGACGTTGGAAATGACAGGGATTTCGCTTCGCAGCGCTCTGCGATTGATGCTCGAACCGCACGGTTTGACGTACTTGATCGAAGACGAAGTGATGAAGATCACGACGAAGACCAAAGCCGACGAAAAGATGTCGACCCGAGTTTATCCTGTTGCTGACCTCGTCATTCCCATCATGCCTCCAATGGGTGGGGCTGGTATGGGTGGGATGGGCGGCGGCATGGGCGGCATGGGTGGTGGTATGGGCATGGGCGGCATGGGTGGTATGGGCGGCATGGGTGGCATGGGTGG
>CAZSTW010000029.1:29793-36991 GCA_964609845.1 uncultured Planctomycetaceae bacterium | reverse complement strand
AGGCAGAAGGTGGCTTCGACATGAACCAGTTCGGCAACAATGCAATGGGCTTTGGTGGTGAGGAGGACGACTACGGAGGCATGGGCGGCATGATGGGCGGCATGGGTGGTATGGGCGGCATGGGTGGCATGGGTGGCATGGGCGGCATGGGTGGCGGCATGGGGGGCATGGGCGGTGGTGGATTCTTCAGTGTTCCACCAGAGCCACTTGATCCTGCTCCGAAAGCTGACGCAAAGTCCAATGCCCAGAGCGGCCTGAGCAAAAAAAAAGTGTAAGTGAGATTCTCGTCGCTCAGAATGATCGTCCGGCCAAGGGCGAGGCGAAAACTGACGACACGAAAACTTCAGAGAAGCGGAAGACGCCAACCGAGGCGGATTCCGCTTCTTCTGTTTCTACGAAGTCCCCGGAAACACGCCAGGCACGCGCCGAACGAGCGAAGCGGTGGCGTGAGAAATTTGCCAAAGATGACTTCTCGGGCGATGCACTCAAAGATGTCGTCAACGACTTGATTAAGAGCAAGCAATACGAAGAAGTCATTGCCTGCCTGGAACAAGCGATTCTGGCAGGACAATTAACGGAAGCTGGCAATGGATGGATTCATGAAGTCCTTGCCCTTTCGATGGAATCGGCAGGTCGTCCCAAGAACGAGATTGAACGGGTCTTGATGTCCAGCCAGGATCTGATTGACGGCAACGCCGATTCGATGATGCGACTGGCCGAATACC
The DNA here is from genome assembly GCA_964609845.1 of uncultured Planctomycetaceae bacterium. Lineage (GTDB taxonomy): Bacteria > Planctomycetota > Planctomycetia > Planctomycetales > Planctomycetaceae > Schlesneria. Next base: position 36,266 of record CAZSTW010000029.1, on the reverse strand, counting down.
TGACGCGTTTTGATCGTTTCGATCGTGCCATCGAATTGTATCGACAGGCGTCGTACCTGAGTCCCGGACGTCCTGAGCCTTTCGTTCGGGCACTCGAACTTGCCAGACGCTCTGGGAATGTTGAGGCTATTGTCTGGTGTGCGCCGGAAGTGCTTTCATTCGCATGGGGAAAGGATCGTGAAGCTCTGCGCCGCAGCGCAGAACAGGCGGCCTCAGACGCGATTCAAAAGCTGATGAAGGATGGCAAAATCTCAAAAGCACTGCAGCTTCAGGAAGCAATGCGAAAGGCGAAGGGGCTGGATCTTGTGGTCCGTCTGGAGTGGAATGGTCCGGGTGACCTGGATCTGCTCGTTGAAGAACCGACCGGGACAATCTGCTCGATGGAAAAGCCATTTACGGCTGCAGGCGGAGCATTTGTCCATGATGGCTACGGCCCCAATCAGGCGAACTGCTTTGACGAATACGTATGTGCCTCAGCGATTCAGGGAGAATACCGGTTGCGAATTCGGCATATTCGCGGCGAGATTGTGGCAAAGCGTGCCAGATTGATTATCACGCGGGGCAAGAATACCGACGTCGAAGAAACGGAGACACAGACGATCGTACTGGGGACGACGGATTCGATCATTCGAATATCGCTGGCTTCCGGACGCCGGCTGGCAGCGGATGCTGAGGTTCCCGTTCCCGTCAGGAAAGCCGGGCGCCGTGGTGCTGCCGGTTCAGCAATCATGTCGCAGATCAGCCCGAATCCAGTCGGAGTGATCCCCAATGTCGGCGGTGGAGGCGCAGTTGGCTACCAACCCGTGATCAGTGTCATTAGCGAAGGTGTCGCCATGAACGCACTGGCAACAGTTTCCGGTGATCGACGCTACGTTCGCATTAACGCGAATCCCTCTTTCACGTCGATCACCGATGTCTTTACATTCAGCTTTATTCGGTGATGCGTCCATCCATCTCCTGAATAAAGATCCGACAGTAATTCAGTGCGTGTCGCACTTCCGTGTCGCGTCGAAACATGGGTTAGACGCTGCAGTCTGATGCCCGCGGGACGCCACACTGAAATGAGATGCGCTCTAGAAATCACCCATAACTTCTCCACCTGCCCTGCTTGCCATCGCCCTGAAAAGGTTCGTGTCGATATTTTGTGTGATGAAACGGACTCGCCCGTCTCCAAACAGCAGATGGACCCCGCCGATGTGAGGGCTGCTGAAATCATCAATGTGAAGTGAAGGGTGATTCGGGGTGTGATCAGAGACCGCCAGAACTCGCGCAATTGCTTCGTCACCTCCTGCCACGACACCGACCCAGGTACTGTGCCAATCGAGTACTGCGTTTGTGCGGTGTTCGCCTAAAAACACGGTGTTACTGGTGCCATCCGTAACATCACGCATCCGCATGCAACTGTTGTGAAAGAACATCCCATTGCTGACGCATTGGGCAGCCGGAAATGGCGGGTTCACACAGATGTCCTCGAAGCCGAGTGTGCCGAAGCTTCCCACGTAATTCGCCGTTGGCAGCGTCGCCAGGATGTTTGACGGATTCCCTTCCTCGCCCAGTTTCCAGGTGTCGGTCGAAGAATCTGATGGACAGCGAAAAACAGGCAGGGCTGTCTGGCGCGCGGTCGCATTGGCGGGATCTGCGCAGGAGAGATTGAAGTTCATGCGATTATAGAGATTGGCCTGATCCATGTACGGCAGCAGATGACTTCCCCAGGCAAATCCGGTTGGCCCATCCATATTCGAGACTCCGCCCTGAGCACCCAGCCAACCCGGCGGAAACGCGTTCAGGCTGTCGTGGTATGAGTGCAAAGCCAGCCCCAGTTGCTTCAGGTTATTGATGCATTGTGAACGTCTGGCAGCTTCACGTGCCTGTTGCACAGCCGGTAGCAACAAGGCAATCAGGACAGCGATGATGGCAATGACGACCAGCAGTTCAATCAATGTAAATCCATGGCGACGACGAGATGACAAAGAAAGCATGACAAAATTCCCCTCAGGATTTCGATCCGATGTCCAGCAGGACAGGATTAGGTTTAAGCAAAGAAGCGGCTGAAATGTAGAGTCACACGACGTCCTGATAACTTCATCAGGGGATTCGTCGTACAGTCCTGCACTTCAACAGAGTGAGCAGTCCGCGGGATGCACCGGGCCCTAATGCCCGAACGAACTTCCGCAGAACACCGGGGCGCTCAAACCAAAGGGGGGCCGCGAGATTCAAACGGTCCATGAGGGACAGGCAGTGAGATGAGTTCGACGTGGATGTTCAGTTGTTCCACGCGTTCCAGCGTCACGGCCAGTTGAGGTGCGTCTGCAGCACATGCCGACTGCATCGCGACGGTGCACAGATCGCAGTTCTGCTCATCGTCTGGACAGTGGCCGTCAGTCGGCTGGCGAGGAGTCTCCGAAGATGTTTTTGTCGAGACCGGAGCGTGATGGTGACAGCAATGCGAATGGCAATTGTCTTCAGCGGCCGTTTTCTGTGATGTCAACAGATGTGAGTGATGAATCAGGCGGTGAGCTGGCGCATAAAATCCCCAGATCGCCAGTTGAACCAGCGACAGAAGGACTGCACTCACTCTCGTCGACCGCGAGACCATCAAAACTTTCCCAGGCACCCGTTTCCCGACACAGATAAAAAACAGCAAATCGCGAGCTGGTGCTCGATGAAATCGACTAGAATTCGCCTGCCTTTTGTTTTTACGATCAGCAGTGAACTGCCCGCCGAAATCAGCAGACTGTCAACCCTGAGTCAATGATAGTTAAGGCAGTCAACTTTCGCAAACGTTAGTTTTGTAACGATCCGTACGGTCATTCCGTCCCATTCGTTGGACGAATTCAGGTCGTTGGACGAATTCAGGAAATGCGGCACCGGGATTCAGGTCAGCCCGTCTACAGGATCTCGCGAATCGGCCGACCTTCCGTCAGGATCGGGACGGGGCGGCCGGAGTGATCCGGGAATGAGAGCGTCGGATCGATCCCCATCACTTCATACACCGTTGCCAGCAGATCGTGGGGCATCAATGGGCGTTCAATCGGGAATTCGGCTCGTGCATTAGTCTGACCGACAATAGTTCCGCCGCGGACTCCCCCACCTGCCATCATCACCGAAATGGCATCCCCCCAGTGATCACGGCCGGGAATCGGAATGCCTGGCTGCCCTGTATTGATTTTTGGAGTACGACCAAACTCGCCCATCACGATGACCAATGTTCGATCCAGCAGATCGCGATCGATCAGGTCATCCATCAGTGCTCCCACGGCGCGATCGACCACCTCAAACTTCCCGCCGTGACCGACCTTGATGTTGGAATGGTCATCCCAGTGAGGCATATCCACAGTGACGAAAGAGACTCCCGCTTCGACCAGTCGCCGGGCCATCAGCGTGTACCGCCCCCAGGGATTTCGACCATATTTATCCGACAAGCGCGGGTCTTCCAGTTCGAGATTGAAGGCCGAGCGGGCTTTGCCGCCGAGAACCATCGACAATGCGGCCTGCTGATGGCTGTCGATCGTATCCATCACCCCGCGTTGATCAGCGGTCCGCTGGATCTGATCCAGCCCCTGCAGCAATGATCGGCGATCCTGTGCCCGTCCGGTTTCGATGGACTGCAGGCTTTCCAGACACTTTGGTCGGCCGATTGCAACGTTCGTCGAATAGTGCAGATACTTGGTTTCGCTGTCGACATCAAAGGGATTGTAAGCGTTACCGAGATACGCGGCCCCTTGATAGCCCGGGAAAAGGTAGACGCTTTGCGCGGCGGGCAGCCCGACATAGGCTGGCATCCCAGGTGCATTCGCTCCGCGAACTCGCGCTACGTAAGAACCGACGGAAGGAAACTTTTGCGGCAGATTGACGCTGGTTGACCCTGCACGGCCCGTCAACATCCAGTGCGCGCCGGCGAAATGATCGCCCGTTCCATGATGCAGCGACCGGATGAATGACATCTTGTCCGCATGCCTGGCGTGCTGCGGCAGCAATTCCGACAGAAAAATCCCAGGGACGTTGGTCGCGATCGTGTCGAACGGCCCACGGTATTCCACAGGGGCTTCGGGCTTGGGATCGTACGATTCCAGTTGACTGGGACCGCCGTCCAGCCAGATCAGAATGACCGATTTGTCATTCTTCGTTGCAGCCCCCTGAGCCTGCAGGCGAAACAGATCGCCCATTGAGAGCCCCGCCAGACCGAGGAACCCTGCCTTGATCGCAGTCCGTCGCGAGATTCCTCCGCAATTGGAAAACGGTGTTCCAGTTCGCAGTTCCAGCATTCAGATGACTCCCTACAGGCCAGTTCAGCGCGATCGCTCCCACAACAATAGCTTCGAATTCGTTGATCCGTCAACTTGAGCCGGGATTCTGATTGTCTTGCTAGGCTGCTTTTCCTGGTCATTTTCTATTCAGCAGCAAGAGGTTAGCGACTTGGCGTGACGATTCTGTCTGGATCTCTACAGGCTCGCGAGGTTCGCTCGGCACAGGCGTCCAGAGTCGTCAGAAGTGGCTTATTTTGAGTGAAATCCGAGACAAGTCCGCGGTCAACCTGTAAACTTCCCGGTGCCTCACGTCTGAGTTGAAGTGCTGATCTGACAACATCTTCGACGCAGGCAGCGTTGTTTATCCAGAAGACGCGACATATCCCGGCGGCCTGTCGATTGGTTAGCCCAGGTAAGTTGCGTCGACTATACTCACGGCCGACGGACTGAACCTCACAACGAATTCGCAGGATGGAATGAATACGATGCAGCAGGCGGACGTGGCCATTATCGGTGGAGGCATTGTCGGACTGGCAACGGCCTATCGTCTTCAGGAACGATTTCCCGGCAAGAACGTCGTTGTCCTCGAAAAAGAACGCGAAGTTGCTCAGCATCAGACTGGTCACAATTCTGGCGTCCTTCATTCGGGGATCTATTATAAACCGGGATCTCTGCGCGCCTTGAACTGCCGTGAAGGGAAGCAGGCAATGGAAGCCTTCTGCCAGAAGGAAGGTATTCCCTTTGACCTGTGCGGCAAGGTGATTGTCGCTGTCAGTCCTGATGAAATCCCCCGGCTGGAAAAAATCTATGAACGTGGTCAGGCCAACGGTGTGAATTGCCATCTGATCGATGGTGATCGGCTGCGTGAAATCGAACCGCATTCGGCTGGGATCAAAGCGATTCATGTTCCGGAGGCCGGAATTGTCGACTATCGACAGGTTTGCGATCGATTGGCGCAGCGCATTACCGAAGCAGGCGGGACGATCAAGACGAGCGCTAAAGTGACGGGAATGTTCCGCCGCGAGGGTCGAATGATCATTCAAAGCGGCGCAGGAGAAATTGAGACTCGGCTGGTGGTGAACTGTGCCGGATTGTTCTCGGATCGCGTTGCGTGGTTGTCAGGCCAGCGGCCCGATGCACAGATCGTCCCTTTTCGTGGTGAGTACTTCGAGCTGAAACCCTCGGTCCATCACCTTTGCCGCGGTCTGATTTATCCGGTCCCCGATCCCAATTTTCCATTTCTGGGTGTTCACTTCACGCGGATGATTCATGGGGGTGTCGAATGCGGGCCGAATGCCGTATTCGCATTCAAGCGAGAGGGCTACTACAAAACCAGTTTCAATCTGATCGACACATTGGAGTCATTAACCTACTCTGGATTTCTGCGGATGGCCTGGAAACACTGGCGGATGGGTCTGCACGAAATGTGGCGTTCATTCAACAAGTCTGCGTTTGTGACCGCGCTGCAGCGGCTCGTTCCGGAAATTCGCAGCGAACATTTGGTCACCGCGCCGGCTGGCGTTCGAGCTCAGGCCCTTTCGCGAGATGGTAATCTGGTCGAGGACTTCATGATCCTCGAAAATGACCTGGTCATTAACGTCTGCAACGCTCCCAGCCCCGCAGCGACAGCCTCGCTCAATGTGGGTAAGCTGGTTGTTGATAAGATTGCAACTCACCTCTAATACGGGAATGCCCGATGTTGTACTCACGACGCCTGATGTTGTTTATCGCCATCGCTGTCGTTTCAGGAAACTTCCGTATGACGACCGCAAGGTCTGCAGAACCGGCTCCGGTCAAATTTGACAGCTACAATGGGTATTTTGTTTCGAATCAGTTCGAGCCGGATGCAAAAGAATCGTTCGTGGTTTTTGTCAATCAGCAGGCATTTGACAAATGTTTTGGAGTGGCATTTGTCATGGGCGACAAATCACACCGGCTTCCAAAGGACGTATTTGAAACACAGCAGGTGATTGGGGCTATCAAGCGGGGATCGTCGATCTGGGACTATTCCGTCAAGAAGGTGGTCGAATCCAATGACGAACTCGAAGTCCATTATTCGGCAAAAGAGATGAAGCAGCCCTCGGCGACGTTTGCCAGTCCATTGATCGTCAGCGTCCCGAAAAAGTCGTACAAGTCGATCAGCTTTGTGGAAAACGGCAAGGTGATCAAAGTGGTAAAGCCTTGATCACGATGATTTGAAACCAGGTGCGCTTCGAGCGAGGAACA
>CAZSTW010000029.1:15587-29642 GCA_964609845.1 uncultured Planctomycetaceae bacterium | reverse complement strand
AACTATGCGATTGCGATCTGTTCCGCCAGTGTTCCTCGCGATCATCTTGTTCGTTTCAACGTTTGCCTTCGCTGACGACGCCAGAACTGCCGATCCACAGCTCAGTCGTTTTCTGACGGACCACTGTGTGAAGTGCCACGGTGCAGCACGTGCCGAAAAAAAGCTGCGGCTCGATCAGCCAGACCTTGATCTCACTCGTCCCGCCACATTGGAACTCTGGCAACGAATTCTGAAACGAGTTCGAAGTGGCGAGATGCCGCCTGAAGGGGAACCGAAGCCCGATGCCGCCGTGGCAAAAGGAATCGTTGACCAGTTGTCACGTCGGCTGGAACAGGCCGAGGCAGCCAAGCGGGCGGAAGGTCGTGTGGTTTTGCGGCGGCTGAATCGCATCGAATATGAGAACACGATTCGAGATCTGCTGGGGATTGTGATCGATCTGCAGGATCTGCTTCCCGCAGACTCTGCAGCGGATGGATTTGATAACAGTGCCGAAGCACTGCACACTTCATCCTTTCTGATGGAACGCTATCTCGACGCCGCCGACCAGGCGCTGGCGCTGGCCATCGCGAATCGTCCACAGCCGCCACTGGTCAAAAAGCAACTTCGATTTCACGATGAGCGTCAGGTCAAAATCGCGACTGAAAAAGTCTATCGCAAACTGGACGATGCCGTTGTGATGTTCAGTTCGTCTGCCTGGAACTCCATCACAGTGTCGCAGTTCTATCCGCCGGATCGGGGCTTGTATCGATTTCGAATCCGTTCGCGAGGCTTTCAGAGTGGCGAGAAGCCGGTGACTTATCGCATTGACGCGGGGCCGATGTTGATGGGGACTCGTAATCATCTGGTAGGTTACTTCGATGCGACTTCAGACGCCGGATCGGTCACGGAGTTTACAGATCATCTGGAAGCTCGCAGTACCATCCGTCTTTCACCCTACGGATTAGCGACGGCTCAAACCGTGGACAAGATCGGTGCCGAAACCTATGGCGGTCCCGGACTGGCTGTAGAATGGGTCGAAGTCGAAGGGCCATTGCATGAAACCTGGCCACCCGAATGTCATCGCAGGCTGTTCGGCGATCTGCCTCAGAAGAAGGCTCCCGTCTATAACCAGAGTGATCGTGTTGAAGTCGTTTCAGAAAATCCGGTGAAAGACGCCCGGGAGATTTTGACGCGATTCCTTGGACTCGCATTTCGTCGAACGATCAACCGTGCGGATGTCGACCCGTTTGTGGCAATCGTGGAGTCGCGGCTGGCTGAAGGATATTCGTTTGAGCAATCAGTTCGAGTTGCCTTAAAGGGCGTGCTTGTTTCACCAGGATTTCTCTTCCTGCGCGAGTTGCCTGGCCGACTGGACGATGAAGCCCTGGCAAGTCGGTTGTCGTATTTCCTCTGGAGTTCGATGCCCGACGACGAACTGCGGCAGGTTGCTTTCTCAGGCAAACTGCACGAGCCAGCTGTGCTTGTGGCGCAGGTAGAACGATTGCTGCAGCATCCAAAATCGAAAGCCTTCACCGAAAACTTTGTCGGGCAATGGCTGAAGTTGCGAGACCTCGATTTCACGGAGCCCGATCACCTGCTCTATCCAGAGTTTGATGACCTGCTCAAGGCGGCGATGCTCCAGGAATCTCACTGCTTTTTTGAAGAGGTACTTAAGCAGGATCTGAGCCTGACGAATTTTGTCGCGTCCGACTTCACGATGCTCAATGAACGGTTGGCACGGCATTATGGAATCGCCGGAGTTCAAGGACACGCGATCCGCAAGGTGATGCTTCCACCGGACAGTCATCGAGGCGGAGTCCTGACGATGGCAAGCGTTCTGAAGGTGACCGCGAATGGAACGACGACATCTCCTGTTGTTCGCGGTGCCTGGGTGCTGGATCGGATTCTGGGAACGCCACCACAGCCACCACCAGACGGCGTTCCAGCCGTGGAGCCCGATATCCGCGGTGCCACGACAATTCGCGAGCAACTGGCTAAACATCGTGATGTGGAGACCTGTGCCAGTTGTCATCGCCAGATCGATCCCCCCGGCTTCGCACTGGAGAGCTTCGACGTTATCGGTGGCTGGCGCGACAACTACCGCAGTCGTGGTCTGGGAGAACCGGTGACGATCGATGGTCGGCGGATGCACTACGCACGCGGGAAAAGGGTCGACCCGTCCGACGTGTTACCAGACGGTCGCCGGTTTGCCAACATTGATGAGTACAAGCAGTTCTTGCTGGCGGACAAGGATCAGTTGACGCGTTCGCTTACCACAAAAATTGTGACCTATGCGACTGGCCGGGCTCCACAGGCGATTGATCGAGACCGCGTTGAAAACATTGTCGCGCGCGTCCGTGAAAAGAACTATGGGTTCCGGACCTTGATCCATGAAGTGGTGCAGTCACCGCTGTTTCTCGAGAAATGACTTCGGTCGAAGCCGGCGCAAGTCTCCAACAGCAACAGCAACAGCGACAGCGGACAGGTCAAGTCGATCATTGATCGGGATGAGGTTCATATGCATTGAATCATCGAAAGCATGCTCGTGCTCCATACAGACCATTTGCATCGCCAACTGTCCAGGTAGCCATTCACTCGTTGGAGCCTGCGGAGGTTTACCATTAAGCCAACGGTCACGTAGAGTCCTTTGACAGTAGGACTCGCCGGAACAGATTGCCTCAAAGCATTGTTTTGTCTCGTGATGACATGCTACCATCGCGGACGCGAAACGCCCCGCCTGAATCTCCCGAGCTATCCTCCCTGATGAATCCCTCCCGTTCCATCAATGTTTTGCCAGTAGTTTCAATCGCCCGCCAACACGGGCCACGACACGGGCCACAAACGAAAAACATCCTGATGAATACACTGAAGATTGCCATTCTGCTGGTTATCGGCGGTACCGCTCTCGTTCTGGCCGCCGAAGAATCGACGACTCCAGTCACGCTTGAAACCGCGAGAGAATCGGGGCGGTTGAAGTCTCGATTCCTCAAAGAGGTGGATCAAGCTCCAGTCGCCGTCGATGCCATTCCGAAGGCGAACGTTGAATTCTTTCATAAGTCGGTCGGACCGCTGCTGAGAAAGAGTTGCCTGGCCTGTCATGGGCCCGAAAAGGCCGAAGGCCGACTTCGCATCGACCAGTTGAATCCAGACTTGCTGACCGGGGATGATGTGGAACGATGGCGTGAGGTCTACAACGCCCTCGGCAAATCCGAAATGCCCCCAAAAGACGAACCCGATTATGCACTCGCCGAAGCGGACCGTGGCGCCATTGTGGACTGGCTCAGTACGGAACTGACTGCGGCCTCTCTGGTTCGCCGAAACAACAAACAGCATTCGTCGTTTCGTCGGCTGACGAATTACGAATACAACTACGCGCTGCAGGATCTGCTTGGACTTCCCTGCACGATTCCGAGCAAGTTGCCGCCAGAAACCGCATCTGAGGACGGTTTCAAGAACAGCTCGGAATTATTGCAGATGTCGGCCATGCAGTTTGAGACCTATCGTGAGATCGGCCTGAAGGCACTCAAACGGGCAACCGTGAGTGGTGAGCGTCCACCAGCGGTCACATACATCATCTCGATGCAGGAAGAGATGGAGAAAGCGGCCGCTAAAAAAGATGAAAAGAGTGCTGACAAGTCCAGGAAGAACCCCAGAAAGCCGAAGAATCAACAGCAGTTGTACAACCGAGAAACGGACGAGAGTCTGCCGTTCCCCGCTGGTAAGTCCGCACCTCGCCCCGATGCTGCTGTTGGAATGACACCAGCCGTTTCTCCCGTCGTACTGGTTCTGCCCCGATCCAACGAATTAAAACTGGATCTGGACCGCTTTCTTCCCGACGAAGGGATTATGCGAGTTCGCATTCGAGCCGGGCGATCAACAATGAACCCCGACGAGTACGCGAGCCTGCGGCTGATCTTCAGTGCACACACCAGCAATAACGCCAACTTTTCGCAGGTCATCAGCGATCACGATATTCCGGTTACAGCGTCTGCTGACAACCCGCAGTTCATTCATTTTGATATCCCACTGAGCGATATCCAGCGCAATCCGTTCCGAAAACTCACCACCACGTTTCCTCGACGGGATGAGTTCCTGCACATTCACAACGTCTCCAACGCTCCGGGGGGAGAAGAGCCTCTGCAGGTCATGATGGACTACATCGAAATCAGTGCTCCCTTCTACGAGCAATGGCCACCAAAAACACACACCGACATTTTCATCGATAGTGCCAACAAGCGCGACGAGCAGGTCTATGGTCGTGAAGTGCTGAACCGATTTTTGAAACGTGTCTGGCGGCGCCCGGTAACCACGCAGGAAGTCGACCAGTTCATGGATCTCTTCGCGAAGTACCGACCGGGATTTTCGACATTTGAAGATGCGATGGTCGAAGTCCTGGCCACGGCCCTGGCCACTCCAGAATTTCTGTACCTGACACAACGAGTGGCCGCCGACGAGTCGAAATCGCCAGCCAGGATCAGTGAACTGGAGTTCGCAAGCCGTCTGGCCGTGTTCCTCTGGTCCAGCATTCCGGATGCCGAACTGGTGAATCTTGCCGAGCAGGGGAAACTCAGGGAACCCGAAGTTCTGACCGCGCAGGTCAAACGGATGCTGGCGGATCCACGTTCGAGACGATTCTCTCAGAATTTCGTCGAGCAATGGCTTGGTCTGGACAGAATGAGCAGCGTGACTCACATCACCGACAATTCATTGAGAGAGTCAATGCAGGAAGAGCCGATTGCCTTCTTTGAGGAAGTGCTGAAGCACAACCACAGTGTGATGGACTTCATCCACTCCGACTATGCCGTCGTCAACGAACGGCTGGCGGCTCACTACCGGATTCCCAAGGTTTACGGACCTCATTTCCGCAAGGTTTCTATCACCCCGCAAATGAATCGTGGCGGCCTTCTGACAGGGGCTGCCATCCTGGCCATGAATTCGGACGGCAAGGACTCTCATCCTCTGAAGCGTGGGGTCTGGATGCTCAAACGAATCCTGCACGATCCGCCACCGCCGCCACCACCCAATGTCCCGGAAGTCGATCTGACGAATCCGGAAATACTGAAAATGACGCTGAAAGAGCGGATCGTCGATCACCGGAACAAAGCGGCCTGTTTTTCGTGCCATTCCAGGATCGACCCCTGGGGAATTGCATTTGAAAACTACGACGCATTGGGTGCCTACCGGACTCAGATTAACAACAAGCCTGTCGACGCAACTTCAGAACTGTTTAACCGGCAGACTCTGGCTGGGATGGATGGACTCAAGAGATACCTGCTGACAGACCGACAAGATCAATTTGCCAGAGCGATGGTCCATAAGTTGACGTCTTATGCGGTAGGTCGACCACTTTCTTTCGGAGATCGGGTAGACATCGACCGCTTGACGACAGAGTTCAGACGACGCGATGATGGCCTGGGCGAGTTGGTTCAGCTCATCGTCAGTAGCAACATTTTCAATTCTCGGTAATCATTGGGGAGAGCGCCCCACGGGAGCGGCAGGTACAGTTCCCGCTCAGTCGGTTGAATCGGGTTGAGGGATACCCCTCAGAAGGAAAACGCGATGAATCACAAATCCCTTTTGCTCAGCCGTCGGACGTTTTTGCGCGGAACCGGTGTGGCCCTGGCCCTGCCGTGGCTGGAAACGTTCGCAGTGGGCAGCCCGACCAAGGACGAAACGCCACGACGGTTCGTCAGTGTCTACCATCCCGATGGGGTTGGATTGCCGCTCAAATCTGACCCGGCCTGGAAGGACTGGAGCTGGTTTCCTCGTGGTGGGGAAAAGGATTTTGAGTTGACCAAAGTGCTCGACGTGCTTGAGCCATTGCGCAGCGAGATCACCATTTATTCGGGGCTGTCACATCCCGCCGCACGGAACGTTCATGGTCATTCCAATGCCGATCAGTATCTGACGGGGGCTCCGATTGGTGGTGAAGGACCTTACCGGAATACGATTTCTCTGGATCAGGTGTATGCGGAGCACGCTGGCGACTTCACCCGGCACTCATCGCTGGTCATGTCGACTAACGGTGGAGTTGGCGGACCTCGCGGTGCCCAGACTCAGTCGTTCAATCGAGAAGGTCGACCGATTCCTGCGATGAACAAGCCGAAGGAAATCTTCGACATGCTGTTTGTGACCAGCGGCAAGGACGCGGTCGCGCGACTGTCGCGAAGCAAAAGTGCCCTGGACCTGCTGATTGACAACACGCGATCGCTGGGACGCCAGCTTTCTACCCGCGATCAGGAGACGCTCAGGCAGTACCTGGATGCAGTCCGCGATACGGAACTGAAACTGGCCAAGGCCCAGAAGTGGATCGATACCCCGATACCGCAAGTGGATACTCGCAATCTGCATCTGGATGCTGAACCAAAAGAGGCCCGGCTCTATTTCCAGACGATGTACGAACTGATCTATCTCGCTTTCCTCAGTGATTCAACACGCGTCGCAACGTTTCAGCTGGGCAGAGAAAACGGTGAAGGCCCTCACGACCTGCTCTCACAGGCTGTTGGTCTTGGTGGTGCACACGGGTTGACGCATGAGGTCAAGAAGCCCGGTGGCTGGCAAAACCTGGGGACCTACAATCGCTACCAGGCCGAGGAATTCGGTCGTTTCGCACAGAGGCTGAAAGAGACTCCCGAACCGACGGGTAATGGCAACATGCTGGACAACACGTTTGCTATGCACGGATCTGCTTCGAGCAGCTTCCACCTCTCACGCAACTATCCGATCATTTCGGCCGGTGGCAAGAATCTCGGCTTTACGAATGGTCGGTATCTGAAGTTTGGCAAAGGAAACGAAGACAATCAGGCCGGTGCAGGCATTGATACGGATGCCGGCTGGACAGGCAAGATGGAAGTCGAAGAACTTCCTCTGGCTAAGCTCTTCGTGACCGTCCTGCAACGATTGGGAGTCGAGACGGATGCATTCGGCGGCCAGACTGGGACATTAAGTCGGGTATAGTTTTCGCACGACGCCAACAGTGAATTCATAAGCGTGCGAAGTGGTCTGTCAGATCCGGAAGTCCATGGTGCAGCGACATGCACGCTAGTGCGTGTCGCACTTCCGTGTCGCGTCGAAACCTGAGTGAGACGATCAGGAAGCGGGCTGTTCCGCGCAGTCCGGGCTTCAAGAGTTTGGCTTCCTCGTTGAGTACAACCCGAGCCTGGCAGGCGACGCTGGTCAAGTCTTCTGAACTTCGTCATTTGGATGTGGTGTGCATCTGGCCAGAACGAGTGTCACCAGGAGCGATGTGTGTTCAAGTCCTGTCAGGGAATGTGGTTCGCCTGCAGTGAGATAAAGCAGCTGTCCCGCAGTGAGTTCCTGCGTCTTACCTTCGGCTGTGAAGGCGACTCGCCCCTCCAGGCATTGCACGGTGATCTCGCCGGGGGCCTTGTGACGTGGAATTACCTTGCCTGCGGGGATGATTAATCGAATCAGTTCAAGATCGGTCGTTTTCACGAGGGTTGTCGTCCTGGAACCGTCGAGTGCAGGTCCCAACGACAGTTGGACAACTTCGCCAGATTTGAGATGTGGGATCGACATCAGACATTTTTCCTGAATGAGTGTCCGGTCTTCAGGCCGGCGACAAACATCACCAGCGCCACTGCTCCGAGGAAGAACACCGTGTCGCCCGGCACTCGCATCCAACGAAACGTTTGCAGTACTGGCGTCTGCATGAACTCGGGACTGCGGGCATACCAGTAACCGTGTTCAACGGAAGCCCATGTCTGCATCAGTCCTACCGGTAAAAGGCTCAGCACGCACATCATCATCAGCCCGCCGTTCATTCCCCAGAAGGCGATCTTCAAGAGTCCGTCCTTCCACTCCACGCCGGGGATCAAGGCTCGCAGGCAAACCAGCATCAGGCCGATGCCCAGCATTCCGTAAACGCCAAACAAGGCGGCGTGTCCATGGAGCGGTGTGGTGTTCAGTCCCTGCATGTAGTACAGCGCGATGGGTGGGTTGATCATGAACCCGAATAGCCCGGCACCGATCATATTCCAGAAGGCAACTGACACGAAAAAGTAAATCGGCCACTTGTACCGCTGAACCCATTTTGTCGCATGTGAACGACGCAAATCTTCCATGGCATCAAAGCCTACCAGCACCAGTGGCACAACTTCCAAAGCGCTGAAGACCGACCCCCATGCCAGGGCGAGCGTTGGCGTGCCTGAGAAGTAGAGATGGTGGCACGTACCGATGATTCCTCCTGAAAGGAAGATAGTCGCCGACAACAAGGCAGCCGACGCAGCGATACCAGGGCGGATCAGATGGAGTCGCATGAAGAAGAAGGCGATGACCGTTGTGGCGAAGACCTCGAAAAACCCCTCGACCCACAGATGAACAACCCACCAGCGCCAGTATTCAACCATTGAGAGATGCGTGTGCTGCCCCCACGTCAATCCCGCCCCGTAGAACAGGGCGATCGCGGCGGTAGCCACGGCGAGCAATATCACAAGCTGCTTCGATTCGCCTGGCTTTCTCAGGGCTGGCAGCAGCACTCGGATCATCAGGAACAGCCAGAGCAACAGTCCCACGAACAGGGCAACCTGCCACACCCTCCCCAGATCAACGTACTCGTACCCCTGATGACCCAGATAGAACGACACGGTATCCGACATCTTGTTGTGGATGCTCATCCATTCGCCAGTCAATGAGCCAACGACCACAAACAGCAGAGCCGCAAACAGGATATTCACGCCCAGCCGCTGGCCCCTCGGTTCGTCCTCACTGACCAGAGGGCCGATGAACAAACCTGCCGCCAGCCATGCCGTGGCGATCCAGAACAGGCCCATCTGCACATGCCATGTCCGGGTCACGCTGTACGGCAACCATTGCGAGAGGGGGAACCCATAGAACCCGTCCCCTTCGACTCCATAGTGGGCCGTCACGACACCCAGCAGCATCTGCACAAGAATCAGGGCCGAGACGGTCCAGAAGTATTTGACAGTTGCCTTCTGGGACGGTGTAGCGACCCATTGACCGAGCGGGTCAGTTTCCGGAATTGGTGGTGCTTCTTCTTCAGATTTGCGAGCGGCATACCACCAGACCATCGCCGAGATGCCTGCCAGCAGCATGATGATACTGACTCCAGTCCAGACAACGGTTTCGCCAGTTGGACGATTACCGACGAGTGGTTCGTAAGGCCAGTTGTTGGTGTAGCTGATTGTAGTGTCAGGACGGTTGGTGCTGGCCGACCATGAAGCCCAGAAGAAGAAGGCGGACAAATTGCGAAGCCGTGCGCTGTCGGTGACTGCTCCTTTCGGGATGGCATACTCTGTCTTGCCGTTGGAAAAAACATCGGCGTAATGCTCGAAATTCACCTGGAAGGCTTCTGCCCGGATCGGTATGAGTGTAATTGTTTTCGTCGCCGGGTCATAAGTGTTGGTCCGCATCAGTGTCACAAGCCGACCTTGCAGCTGGGCTTGTTGCTCTCCGCTCAACCTGGCGTAATCCGTACCAAAGTCGGCGTTTGACCATTTGCCGAGAATGAACGTCGCTTCCCGGTGAAGCCAATCGGCGGACCAGTCTGGAGCGACGTAGCTTCCATGCCCCCAGACGGAACCAACTTCCATCCCTCCCATCGACTGCCACACGTTCTGACCAGACTCGATCTGTCCATGGTCGATCAGCACAGTTCCATCGGTTGTCACGACGCGTTCCGGGATGGGGGGCTTTTCCGCATTGATGCGAGTACCGATCCAGCCCAGAATGATGAACGAAACCATCAAGACGAGGACGAAGGTGATCCAGAGTCGATGCATGGAAATCCTTTGGTGTTATTACTTACTGCTTGTCGTTCTGGGGGGACGGCCCAAGTCCGTACAGCAACGGGCAATCGTTGAGCGTTCCCCGTTTCTGACATTGGCGGATCAGTCTTTTCAGCGAACGCTTCATGGCTTGCAGTGCCTGGATTCGCGCTTCGATGTCGCCGATCTTATGCTCGGCCATCTGGCGAACCTCGCAGCAGGTCGTCACCGGATCGAACCATAAGACAAGCAGATCTTTAATCTCGGACAGGGTGAAACCGAGTCCCTTGGCCCGGATGATGAAGGTCAGCCGTGCAATCGCGGCTTCGTCAAACTGGCGATAACCCGATGATTGCCGTTCCGGCTCGATCAACAGTCCTTGACGCTCGTAAAAGCGGATCGTCTCAATGCCGATCCCAGTCCGTTTCGCCACTTCACCAATTCGCATGGCCACCATTCCAGCTTCTCCTGACTGAGAATCATTCTAAACTCCGTACCATACTACAGAGTCAAGACTCAGGCAGGCGGGATCAAGACGAAGTCGCAAAATGCCGCTGGCCATAAACATGCCAGCGGTTCGTCGAAGAGTTGTCCTGTTTGGCAGTATTGAGCCTGCCGTGACGGAGTTACAGAAGTACCGAAAATGTAAACGGGGCAAACTTCCCGTCGCTGGATACCATGGATACCACGGGTGGCGGCGCTGAGCCGCCCGTGGCGACGGGCCGAGTTACCCTTCAGTGACAGATTCGAAATCTGATCGCGTCAAAACCGACGCTCGCCGTCAGCGAGGTCCGCAGGCACGCTGCGAGTTTGGGTTCGCCTTTATTCAAAGGCCAGCTAATCACTGGCGGCCGAGAGCCGCCCGTGGTGAAAGTCGGTCGGGCGACCGGGACTGGACTGAGCTTTGCGAACGAAGGCCCGGTCTTCGTTTGGAACGCAAACTCCGGGACTTCGCGAAAACGCACTCGCACCTAGTACGTGTCGCACTTCCGCGTCGCGTCGAAACATGGGTTAGACGCTGTCGTTTGATGCCCACGGGCCGCCACACCTAAATGCAACGCGCTCTAGTGGTGGTGATGGAATGCCGCGTGATCGGCGTTTCCTCCGGCGATTAAGTAGGCCAGCAAATCGAGAATCTGTTCCTTATCCAGCGTGTTCAGCAGGCCGCTTGGCATGATCGACAGAGGCGACGCGACGCGATCATCGATCGATTTCTTCGGGATTTTCAGTTCTTTTGGCGGGCTTCCGGAAAGAATCGTCAACATCGAATCATCCTCGGAAGCAATGACACCGATGTGCGTCTTTCCGTTTTCAAGTGCGACGATCACCTGGCGATACTTCTCGTCGACGTTGCGAGACGATTCCAGAATCTCAAGCAGCAGCGCACTCGCATCCTGTTTGTATTTCTTCACCGTGTCATCAATGTTGGGACCGACGGCCTGGCCGATGCCAGCGAGGCTGGACGAAGTGGCTGCAGCCTCTTTGTTCATCCGATGACACTGGATGCAGCCAAGCGAGGAAAACAACTGCTTGCCCGAAGTGAAATTTCGATGCTGCCCGACCCGTTTCAGATCCTCCTTCAAGTCGCTGTGTTTCCATTCGGTGACCTTGATCACCTGCTGAGGATTCTTGACAAGAAACTCCTTGAGGTTGTCGGTAACGTAGAGCATACCGCGCATCAGACGGTGGTGACCGGGAAATGAGCAGAGATACGGGTAAGCGCCCTCTTCCATTGGTGCGGTGAATTCAATGACCTCCTCCTGGCCGTAATCGACAAGCTTGCTGTGCCAGAGGATGTCGGCGCTCTCGGGGACAAACCCGACATCGAAACCGCGCGCACCAAGTTCAACCGCCTTAAGTCCGATCTCATCGGCCTTACCCGGTTTGACGAGCATGATATTGTGCGGCATGAAGTCGATGTTGGCGAAAGTCAGCTTCACCTTCCTGCCCGGCTTGACGGTCAGTTCCTTCACGTCATACATCATGCGTTCGGGAATGGTCGCAATGCGGATCGTCGTGAGTTGGGGCGTGTCGCTGAGAATGCCGGACTTCTGTGCGGCGAGTTCCGCCGCTTCGGCAATAATGCCACCGCGCAGCGTCTTCTCGACATTGACCGCGAAGTGCTGCACGGTCTTCGCTGCAATGCGCGCGTGAGGCTCTGGAGATTTCAAAACCAGTTGCAGTAGCTCGGGATTCTTTACGTTGTGCTGCTGGTGCAGCCAGAGTGCTTCGAGCAAATGATGTGCATCGTCTTTACGGGTGTGATCGAACTGCTTGATCCATTCGTTGGTGGCGGCGATGACATCGTTGGAGTCCCGTTCGCTCAGTTCGATGCGCGTCCGGTGGCGAATGCCATCGACCGGCGATTCCAGGTTTTTAAGCAGTGCTGGAATTGGCTGTCCATCGATGGCGACCGGCTTCTGCAAGGGGCGACCGACGGCTGTCATGCGGAAGATGCGGCCATGCAAATGGTCGCGGTTCGGATCGCGGACGTTGTGCTGCATGTGGCCAATGATGACGTTCTGCCAGTCGCTGAAATACAGCGAGCCATCGGGAGCGAAAATGGCATCCGACGGGCGGAAATTCTTGTCGCCGCTCATCAACAGTCCACGGGATTTGTCCACCGTCTGGCTGCCATCGGCATTCGTGACGGTGACGGTCAATTCGTCGCCGGCGGGTTCTCCCCAGACGGCACCGGTTTCGGGGTTTCGTTCCAGGTGATAGTGCTTGATCCCCAGGAAGCCAATCACGTTGCAAATCAAGAAATCCCCTTGCATCGACTCGGGAAAGTGCGTACTGCTGACCACTTCGCTGGCGGTGACGGGGCGGACTTCTTTCTTCAGCAATTCGTGCATTTTGAAGCCGTTGCCCTCAGGCCGAACTTGGAATGCACGGCCGCCCGTGCCGTCCGTGGCATAGTGATAGCCCCAGTAATCAAACGAGATCCCGTGTGGGTTCGGTGAGTTCGGTGCGTGCATGGCGATCGTGAACCGCCGCGGGTCGAAGCGGTACATGGCAGAGGCCGACGATTGCAGCGATGGCCCCCACGGATGCTCGTGGTTGTGAACCATGAAGACGCCGCTCTGCCAGTAGATGCCGCCATCGGGACCGTAAATCAGATTGTTCGCACCATGGTGTGTGTCGGACGAATCCAGCCCTTGCAGCACGATCGTGCGCACATCGGCAACATCATCCCCGTTGGTGTCTTTCAGGAACAATAACTCTGATTGGCATGTGACAATGACGCCGCCATTCCAGAACTCGAAGCCAAGCGGGTTTTGGACTTTGGCAAACTCGGTCACACGATCCGCAACTCCGTCGTTGTTGTCGTCGTGCAAAATGATCAACGCATCATTCATGGCCTTGAGCGGCTCCCATTTGGGATACGTTGGCCATGTGGCGGCCCACAGTCGACCTTTGGTGTCGAACTGCAACTGCACCGGCTTGATGAGCTGCGGGAAACGAGCCTCGTCGGCGAACAGATTGACTTCAAAGCCCTTCGCGACAGCCATCCGTTTCAGGCTCTCTTCACCGCTGAGGTATTTCAGCGAGCCTTCCTTGACCGCGCTGGAACTTTTGCTGCCGCCCCCCACGTTCGAGATGACTGGAACCGGCTGCGGCACATTGGAGTCGTCGACCGGTTTGGGTTTGCCGGCCGCATTCGCCCAAACGCGTTCGTCCCGATTTGATGTCATCACGTCGAGCATGCGCAGTTCCGGCTGCAGAACGTCGGCATTACTCTGGTCATTGACGAACTTCAGAGTCGAGCGACTGCCCCAGACGTCGTTGCCGTCTGAAGCACGGTAGCGATTCCACCAATGCAGATTCTTGTCGAGCACCGCTTGTCGCAAAGGCTCCATCGTGCCGGAACTCTGAACTGGCTTGCCAAGCAACTCGCGAGCGATGACTTCGGCAACTTGGCGATTGCCCTCCTCGGAGAGATGCGCGCCGTTAATCGTCAGCGGATGCGTCGACTTCTGGAACAGTTCGAGCGTCGGATGGAACAGATCGACGTAGGCAACGCCCGCTTCTTTGGCCGCCGCTTCGGTCGCTCGAGTGTAGGCCGCAAGACGCACGTTTTGAACCTTGCCGTCCGGCAGGTTGGGATTGCGAGTGTCTTCAAATGCAATCGGACTGAAGAGCACAATGCGCGGGAAGTTCGCACCGTCGGGCTTCGCGCCGCGCGTGTTCTTCACGAAGGCCAGCAACTGCTGCTTGTAGTCTTCCGGCTTGCCGTCGAACGATTCGTTATAGCCAAAAAATGCGCACACAACGGTTGGCTTCACATGTTGCAGGTATGCCGTCATCGACATATGCCCGGAGCTGCGCG
>CAZSTW010000029.1:8824-15460 GCA_964609845.1 uncultured Planctomycetaceae bacterium | reverse complement strand
CTGCGCGGGTAGATGTTCGGTCGGTCGCCGCTGGCGCTCATCGTGCGGAAGCGAACCTGTTGATCGATCAATTGACTTTGCAGCAATGTTTCCATCCAGCCGTCATGCTGCATACGATCCGCCAGGCCATTGCCGAGAATCGCAACGACATCGCCCTTCTTGAATGCAAACGGTAGCGCGTCGCGATAGTCCGCCGGAACGTCCGCGAGTGATGACTCGTTGGGCGAATTCGGAGTGCTCTTCTTGCCGCCAGGCGCGGGCTTTCCCCCCCCTTTCACGGGTGCTCCTGCCTTCCCTTCATAGGTGAGCCAGGTCAGCCGACCCTCGTTCTCGATATCGATGACCATCACTTCCGGCGCGGCGATATTCTCTGCGCGGAATACCGCATTCCGCTCCGCGTCCAGCAGCGTGAGGGTGAAGCCGTCCAGCCGTGTCTCGAAACCATCGCGATTCCAGATGCCAACCCGTTCAATCTTCGTCGACGTCTTCAGATCGACTTCCCACCACGGATTTGTCGATCCGGAGTTGGTCGTGTGTGTCTGACCTCGCTTGCTCCAGTCGGGTGATTTATTGCCATCAATTGCCTTGTCCGCAGTCCCCTCGCCATTGGTGCTGGATTGAGTCGCGATTCCACTCGGAGCGATGTTCTTGTTGCCGCTGATCACTTCCACTTCAGCCAGAGTCAAAATGCGTTTGTCGCCGGGAAGTTCGATGCGAACAAAGCGAGCGGGTTTGCCGGTGACAAGAGCCTTGGCAGGTCTCGCCCCTGATACAGGCTCTTCAGCCTTTGCCTCTGGCTTTGTGACTGGCTTTTCGTTCTTGGCATCGGCCTTCTTCGGTGCGTCCTTCTTGCCACCTTCTTTTGTGGCAGGTTGCTGCGTGTTGTTGTTTGCGGGAATCGGGCTTTCAAATCCGGCGTACATCTCGGGCTTGATGCCTCGAGCGTGCGTCTGATTGCCGAAGGTGTTCGGCTTGAAGGGACCAACGGTCGCGACATTCATGTCCGCCGTGATTTTGTCTTCCAGGCCCACTGCCCAGAGGATGCCGTTACACATCAGGCGACGATAACCTTCGTTGGTCAAATCTTCCGGCGTTCCGTACAGCGACGTGAAGACTCGCCCGGCTTTGCCCGATGCAGACTTGTAGGTGCGAGTCCACTCCGAAGGCTGCGGTTGCTTCGTTTCATCGACGGGCGAATCCGGCTTCATCCCGTTGAGTGGTTGAGCTACCGTCAAAATGTCGCCATCGACGGGCTTGCCGACGTAGCCGCCCGCTTGAACCCAGACATCCTTCACGCCGCGCAAAATCGGATGCGACTTCATTGCATCGACGATGGTGATGCGGGTGCTCTGTCGATGATTCTGACCGTAATGACCGACCCACGTCTGCCCGAGCACCTGATGTCCAAACCCGAGTTCATAGTCAGCGGCTTTGCTGCGGTAGTCGTACTTGGCAAACGGTTGTCCTGCGGGGATCTGAAACGCATGTGTCGCCGTTCGCATTCCCACCACAGGACCGCCTCGATTCAGATAAGCATCGAGATGCTTCATCTGTTCTGCAGGCAGATTCTGGAACCTCAAGAACACGACTGCCAGGTCTGCGGTATCAAGGGCTTCCATGTGAGGAATGTTCGACGGAGTCCCTGCAACGATCTCGCCGGTGCCCGGGTCGATGTTGAACAATACCGTGCATTTGAAGCCGTGATGCTTTGCCAGAATTCGAGCGAGCGCTGGCAGCGATTCTTCCGAGCGATACTCGTGATCGCCTGCGATGAACACGATATGCTTACCCTGCCCGATCCCGTTCTTCCCTTCAAAGACCAGTTCGGCAGCGTCCAATGGCCAGGCGAAACTCAAATAGTTTGCAATGAATGCGAGCGAGATGAGTCGTGCGAATGTCTGTTTCATTGTTTGCTGGTGCTCCGGCTTTCGATCGTTGAATTGAGATTCGACATCAGCATACAGACCTTGCATTTCGAGTGTCACTGTCGCTCCTGCTGAATTCGTTGGAATTAAATTCCAGGACGGCCCCATGAACTCTTCGCGAAACAGCTTGCCGTCGCCGTTCGTGTCGGGATGTACTGCCAGCGGACGGCGATTTTCTGGTGGTTGCCACATCACGCTCACCCAATCGCTACCGAACCGAGTTTTCCGTACCGGCCATTGAAGCCACCTTTTGCGAGAGCGGAACGAGCACACCTCCCTCGACTTCCTTCGGAAGACGATTGCCGCTGGCTGTGTGGGCCATTTTGTGTCGAGCATTTCCTACCAGCACATCTAGCAAACGCCAGTTCCAAATCGTCGGAAGCATTTTCGTGATCGAAGTGAAGATGGCACCAAGATTTGAACTCAACTTCGCCTGACTGAATGGCGAACTCGGGTAAATGGCCCTGCCGATACACCCGGCGCACGGGCAGTGTCCTTCAGCCGTCCATACCGACTGACCTATGACGCTGGCCATTACCATGGAAT
The DNA here is from genome assembly GCA_964609845.1 of uncultured Planctomycetaceae bacterium. Taxonomy (GTDB): domain Bacteria; phylum Planctomycetota; class Planctomycetia; order Planctomycetales; family Planctomycetaceae; genus Schlesneria. Next base: position 12,989 of record CAZSTW010000029.1, on the reverse strand, counting down.
ACATGCTTCGAAACAAATGGCGTCGAGCGGTGGCTTCGTGCGAAGATCGCGACCTCGCCTGAGGAGTCCAGAAGCGAGTTTCATTGCCACAGATTCATTTAATGCCAGTTGCGAAAGACGACGCACGTAGCACGCGTTGTACTCAGTGGATAACGACACCGCCCAGCATCGGCAGGGACCGAGTGAGCCGTGAACCCCAGAAAGCATAGAGCGCGTCGCATTTAAGTGTGGCGTCCCGCGGGCATCAAACGACAGCATCTAACCCATGTTTCGACGCGACGCGGAAGTGCGACACGCACTAGTCTGCCGCAGCGTCGGGTTCGGCCCGTCTTGTCAAACCCGGCTCCAAGCTCCAGTACTCCGCAAGGGCGCAATCCAGTTCTGTACTCTGCAGTGCGTACTCATCCTGCAAGAATGTCAACGCGTCCCGAACGCTCTGACGCTGAGCACGGGAGAGAATTGAGAACCGGGCCGCGTTATACTCGCAGATGACTGTCAGGTGGAACATCAGGCTTTCCATCACGTTGCCGGCACGTTCGCGGTCGAAATCGATGACGGCTAGTGAGAGATACGCTGGCAAGTGGAAGCGAAGGCCAACCGCGTCGTAAAAGCTCAGGCCGCCCACGCCGCAGATAGACGTTAGCTCTGGATCGCCGATCAGCTTTCGCCAGTCCTGTTTTTCGTCTGGCTCGCGTGCGGCCCGCCGCTCCTGTGAACTTCTGTGGTTGTCGATAACGACCGTCTCGTGAAGGCTCACACCGTCGCCAAGTTCGACGCCGCGAAATGCTTCCTCGATGGTTGCGAGCACTCGCTGTCGCCGCTCATCCACTGCAAAGCCCTCCGCCAACAGGTATTCGACCGCCGAAGTGCGGCGGAATCTTACCGCACTTTGGCTGTGCCGCATCGACGTGTCAATCTTGATTTGTCAGACCGGCAGACGAGTTGCGATGGATCGCAAGCACGTTTTTTAACCAGATTGCCAATGCGTGCCGACTCAAGTTCCTGGCGTATCGCACCGAGCAATTTTACGTGGCCTGGGTCAAGCGGTTCAACTTGTTTCACAACAAACGGCATCCGGCCGACATGGTGCCGACGGAAGTGCAAGCATTTCTGACGCATCTGGCCGTGAATCGCACAGTTTCCGCTTCAACCCGGAATCAGACGCTCAACGCAATCGCATTTGTGGTCCGCGAAGTGGTGTGGTGCGATTCCGGTGAGTTCGATGACTGTCAACCTGGGGCTCACTGTGGTGACGTTAGCCAGGTACGAGGACTTTGATAACACGGGATGCAAGGTGGCGTGGCTCCCGCCGAGCTGCGGTTCGGCCGCATCTCATTTCAGTGTGGCGTCCCGCGGGCATCAAACTACAGCTTCTAAGCCATGTTTCGACGCGACACGGAAGTGCGACACGCACTAAACTGCCTACTTCGACGACCCATCGGCAGGAGTCTCACCGTCTAACCCGGAATACCAGCACAGTTCGTGGATTTGGCCGTGGTATTACCATTCTTCGCGGTGATCGACCAACCCGAGACTCTTTCCTTGAATGGTAGGAGCGACGAACTATGAAATTATCCGGCCTGACGAACTTTATTGGCCTGAGGGTGATGAAGCAGCCGCGAACTTCGAAGTGACGACTTTCGAAAGCTCCTTCAGGTCGATCTGTTCTCCCGATTTCGGAAACGAATACGGCAGAACCCACCAGTCTTCGGTAAAGGATGCGGATTCACCCGGCTTCAATCGTTCACGGGGACCGATCGGTTCCAGTTCAATGCGTGGACCGGTTGGATACCACACTGACAGCGTCAGGCCGGCAGCTTCGTTATAGACGCGATCTGGATAAGTCGCGAATCGCTTTACGAAGAGCGTGTTGTTCGGCATCAGATATCCCAGCCATCCCGCCATGGAGTCGAAACCGAGCTTCGGTTTTCTGGGGGGAGCCAGGATTTCGAGGAATCCATCTCGTTCCCGGATTTTCTCATCCGTGTTCCTCACATTGATAATCGCCCCCTCTTCGTACATCGCGTATTTCGAAGGAAATCGGCTGGGACGATCCCCCAAGGGTATCAGACAGATACCTCCTCCAGGCGAGAACGAGCGGCCCCAGTGACAGACCTCCCGTACTTCTTTCGAAATGTTGCGAATCGTCTGTGTGCAGACAAGGTGCCAGGGCGCCTGTGCGCCATTCGCTCCACTCCCCGCCAGATGAAAATCTCGCACCAGTTGAATTCCAGCTTCTTCATCTTCAGGACTCGTCAGTCGGGCCGAATGGGGGCCGGTGATTTCGCCGGTCCAATCACCGGACCAGAGATTCGGATGGGGAATCACGGTCAGCTCAGGACCGTAATCAAAACGCCCGGCGGATGAGGACTTTGGTTTGCCCGGCTGCCAGGCCTTGTCCTGTTCATCCAGATACATCACATCCTGATTGTCGACAGAAAATGCCAGAACGCGTCCCCCTGCCTGCGGACTGAGAATCGCTTTGGCCGTTCCACGAGTCAGTTGGATGGTCTTTTCGTATCCATGGAATTTCACGACCTGAGCGGTCTCGAACTTCGGTTCGGCGGCACTGGTCAGCCCCGTCAGGCAAAGGGCCAGCAACAAGCATTTCCCGTTCTCAATCATGGTCGCAACCTTCAGAAATCGATTTGTTCAATCGTGATGCCGTCCGAAACATTGCCCCCTCAGCAATGATCATTCACCGCAGCACGGGCAAATCTCAGGGACGAATACGGAAAGCGTCGCTGCGTACGAAGTCGATTCGTAATCGCTTCCCTTTTCGTCGGTCTTGTGATGGACAACAACCAGGTAATAGTTGCCCGATTTTGGCACGAAGAAGCAACGTCCGTTCTCGTTGGTCTGGCGCTCATAGTTCGGATCGAATCCCTCGGACAGGGTCTCTCCGCGCGGGATAAACGAGACACGTGCGTCCTTGAGTGGTTTCCCCTTGAACAGCACTTTGACTCGAATCGGCAGATCGGGGCCCATCGGCGTGACCGTATTCGCTTCAGGGACAATTTCCAGAGGATGGCCAAGTACCTTGTCGAATCCGGGATTCTCTTGCGGAACTTTGTCGAGCGATTTGCTGACAACAAAAAACGTCTTGCCGCTCTTGATGGAACGGGATGGACTGCCGTGATTGACCACAGAATCTCGAGTATGCTCGACCAGATAAAGCCCCGCATCGGTTGCCGCAAAGCGGCCACTCCAGAAGCCTTCTTTGGGCGTGTAACCCAGATCGGCCAGCCGATCTTTCAGGTCGAACTTCTTCCCATCCGGGGCGATCACATTCAACTTCGAACCATCGAGCGTGACTTTGCTCGCCAGTTTGAAGTCGCGGTGGTCATTGCCATGGTTTCCCAACATCAGATCGATGTGCACGGCATCTCCTGACCGAATGACGTTGGTATTCGTCTGCACCCACGTATCGTGGGCGGTGGCCTGCAATGTCAGGAGTGAAACCAGCAGCGGTACGGCTACGAAGCGACTGTCCATAAATGAAATTCCCCAGTGGCTGGATGATCAAGAATTGAATTACTGATCTGTCAATCCGTGCTGTCGGGCGATGACCGTCAGTAATGTCTGATTGTCGAGAAACGGCTTGGTTCCGGTGTTACACCACAGAACCGTACCATCAGAGTCGATCACAAACGTTCCATGCAGCTTGTTCTCGGCCTGCCCATCAGCCTCGGGCTGATAGACTCCATAGGCGAGAGCCACCTTATTGTCCGGGTCAGAGAGAACGGGGAAATCGAACCGACCGTATTCCGCGTATCGCTTGGCCGTCAGTTCGGGAGGATCAGCACTGATGGCGACAACCTGGGTTCCCAGTTCCTGAAAGCGATTCAGATCTTCATTCAGTCCGAAGAGCTGACCGACGCAGTGATTGCAATGATATCCGTAGTAAAAGACCAGGACGACGGGGGCATCTTTCAGCGTCCCGCGCAGCGTTGTTCGGTCGCCTTTATCATCGGATAAATCAAAGTCAGGAGCGATTTTTCCGAGGAGTGGATGCGACTGCGACGGCTTGGCGACGAAGTCCTTGTCAGACAGGATCTCGTACAACGGCGATATCAGTGGTCGTGACTTTTCCGAGCGAAGGTAGGCTTTGGCATCATTTGCCAGATGCCCCGTGGGGACCAGCCCGTAAGCCAGACACATTTCG
>CAZSTW010000029.1:0-8814 GCA_964609845.1 uncultured Planctomycetaceae bacterium | reverse complement strand
ATCTGCATCGGAGCGGCGCGGGACCAGCAGATGGTAAGACAGAATTCCCCCGTACAATAGCCCTACCGTCCCAAGAAATCCCAAAAAGATCCGCCGTCCCAGCCGCCGCACGGGGGGCAATGCGCCTTGCGACGGCAGGTTCGAGTTTTCAGTCATGAACAATCTTTCCGCCTGGTGGCAACGGACGCTTTGAATCCCGGTGCCAGCAATTGTACACGGGCGACATCGGTATTGTACCGTTGGTCGCCCGCCGAGCAGAAGTCTATTGGCTCAATTGCAAGGCCTCCCCTGATCAGGCGATTCGGGCTTCCATCATCTTGATGGCGGCAGGTGGAAGGGAGGCGCGGCTCCAGCAGATATTTTGAACGCCTTCAAGAATCGTCGTCTTCACAGATCTCGTCTGGATCGATTCCCATCCGTCGCAAGTTTTCAGCCATCTCTGGTGTCAGGCCGGTCCTGGACTTCAGCTCTTGAAATGCCGTTCGCAGAGATTTGCGTCGCAGTACAAGAGACAGAGCTTCTGCAGCCTCACGAACGGCCTGGTACTCTGGTGATGTCGGAGCATACTGGCTCGCAATAGATTCCAGGATCGCACACTTCCTGAATATCTCAGCTTCGAACTCTTGAGCGTTTTCAGGTGGCATGCGCTGCTCCAGATTCTGCCCTGCATCTTGCTGGTGAACTCGTTCGTTCACCAGCGCCGGTGACGTTTAATTCTGTTTCGGCGAGCCCGGCAGCTCTGGTGAATTGGAGTTTGCTGACTGCTGATAGCCTATCCGCGAATGCTGCTGAAAGCTCTTCACTCGCTGGCAGTCGACCCGCGAATTTGCTGTCGGTTCATCGGGCTTTACCAGACAATTGTCGACCCCCTGCGCGGGGATCACCTGGCGGATGGCGACTGCTTCAGGCACGCGGCAAGGCTCCCGCCGAGCCGCGAGAGACGCTTGGCATTCCAATCAAATCGAGTTCGGTGGGAGGCTCAACGCCTTCCCGTCCCGCATTGCGGGGAACACCAAACTGTTGGACAATTTCAGCGAACATCGTGAGCGGCCGACGCGGCACCGAGCGGCAGCTCGAACCGGCGTCAAGGGGCCGCCCCTTGTCAGGCGACTCCGGCTTCCATCATCTTGATGGCGGCAGGGCCCACGAGAACGACGAAGATCCCCGGGAAAATGAAGAGCACCATGGGGAACAGCATCTGGACAGCCGTCTTCTGGGCCTTTTCTTCGGCCATCTGACGACGTTTCACACGCATAGCGTCAGATTGGACACGCAGTGCCTGGGCGATTGAGGAACCAAATCGCTCAGCCTGGATCAGGATTGCAGACAAGGCTCGCACATCGTCAACGCCGGTCCGAATCCCCAGATCGTGCAGAACGTCGCGTCGAACTCGCCCCATTTGCAGTTGCATATTACATAGAGTGATTTCTTCGCAGAGTTCTTTATGGGTGTCGCTCAATTCTTCAGAAATGCGTCGCATCCCGGCGTCCAGACCCAGGCCTGCTTCGACGCAGACGACGAGCAGGTCGAGTGCGTCCGGCAGCGACAGGAAGATTTTCTGTTTGCGCGATGAGGCCAGAATTCGCAGGGCGAGTTCTGGTAGATAGAAACAGACCCCGGCAGAAATTGCGATCGTAAAATATCCCTTCTGAGTTGCTCCATAGGCGAGCATGCCAAACCCGCCGCCGAACAGCGTTCCTATCCCCAGCATCGTGACCTTGATCGCGAGGTACATCTGAGCAGCATTGCTTTGATTGTATCCCGCATTGGCCAGACGGACTCGCAGTTCATTTTCTTCCAGCTCAGACTTGGTACCTAATGCTTTGGACAGAGCCGGCGCAGCCTTTTCGAACAGCTTCCCCACCATTGGGGTCGCCTTCTTTTTCTTATCGCGACTGCCGGGATCACGCAGTTCCGCCAGTCGTTCGGTGGCTCGATTTTCTTCTTTCGAAAATGCCGTAATCACGGCCCAGACACCAATCGTACAGACGGCGAAGATCGCCCAGGGAAGAATCGTGGACAGTTCCATTTCCATGACAGACTCGCAGTATTCAAAGTTGTAGTTGTGAACGATGGATGCAGGACGACGTACGTCAAACCTTGATGTCAATGATCTTCTTGATGCAGATGGCACCGATGATCTGCATGAAGATTCCGAAGCCAAGCATCTTCTTGCCGAGTTCGGTGTTGAACAGCAGCATCACGTAGTCTTGATCGACCTTCCCCGGTCAGCGCCTGGACCATCCCGAGGATCTTGAATCGTTCGCGAATCACTTCACAAATCTTGTCGATAATTTCTGCAAGGTCCCCCCCCGTTTGCCGCTGAATCGAGACCGCAGTCACGAAGAACTTCAGGTCCAGGTTGGGAATACGGGACATCATGTTTTTAAGAGCCTGCTCGATCGGAATCCCCAGATTCTGCTCTTCGTAGGCAATTCGAAATTCTGTACTGATCGGGTCGGCCATTTCTTCAACAACCATGTTCAGGCCTGCATTCAGGCTGTTCCCCGAGCGTAGTGCCCGGCCGAGCAGCGACAGCGCATCCGGAAGCTGCGTACCAAACCTGGCAAATCGTCGTTTACGACGCATTGACAACCACAAGAGAGGAAGCGAGCCCGTCATCAAGCCAAATACAGGCAACAGCGGTGCTGGAGAATTGACCAGCGCCCCGATTCCGGCACCGGCAATCGTCAACCCGATCGAGATCATTAAGAACGTCTGAAAGTCGATCGGGGAATTCGCCTGTTCCAGGAATGTACCGAAGCCGCCCAGGCGTTTGGAGAATCCTCCGAACGCTTTGGCCGCCCCTTTACTCATGTTCATGAAGTCCTGCTTCATGAGTCCACGCGTCACTTCAGCTTCTGGCGACTTGTTTCCAGCCAGCAGGTCCAGACGATCTTCAGCTCGCGTGGAATTCATGCTCTTGACGGTCGAGAACACTGCGGCGGCGAGTGCCCCGGCACCGAAAAATGCCGCAATCGAGACAATCCACAGAGGGTCCATGATGATCTTTTCCTGTTTCCCTGATCATTCAAACAGCCGGACCACCAAAGCGTCCGGCTTTTCAATCCAACGAAGTTACGAGGCAAAATGGCTGCTGTTACTTTCCCAGCGCCCGTTGAGTAAACAAGTTTGAAGGAAGCTTAACGCCGGCAGCTTCCAGTCGTGGCATGAACGATGGCCGGATCCCCGTGGCTTCAAAGTGGCCGAACGCCCGGCCGCTCTCATCGATTCCATCCTGCTTAAACACGAAAATATCCTGCATCACGATCTGGTCCTGTTCCATGTTCTGGACTTCGGTGATGTAAGTCAGTCGTCGTGGTCCCCCTTGCAGACGCTGGACCTGAATGATCAGGTCAACCGCAGCAGCGAACTGTTGACGCAAGGCTCGAATGGGAAGTTCAATCCCCCCCATCGAAATCATCGTTTCCAGACGTGAAACAGCGTCACGCGGGGTATTGGCGTGGATCGTGGTCATCGAACCTTCGTGGCCCGTGTTCATCGCCTGCAGCATGTCGAGGGACTCGGCACCACGGCATTCGCCGATCACAATTCGGTCAGGACGCATACGCAGGGCGTTCTTGACCAGGTCGGTCGCAGTGACACGTCCCTTCCCTTCGATGTTTGCGGGGCGAGTTTCCAGTCGAAGCACGTGCGGTTGCTGCATCTGCAATTCAGCCGCGTCTTCAATCGTGATGATTCGATGATCATTCTGAATGAAGCTCGAAAGCGTGTTTAACAGGGTGGTCTTACCAGAACCAGTACCACCGCTGATGATGATGTTCAGTCGAGCCTTGATTGCCCCTTCGAGCAGCAAGGCAATTTCCGGGGTGAAAGCCCCGAATTTCAGCAGGTCTTCCAGGCCGAGTGGTTTTGAACCGAAACGACGAATCGTCAGGGATGGGCCATCCAGAGCCAGCGGAGGAATGATCGCATTCACACGGGAACCATCTGCCAGTCGAGCATCGACCATCGGCGACGTTTCGTCGATGCGACGACCGACGCGTGAAACGATGCGATCCAGGATCTGCATCAGGTGAGCGTTGTCACGGAATGTGACTTCAGACTTCTGGATTCGGCCGTTCTTTTCAATAAAGACGTTCTTTGGCCCGTTGATCATGATATCCGCGACCCCCTGTTCCTTGAGGAGGATTTCCAGCGGACCATAGCCAAACGTTTCGTCCAGAACTTCTTCGACCAGACGTTCACGTTCGGAACGATTCAGCAACGGATTTTCGGTATCGCAAAGGTGTTCGACGACCAGACGGATCTCGCGCCGCAACGTGTCGCCCTGGAGATCACCCAGGCGTGAAAGGTCCAGTTTTTCGACGAGTTTGCCGTGTATCAGCCTTTTCAGGCTTTCGAAATCGAGTTCCGACGAAGCTCCGCGTCCGCGTGTCGGGGCAAAAGGTGGGGCTGCCATCTTGAAAGAGACTCCTTTGGTAATGCGCTGGCTGTTGGAGTCTGTCGGGAAATACCGACAACCCAACAGCACTCCGCTTGAAACCTAGGTCACGTTTTGGCACGTTGCAAAACGGAATCACGCCGGAATGATCGGAATCGCATTTCCGGCGGTACAGGTTGTGACGAATAAACGGAGGACGCTCGGGCCTTGCGCGGCAGACACATCCGCGGAGCCTGACAAAATCACTTCGAAATCGATTGTCTGGGCTGAATCGAAAGTGTCTGCCCCTTCTGCTGTATGAGCGTTGCGTACAGGCAGAGTCCGACCAGGACGATTGCCGCCAGGATCGTTCGCTCGTAATACAGCAGTTCGATCCAGGTGGGCCGAGTGATACCCGGGACGTGATTCAGACGGTCAAGAAGCGTGGCGGCAACCCACTTGTCGTCAGACAGGCGATAGTTGGATGGCCGCAGGAAAGCCCGAACCCAATTCCAGTCGATTCCTTCGGGAACTCCATAAATCTCCATCAGTTCGATGGCATATGCCGTCGATTCCAATGACCCCGGCTGCGGAAGCCACACTCCCCCGTCCCATTTCAGATAGGTCTTGAACCCCCCTGCGAATTGAAAACCTCCACTATCGGTTGTGTGGAGTTTCTTCAAAAGCTGGTGGACTCGTTCTCGAAACGGATCGCGGTCCATCGGATGCCTGACGACATCCAGCAGTTTTGTGGTGCAGAGCAATTCTTTCAGAGTCACCACCGAATCCTCTGATAGGTAATACTCCAGAGTCGCGAGCAGTCGCCGAGCCAGATAATCCTGTTCGTCCGAAGTTAAGTCGCCCCGCTCAACGGCCAGTCGAATGACCCAGTCAGACTGCTCAATGCTGGTGATGATTTGCGGCTTCAGTCCAACCGGTGGGTCCTTGACAAGGAATCGCAGCTGCGGGTGATAATCTTTCAGTTCGCTCGCTTGACCCTTTGCGAGCAACCCGAGTCGCACGCCGGTTCCCAGAATGAACGGATTCTGAGTTCCCGCGACTTCCTGAGCGAATAGCTGGCGAGGTCGAGTCAGATCCAGATCTGTCTGAGAGTGTTGAGCCCAATCAGTGACGATGTCCCAGGGCTCCCAACTGGCTGTCTGAAATGGAGCATCATCAAATCCCTCGATGTATGACCGGATCTGTGTCTGAGTCACCGGCCAGATCGTGGAACTCGACATCCATCCCACGAGTGGAAGAACGATACACCCGACAACCAGCATCAGTACCGATCGAGACGTCTTTCGGAGGTCTTTCGAAGGGCTGTGACAGTGACCGATCACCAGCAGCAGGAATGCACCACCCATAAAAATAGCGGCTATCAACGACTGATCGAGAAAATGAATTTCACGGGAACCGATCTGTGGGAAGGCCGCCAACTGGCCGAGAAACATCAGGCCCATTCCGCACGATTCTCCGACGATGTAGCAATTTCCCAGACCCTGCTTTGCCAGTGAAGCCAGCACAAACAGCAGGAGGCCAAACGAGACGATGTATGCGAGAAACAAGGTCCAGGTCGCTCCGGCCACTGCCAATCCCAGGCTGACAATGAAGACTCCCAGTGCTCCCCATTTATTGTCATGCCACCATTGCTGAATCGCTTTCAGCGCCAGCATCGGCGATTCTGCTGTTTCATCAGCATTTGCATGGATGCTGCCAATCTTCAAGAGAGTCAGGAAGGTTGCACCGATCAGGAAAAACAGACTGATTGCGGGAAACGCCAATAAACCCAGGCATTTCCCGAAAATACCGACGGGACCGACACTGGTCGCGTTGCATCCCGAGAGGACCGTCAGCGGCAGATATGCTGCCGCATTTCTTAACAGCCACGATCCACCCGCCAGGGGATCCTTCGCCCGCCGTTGGCTGGCCACGTCAAGCCGCGCCAAAACACCCGCCTCAAATTGACCGGCATCAGCACGATAAGGACTCAGCAGAGTTCTCAGGTCCTCTTCAGAAACCAGGTTTACAGCCATAGCAGCATCCTTCCGATATGAGAGGACGAAGGGGGGCCGTCGATTAATCGCTTCAGTGTCCGGCGCGCCTGGTAAAGTCGCCCTTCGACCGTTTTGACGGAAACCGATAACAGCGCTGCAACCTGCTTGACGCTGGTTTCTTCGAGATAATGCATGTAAATCACCTGACGTTGTCCATCCGGCAACTTTTCCATCGCCTTTCGCAAGGCAGCTATCCGATCTGCGATCTCCGATGACTGCGGGGTGGCAATGACCGATTCCACAATCGCAGGATCAAGTGTCACGGTGTGTCTCTGTTGACGCTGCCGCTTCCGAGCCCAGTTCCGATACACGTTGAGTGCCACGCCGCGCAGCCAGCGCCCGAAAACTTCTGGCTGATTCCAGTCTCCACGACAGGACTCACGGTTCAGCCATGCTTCCGCAAAGCTGTCCTCCGCAATTTCAATCGCGTCACCCCACGGTGCCCCCAACGAGGCGATCAGCCCGATGAGTGGTCCGCGATAGCTGGTTATGAAGTCGGTCAGGTCCAAAAGGTTGCTCCCCTCACTAAGGTAGTGTCTCAAGTGAGGCCAATCACACAACTACTTTCGAAAAATCTCCGGGAACGAAATTCTGGCAGTCGCCCGGGCAGACAAGAGGCTTTCCAACCATCTAACGATTGTCCACGGGGCGATCGCTTTTTTCAGTGTAGGGTGGGACCAGTGGCGCTTCGCCGCGCCGGCCCACTATCATTTCGTGACATTTGCTTTTGGTGGGCCTGCGCTCGAAGCGAGTTGGTCCCACCCTGCATCAGCACAGACGTGATGGTGGATGTATTCGGTTTTTCCGAACCCGTTGATATTCCAGAAGTGATCAACTTGGTGAAACCGTCGAATAACCTGCGACCATCAGCCGGAACGCGTTAGCGTCCGGTTTCTGGAGATACGTTTCGCCAGTCGTCCATCGGAACCGGACGCTAACGCGTTCCGGCTGATCGATGTCTTGAAATACATACCCGGCTGGCAGCAGCAACTGGCAAGCACAAAGTCAAAGATGTGGGTAACGTTGACTCCACGCCACATCCTCCCCAGCTTCAAAAAGGCATTGGTCCTGTCTTCGTACCGTGCGTCACTGGGCATAACGTTGTCCTTCCAGTATTTTGCATTTTGAACTGCATACTTACCGTTTGCGGTTTGTGCCGATTCCCTTCGACTGAGAGAACCAACGCTTCTGATGAACGATAGCGCCTGCAACCCGATGCTGACGGAAGGAGTTTCGCAGACCGAACCACTGGTTGTTCTGAAACTGGGTGGAAGTCTGTTGAAGTGCACCGGACTGGCTGAACGAATGCGTTCACTGATCGCATCCCTTCGACCAAAGCGGATTTTGATTGTGGTCGGTGGAGGCGATGCGGCTGATGTCGTCAGGGATTGGAGCGATCGCTTCTCACTCTCTGAAGAAATGGCGCACTGGCTGGCAATTCGTTCCTTGTCACTGACTCGCGCGCTCGTGAAGGAATTGTTGCCCGAATGTGAAGAAGTCGAGTCTCCGACGGCCGCTGCCGAAGCCTGGATCGATCAACGGCGTCCTGTGCTGCTGAAACTGGAATCGTATCTGCGACAGGCAGAGGTCCACGAATCAGCCCCGTTGCCACACACATGGGATGTCACGAGTGATTCGATTGCCGCCTGGGTCGCAACAAAATGGGAGGCTGAGCAACTCATTCTGCTCAAATCCATCGAACTTCCCGATGGCATGAGCCTGATACAAGCCGAAAACGCCGGATTGGTCGATGGCTACTTTCCGATCATCGCACCGCAGGTGAATCAGATCTGCTGGTGCAATTTGCTCTCGGAAAGCGGCGTCGTTCAAGATTGGAGTTGCCGCTCGTGCCAACAGACAGGCGACAACTGTCGCTCGCAGCAAGCCGATGGGGGCAAAGACAGCGACCGTCAAGGGGCAGGCTCGAGGGCAATGAACAATGATGACCAGCGAGGCAGATCAAGCTCAAGCTGAGCTTTGCCCGTGTTGTCGATGCTCATCGTCCTTGCTTCAAGAACTTGAAGGTCGTTCTGGGCCGCACCCTCCGGCCGATCCTCAGCGATATCCCAGCGGCTTGAATGCTTCTCATCGACTTGCCAGCGGGTCAGCTTCCAGGGACCGGCATTGAGACCAGTGACCGACAGCGTCAGTCGGCGGGTCTGGTGCTGAGTAAGACCATAGTTGGCAAGCGCCAGGCCGACCCTCCCATTCGCACCGTTGCGACATGCAAACGCAAAAACACCCGGTGGCAGGTCGCCCGTAAATGCCAGCCGACGGTCGCCGATAATGCGTAGACACGGCCATCTCCGTACGGGGCGATCGCCTTTTTCAAAGTAGGGTGGGACCAGCTCGCTTCGAGCGCAGGCCCACCAA
>CAZSTW010000028.1:38789-65178 GCA_964609845.1 uncultured Planctomycetaceae bacterium | reverse complement strand
CCGGACCACCGTGGCTTTGAGAATCACTGACCAGTTGAGAAAAGGCGTTGTACGCAAACCGAACCTGGTTCACGAGCGTCCCTGACGTGACGCTGGCATTATCGTAACTCGACAGCGTCAAAGGCAATCCCCTCGCTTCAAATGTCGTCGACAACCGCCGAATCGCCCCGTCCACACCGCTCCCCAGGGTCGTCACGCAATCATGGATCGGACGCCCCAGTCCGTCGTAGTGATACGTATGCACACAGCCTCGCTGATCGGTCAGCGTCGTCCGTTCCCCCTGCCGGTTGTACGAGTACGACAGCCGATCACTGGAACTCGTGGAATCAGGATACGCCACCGATCGCAACAGCAGACTGCTGGCGACATCGGCAGTGGACAATGTTGTGCCATACGTCGAGGTGGTCGTCTGATCCGTCGTTGAACCGTTGACCGCCGTTAACGTCGCCTGTTGACCGTCCGCCGTATAGGTAAACAGCGTCGTGCGGTTGGCATCGTCCGACGGAACGCATTCGGCCGTACTGGACGAGGAACTGCTCGATGAGGAACTGCCGACGTTGTTTTCGATCACCGTAATCCGACGTCCCACCTGATCGTATTCGAATGACGTGACCATTCCCGCCGGGTCGATGGTGTATTGTACAGGTCCCGTCGGATCGTAGACGATCTGGCCCACCAGGACGGAATCGGAACTGGCGGGAACCGCGTCTGGCCGGGAGAGCGTGGTCCCTCCATTCGTCCCGTAATCGGCCGTGGCGACCGAGCGCCCAACCCCGTCGTACCAGGCGGCCTGATACGAAACGCGCGCTTTGGGGGTTGTTCCGGGGGAATGCAGTGAGCCGGTCTGGGTATCCGGGGCGTTGTGGTATCGCTGGCGGAGTGTCACCTGCACCGCGTGCGAGGCCGTGTCGTAGGTTGTTTCGACCTGTTCCAGGATCACGTCATCGGTCACCGTGAAGGCTTCGGAATAGGAGGTTTCGTCCAGGTCGTACCCCTGATACTGCGTTTCCACGCGGCCCAGGCTGTCGTACGTTGTCTTGCTGAACAGATGCGAGCCGGCAGGCAGAATCTTGACCCGATTTCCGGAAGCGTCGTACCAGGCATTCCCAACCAGACTGTTACCGACATCCCCCGTGGCAGGATCGACGGCATAACGGATCGCCTGATAGACGTTCCCTCGAGCATCGTATTTCACGTCGCTCCGTGCGATCAGGTTGCCAACGTCTGCCGAACCACTGGAACTGCTGGAATCGAGGGAACCGGAACTGGTCGATCCGCAGCCTCCCGCCGGACCGATGGTATCGTACCGCTCGGACCGGACGACGCGGCTGAAGTTGTCGTAATAGTCCTGCTGGTAGAAATCGACTTCGCCATCGATGGCGATCCGCCGATTCCGGAAATCGTAGACCATGCAGGTGACTCGCGTTGTCGAGCCATCGACGTATTGCGTCAATTGAGTCAGATTGCCATCGCCCCCATCGGTGCCATGGTCGTACTGGCGGGAAGTGACCAGCACCATATTGTTGGCGGGGTGTGTTCCCCCGCCGGTCGGATCTGTTTCGGTGGCTCCCGTGTCGTTGGTTCCTACATAGGTTGAAAGGAGTAAGCCGCGTGGATCGTAAACCAGATCGGTGATGGTGCCACCCGGAGTGACCGAATGGTTTCGCCGCTTCATGGCGTCGTAGCCATAACTGGTCAGGTCATAATTCGTACCAACAGTGCCGATGCCGGTTGATGGAATCGTGTGATACGTTCGTTGCGATGTGGTCAGACAGCAATCGGTGTACTGAAATGTCGTCCAGCGGACGTAGCTGGACTGCGGGAATCCACACAAAGGCGAAGTTCCAAACGTCGGGTCTGAGCCGCAACGGGTGTCGATTGCATAGGCGTGCAGGATTTCGGGCAGGGAACCATCGGTCAAGGTACTGACCGCCTGAATCTGTTCGTTGATGCGGCCTCCCGCATCCGCTTTGGTAATCGAGACGGGATTAACGAGCGTCGCACCTGAGGTGGAAACGTAACCCGGGGCTGAAAGCGTGATGTGCGAATCGTCGTAAAAGGCCGACCACGACGCGGTCCGGACGGATGTGGCGGTCGCATCCAGAAAGGCAGGACCGAGTGAACGGATAATTCGCCCCTGCGGATCGGATGTGAAGTCGGCGACAAGGTTCTTGCCACCTCCCGAGGGAGTGGACCAGCCATCGGGGACATCGGAATAGAGCGATGTATCGACGTCAACCACAAGCTGGGTCATAGTGCCAGTCGGGACATCGTAGACCATGCGGGTGATGAATCCGCGCTCATCCATGGACCAGATCAGATAGCCATAGGTGTCGAAATAGTCACGACGTGTCGCCGCCACGCCCGATCCATTGTGGTCGGTAGAGACGGCAGGGAAGGTGGTGATCAATTCTTTGACGCCATACGACTGTCTACCGGGGACGAAGGGATAGAATGTCCGGCAATACGACGTGACTTCGGTCTGACCGGGGTCTGTTTCCGACGGATAGACAGTTTCGGAGGCGACGAACCAGACACCCGAGAAGCAATCGGTTCCCGATGTCGCGGACGAGTGCCCGGGAGAGGAGCAGTCGCAGTCGTTGGTGGCACAGCAGTATTCGAGCTTTCGCTGCGGGATGAGTGTTCCCGACTGTCCTTTCCGGATTCCTTCGGTCGCAACGTAGCAACTTTCGGGGTGATACGTGATGGCACGGATCAGCCCGTCATGACTGCGCAGGAACATGCTTGTATTGGTACCGCTGTCGTAGTCAAGCAGATCGGCAAACGTATCATCATAGCCAATGGCCGCAGCGGGATTGGCAAACAGGACTGCCTGACCATGTTCGTCAAATCGCGTGTATTCACACCATTCGCTGGTCCCGGAGACAAATACTTTCAGCATCGTCTGTCCCGCGTAATTCGAATAGACGATATTCTGATTGCCGTCGGGGAGAGTTTCGGTCGTTTTGGTAAACCAGTGGTTGAAGTCGGGTGTGAAAGTGCTGTTTTCGTAACTGAATTCGTACGTTTGCGAACCGCTCTGCACGTCTTCACGAATGACTCGGCGCTGCGAGTCATACAGGTAGAAGTAGTCGGCATACTGGGCGACGATGGAATCGGGGGCGGTGAAGGGATCTGTGACATCCGGATCTGCGGCGAGGCGTTCAAACGATCCCGGTTCCAGGACAAACTTGACCGTGTGAGCTGGCTGGGAATCGCTGCCGGTCCAGTAACGATAGTAGTAGGTCCCGGTAGTGACCCAGGCATGGTTCTGCCAGGTTTGGATGGTGACCGACTTCAGGTCTTCGTGCCCGCCGAATTCGTCGCCAGCAACGTAGTAGGTGTATTCGGCTTTCGACACCAAGGTTCCAGAAGAGTCGGGAAAAAGCCGCTGGACGCGAACCCATTGCAGCGGCGGAAAGGGGATGTCTTCAAGCACGTAGTGATATTCGATGATTTCATCAACAGGGCCATCAGGAGATTGCCATGTCCGTTTGGTCTTTTTCGGCAGAAATCCGTTCTTGATCCATTCGATGACTTCTAATCGATTGCCGCGTGCGTCTTCATACGCCCCGAGCATTCCATTGAGGCCAATATAGTGATAGGCGCTCCCGTCGACCTTGTGGAGCGTATAGTTCTGCTTGTGGAGTTCTGGGTTGAACGTCAGACGTTCACCTGTTCGAAACTGGCTGACGTACGGTGAGCCGACAAAAAACTGATTGTAAATCAACGTTTCCTTGGAACTGCGGATCACGCGTGCCGACAGTCCCCCCATGTCGTATGTCGTATCATCGAACTCCAGCGCCAGATGCGACTGCTCACTCGTTTGCCAATTCATGCCAACGCCCATGTTAAAGGGACTCGGCAACTGGCCTGCGAAAGTCCGGTTCTGGCCCCACGGCATCCCGAAACCATTGACACCCGGCAAGTCTGCCGCATGAATGATCGGCTCGCCCGTCGCATAGCGGATTGGAGCCGCGCTGAGATTGGTAGGGGGATTACCCGGATACGCACTTTTCATGCATTCATCGCAACCCAGGATTTCGGGAGGAATACTACAGATGTCGGCGTCGTCGAGTTCCAAGTTCGCGTAGGTCACATAGACATTAGCCATGGTGTTTTGTATCCCGTAACAACGTGCGCAAGTGCGACAACTGATTTTGGATCGATCTACCAGCGACCGAGCGGGCAACGCTCGGAACGCCACGCGAGCTTATTGAAAAATGTCTGTTTGGAACTGCAGGCACAACCACATTCACGACAGTGCGAACCTGTAAACGACGGGCAGGTCTGGCAAGTCGCCAGTCGGGCCTGGATCTCTGTCTCCGCGCACCGTGTCATCCCATCCCGAAGATGCTCCGTCAGTGCTCCTGCAAACGTGACGACACGCTGAAAAAGGTCAGGAACATCAGGTGCTGGAACAACGGTAACTCTGCTTTCGCTGACCAGTGAATTTGCCAACGGGTCAAGTCCCCATCGCTGTCGATATTGATTGACCACGTCACAGTTCAAATCGGGCCGTTCGCCACGGCAGATAGCACGCCGGTGATCGGTGAATTGGTCGCATTCAGGGAATTGGTTCATGCTGTGATCACCACTCCGAGGGATTCCAGCAAGTCGCCTGGTGGCAACGGATCACAACAATGGTGGTCAGGGCCACTGATCAAGCAATCCAACCAGACAAAACTTGCTTCGAATGGTGCACAATGCGCGGCGTTCCATGTCGCCCCTTGCCAGGGGGAAGTGATGCTGTCGCCCCCCACGCATCCACTTGTCAAAGAGCAGATCCAAAGGTTGTCACTGCAATACAGTTCCGCAGCATATGAGTGACCGCAGACGACGGCACCTGAAGTCACCCACTTTCCAGACCCGTTATAGACAAACGTTGACGTTGATCCGCCGGAACAATCGCAACGACCGCCTGCAACCGGACCCCATGTCGCATTCAAAACTGTGGGAATCGTGACACCCTCGCAGCATCCGACAACGGTTCCCCCGCTGGAATCACTGCTTCCACTCCCAGACGACAGACTGGAGTTTGAAGAACTGGAATTGATGGAACTCGAACTGGATGAGGACGGGCTCGACGAAGACTTACTCGACTCGGAAGAACTTGATGATGACGACGACGAACTTGAAGAACTGCAATCTTCACGCGAAGTGATTCGCACCTTAACTTCCGAAAGGTGGCATCTCCCTTTCACCGCACCTTCACCCACTCCACACGATACAACATATTCCGTAGGTACCTTGGTGATCGTTGTTTCGAGATATCCCAGAACGACAATTCCGTTCTGAATTTGAGTTTGGTCTTGAACCGCTTCAATCAAGACAGTCACCAGGCAGTCCGAGTCGGTATGAAGTTTGATCTTGATCTGACCTCCTGCCGAATCGGGGGGAGGCTTACGCAGGTCCGGGTAGTCGGCGTAAATCGGCACAGGAGGGTCCACGATTTCTATGACCGTCGGCAACGCCCGGTGTGATGGGTCGATCGGCCTCCCTGTCGTTGGAATAATACGTGTCATCGTGATGTTTTCCGTTCTGGGACTCGCTCGTGTAGTTAATGTTTTCGGGGACCGGCTAACTTGAGATCTTTCGAGCCACAAACCAGTCCCAGTCGTAGCGGCTGAGGAACGATTGCGGATGTGATCGTAATTTCTCGGCATAGTCTGCCGTGCAGACCTGCCATCCCGCCTCACTCAACCGCTCGTGCCACCATGGCAAGGTCTTGATACAGATATGTGTCGGATCTTCGGTCTCCATCGACCGGTTTTGTCGCGCAAAGAGTTCGACCGTGTCGAGGGCACAAAAAAAGAATCCGCCCGGCCTGGTCACTCGTGCCAACTCCCGCAAGATGAACGGGACCAGTTCAGGTTTCCAATGCTCTGCGGCCTGGGCTGAATGCAACCCGTGCCATGTCGCATCCGTAAACAGATGCAGGTTCACGGCGTCACACACGGATAGCGACGCTGCCATGTCGGGCCATTTGTCGCGGCCCTTCTGAATCATCGGCTCGCACAGATCGACACCGTGGATCAGTACCCCCGCTTCCTTGAATCCCCGAGCAATACTGCCACAGGCACATCCAACATCGAGAACTTGCTGCCCGCCCCAGCCCAGCACGTCTGACAGCCAGCGTCCGTACTGCCGCTGCCAGTCACCAAACCCCAGATAATCAAGCCCCGCCCGACAATGTTCCTCGTAGTACGCAGCGGTGTAACCCGTCGCTCGAAGAACCGGCTGCGTCATCGGACTGGCAGGCTCTGATACCAATGCCGCCGGTACTGATCGCTTCGGAAGATGGCTTTCAATAGTCGCGGGCAAGTCACGTTCGAGCGATTGATAAACCAGACTCCGGTAATTCTCAGCGAAATACTTGACGGCTTCAGGCCCCGCCGCCAGTTGTTCATGGTCACTGGGCACCAGATGCAAGACGTTATCGGCAAGATCGAAATAGTGAATCGGATGGTGCCGGGTCCAGACCCCGATTGTCGGGGTCTGTGTGGCCCCGGCGACATGCAATGGGCCGCTGTCGATCCCGATCATTAACGATGCCAGTGAAATCAATGCGGCAATCGTTGCGGCATCGCCCGTTTGCCTTCCTTTCCATAGCGAATTATCACGATCCGGGCAGTGAATACGTCTCCCGTCGGGCAGTGGTGAGCGATGATCCCAGTCGAATATGATCGGCACATATCCCGCAGCAAGCACGGTCTCACAGACCTTTTGAGCCACTTCATGCGAAAGGTTTTTCCGGTCTGTCGACGTGTTCCCTTCGTAGTGAATCAATACGGCGCGATAGCGTCCTGACTTCTCGGGCTGGCCGCAGATCGACTGCAGGTAACGCATGGCATCCAGCCGAACCTCGTTCCTCGGTTTGATTTCGTAACGACAAAGGTTGGGATTCGGCACCAGGTGAAAGACTTCCTGCAGACAGCGAGAGGTCTTTGTGCTGGGCCAGGTCCGTTCTGACGTACGGCATTCGTGCCAGTCGAGTGTAAACCGCTTCTGATAGTCGTTTCGTCGATATTGGTCTTCTGACAACACCAGTGCGTGACGGCACAATCCGTTGTAGGTCGAATGTTTTCCACGTTGTGCCGCGACATCAATTTCCCACTCGGGGTGAGCCTGCCGCAAATGTCGCAGCACGGCGGTCAATTGAATCGCATCCCCCAAACCATGCCGAAATTCAATCAGGACGGTTTGCCGTTGCTGCGTGGTGACAGACTGCTGCCCCGCAGGAATGTAGGCAGATGGTCGTCGGCTGGTACTCCGCTCGACATGCAGTCCAGCGGCAGCCCGAGGAGCAGGACTGTTCATGACGATTTTTTCCGTTGAGATCACATTGGACTGAGGTCGCAATAAACCACCGTGCAGATATTTTTCGACGCAGCGAATCACATCCCCTGCGGTCGTCATCTCCTGACAGCGGGGAATTCGCAGTTGTGGCGTCACTTGAACAGGTTGCTCACAGACGTTTCGATGGTCTTTTTCATCGCCGTCGCCCACCAGTTGGCATCGCGACTTCCAGCAACCTCCATCAGCGCAACACGAGAGCATTCCAACGGTGCTGAGGAACTGATGATGGGGATACGCTTCCCAATGTGGTGGTTCCCGCCCACCTGCGATGACAACACAAGGTCGATGGCGAGGTTGGCCGGGGCGGGTTTCCACGGCTGCAGCGAGGTGCATGGCAAACGTGACCGGGCAGATGACCCCTTCGGCATAGTGCATCAGCCGTACAAACTGCCGAAGCGTCGTCTTTCCGACGAGGTTAATGACGCCTGTCAGCGACGGATGCCAGTGCCCTCCCTCCCCACACTGAACAAACGCAATCTGGCCCTGAAAGTGATCGACGACCTGTTGATAACTTGCCGGATTCCACCATTTGGCAGTGAAGTCTCGCTTCCCCCCGGCGATGACAATCCAGAATCGCTCTGGTAACTCGACACCCTCCAGCGGGGGAGAATTCTTCTCTTCGGGACTCAGGTGGATATCGCCCGAGAACTTCGTGACGGGAATCCGCAGCCCCAGTTTGGATTCCAGGTACTGCGTATAGCCGTGAAGAAAATGATAGGGCCGCTGATTCGACTGATGGATCAGAGGATAGTGCATATCCAGCGTTTCAACACCAGGATCCTCTGATCTGAGAGTGCTGATAAATGGATTGTTTTCCCACAATGAATCTGCCGACGTTCGAACATCAGTTATAAATTGATTTGGGTAGGCGATGTGCAAATCTCGAGCAGCAGCCGTCAACATCACCAGATCGCCCGGGCTTTGAAACGAGCGAAAAACTACTTTTCGCACAGCAAATATCCTCCGTGATCCACATGGAACGCATGTATTCGCGGACGATCGTTGTTATTTCGCGGCGCAGATGCAAGAAAAAAAATCGCAATCGCCGCGATTTTTAGGCAGAATGTATTTCTGTTGAGCGAGCGGATTTTCGAGCGCAGCGTCTGGTGTTAAAAAAAACGACTATTTGCTGATGCGAAAGTCGATGCAGACCAAGCGCATTTCGACAGGGTAGTGATGTCGGTGCTGCTCACAGCCGAAAGCTGATTGCCCACTCATAACCGCTTCGACAATCCTTCCGCCAGTCGCTTGAGTGCGGGGCTGATGTCATCAGGTTCCAGATGCACATTCAGCAGGCTGAACGCTTTCTTATTGGCCATGGCCGCGTTCAGAGACTGATCGAGTTCTCCTTCGGTCCTGACTTCGAAGCCCCAGCCTCCCCCCAGCAGGTCTGGCATCCGGTGATAGTTCCAGTTCAAGATGTCGTTGAACGGGCCATCCTGCAGGAATCGTTCGGTCGTGTATCCTTTATTGTTCAACACGATCACAATCGGATTGAACCCGTGACGAACTGCCGTCGAGAGTTCCATGCAGGTCATCTGGAATGCACCATCACCAACCAGAACGATGGGCCGTCGACCGGGGGCCGCAACGCTGACACCGATCGAAGCGGGGATCGCGAAACCCATGGAGGTGTAATACGCGGGACTGATGAACTCGGTCTTGCGATAAATTGTCAGATCAGCCGCCCCGAACAGGCAGTCGCCAACATCGGCAACGACTACCATCGAATCGTCGAGTAATTCATTGATCCGGGCAAACAATCGGGCGTTTGTGATCTTAGCCTGTGGCTTCAGGACGAACTTTCCTTCACCTTTCGGCTTTGGCAGCAGCGGTCGTTTGGCAACTTTCAGGTCCAGCTTTGCCAGACCCTTGACGAAGTCTGAGACCAGGATGTCGTGGAAATGGTGGTGTGAGATTCGCGTCTCTTCACTGGTGGCATAGATGCACTTCCGCGGGTCGAGATGCGCGGTGAAGATCCCCATGTCGATATCCGTCAGGAATGCGCCCAGCATGATCATGCAGTCGCTCTCTTCGACGTAATTCCGCAACTCTTCGCGGCACATCGCCCCTTCATAGATCCCCAGGTACAGCGGGTGCTTTTCGCTGACGACCGATTTGCCGAGCAGCGTGCCTACCATCGGGATCGAATTCTTTTCGGCAAACTTGACGACTTCGTCTGCCAGCCCGAACCGATGGAGTTCGACGCCAACGACGAGCACCGGCTTTTTACAGGTGTTGATCGTGCGTTGAGCTTCTGCCAGCGATTCATTCAAGGCATCGCGGTTGCTGACGGGTTGTTCCGTCTTGGGGACGTGTGGGTATGGGCAACGAGTGTGAACGCGATCGCGTGGCAGTTCCAGATAAACAGGCCGCTTGTATCTGACAGCCGCCTCCAGGCACCGATCAATTTCTCGAAACGCGGTGAGAGGATCTTCAAGAGCTGCGCTGGCAACGGTGATCTTTTCAAAGACTTCACGCTGCGTTGTAAAATCGCGGACCCTGTGATGCAGCAGCGGATTGGTACTGCGCTCGGTCATACCGGGGGCACCACTGATGACGACGATTGGTGATTTTTCGGCAAACGCTCCTGCGATCGAGTTACAGAGACTCAGCCCGCCGACACAATACGTAACGCAGACGGCACCGAGTCCATGAACCCGGGCATAGGCATCCGCGGCATAGCCCGCGTTGTCTTCACGCGTACATCCGATGACCCCGATCGGACTCTCCTGAAGCATCCCATAGAATTGCAGGACAAAGTCGCCGGGGATGCCAAAGACATGCCCCAGCCCGTAATCCTGCAGACGCTGAATCAGGTAGCTGCCGATTGTCAGTTCGGAAGTATCGGCAGCGGTTGCCGCAACGTCCGTCGATGGGCGTTTTGTCGCGGGTCTGGTCGTTGCTTTCCTGGCCATGTCGTTCCTTCGAAATGGAGTGGTCGTGCCCTCGTCAATCAACCCGCTCTGTTCACAGGCAAATCAACACTCACGTCACAGGACGTCCTCGCCCGGCGGCGCTTCATCCTACTTCTTCTTGTTGTTGGGTTTATTGTCGTCGCGTTTGTCCGCCAGAATCTTCTGCTGGAGATCCTGTTGTTCCCGAGCCAGTTTCTGTCGTGCCGCTGCCAGATCTCGTTCTTCTTTCGAAACGGATTTACGTGCCGTTGCGATTTCCTGTTTGAGATTTTCGATTTTGTCTGTGACAGCCCGCAGTGCCGCGTCCTTGTCGATTGCCTGATCGACCTGTTTACGAACTTTCGCCGCGGCTTCTTCAGCGGCAGTCAGCTTAGCTCGCTGCGGTTTGAGTGAAGGTTCGGAATCGAGAGCTTCCCGTTGAAGCTGAGCGGGAATCAATTTGACTCGCGCCGCTTCTGCCATCTCTTTTCTACGATCATCCGCATTGGTGTCCGTTTCGCTCCGAAGACGCGTCAGTCGCAGTTCTGCCTGACGAGCGGCTTCCACGGCCTGCTGATATTTGGGAGTCTCGGCCAGCTTCTGAAGGAACGGTTGTCCGGCTCGCTCGTATTCACGGCGTGCTTCTTCCGCGGCCGTGCGAGCATCATTTAAGCCATGTGTGGCGGAGTGTTTTTCTTCCAGATCGTCTTTGGCTTTCTGCAACTGACTGGCCGCCTGGACCAGTTGTCGTTCGGCCGCTTTCAATTCGTCAACGGCTTTCTTGAATGATCGTTCAGCTGTCGTCTCGGCCTGCTGAGCTGATTTGACGTCCTGTTGTGCTTTGCGAACCGCTTCGTCTTCACGGCGTTCGTCCGCTTTCTGCG
Organism: uncultured Planctomycetaceae bacterium; assembly: GCA_964609845.1. Lineage (GTDB taxonomy): Bacteria > Planctomycetota > Planctomycetia > Planctomycetales > Planctomycetaceae > Schlesneria. The sequence continues at coordinate 54,038 of CAZSTW010000028.1, read as the reverse complement.
CATTTGTCTGTTTCCCTTTTGCGGCGGCGTTCACGCAGACGGGAACTGTGATCACGGCAAAAAGCAGGGCAAATCTGAAATAACGAACCATGGGTCAGCTCCGGCTTTGAGTCATCGGCCAGGACGGCGTGCACGAAATTCCCGTCTCTGTTTTCACTGTTAATCGCGGCGAATACGTATCCTTCTGACTTCGAATGGAAAATCCTCCGATTGGATTCCAATCGATCCTTCGCTCAAGAAATCGGGTTCTGATTTACTGATCTGGATGCCGTTCAGAGAGACGGTTAGTGAGCCATCGACCGAGACGATCTCAAGCGAGTTCCATTCACCGACTGCTTTTCGAGCCTTCTGACGGGCAGCGTCATCGTCTGTTGCAGTCACGGGCGATGCCCCGCCGTTTTCCTTGATGGCCCCCATCTGAACATGTTTTCCCTGAACTTCGAGTGACACCGGCCAGAGTTTGTGTTCACCCGTGATATACATCAGGAAGCCGGTATTGCCCTTGAACTTGCTGTCGTCCTTCAAGTTGTCGGGGCGGTCAAAACTGTATTCCAGACGCAAGGTGAAATTACGGTAGGACTCTTTGGAGTACAGGTATCCGCGCGGGCGGCCCGAACAGAAGATCCCCTCATCCAGTGCTTCCCATGTATCCTCGGTGGCACCAAACGCTTCGAAATCGGCAAACGTCAAACCCGTAAATCCCTTCTCAATCTGAAAAGGGGGATCTTCCTGCTGAGCTGCGGGAACGGGTGCGCCGATGGAAACGGGCGACTTTTCTGCGTCCGGTTTACTTTCTTTTGCTGGCAATGGCTGGCTGTCGGGTTTTGTGCCGTTGACCTCCGCAGGCTTTGTCGAAGGCGCTGATGCGGCGGGAGTGATTGCCGTTGACGAGGGGCCACTGCCGGGAACTGACGTGGGGGGGGGCACGGGCTTTGCTGATTCGCCGCATCCGATCAGCAATACCAGAGCGACCTGGAGGATTGAACGCTTGGTCAACATGGTTGTCTCGCAATGGTGAATTCCAAACATCAGCGACTGTATCTCGTGTCAATTCCTCTGGCAACGGGTGATCTGTGTCCAGTTCGCAGTTTCCTCTCGCCTTGGCATACGAAGCAGAGGCGATCGAGGCACGTGTTTTTCAAGAATTCGGAAGGTTCCAGTCTTGCGGCCCAAGTGGGCCAGCAGTTCACCCAGCCAGGGCTCTGCGGCCCTGGAATTGATCCCACCAAAATCGTTTTGAGGCCTGAAGGGCCGGTCGTTCGTTTTGACGAGGCTCAAGACCATAGGAATTCACGGCCCTTCAGGCCTCAGATCCTGTTGTCACATCGATTTCCAGGGCCGCAGGGCCCTGGCTGGGTGAACTGCTGGCCCTTCGGGCCTCCTGAGGAACATCTTGTTGGTATCGATGCTAAATCGGCCCACATCGCGTTTGCTGTGTCACCGTCACAGCTTCGAATTCGACGTCCGGCTATGATCATTTTCCGATGCCGGTTGCGGCAGGATGACAGGCAGTCGCGAGGGGATTTATGATCGCGAAGCGATCAAAGAACGTAGCCGGGGGTTGCAGCGAAGCGGAAACCCCCGGGACAGGTCTACCTCGGAAAAACGCATCCTGTAGGGATGCCAGAACGCCATCGTCTTTTTGGAACTCGGGTGAATGATCGGCGTGTCCGCCGATTTATGGAAATGATGTTTCTCAGGAAGCAGGGATCCTGAAACGAGGTCAATCTTCAACAGGCTCTCCGCCGCATCGGCAATGAAACTCCGTTTCGACCGTGAAACTGTGTGGTCCCCAACCTTCGCGTACATAATCCGGGCAAGTGAAGTGCTCGAAGATGGTTTCGAGAAACTGTTTTGACTCCGAGTGGCAACAGAGTCCCCAGTCGGAATTGAATTTCGCAAAAAAGGAACAGCCGCCGCACTGGTGACCGGACGCGTGCTGACGCTTCATGTCGGGAGAAAGTGGCCATTGCTTTTCGTACATGGCCTGTGTTTCGCTGTTAGACCAGCCATCCGTTCGGACATGGTTCGAATTCATGGTCTGTCGCCCAGTTCCGTTGATAATCGATTAGTGCGGGTCGCACTTCCGTGTCGCGTCCAAACATGGGTTAGACGCTGTAGTCTGATACCCGCGGGAGGCGACACTTAAATGAGATGCATTCGAGCCGAGATCAATTACGTTCGGCATCACGCCGAACATCACGTTCCTGCTGTTGGCTGTGGCGTAAGGATTCTCAGGACACAGCGGAAACCAACATCCGGTTGACCTTTTCCGACATCGCGACCTTCGCGCTGCCAGGCGGACCAGTCCGGGCCATTTCCTTTCACGACTCGCAAATTGCCGTTTGGAACTTTTTTCGGCCCCGGCCAGTTATGAGGAACCTGTCCATTGGGACCGGCGGCGTCTTTGTGCGAGTCGAGATAAAGATCCGAACACCATTCCCTCGCATTCCCCGCCAGATCGTACGCGCCATACGGGCTCATATCGCTGGAATAGGCGCCTACGGTCGTCAATGTTTCCGGGGTGCGCTTATTCGGCCAGATGGCCCGACTGTTGCCCCAGGGGGTTCTCAGTCGGTTGGGGCCTCGTGCTGCTTTTTCAAATTCTGATTCCGTCGGCAGATCCATCGCAGCCCAGCGAGCATATTGCTGTGCGAAGCCCCAGGTCACTCCAAGGACTGGAGTCCGAGGCGGAGCGGTGGGATTGGTTGTTGTCGGCAACGGTTTCTTTTTGTCTCGAAGATCCTGTCGGTAGGCTTCGAATTGTTCGACGGTCACTTCAAACGCCTCGATATAGAATGTGTCGAGATGAACGGTGATTTCCGGTTGAGACTCGGCTGGGCCTTCATTCGTCCCGACAGTGGCAATACCTGCGGGAACAAGCACGAGTGTCGAACCCGTTTTGGTACATTTGATACGACGGGGCAAGCCGTCATCGGAATAACCTCCGTCGGCAATGGCGGTGAATCCCGTGGGAAGGTTGAATCCCTGCCTCGGTTTTCCCTTGGAGGTCGGTTCAACGGCCGCAATCACCAGTCGCGTCGAATCGATCCCCCGGTTACCAGATGCCACCGCAAATTGATCTTCTTTTCTGGAAGCAGGAGGACTGACCTCCATAGGGGCGTTCAACGCACTAATTTCAAAAACGGACTTCGGGTCCGTTCCTGGCGGCAGTGGTTCTTTCGATGTTCCTGTCGCTTTTGTGGATTTTGTCTTCGAGTCGGGATTTTGCCGGGCGGTATTGGCTGCATTTGCAGGAGCAGGATTGGGGTTCGCCACAGGAACCGGAGCTGGAACGACTTTGGTTTCAGCAGGCTTCGGCTTACTGCCACCGCATCCGATCAGGAGCGCGGTCGCCAGCATCAGGCCGCCGAACAGAGTTCGGGCTGGTACGAAGTTCTTCCAACCTCGAATGCCTGTCCTGGCGTATAAATCGGTATTGCTGCTAACCAGAATGATCTTCAGCCATCGCATGGCATTACCTCACGAGCGCGAGTCGTCCGTCCGGCAATCGATTATTTCGGGGGATCCAGCACCATTTTCAGTTTGACTTCCATCTTGTTGCGGATCACGACCACTTCCACTTCGTCGCCCCCTTTGAATTTTCGCAAGGCGGCATCGAAGTCATCCAGATTGGCAACGGCCGTTCCACCGAATTTGACGATGCGGTCTCCTCCTTTGAGTCCCCCCTTCTCTGCCGGGCTGCCGGGGGCCGCACCACTCACAGAATATCCCGGTTCTTCATTACCGAATTCGGGGATCGTTCCGACATAGGGGCGGCTTCCACCACGAGTCGGCTGGGCTGTTCCTTTAACTTCGACATAGGCTGGCCGCTCGGCCGCTTCGATGGTCGATGCCGCCATCTTTTCGATCAGTTCTGTCACGCGAGCGATGCCGTCGATGTTCAGCTTGTCCCAGTCATCAGTTGGACGGTGGTAATCGGGATGTTCACCTGTGAAGAAGTGCAGAACGGGAATCTTCTTGGCATAGAACGAGGAATGGTCGCTGGGGCCAAATCCCTCGGGCTTGAAAACGAGTTTCAAGGCATTGCCATTGAATTTCTCCAGTTCCGGCACCCAGCGAGGACTGGTTCCGGTCCCGTAAACAATCAGCTTGTTGTCATCTTTCAGGCGTCCGACCATGTCCATGTTCAGCATGGCAACCGTTTTTTCGAGTGGAAAGACTGGTTCGCGGCAGTATCGAGCCGAGCCAAGCAGCCCGAGTTCCTCACCGGTGAACGCCATGAAGACGATGCGACGGGCTGGCTTCTTCACTTTTGCGGCGAGTGCAAATCGCCGTGCCAATTCCAGCAGTGCAACTGTTCCCGAGGCGTTGTCGTCAGCGCCGTTGTGAATTTCTGTTGAGCCGGGTGCGAGTGAATTCTGACCACCTCGGCCAACGTGGTCATAGTGTGCCCCGATGACGACGGTCTCGTCTGCCAGAGGTCCATCACCATCGATCACTCCGATCACGTTGAAGACATCGGCACGAACCTTTTCCATCGACAAGGCCCCGCGAACTTTCCAGCCGGGGATGATTGCCGATCGGGGTTTGAAGTCCTGATCGATCGCTGTTTCCAGTTCATCAAGTTTCTTTCCCAATCCGGCCAGCAATTGATCGGCCCGTTTCTGAGTGACATGGAACGCAGGCGGAAGAACTTTGGCGTCACCATGACCGGCGTAACCGAACTTCATCAAGGCGTCGTCATTGGCGGATTCGATCGATTTGCGGACGGCCTTCAGCTGGTTGACAGCTGCGACGAGCTTATTGCGTGCCGCTGTCACTTTTTCGGTCTCTTTCAGATCGACGGCAGTATATTCCTCGGCAGCGGCGGCCACACCGTCTGTGGTTTTGGCGAGATCTTCCTTCCGCTTTTCAGCCGCTTTGCGTCCCGTGTAGTAATCGTTGACAAAGACGACAGCGGCGGCCTTTCGAGTGACGGCCTGGTTCATCTTGGACTTGAGATCTGCGTGGCGGAAGAGTGAATGCGCTGCCTTGGTGTCAGCCTGCCGGGGTGTACGACGCATCATTACTACCACTTTGCCGGCAATATCGATTCCGGCGAAATCGTCGTAACCATCGTCTTTGGCCTCGACCCCATAGCCGCAAAAGACGACTTCGGCATCGAAGGAACCAGTGCCAGCGAATGAGCAGGCTTCGTAGTCTTCGCCCATCTTCAATTCGATGGTTTCATTGTTAGGGCCGACGAACTGCAGCGAGTTCGGTTCGGTCAGCTTCGCACCTGTGACGAGATCAAACTTCTGAAAGGCGCCGCCGTTCACCCGGTCGACAGCCAGACCTGCTTTGGCGAACTGGTCACGAATAAACTCGGCCGCGACCGTCAGCCCCTTCGTTCCAACGCCGCGTCCTTCGAGTTCATCTGAGGCGAGATACTTGACGTCTTCCAGCAACCGAGCTTTGGCTTCGGGGATCGCTTCGCCACGCGTCGGGACAGTCCACGCAGCCAGCAACAACAATGAGCAACAGACAATGGCACCAACTCGCAACATAATGAATCTTTCAGAAAGGGATTTTCCGACGCCGGGAATTGTAGTCATCGCGCTGTTGGAGATGAAGGATCAGGAAAAAAACAAGCCACTTGACTTCAACCTGCTGATGCGTGAGAACGGACCTGCAAACACTCGCAGAAGTTCCATTTCCACGGGAAGGCCGCACGATGATGACCATCAAGGACGTTTTGAATCAGTTTCGGGTCCCTGAAGGATCAAAGGTCAAGCTGCGAGATCATGACCCTGCGTGGGAGACAGACAACGAGAATCTGTCAGAAGAGGAACGCTGCAGGATCGCAGCCGAAGTTCTGGAAAAGAATATTGAAGAATTGTCTGAAGCCCAGCAGCTGCTGTATGCCGCCGATTCGTGGTCAGTTCTGGTGATCCTGCAGGCCATGGATGCTGCCGGAAAAGATGGAACCGTCAAGCATGTCCTCTCGGGAGTTAATCCTCAGGGGATTCACGTGACAAACTTCAAACGCCCGTCGGAAGAGGAACTGGACCATGATTTCCTGTGGCGATGCTCCAAGGCACTTCCCGAGCGTGGCCGAATCGGGATTTTCAATCGTTCGTACTACGAAGAAGTTTTGACGGTCAAAGTCCATCCAGAACTGGTGACGAATGAACGTCTGCCGGATGCAGACCCAGACCGGAAGAAATTCTGGAAGAACCGCTACGAAAGCATCAATGACTTTGAGCGTCATCTGTCAAGAAACGGGACTCGCGTCATCAAGTTCTTCCTGAACGTCTCGCGCGAGGAACAGAAGCGACGGCAGTTGGAGCGGATCAACGATCCCAAGAAGAACTGGAAATTCGCTCCGTCAGACCTGGTCGAACGGGCACACTGGGACCAGTACATGGAGGCCTATGAAACGCTGTTGCGCGAGACCAGTACTCGCCAGGCCCCGTGGTACATCATCCCGGCTGATAAGAAGTGGGTCTGCCGAGCACTGGTTGCCGAGATTCTGGCACACGAAATCAGCCAGTTGAATCTTGAGTATCCGAAACTCACTGAAGCACAACTGCAGGTCCTGGCAGACTGCAAAGCCCAGCTGGAAGCCGAGGAACCGGTGCCGATTCCACAGACGCGATCGAAGGAAGAAAAAAAGAAATCGAGTAAGGGTGAAAAAGGGGCAAAGTCGGACGATTGATTTGTCGCACAGAGGCCGGCCCCATCGGGATTGCCCACCTGGGAAGCCTTCATTTTTTCTGCAGGGCGTCCAGTTCCTGCAACTTCAATCGGACGCTGACAATGTAGGGGGCTTCGCCAGGTTGCCAGTGTCCGTAGGTGGTCGTGACAAGTGTTCCGTCCGGCAGAATCTCCACTCCCGGATAGGCGCAGTCTGCTCCCTTATGATTCTTCATCAGGCGGACTCGATACTGACCTTCGCGGTTTTCGACAATGTCCTCGTAGGTACCAACCCAGGCAACCCAGTCCCCTTTCGTGGGGCTTTCCAAGGTGGTGTCGCGAAAGGAAATGAACAGTCGGCCATCGGGGGCGTACCGGGCCACATGGCGGTCACCTGTCAGCGATCCGGGAAGCGCCCGGGGTTCCGTCCAAGTTTGGCCTTCGTCCCGGGAAAAGATGACGTGCGAATTCTTCTGACGCGAATTCTCGCGCAACAGCACTGCCATTTCTTTTCCGTCCGGTGATCTCACCAGTCCCGGTTCACACAAATGGACATCCTGCCGGGCCAATAGTGCTCGTGGAGGTGTCCAGGTGAGTCCCCCGTCGGTCGAATTGGTCTGGAACAACGTGAATGTAACAGGCTTCGTCGGCTTGGCAGGTTGGGTGAAATAGCGCCCATCGTCATGGAAGAGTGCCAGATAGTGTCCGGCACCGGTTTTCAGCGGTTCCACGGAGCCCATCACCACGATTCCACCCCAATCTCCTGCCGGCTTCAGTTCGCTCCATGTTTGACCGTCATCGTCACTGGAAGCCAGTCGCGCAGGATATAAGCCTGACCAGACGATCAACCGTTTCTTGCCTGCGGCATCGATCACACGATGAATCGTCGGCGTTTCTTTGGATGTGGCCCAACTTTCTGGCACTGGAATCCGATCAGACCATGTGAGTCCCCCATCCGTGCTGCGTTTATAGACAATCGCCCCTTTTCCATGCCCTTGTGGATAAACGCATAGAATTGTTTTCCCATCCTCCAGCAGCACGGTTGTCGGATGCCCCAGGTACTGACCCGGCTGGCGATCGACGATCACCTGGCGACTGGCCTCACTGGCGAGATCGATCACGGGAATCGAGTAACCTCGGGAAACGGCAGGCTGTCGCTGTTGCTCAGCCAGCCAGCGAGTGGCGTTCTCGACAATGGTCAGAGGTTCAGGCTGTTTGAAGACGTCAAACGTCTCGTGCCCTGGCCGAAAATAGAAGACCCTCCCCTGCCCCACCTTCCAGACGGCACCACTGCGGAAATGTTCTCCCGCGTCCCAGCGTTCTTCAAAAATGACTTCATCTGGTGCCGGAACGTGAAACGCTTCGTCGTACATTTCAGTGTGCGGAATATCGAATGTCGCGGGAAGGCCCTGAGCGATGGGATGCTTCGGAAGAAGTGTTTTCATGTGACTCGGCTTGCCATCCCCGCGATAGGCCGGGAAACAGCAGTTGGGCAACTTGACCTTCAGGACCAGTGAACCATCCGCCCCTTTGGTCAGTTCCGAAGAAGGTGTGAGTTCAGCATCACGCTTCGGCTGGGAATAACGTTCCGGGCGAATCGCATCCACCTTTACGATCTTGCGCTGCTCCGGGGTCAGTTTTGCCAGAGCGTCAGAAATGGATCGCTCGTTCATCGCTTCAATGAACGGGGTTGACCAGTGAGCGGAATGCAGTGCGATCAGCGAAAGCTTTCCCTGTTTGATCCGCTCCACCAGTTTCTGCCCGGTTTCCCATTTGATGTCTCGCTGACGGACGTGTCCCCACCAGATCAAGACTTCGCATTGATCAAGCACATTGTCAGACAATCCCTGATCGGGATCGTTCTGACGGACGGACGTGACCGTCAGGCCAGGACGCGATTTCAGGTAGTCGGCGATCGCATTCCCCAGGAAGTTCTCGTAAACCGCCTTCTGGGCCGGCTGCTGTTCATCCCAGACCACGACTTTGACAGGTGCGTCAGCGGCGAACCCTCGTGACAGAACGACCGTGAATTGCAGGAGTGCGATGAACAATGTCGCGGCGATTCGCATGATTAGACCTTTGGGGCGATTTCAACTGTGTTCGGCTTGTGGCTCCTGAAGTCTGCGCCAACTCCCAACGCCGGGGCAACTTCAGGGGCCGTTGCGTGATCGTCGTGGTTCTCTCTGCGAACCACGACGATCTCACTAAAACCGTTCCGCCTACTTCACCAGCTTACGATACTTGATGCGATGAGGCTGGTCAGCGTCTGCACCCATCCGCTGCTTGCGAACCAGTTCATAGCTCTCGAAGTTACCTTCGTGCCAGTAGACTTCGCTATCCCCTTCATAGGCCAGGATGTGCGTTGCCACACGATCCAGGAACCAGCGATCGTGGCTGATCACGACGGCACATCCGCTGAAGCTCAGCAAGCCATCTTCCAGTGATCGCAACGTATCGATGTCCAGGTCGTTGGTCGGTTCGTCCAGCAGCAGCAGGTTGCCACCGACGGTCAGCGTCTTGGCAAGCAGCAGGCGGTTACGTTCCCCACCGGACAGGAACTTCACCGGCTTCTGCTGGTCAGATCCCTTGAAGTTGAACTTGCCGCAGTAGGCCCGACTGTTGATGCGGACGTTGCCGTACAGCAGGTTGTCGTTACCGCCCGAGATATTGTCGTAGACCGACTTTTCACCGTCGAGAGATTCGCGGTTCTGTTCGACATAGGCGACCTTGACCGTTTCACCAATGGTGACCGTCCCGGTATCCGGCTTTTCAATCCCCATAATCAATTTGAACATCGTCGTTTTACCGGCACCGTTGGGGCCGATAACGCCAACAATCCCGGCCGGAGGAAGCCGGAACGACAGATTCTCGAACAGCAGATTGTCACCAAACGATTTCGACACCTTGTCGAAGACAACCACGGTGTCCCCCAGTCGGGGACCGGGCGGAATTCGCAGTTCGATCGTTTCTTCTCGCGAATCCTGTTCCTCAGCGACCAGGCGGTCATACGCCTGCAGGCGTGCCTTGCTCTTCGCCTGACGCGCCTTGGGTGAACTTCGGACCCACTCCAGTTCTTTTTCCAGGGTCTTCTGACGCAGTGACGCTGCTTTTTCTTCCTTGCGCAATCGTTCCTGTTTTTGTTCCAGCCACGAGGAGTAATTCCCCTGCCAGGGGATTCCGCGTCCCTGATCCAGTTCCAGAATCCACTGGCAACTGTTGTCGAGGAAGTACCGATCGTGCGTCACTGCGACGACGGTTCCCTTGTAGTCGTGCAGGTGTCGTTCGAGCCACGCGACCGATTCGGCATCCAGATGGTTCGTCGGTTCGTCGAGCAACAACATGTCGGGTTGCTGCATCAGTGCTTTACAGAGAGCAACACGGCGTTTTTCACCGCCCGACAACGGGCCGATCAATGCTTCCAGCGGAGGCAGTCGCATGGCGTCGGCGGCGATTTCCAGTTCGCGATCCAGGTCCCACAGATTCTGGTGATCGATCTGCTCCTGAACCTTTCCCTGTTCTTCGATCAGTTTTTCCATCTCTTCCGGCGACATTTCTTCGCCGAACTTGTTGTTGATTTCTTCGTAACGAGCCAGCAGTGCCCGCTTGGGGGCCACGGCCTCGTTCAGTTCGTCCATCACCGTGTGTGATGGATCGAGCAGAGGTTCCTGCGGGACGTAAATGCAACTGAAGCCCGCCGTCAGCCTGGCGGTCCCCATAAAGTCCTTGTCCTGCCCCGCCATAATCTTGAGCAGCGTCGACTTACCGGCACCGTTGGGGCCGAGGACCCCGATCTTGGCTCCCGGATAAAATGACAACCAGATCCCTTTGAGGACCTCTTTTTTGTCATGAAACTTCCTCAAATCCTCCATCGTGAAGATGTACTGTTCGCTCATGGACGCTGCCTGGCTCCTGACCTCGTGATGAAATCGTCCCGCGGGACGGAAATTTTGCGTGGCGTTATTGTAGAAGGCTCTGTCGAAAACTAAAGGAAGGACCATGGATGTTGACTCGAAGGGCCATTTTCGGGAAAACATCCATCAAGTTCTCGAATGGAATGCGTAAACCTTGATCCGACAAAGGATTTGTCATGAATCGATCGCTCATTGCAGGCTGGCTGGGACTTTCATTGTGGCTCGCTGCCGTTGCTTCTGCAGACGATTCCATTCTGGAACATCCGTTGTTCGCCCGTCCCGATGCCGTCGTCAAAATCGACGATAAGACGACGGCAACTGCCCTGGAGATCCTTCCTCCCTGCTTCGCTCGAAAGGTTCAGGGGACCAAGCTGGAAGTGAATACCACCAAAGGCTGGGGCCTGGTGGAACGCAAGCAGATGATGACCCCGAAGGAATCGGAAAAGTACTTTGAGGATCACAAAAAGGATCCTTATGCCTTGTACGTTCGATCGGTGCTGCACCTGATTGATGGTAAAACAGATAAAGCGCTGGCTGAACTCAATTCCGCCGTCAAGACCGACCCAAAGTTTGCACCCGCCCTGTATGGACGGGGAAATGTTTACGCCGAAAAAGGTGAATTTGAAAAAGCGGCCGCGGATTTCGAAGCGGCAGTAAAAGCAGCCCCGGCCGATCTGATTGCCGCAAACGATCTCGCCTGGTTTCGAGCCACCTGTCCACAAGCCAAGTTCCGGGACGGAAAGCAGGCGCTGGCCGAAGCGACTCGAGTCTGCGAAGCCAACAAGTACAAGAACGAAGATTTTCTGGACACTCTGGCTGCCGCCTGTGCCGAAACGGGCGATTTCAAAGCGGCCTTAAACTGGGCGACCAAGGCTGCCGAAATCGACCCGGAAAATGAGGATTTCGCGGCTCACGTCAAGTTGTATAAGGCCAAGAAGCCGTTGCGGGATGAAGTCGGGAAATAGTTCCGACCTCTCCGCAATACAATTTTTGGGCAGAATGATGGAGGGCCGAACGATGGAAGAGATCTGAATCGTGATTCTTCATCGTTCGGTAGTGACCAGCAACATTGGAGATAGAGTCACGAATTCGGCAGGCCGAATCTGTTTCAGCAGCGATTGTCCGGTCGTATTATTCATTACACGCCGGATCCATTTGGGCGTCGAGGGCAAGTTTTTGGCATCGCGAGATGTTGAAATGCGGGGATTCTTTCAAGACGGGCGTCGGATGGTGGGATGCCTCCTGTTAGTCCTCTCTGGCTGTTCTGGCCCGCTCGATCCAAATCAAAAGCTCGTCGAGAAATATCTGGCCGATACGGATCTGTCGTTTCATGTCGTGAAACGCTATGGCACGGCAACCTCTGACGATCTACTCGTCAAACACCCGGCAACGAAGTCAGCAGAGGCCAAAGATCCTGCGATTCGCGAAAAGATTCTTAAGGCTCAGTCGTGGCTACCGTTCACTGCCACGCGAGTGATCTTCAGAATCGACGGCAAACATACCGACGACGACGCTCTCTTCCTCGTTCGCAATGGCGCTGTTGTTGAGGTTTATTACCTTCACCCCGAAGAACTTGACGGGCTGCTATTTGCCGAGTTTGCCGAGCGAACATTCCTCTGATTCTCTGGAAGCCGCGAAATCCCGCCCAAACGGTGCCACCGATTCCGAGTTACCCCGACATCCAAAGTTGCCGGTTCCTACCCATCGTTCTGTCCCACATCCTTGCTTTCATGAAACCAACAGTCGGGAAATAGTTCCGACGCGGCCTACGTCTCTGCAATACAATTCTTGGGCAGAATGATGGAGGGCAGAACGATGGAAGAGATCTGAATCGTGATTCTTCATCGTTCTGCCCCACATTGTTCTGCCCAATTTCTTGCCTTCATTAAAGGAGTGGAGACCTTCGGTCGGTTGTTTCGGCGGGGTCGGGAGACCCGCGCCGATCGCGCGGGTTGTGTGCCAGGGACAAATACGGCAGGTCCCGTTTTGATGTTCCGCAAAACGGTCGACTATCCACACCCCTGATAGCGTGGTAGACTCTGATGCGATTTTCGAAGTCACCTCTTCGCTGCGAAAGGTCTATTGCCATGCCTTCAAACTCTTCGTTTGATGGAATCTCGCGTCGTCACCTGCTTCAGGCCGCGGGGATTGGAGCACTTCCGCTGGGTCTGCCGGGGATGGTGGCTGCCGGGGTTGATCCAAAGCGTGGACTGGGACGCGGGGCGGCTGAGAAATCGTGTATTTTTATCCTGCTGTGTGGCGGGCCCAGTCATATCGATACCTGGGACCTGAAACCCGAAGCTCCTGATACGATTCGCGGACCCTACAGCCCGATTTCGTCCAAAGTCCCCGGTATGCAGATGAGCGAACTGCATACCCGCATGTCTCAGATGACTCAGGATTTCACGCTGATTCGTTCGATGACGCATGTCGGAAACATCAGCAATCACTTCGACGCCATGCATCATTGCCTGAGTGGTCAGGCGGATGCACCTGCTGATTCACCTTACATCGGTTCGATCCTGGCCAAGGTTCGACCGAATGAACGGACGATCGCGCCATATGTCTGGCTGATCAAATGCGTTGGCGATCCGGTGTTCTGTGCCCCCAATATTGGAATTGGCGGACATCTGGGAGCGGCCTACAGTCCGTTATTTGTCGGCTCGGCGGCAAACCATCCCGCCATGCCGAACTTCAAGGCACCTGACGAACTGCAGGCGGCAGTGGAAACGGATCGGATGTCACTCCGACGCCGTTTGCTAGAAGGACTCAGTCCCGAGCAAAGTACAGGGCAGGTTCATCGGGCCACGCGCGATTGGCAGGATCTGCACAAGCGAGCCTTCGAATTGACGAGTGGTTCGGAAGCACGATTGCCGTTCCAGCTGGATCGTGAACCGACTGCGGTGCGCGAACGTTATGGAATGCACCCGCTCGGACAAAATCTGCTGCTGGCTCGACGACTGGTCGAAGCGGGAGTCGGATTCGTCACGGTGAATGGCTGGACGGGAACTGCTCCCGAAGGTGGGGGTGGGGCTCCCAGTTCCAGTTGGGACATGCATGGCGGTGAGATGGGGATGGGGAACGCGTTTGGGAACGGTTCGTACGGGATGGGCTGGTGCCTGCCAAAACTCGACGAAGCCCTCTCGGCGCTGCTCACCGACCTCAAAGAACGCGGCATGCTGGAAAACACGCTCGTCGTCTGTATGGGCGAATTTGGTCGAACGCCGATCATCAATGCTCGCGGAACAAATCCCGGCCGACAGCACTGGCCAGCCTGCTTTTCATCGATTCTGGCAGGTGGAGGAATCCGTGGCGGTGCCGTCTATGGTGAAACCGACAAGCACGGAGCCTACGTCAAGGATCGCCCGGTCCGTCCGCAGGATCTGGGAGCAACAATCTTCCATTCGCTCGGCGTCCCACTCAATACGCGATTGGGCAAAGACGGATTCACACGCCCACTCTCCACGGGTGAGCCGCTGTACGACCTGTTTGGTTAGGAGAGGCGCGTTCAGATTGTGATTGGGCAGGCGAAAGGATTTTCATGACAGGGCTTGTTCGACTAGGGATTTGGACGGCGATTGTAACGGTTGGGATGAATCGGGGATTGGCAGAGGAAACTCCGGCAGGCGCCCCTCCACTCACCGCGGATCAGTCAGCGGAATTGACGAAGACGTGGGAAAAAATCCGTCTGGATACGACGAAGGCGATCGAAGCAAATCCCAAAAATCTGAACGCCTATTCCCGTCGTGGAGATGCCTGTTTTTTCCTGGGCCGGTTCGAAGAGGCCGTGGCTGACTACGACGAGATGAACAAGCTCGACGAATCTCAGGCGAGTTCACACTGGCGGCGCGGGATAGCCTTGTTTTACGCCGGGAAATTCAAGGATGCTGCCGCACAGTTTGAAAGTTATCACTCATTCGATCAGGTTGACCGTGAAAACGGGATCTGGCGATACCTGTCGCAGTACAAGGCTCACGGCCGCGAGAAGGCTCGCGAAGGGTTGCTGAAGTACGAAAAGGATGATCGGGAGCCGTTTCCATCCGTCTACAAGCTGTTTGCCGGAACGATGAAACCGGGTGAAATTCTGGAACGGATCGAGGCGGCCGAGATTTCGAAGGATGAACGTGAAAAGCGGTTGTTTTACGCGCATTTGTACATCGGGCTGAATCATGCCGTGGAGGGTGATGCATCGGCCGCTCAGCGCCATTTGCGACTGTCAACGTTGAACAAATGGGGGCCAGCGGCAGGTTACGGCCCGAATTACATGTGGCACGTGGGACGCCTGCATGAAGAATTGCTTCGTAAGCCGGCGAAAAAGTGAATGGCGCTGTCTCTCGGTGATTGTCGCAGTACCCGCGCGAGTGCGATGATGAATACACGACCATCAGCCGGAACGCGCTAAGGTGGCCGGGACTTGTCGCAGTACCCGCGTGGCAGTGAGAGTGCGATGATGAATACACGACCATCAGCCGGAACGCGCTAGCGTCCGGTTTCCGGGTAGACGACGGGTTACGCAGATTGCAGGCAGAAACCGGACGCTAGCGCGTTCCGGCTGATGGGTGCATCGAAATCAACGTCTGTTCGCTTCGGTCCCGGGCTTCCGGTCGCGAAATCGGTCTGCGGGGATCTGCGAATCTGGGGTGAATAACAGCCCTGCCATCGCTTATCCGTCGCGCGTTGGTTGACGGTCGCGTGAGGC
>CAZSTW010000028.1:36159-38588 GCA_964609845.1 uncultured Planctomycetaceae bacterium | reverse complement strand
TGCCCCGGTCCCGAAGTCGAACGTTTGAGTCACGATATTGCACTCGAACAGACTGTCGAAGTTCCCGACGCCCTCATCCAATCCCCTGCCCTGCGCGAGGCGGTTGTTGGTCGCGTTATCTCCATTTCACCGGTGACGAATTCGCCAGATCGATGCACGCCCGGCGAGCAATTTGATGTCCGGATCGACTATCCCGCAGATCTGGCGGTCAGCGGATTGGCTTCGTTGCTGAATCTGCTGTACGGCAATATCTCACTGAAACAACGAATCCGCCTCACAGATTTTCAGCTTCCCGATTCTCTGCTCAGTGCCTATCGCGGACCGAATCTGGGTGTGGCCGGGTTGCGCCAGTCTCTGGGCGTACATGGTCGACCGCTGCTGGCCACCGCTCTGAAACCACGCGGTTCAACTGCGGAACAGCTCGCCTCACGTGCCCGCGAGTTTTCTGCCGGTGGCGGAGATCTGGTCAAGGACGATCACAACCTGGTGGACCAGTCGTTCGATAAATTCTGTCACCGGATCGAACTCTGCCAGCGCGGCGTTATGGACGGAAGCGAGATCACAGGACGAACCTGTCTCTATTTTCCGAACCTTGCGGGCCCTGCCGGAGAGCTCGAACGCCGCGCCGAATTCCTGGTGAAACTCGGGATCCGAGGTGTTCTGATCGCCCCGATGATTGTGGGGCTGGATCAGGTCAAACATCTGGCAGACAAGTTTCCTCTGGCGTTGATGGCTCACCCGACGTTTTCGGGTGCCTTCTTCCACGACGACTCGCATGGAGTCGAGCCCGGCCTGATGCTGGGGACGCTGTTCCGTCTGGCGGGATGTGATGCGACGATCTATCCCAATCTGGGGGGGCGCTTCGCGTTTTCGGCAGGCGAATGCCGTCAGATCGACCGCCATGCCCTGCAGCCGCTGGGCAAGCTGCGGCCCGCCTGGCCAGCCCCGGCGGGTGGCATGTCTTATGAAAACCTCGGTCAGATGGCGACCGACTGCGGACAGGATTCAATCTTCCTGATCGGTGGTGCCCTGCTGGGAGATTCCGCGGATCTCAGGTCGAGTACCGCCAGGTTTCTGGATCGGATTGTGGAACTCTTCCCGAGTTCTACGTCATCAGCCCCCGTTACCAGCGACATTGTCTCGGCCTGTGAACTGCCAGCCGCACGAAGTGTTCATCGATTGTTGGAACATTTGCGATTCGTTTCTGGTTTTCGCTGGGATGGCCGGGAGCCGATCGCCTACAAAACGACGGAAGAACTTCCGTTCCGAAATGTCAGCCGAACAGAACTGATCGGTTCCACGGGCGAGAAAACGGCCTTTGACCTGAGATACTTCGAAATCGGACCGGGAGGTCATTCCAGTCTGGAAAAGCATGTTCACACACACGTCGTGATCGGTGTCCGGGGGACGGGAACGCTGGTGAGTGGTGAGAAGCAGATTCAAGTTCAGCCGTTCGATGTGGCCTACGTTCCGCCGCTGCGAGTGCATCAATTGACGAACAACTCAACCGAACCATTCGGCTTCTTCTGCATCGTTGATCATGAACGTGATCGACCTCAGCAGCCGTGATCAGACCTTCGCTCAGATCCGTCATCAAACTTGACAAAGGGTGTCTTCAGCATGCCTGCGACCGTTTGCCAGCGATCTTCATCAATTCCATCGACGCCCAGTTCGATTCTCGCATCACTTTCTTTGATGTGGTAAGTGAATGCGATTCTGTCCCACACGGAGAACAAGACAGAGTAGTTCGAGTCTGCCTCGGATCTCTTTCGCGAATGGTGAATCTGGTGCATTCGTGGAGTGACGAAGAGCCAGCAAACCAATCCATCCATTTTCCCCAGTGAGATGTTGGCGTGGTGGAACATCGTGGCCAGGACAACGAGGGTCTCGTAGGCAACGAGTTCGGAGGTTGACGCTCCAATCACAGGGATCATCATGAGTCGCAATGTTGCAGATGACAGATGCTCGCCAAAATGAAATCGAGTCGCCGTCGAGACATCCATCTCACGGTCCGAATGATGCATTCGGTGGAATCGCCATAGCATCGGGGTCATGTGATTGAGGCGATGCCAGACGTAAAGCCACGCGTCGAGCAAAAGAATCGCCATCAGCAATCGCCCTGGCCATGCCATGTCGATCAAATAGAGTAATCCGAATCGGCGTTCGGCAGACCACGAAGCTACTCCAAGCGTTGCGGTTCCGAAGATCGCTCCCAGAATCACCGTGTTCAAAATAGCAATGAACGTGTTTCTACCAGCGTGTCTCCAGCGATTCGTGCGTCCTGTATCGAAGGGCTGGATCGTCAGGCGCACATGCTCGCGCGCATAGTCGGCCGGCGAGCGGTCCAGCCAGGGCACCTCGGCCCGCACGCCGCGCCAGGTCTTGTTCAGCCGCCACATCCAGGCCGGCAGCCAGGACACGCCGGATTC
>CAZSTW010000028.1:14279-36149 GCA_964609845.1 uncultured Planctomycetaceae bacterium | reverse complement strand
TGGATCGTCTCCCAGATCCAGAAGCTGGAAAAGCAAACGATCGTAAACCAGGGCTTTGCAGCGACCAAAAAGTGAGCTGATTCGGACGGCATGACAGAATCAGTCTTTCGCCTTCGCGTACCCTGCTGCGATCATTTCCTTGTACCCTGGTTTGATCGGCTTCACACTATAGCCCTGTCGTTCGAGTATGTTTGCTGCAACCAGGGCTCGCTTGCCGACCGCACAATGAATGTAAAGAACTTTGTCCCTGGGTAGCACTTTCAACTTTTCTTTTGTGACACCATCCTGCAGCGTGCTGAGCGGTAGAAAACAGGCATCGGCAATATGGCCATCATCCCATTCTGACCTTTCCCGCACATCAACCAAAACCGCCGTTCCTTCGTCGATATTCTTTTTGATCACTGCAAGAGACTCTTTTGTGTGTGCCGCTGCGTGAACCGTCGTGATCATACTGGCGGCGACGATAACTCCGAGTACGCTGGGTGGAATGAAACGCATCATCGATTTCCTTAAGTCGAAGCGGGATAGATTCGATCAGTGTCGGTTGTAAATGAACTGAACAAAATGCAAAAGCCCGCTTATCGCCAGATCGCATCTCATTTAAGTGCGGGGTCCCGCGGGCATCAAACTACAGTGTCTCACCCATGTTTCGACGCGACACGGAAGTGCCACTAAGCCAATCCGGCGGCATTCATCGAATTCCACTTTTAGTCGACGAACAGGAATTCCGAGGAATTCCACATGGCTCGACAAAACGCTGACAGCCCGCGGCGTTTAATGAATTCGCTGCTGCTCGTGATTTCGTCATGAGTGGCTTCACGCGAATACAGCAATCGATACGCCTGTTGTACTTGACCCGCAACTGCGGGGCCAGTTTCTCTTTGCAATCGCTCCGCAAATTGATCGGCCATCCGCAGGCTGAAGGAATGATTCAACAGCGACAGAGCCTGCAGCGGTGTGACGGTCGAGGACCGCCGAGGTGTCGTCGATGAGGGGTCTGGACAATCAAAGGTGTCGAGAAACGGACTGCGGCCGCCGCGAGCCCACATGCGATAAACCGTCCGCCGATTGTTCGCATATCCAATTGGATCGATCGGATCGTAGAACTGAGTCCCCTTGAAGAAATACGAATTGACGTCCGTATAGCCCTTTCCTCCGATCTCGGTATTCAATTGACCGGCCACCTGCAGCATTGCATCACGGACCGATTCGGCTTCCAGCCGATGGGGAGTCATCCGCCAGAGCAGACGATTCCCGGCATCGATCTTCGCTGCGGCAGGATTAAAGAGTGAAGACTGGCCATAGGTGGCCGATGACAGCATCAGGCGATGCAGTCGCTTCAGTGAAAAGCGGTTTGCCCGAGTGGCAGATGGACCGTGGCCCAGGAATTCTGTCGCGAGCCAGTCGAGCAGTTCGGGGTGACTCGGCTTCCCACCATTGAATCCCAGATCACTCGGCGTCTCGACCAGTCCGGCTCCAAAATGATAATGCCAGACGCGGTTCGCCATGACTCGCGTAAAGAGCGGGTTACGAGCATCGGTGATCCAGTTGGCCAGGTTCATCCGCCGATGGGATTCAATCGCATCCGGCTTCAATCCGAAGCTGGGGTCCAGGCCACGGACGGCAGTCAGGCCAGCGGGCGCGACTTCTTCACCCAGCATACTGACGCTTCCCCGCTTGTGGATCTTCATTGGAGGAGGCTGTGTGGCAATCGCGGTATAAATCTTGACTGCTGCTGCTTTCCCGGCCTGGGCATGCTTGAGTCGCAACTCGGTCAACTCGTTCTGCCGAGCGATCCGAGTTGTCCGGTCTTCCGGGCTGAGGCGACTGGCGATCTCGGCCTCGGTGATAAACGTGTTGGTCGCGTCAGCCGCGATGGCGACTTCTTCGGGGGACAGAGCGCGATCGTACAAGCGGGCGGCGGCAATCGTGCCAGTCAGCATTCGGTTTCCACCTGCTTCCGTTCCGTGACGCAGGCCAAATACGACGTGACTTTTCCCCGCTTCGAATTTGATCGTGGCATCTTTACGGATTGGCTTACCGTAGGGCAGACCATTCCGATAACCGACAATCGTGCCATCCGCGCGATGGACTTGAGTCATCGTGACAAACTGCTTGTCCCCCTGCTCTTCGGCATCACCACCGTAGGAAGCCGTTCGCTGGAAGCCGTTGCTCCCTGCCATCCACCGCTTCTGTTCCTGCTCAGCAAAGACAATGGCGTCAAACGTATGACCATCAATCGTCTGCAGGCTGATGGCGCCTCCGCCCGATTGCTGCAGGGAACTGAGTCGCACGCGGACTTCCAGGGTCTTTTCAAACAGTTCCTTTTCCAGCGGAGCAGATTTTGCATAAGACTTGCCATCAACGACAAGCCCCTCTTTTTCGAGCGCCGCTGTTCCTGCCAGTTGAACATGCATCCGGCCGACCTGGTCTTTGGCATCACGTGCAAAATCCCAGGCGGCGATGGGAATGGGAGCGTCGGGTGCCCGTGGCTTTTTCCCTGGGACGTCCTTGGAGCGTTCGCGTTCGGACAGGATCTGCGTACGAATCGGGGTTTCCTGCTCACGAAGCTGTCGGGTGAGCAAATCGATTCGTTCCTGCATGATTGCAAGCTGCGCAGCCGCCTCGGGAATCGCGACATCACGTTCACCATGGTCAACGCCCGCCAATGCTGACGCGACCTGATAGTATTCGCGGGCGGTGATGGGATCGAACTTGTGATCGTGGCAGCGGGCACAGTTCAAAGTCAGGCCGAGAAACGTCTGGCCGACGACTCCGATCGTGTCTTCCAGTTCATCCTGCCGCATCGTGGCTCGCATCCGATCAACGACGGGTACGACGGTGTCATGAGCCCCGGCCACCAGAAACCCGACCGCACGCAGTGCCTGAGGGTCGCTGGGGGCGATCAAATCGCCAGCCAGTTGCCAGCGGACAAATTCGTCGTACGGCATATCGGTGTTCAGAGCCTGAATCACCCAGTCGCGATAGGGCCAGGCGTTAGGGCGAGGGAGATCACGTTCAAACCCGTTACTTTCGCCGAACCGGACAACATCCAGCCAGTGTCGCGCCCATCGCTCGCCATATTGAGGTGACGCGAGTAATCGGTCGAGCAGTCGTTCTACTGCATCGGGATGTGGATCATTGATGAATTCGGTGACTTCATCGGGCGAAGGAGGCAATCCGATCAGATCGAAGGTCACTCGACGAATCAGGACACGCCGGTCGGCTGCCGCAGCGACGGTCAGACCGGCTGCTTCTAATCGATTCTGAACAAATGCATCAATCGGCTGACGCGTTCGCGCTGAGTGATGTGTGGAAGGAATCGAGGGTCTGACAGGCGGTTGCAATGACCACCAGTCGTACCCCGCGCGCTGGTCCGTAGAGATTTTCAGGGGATCGAGTGCCGCGCCGACCCAGTCAGCACCGCTGGCAATCCATGTTTTGATCAACGCCTTCTCGGCGGCTGAAAGAGGATGCTTGGGGGGCATTTCATCCACCTCAATCCGCTGCCAGAGAGGACTTTTGTCCGGCTGTCCAGGGACGAGAGCTGATGTTCCACTTTCGCCACCTTTCAGAATCTTGTCACGCAGAGAGAGATCCAGGCCCCCCTTGATGTCGCTCCCCGAATGACAGCCGAGACACTTTGCGATGAGAAGCGGAGCAACCTCTTTTTCAAATCGTTGCTGCCCAGCTGTCAGTGGATCGGCAGCATCGACACGTGGGGGCACGACGCAAAAAATGGCGACAACGAGTGCCAGTCCCGCCAACGCCTTCCCCAACGACCACACTGTCATCGCGAACCTCCACCGAACTGAATCAGAATTCCGTGTAGGCTACCGGTCACAAGATTCCGCTGCAACGGGGTGAGTCTTGGCGAAGGGATTGCCTTCGAGGCGAAATGTCCGTCGACGTCCAACGACACGATCCCGTATCAGGAACATTGTCGAGAAGCATGGAAAGTGAATTATGCTCGTGCGTGTCGCACTTCCGTGTCGCGTCGAAACATGGGTTAGACGCTGTAGTTTGATGCCTGCGGGACGCCACACTTAAATGAGATGCGCTCTAAAGACACGCGATTGTAGCCCGTGCCGTAGAATGTTGCTGTGTTCTGCTTACGCGGATCAGAACGACTGATCCCGAACATCCCCGGTTCCTTTGACCTTGAGTGGCCCGAATTCATATTTGATCCGGCCCAGAAGATCGTCAGGCTTTTCGAAATAGGTTGCCAGCAGCTTTTGCAACGCGGGGTCGACTGTTACCTGTTCGTCGCGTGACTGGAAATGGGACAGGATCAATAACTGATAGGTCCCGGCAGGAATGTCGAGGCGATATTGTCCGGAGTCATCTGCTGTTGTCATGGCACCTCCCAGTGCCAGGATCGCCGCCGCAGCGAACTTCGCATCGGCTTCACCATCGGCCGGACGAAAGCCGACGACTGAAAGTCGGACTTCGCCAGCCTTTTGCTGTGGGAACGCGATGATTCTTGCGCCTCGATCCGGTTGACTGGAACCATCGGCCGATTTGTAGGTGATTCGGCCGGTTAACTGGCTGGTTTTTGTCTCGGCTTCCGTTGTGCTTGATGGGGTTTGAGGAGCAACCGAGGATTTGAATTCCAGCAGTTTTACGAACCGTTCAAACAGCATCCCCGCCACGAACGCAATTCCGATCATCAATGCGACGCGCGGCATGGAACTGCGGAGTGGTATGGGCCGGCGCACAGGTTCTGGCTCTGGAGTTTTCTCCTGGGGGGGCTGTTCGTCAACCGGGGGAGCAAGCGACGCCAGTTCCGCGAGCAGATTCTGCTCGTGCCGTTTAGCCTCCTTTTGATCCGAAGAGGTCGTCGGTGGTGGAGGCTCGGCGATCTCGTCATCATTCATCGGGGGATTGATGGCGATCGGAGTTGGCGGGATTGGGACTTCGATCGGAATCGGCTCGGGGATCAACTGAGGGAGTTCATTTTCGATCTCTTCTTCGAACTCTTCGTCCTGCTTTGTTGATCGAGCAACGGGTTGAGGATCTGAGTTGCCAAGTCGAGCGAGTTCCTCAAGTGCCCGCGCCAGATGGGCATCCTGCAGGTTGAGTTCCGGTTCCGGCAAGGGTTGCAGGGTGCCATCCAGTTGAGGGACGCGGATCGACCGGCCGCAGGTCGGGCAATCGACAATTCCCCCGGCCTGGGCTCGTGAGATTCCCAGAAACTGGCGGCAGTAGTTGCAACGAAACTTGATCGGCATACCGATGATCATCCGCTGTGTTAAAGGCCGTCCGTTGATATTCCTTCGTCATCCGCCCGAAAGCGCAGGCGTCCGGTTTCTGCGGTTTCTTGCCCCAACCTAACCGGATGCTGACACGTTCCGGCAGACGGGATGGGAAATCCGATGATGAAATCGTGTCGGACAAACCAAAAATCCCGCATCTACCGTACTGAACCAGACTCTATTTTTTAAGTCGAGCGCGGTACTTTTCGTAGAACTTTGTCTGGCGGCTTTCCGGGGCATACGGCTGACCCTGGATCAGAATCCCCTTGATTTGCGTCGTTTCCTGCAGCGGTGAGCCATCCGTAATGATGGCATTAGCCCACTTGCCTGGTGTCAACGAACCCATCCGGTCTGAAACTCCCAGGATTTCCGCCGACGTCAGTGTGACTCCTCGCAGGGCTTCTCGTTCGGGTAATCCATAGGCGACTGACATGGCGGCTTCGAACGGAACGTTACGGCTATTCGAGGCCGTATCAGATCGGAAACAGAATTTGATTCCCGCTTCGTGCAGGCGTCCGGCATTGGCGTAAGGGGCATCAAATGGATCGTACTCTTCCTGAGGCTTGCGCATCACTGGTCCGACGATGACAGGGATCGCGGCCGCCTTGATCTTGTCGGCGACCTTCCAGGCATCGACCGCCCCGCAAATCACGATCTTCAGTTTTTCTTCGTTGGCAAAGTGGATTGCTTCCAGGATGTCCTGCCTGGTTTCTGCTTCAACGTAGACCGATCGTTGACCTTTCAGATACGGACGGAGTGCTTCATATCGTGGATCTACCAGCAAGGCTGGATTGGGCGAGGCGATTCCCTGCTTCTGATCCTCGGCTTCCTTCGTGCGTGCGGCGTCGTACAGGCGTGCAGCCTTAAGGTGGCGTTTCAGTTCCTCCATTGGCTGGCGACGATCCTTGCCTGTCGGCCAGAGCAGATGCAGTCCTGCTTCCATATCAAATACCATTTCCGGCATCGTCCAGCCTGCCAGGTGGACCAGTGATGTCTGGCCCGCAATGATTGGCCCGTGAACTCGACCATGTGAAGTCATGTTGCCACCGCCAGCTGGCAGGCAAAGCGTTGCCGTGATTCCACCGGCTCGAGCGACAGGGATCAGTTCGGAATCGGGATTCACTGCAATCCCGGCTCGCAAGTCGGCCTGGAACTGGCCGATTTCGCTGAGGTCGCTGGTTTCACGCACCTTGCCAATTTCGATCAGTCCGACAGACGTTCCGGCATCGATCAGTCCGGGGTAGACCTGCAGACCATTTGCAGGAAGCACAACATAGCCTGGTGGGATCGGCAGGCCTTGAGGTCCGATGGCGACGATCTTTCCGGCGTCAACCAGCAGAACCCCGTTAGGGATCGGGTCTGTATCGACAGGATAAAGGGTTGCTCCCGCGATGGCGTACCGTGGATTCTTCGCTGGCGCCAGATCAATCGCAGCGATTCGCTCTTCCGGCTTGGGAAGCTTCAGTTCTGCAGGTTTGGCTGAGGCGGCCGCCGCTGCGGGACTCATGGCGCTCGGCTGTTTGTCTCGCGTGAAATAGACTTCGCCGGCAATAATTGTCTGCTCACACCGTGAGAATGCGTTGAGTGGATGTCCACTGAAGATTGCCAGATCGGCCTGTTTGCCGATTTCGATCGAACCGAGGCGGTCGGCGAGTCCCAGTTCACGGGCAGGATTCAGGGTGATGGTCTGGAGTGCGGCATCAGGAGGCATATTCCCATAACGAACGGTCTTGGCAGCCTCCAGATACAGATGTCGGATCAGTTCCCAGTCGTCGCTCTTGATGACAGAGTTGGCACCTGCTTCATGCAGCAGAGCGGCATTGTGAGGGATCGCGTCGAAGGCTTCGACCTTGTAGGCCCACCAGTCCGCAAATGTACTGCAACTGGCACCATGCTTCACAATTTCGGGCGCGACTTTATATCCTTCGAGGACATGTTGCAGTGACCAGACGCGGATTCCGTGGTTTTCGGCGACGCGCAGCAGCATCAGGATTTCGTCAGCGCGATAACAGTGCGAGTGAATAAACTTTTCACCGTTCAGAATACCGACCAGGGTATCGAGGCGCAGGTCACGTCGCGGTGGCGGAAGTTTGTCGGCATCGGCACCGGCCTGCTGCCGGGCGCGCTCGTGTTCCTGCCACTGACGGCGGTAATCGAGTGCCTCGAGAAACGCGCGGCTTAATGTTGCTTCTACACCCAGACGCGTGTTAGGGAAACGCCCGGATCGGAACTTGACGTTTTCTCCCAGAGCAAATTTGACCCCTGTATGAGCCCCAGGGAACAGGTGGTCATTGGCGCTGGTCCCATGCTTCAACTGAACGACCGCATCCTGACCTCCAATACAATTGGCTGATCCATGTAGCAGGCGAGCGGTCGTGACACCACCTGCCAGGGCACGATACTCACTGGCGTCGGCCGAATTGACGACATCACGGACTCGAACTTCGCAGACGATCGAGGCGGTCGCTTCGTTGACCCCGTTCAGGCCCGTCGAAATCATGATGTGGCTGTGAGTATCGATGATTCCCGGCATGACGAACCGATTGGTTGCATCGATCACAAGCATCCCCGGATCTGCCAGCAAATCGGGGCCGATGGCGATGATGGTGCCGTTCTTGACCAGGATTGAGGTGTTCGGCAATGTCTTACCGGCCGCCGTCAGGACCGTTCCCCCTTTGATCAGGACATTGCCACCGGTTTGGACCGGACGGGCATAGCGATCTTCAGGGAATTCCACCGGTTGTTCGGAGTTGTTTCCCTGAGATTGATTCATCGGGCTTGTCGCATCCGCAGTCCCCTGCCCTGCTGGCTTTGGTTCATCTACTGCTTCAATCGCGGTCAATTGAACACCGGTATTGGGGGCGGGCTTCGATTCCTGACGAGTAGCTGACCACTTGGTCGCAGCACCGAACGGTGACTTCAGGTTTCCTCGCAGAACCGCTCCCTCCAGCTTGGCGTCAAACTTGAGCGAGACCACGTTGTCACCGGCACCGATCGACACCACAAACTCGAGTGCGGTATCCGAGACTTTGCCGGACGAAAGCCGGCCGTCACCTTGATCACTCTTGAATCGCCCTGAGAGCGAGCGATCCGATTGAGTCAGTTCCAGTTCACCACGAACTTTGCCATCAGACGATTCGATTTCGACGTTCCACGTTCCACCGACTTGCAGCGGTGGGGGGGCGCTGGGGGATGGCGGAGCAATCGGCTTGGCGTCTTTGTGGTATTCATAACGCTGACCGTTGATGACCACATAGCGGACTTTGGAGTGTTCGTTGTCGAACGCGCCTGTCATGACTACCAGATACGCGGGGCGGCCGACGGCAATCGTGCCGAGTTCTCGATCAAGTCCCAGCATCGCTGCGGGTTGAGTTGTGACTGCCGCCAGAGCTGCATCGCGATCCAGTCCGTTGGCGATCGCCTGACGCAGGCCCTTGAAGACTTCGGCCGGGTTCTTTCCGTCTCGCGAAGAAATAGCGAATCGGATCCCTGCCTTTTGCAGCGAAGCCAGCCCGGCGACGCGTTTTTTCCATTCTGTTCGTTTGTGTTCACGCACACGCTGAGGCTCCGGCAGGTCTGCGTAGGGATCATCTCCTTGTTTGGCTGCGTCAGCCTTTGGTTCGTCCCCAAAATCGACGTGAACAATCACGTCAACGTCGTCCTTCTTCAGTCGATCAGCAACGCGGTAAGCTTCGTGTCCTCCCCAGATAACCGGACGCAGTTGATGTTCGGCAGCAAAGTTCAGGGCGCGATCGTGATCGTCGCGCGTACTGGCCACAAAAGCGGTTCGCAGTGCGGGAGTCCTCATGGCAGCCATCGCTTCGAGGGCTGCGTCGGTGGCTGGGCGAGGGACATTGGGGACATTCTCTGAGAACAGCTTCTTGAGTGTCATATGACGCTGAGCATCCAGAAACGTCTGGCGCAGGTGGGCATGGACCCCCATGTTCGTGGCGGGGTATTCATTGCCACCTCGTTCCGACAGTTGCAGCGTGGCAAATGATTGCGGGACAAGCAGCGATTCTCGCAGTGGAAGTGAAGCGAGATTCAGGACTGTTCCACGGCCGCTGGCAATACGTCCTGTCGGCAGGACATGGACCGCGACAAATCCCTGCTGTCGATACCTCTCCTGATCCTCATTGCGAACGGTCAGATGTTCTGCAGCCGCGAACTCCGGGGTCAGCGCATGGCGATCATCCTGTCGCATTCCTGCAAGTGCATACTTGGAAACCTCGACAGTTCGCCCTTCGACGGGTTGTGGCTTCGCGTCTTGCAGGAAGACCGAGGCCCCGGCGTCGACGAATCCGGGGAAAATCATCAGACCATCGACATCGATCACTTCGGCGTCGACTGGCGTGGCGAGATCCGCTCCGACAGCGGCAATCCTGCCCTGACGAACGAGAAGGTGTGCTTTATCCAGAACCTGTCCCGGTGCGAGAACGATTCGAGCATTGCGGTAGATCGTGGCGACAGGTTGGAACCCGTTGGTGGCAGGTTCGTTGGGAGTCCCAGGTGTTCCGGCAACGGTCAGGAAGATTGTGAGTACACTGGCGGGTACGAACAATCGGAAAAACTTCTGGAAAGATAAGGCCAAGATTGCAGCGCTCCCTGAAAAAGCCGAAGAATCGGTGGTTCGATGTCGAATAGCGATGGTGCCGCGGCTATGGATTCTACGAACTGGTCGTGCGAACAACAGGACAGCCTCCAAAACAGCGGGCCCGGTTTGTGAAAGATCGTTGGTCGGGCACCCTGACTTTGATATTGGAAGTCCCAATTGAAGGTAGGAAAATAGCGTTCTGAGAGCCTACCGGGCCAGGGGGACCATTTGCCAGCCGATTTTGGGTCTTGCAGAACTCTGGTAATCCAGAGAGACTTGAATTGACAGATCACTTGCATTCGATATCATCTTTGATACGTTAATAGTGGTTTCCGAGAAATCGGAATCCAACTTTGGTTTCCGGGTGACGAGGTGTGAAGTCGTCATCTGGTGGCAAAAGAGACTTCTAGCGGATCTCTCGTCAGACTCCGACGGCGTGGAATTGCACTCGAGTGTTCCGCCGCAGTGACCTTGCGAGTCATCTCATTCAACCTGTACGACGGATGTCAATCAGGTCGGGTGCATGACGCGGGGGCTGTCGTTCGCGGCGAATCTTCTGCGGGGCGCTCGTTGTTTCAGGCCGGGAAAAAAGCGGCGATGGTGGTTCGCTTGTGGAGTGTGATTCGCTTCGGGCGGTAGTTCGCTCTGACTGTGATTTCCTTGTCGTGACGCGAGAGGGATGGACGCCTCAACCGAGAACGGCTCGCAACCCTGTGATGACTGACGGCGACATCCATTGTCGCGTGTTGCAGTGTCGTCATTGCGAAATTCTTGGGCGGCAGAAGTTCGCTTGAGTGTTTGGCGCGGTTGTAGCTTTCTTTACGAGTTTTCCGTCGCAGTCTGAACAGCGGATGAACTGAGATTTCGCGGGATTTATTTCGCACGAAGCGGGGATCTTGTGACGTGCGGATCTCATGAATGATCTGTCAAAAGGCTTTGTACTGGCGAAAAGGGCGTCCTTTTCAATCGTTTCGTGAACGAGTGCAGCCATTGGCAGAAATTGAGATTCAGTCAAAAGTAACCCCGATGAATAGAGCTTTCGTGATACGACATGTTCGTAGCTATGGAGGCGACGGGCAGGGTTTGCTGTAGCTTTTTGCTGAGCAAAATCTGAGTAATAACGGCTCGATCAGACCAGTTTTCTGGGCATCGAGATTGATCGTTTGAGTGTTAGGTTCTTGATCGCGGGAATTGCTGTATGACAGAGATGGATTCGGACGTGCCAAAGAAGACGACCAGGCCTCGTCGACGTAAAGCGGCTCCCCCGGTGGAGGACGTGAGCACCATTGAATCTGTTGAGACCGGTAAGGTCGAAAAAGAACCCCAGCGTCCTGTGATTGAAGACGTTCTGGAAGAGACGGCAGCAGCTCGAGCTGAAATTGAAGCCTCTCCCCCGAGTGAACGGGACATGGATTTTGAGGCGATTGATTCAGAACCCGGAGCTGAACCAGGCCCGGCTGGAGAAGGTGGCGGTGGCGGCGACTTCTACCGTGGCGGCAATGATGATCGTCCTCGACGACGTCGCCGACGAGGACGTGGGCGGGGACCTAACGGTCAAGATGCCCCTGCGGGATATAACTCTCAGCCGGTTCAAAACCGGGGGCCTCGTGGTCGGAACGGTCAACAGTCTCAGCAAATGGATCGCCCTCGCGGTCCACACAACCAGAATCGTCGCTCCGACGGACCTCGCGGACCTCGCCCGCAATCGAACGAACCACGCGGCCCAGAAGTCCTGACTCCGGTTCAAGGGATTCTGGAACTGCACCCCAAAGGCTACGGGTTCCTGCGTGATCCCAAGGCTGGCTATATTTCGCAGGAAACGGATTCGTTCGTTTCGGGTTCACTCATCGAAAAATACAGCCTGCGAGAAGGTGTCTTGATTACTGGCGAAAACGTCCCCGGTGGACGTGGTCAGGGACCACGGCTGAAAACGATTCAGACGATCGAAGGCCGACTGCCAGAGCTTTACGCCGAAATCAAGAACTTCGATGCACTGACCCCAGTCAATCCACACGAACAGATCCGGCTGGAAACGGGGCCGACGCCGATCACGATGCGGGTGATGGACCTGCTGACTCCGATCGGCAAGGGGCAGCGAGCCCTGATCGTGGCTCCGCCGCGGACTGGCAAGACGATGTTGCTGCAGGAGATTGCCGACGCCGTCAGCAAGAATTATCCTGATATCTATCTGATTGTGCTGTTGATCGACGAACGTCCTGAGGAAGTGACCGAAATGCGTCGCCGTGTGAACGGTGAAGTCGTCGCGTCGTCGCTGGACCGTGAAGTCGAGAACCATATTCGTGTCAGCCAGCTGGTGTTTGAACGAACCAAGCGAATGGCTGAGGCGGGACGTGATGTCTTCCTGCTGCTGGACAGCATCACGCGAACGGCGCGAGCGTTCAACAAGTGGACGAATTCAGGTCGCACGGGAACTGGCGGTCTGGACGTTAAGGCGATGGATCTGCCGAAGAAGATGTTCGGTATGGCTCGTCAGTTTGACGAAGGTGGTTCGTTGACTGTTGTCGGTACAGCCCTGATTGAAACAGGCAGCCGCATGGACGATGCGATTTTCCAGGAATTCAAAGGGACGGGGAACATGGAAATGGTCCTCAGCCGCGACCTGGCCGACCGGAGAATCTGGCCATCGATCGACATCACCAAATCTGGAACGCGCCGCGAAGAAAAAATCCTGTCCCCCGATGTTCTCGAAGGTGTAACCCTGCTGCGTCGCAGCCTGATTTCGATGAGCCCTGTGGAAGCCATGGAGCAACTCACCAAGACGCTCCAGAGATTCCCCAGCAACGCCGACTTCCTGGCACGGATCAAGCAGATCCTGTAGCGCGGGAATTACTGCAACGGAAACGACAAAAACACAGGGCTTCGGCCCTGTGTTTTTGTTTTGACTGAAACGATCACGTGCTTGCGGTGCCATTACTGTGGCAGTGCAAGGTCGGGACAGAACTCAAGGTTGAGGAGCTTCCCTGCCCTGCGGTCGCGCAGGCCTTGGCAGGTCTCAAGCCTGAAACCTTTGGCTGGTGGCGAACTTGCTACTGCGGACACGTCCCCTTTCTGCAGGGGCATGCTGCAGTGCGTTAAGCCGCTTCAACAATCGAGGCGCTCGCTTGGCCCATACGGGTCACATTGATCTTCAGAACGATCTTGTTATCGGTCGGCTGTGGCTTGCCGCTGACGATGTTCAGCGGGCATTCAGGATCAGGAACTTCGTAGTTCAGCGTTGGCGGGATGAGGCCACGAGTCAGGCCTAGCAGGGAACCAGCAAGTTCCATCATGCCAGAACCTGCTCCTGAGTTCCCCAGGAAGCTTTTCAGGGCTGTCACTGGGATCTTGCGACCCAGGTCGTCTCCGAAGACGTCCAGAATCGCCTTGGATTCTTCGATATCTGTCGATTTGGTCCCCAGGCCGTGAGCGTTAATGTGGCCGATCTGATCTGGCGTCAGTCCGGCATCACGCAGCGCCAGACGCATGGCGTTCGCCAGGGCCGTACGTGTTCCGACAACCCCCGTGGGGCTGACGACACAGGACGAACCGGTTCCAAGAACCCTGCCCCAGATCTTTGCGCCGCGCCGCTGGGCGTGCTCTCGCTCTTCCAGAATAAACGTGCAGGCGCCTTCGCCAACAACGCGTCCTGATCGATTCAATTCGAAGGGGCGACAACGGCGTTCGGGTTCGGCCGGGGTTCGGGCCAGATCGTGCCACAATTCCAGGTGCAACGTCTTGATGGGATGCAGTGTTGTTCCGGTCGTCCCGGTAATAATGATGTCGGCGTGTCCACGCTGCAGGACACGACGGGCCTCGCCGATGACGGTGCCTGCAGAAGCGTCATCCATGGTCAACGAGTTGCTTGGGCCACGTGCGTCGGCAGAAATACTGATATGGCAGGCTGGCATGTTGGGGAGATATCGGAGCAGCCAGAGTGGCTCCATTTTCCCGAGGCCCGTCTGTCCCCATTTGCCAAATTCGAAATGGGTCGAACCAGGGGGATCACAGCATTCCATGACGCTGGTTTCCAGAATATCTGGAGCACTCAGCATCAGGTTCGCTCCGAATTCAACACCCAGGCGTTCGTGGTCAATCGCACCCAGATCGACGCCACCATGTTGCAGGGCCAGGCTGGCTGATGCGACACCTAACTGAATTTCGCGGCACATCGCCTTGAGGTTCTTCCGCTGATCCTTCAGGTAGACCTTTCGCGCCGATTCGTCAGTGAAATCGCTGACTTCAGCGCCGACAGAATCGGGTGATGCTGTGATCGGGAAGATTTTGCAGTGATGAACGCCTGATCGACCGGCATTCAGGTTTTCCCAGAAAGGGTCCACGCCAATCCCAATGGGGCTGACAATACCAATTCCGGTGATGACGACTTCGCGTGTTGACAGTGGCTGGTTCATTTTCTCTCAGACTGCGGCAGGAATCAGACTTCGCGTTTGGAATCTAGCGAGGAAACCCCTCGTCGGCACTCCGTTTGCGAATTCCAGACACCTCGCTGAAGGATGAGCCCTTTCACGAGCCCAATCGGAACCCTCATAGAAGAGTCGAATTTTTGGCGTTTTGCAACCCAGACCGGGGTCTTACGGCACCTGATATATCTGTAAGGTCCGATGTGATGGGCTGATTCGCCTGGTTGCCAACAGGTACAATCGCCGATTCTGCCATCAGTTGGGCCGTCCGACCACCAGGCAAGCGTTGTGTCCCCCAAATCCGAAGCTGTTGGATAGTACCCGATCCAGCTTGATCGACCGGGCGGTGTTCGGAACATAATCCAAGTCGCAGTCCGGATCCTGATTTTCGATGTTGATGGTTGGGGGAACCAATTGATTCAACAACGACAAGACAGAAATAATGAACTCAACTCCACCCGAGGCACCCAGCAGGTGTCCCAACTGGCTTTTCGTGCTCGACACGCAAAGTCCATTTTTCGCGTAAGCTCCGAAAACTCGCTTGATGGCGTTGGATTCGGCTTTATCACCCAGCGGTGTACTGGTTCCGTGCGCGTTAATATAGGCAACCTGTTCCGGATTGAGACGAGCGTCCCTGAGCGAATCGCTCATGGCTCGAGCTGCTCCTGCACCTTCAGGGTCGGGTGCAGTCATATGAGACCCGTCTGAGGACATTCCGTAACCCAGGACTTCCGCCAGGATTTCTGCTCCACGGCGCTTGGCGTGCTCATATTCTTCCAGCACGACCACCCCAGCCCCTTCGGCGAGCACAAAACCGTCACGGTCGCGATCAAACGGGCGACTTGCGCTTTCGGGAGAGTCATTGCGTGTGGAGAGTGCACCCATGCGGGCAAAACCGGAAAGCCCCATCGGAGTGATTGCGGCTTCGCTACCGCCGGTAATCATGACGTCGGCGACATCATGCTGAATCAATCGAAAAGCATCGCCGATAGCGTTACTGGCTGAAGCACATGCGGTCGCTACGGCACTGCTGGGGCCTTTCAGCTTCCAGAAGACCGAGATATTCCCGCTGGCGGCGTTTACCATCAGCTTGGGAATCATGAACGGGGAAACGCGCGACGGACCGCGATCGAACAGCTTGGCATGCTGCTCTTCGATCTCGTTCAGTCCACCGATTCCGCTCCCGATAATGACGCCGCAACGATAAGGATCGGGTTCCGCACTGAAGTCGATCCCACTCTGGCGGACCGCCTTCTGAGCCCCCGCAAGGGCGAATTGCGAAAAACGATCGAGTCGTTTGGCTTCCTTACCATCAAAATGGTCTTCAGGGCGAAAGTCTTTGACTTCGCCTCCAAAGTTCACTTTGAAGTCGGAGCAATCGAATCGCTCGAGTCGGCTGACGCCGCTTTTACCGGCGCACAACTTGTCCCAGAACTCCGGGACATCACTCCCGAGCGCGGTGACAACCGACATCCCTGTCACGACGACGCGTCTGGCCATCCGTCACTGCTTCTCCATAATATAATTGACGGCATTGCCGACGGTTTGGATTTTGTCCTGATCCGCTTCTGGAATCTGTACGCCAAATTCGTCTTCGAATTCCATGACGAGTTCGACCAGATCGAGCGAATCGGCCTTCAAATCAGCAATAAACGCGCTTTCCAGCTTGATGTCATCCTTGGGGATGTTGAGCTGTTCACTGACGATGCTGATGACTTTTTCTTTGACCTCTTCAACCGACGCCACGCTGCACTCCTTCGTAGCAGATCAATCGTAATTCCACCACGGCACCTGACCGTCTTGAGTCAGACACCTAGCCGGACGCCGTTGTCAGGCTGCGGCGCGGAGCAGATATACCGGGTTTCCCCAGTTGTGTAAACCGCAGGAAACGAGCGAATTTGCGGAATGTTCCCAAGAGGCGAAGTTTTCCGGCGAGTCGCTGCGGAGTCTGCCGGTCTGGAAGTGGGAAATTTGCAATAAATCTGCTGCCTGGAACGCGTTTTGGTGATGGAATCAATGATTGTGAATGCGATATCGTGCGGGACTCCGTTGGCGGAACATTCCAGCGGCCGTGGTGTTGATTGGTTCGTACTGAACCAAAAACGTTTACCTTCCACTTTCATCAGGCCTCGCGAATGATGCGAAACGCAGCTATTTCATCGGTCATTCTGCTGGGTGTATCTCTGGCAGGCTGTTTGGCCAATCCGGTTGTGGTCTGGGCTCAGCAGGAACCGCCGCCAGGGGCTGAAAAGATTGATTTCGCGCGGGCCAGGGAACTGTTCCAGAAACGTCAGACGGGCGAAAAACTGACCGCTGATGAGGAGGCCTACGTGCGCCGTGCCCAGGCCGCTCGCCAGAATTCTCAAAATCCGTCGAAACCAGGGGAGCCCACGGCTGCGCAGGGTGAAAAAATCGACTTTGATCGGGCTCGACAGTTATTTCAGAAGCGTCAAAACGGCGGCAAACTGACTGAGGATGAAGAGCTTTATTTGCGTCGAGCAATGGCTGCGCGACAGGGGACAGGAACTCCATCAGCACCCGCTCCGCGTGAGAAGACAGGATTGGTCCCGCTCACCGAGATGAGTGCCACAGACCGCTATCAAGGAGAAGATGGCGGACTGTACGGCGATGGACAGAATAAGCCCCCCGCAGATCATGAAAAGGCGGCCCTGGCTCAGTTATCCAGGATCCGACCTCTGAACGCGAGCGGCGAACCGGCTGCAAATGGGCGGATCGTCTTTGTTTCGATCAGCATGTCCAATGCGACTCAGGAATTTTCGCGGTTCAAGCAACTGGCAGATGCGGATTCTGCCAAGTCCACGAATCTAACGATTGTTGATTGCGCACAGGGTGGGCAGGCGATGGCGGAGTGGGCTCCCGCTGATGCACGTCCATGGACTGTCGCCGAACAGAATCTCACTCGCGCTGGTGTTTCTCCCCGGCAGGTCCAGGTGGCGTGGATCAAGTTGGCCAACAAGGGGCCGAGTGGATCGCTCGCCGTACATGGCAAGAAGCTGGAGCAGGACACGCAAGCGGTCATTCAGAATGCAAAGTCTCGATTCCCCAATCTTCGAATCGTGTATTTGTCGAGTCGAATTTACGCGGGCTATGCAGGGAATGCACTGAATCCGGAACCATACGCGTACGAATCAGCGTTTGTCGTCCGCTGGCTGATTCAGGACCAGATTCGGGGCAACACCGCATTGAATTTTGATGCTGAGCAGGGAGCCGTCAAAGCGCCACTGCTCTTGTGGGGACCCTATTTGTGGGCTGATGGAACTTCACCGCGAAAGTCGGACCAGTTGGTTTATACACGCGATGACCTGGCGAGTGATGGAACTCACCCTTCGGAAGCGGGACGAACGAAGGTCGCTCGCCTGATGTTGAACTTCTACAAGACTGATCCCCTGGCGAAATGGTGGTTTCTGGGGACCGCTGACGGCCGTCAATGATACCAGAGTAATTGGAGTCGGTTTTTCGATTTTGGCCAAAATGGGCCAAATTCGCGCGACAATATCTTGTCCGGCCAAAATCGAAAAATCGTAGACTCGCGCCCGATGCGCGACCCATATTCGCCGTCTGTGTTTGTCCGCCGACTCAGTCTTGCTGTGCGGGAAGCTTCAGTCCGGGAGGCAATCCGGGGATCTGTGTGGCACCGTCCGCGGGATTGGCTTGAGCGGTCTTGTCCTTCACTAGCGTCTTGCGACCTTGACGCAGGTTTTCAAAACTGTTTCCCGAGACGACGTAGTACCACTCCGCAAACCGGGCGTTTAGTTCCTTGACGAGTTTTTCGCCATCCTTGATCTTGGTCTGGTAGGCCTTGAGGTCTGATTCATACTTCTTCTGATCCGACTCATACTTCGCCAAGGCTGCGGCATGAAGCGCCTTGGGATCAGGAGCTGTATTTGTCGGTGCCGAAGCATCGGCAGGATCGTCTTCCGCTGGCGCAGCTTCTGTAGGCTCTTCAGGCTTTGTCGGGGCTGTCGGCTTTGGCCCCAGGCCATCCGCGTCGAAGTAAACCGTCACCATCAGATAACGACTCTTCTGGGCGGATTTCGGTTCTTCCTTCTTCTCTTTCTTTTCGTCTTTGTCGTCTTCCTTTGAGGCGAAGCCGACTTCCACTTCTTCATCGGATCCACTGAAAATCTCGCCGAATTTCAGTTCGTAAGCGACGCCCTGATCTGTCACTGCGACGACGTTACCGTCTTTGGGAACCAGCCGAACCCCACCCGGCTTACGGGTGGGTTGTGGATAAAATCCCTTCGTCTGCAAATCCAATTGCGTAATCTGGTCCAGTTGCCCCTTGATCAAAGCGGCTGGCTTGCGTCGGACACCGACGATCTTCAATTCATCCAGAGAAGAAACGAGCTTACGGATCTCTTCCTGATTCAATTCTTCTTTGGCCTCATCGATTCCAGGCAGCGTCCAGTTGTCCGTGGCCGACTTCCGGGTCAACTGGTTTGTTTCTCCTTCAATTAAGGCCCCCTGGTTCAGGTCCACTGTATCCGTGTTGATTGTGACGGAATTCAGTCGAGCGGCATCGATCTTCAGCAGGTCTGCCTCAATCCAGTCAGCAAACTTTGTCGAGACGGGGATATCAAGCTTGGCGATATAGGTTTTCTTGTCATCAGGGCGACGGATGTAGTGCATTCCGGCACGCCCCTTCACTTCTTTCCCGATGATGTAGTCGGCCAGGACTTTGCCATCGCCATCCTTCAGGGTAATTCGATTACCGATCCCTTTCAGATCTGCCGCGCTGTCAGATTTGGGGTCAAGCACACCAAAGTCAGCGTGTTCTGCCTCGCGGCTTCCCGCATAGGCTTCCTTCTTGATGCCGATCATCGCAGTCGCGGTCTTGGCGAGACGTTCTTTACCGTCTGCGGGGTAGTTATGAGCATAAGGGATACGCCAAAGGCCGGACTTATCCTGCACGATGGCAAACGGACGGACCGAAGCGGTGTCAGGATTGTAGTTGACAACTTCCATCGACTTGGCAGCGTCAGCGTCCTTGAAGTCCGGGTAGAAAAGGTCTCCCACACCAACAATTTCAGTGCTCGGCTTGGGAGCTGACGGGCCGGCGAACCAGGCAAAGACGCCTGAAGCCAGTGCCACGCCGACAAAAATTAAAGTTCGCTGGGATTCGCTCATGACGAAGTTCCTGCGTGATAAATGAGTGAACGGTCAATCCAAAACAAAACAGTGAAATCAGCTTCAATCACGGCGACGGGTCGGGGCAATCGTCGTGTTCTCGTTCGCCAGTCGCATAATCAGAACGAAGATTCCCAGCAGCAGAGCCGGAATTGGCGAGGCAATCACCGCTCCCGCGAAGTAGAGTCCCTCGACAAATCGAACCTTGCGATCAGATTCCACCTTGCTGCGTTCAATGCTTTGTTCTTTGCGCTGGTTGATGACAGTCTCTTCGACTTCGATCCGGCGTCGTTCTTCCTGCTGGGCAATTGACAACTGGATCATCTTGGTCTGGTCATCCATCTCCTGATCGTTCTTGATCTTGTCGACCTTTTCCGCAAACCGCTTCTGTGCATCGGCCAGCGACTTCTTCGCTTCGTCGGATGCCTGCTGGCGGTCTTTGGCCGATTGTTCGACATACTTGGCGGTCTGCTCTTCGATCTTTTCCAGCGTACGATGCTTGGCGCGTCGCTTACGCAGTTCGATGTAAGAAGTGTCACCCGCCAGGTGATCAACAGCGTTCAGAACGAATGTGACGTTGTCCAGGTTCAGATGGAACTGCTTGCGTTCGCGAACGAAGAAGAACCAGTCGGCAATCACGTCCGAGTCGGCAACGTAAATCACGTTGATTTTTTCGGTTGCATCCTTGGGGGAAACGATTTCGGCAGCCACCACATGGAAATCATCGTCAATGGTCCGGACAGGATCTTCGTCGACCTGCATCCCACCCATGAAGTTGCTCTTGACGAGGTCATTCCATTGGAGCAATCCAGACCGTCTGCCTGTCAGCAGGAGTGGTGTGAATTCGAGTTTGCTGCCTTCTCGAGGCCGGATGGTTCCCGAATAGAACAGGAACATTTCCTGCAGACCTGACGTCACTTCGCTCTTTGGGTTAAAGGCGGCGTCGACTCCACTTTTGCGGCTGATAGCAACGATTTCCGGCCGCAGCATTTCACCCCATTCGGGATGCAGTGTCATGGCGGTGTAATCGAAAACCACCTGATCATAAATCCACTGGATCCCAAGCGCATTAACGAGCGAGGTTGCCTTGCCTCCATCGGCTTTGGGTTCGTTCGGCTGCCCCATCTGCATCATCGGATTTCCGCCGGCCCGCGGCTTTGGCTGGCGCGGAGCCAACTGGGGATTTGATGTAAATGGCAGCGGATCATCGAAGACCAGGACCGGCTTCCCCTTCTTGACGTAATCGACGAAGTTCTTCATCTCATTCTGGCCGAGTGACGAAGGCATCACGGCCAGAAGCACGTCATACTTCGATTCATCGATCGGGCCTGCGGGCGAAACAGTTTCGACGTTGTACTGTTTTTTCAGTTCCGTAATGATCCGCCATTCTGGATTGCTGCGGAATGAAGCCATGTCAAAGCCGCCGTTGACCTTGGCGTCGGTTTCAAGCACCCCGACCGTGCGGCGTTTTTCTCCAGCTACGGTCCAGACGGATCGTGTCAGTTCGTATTCAACAGGCAGACCGACATCGAAGAACGGAATGACGACTTCATTCGCCCCGCAGTTGATGACGGCTCCCAGATAGACTTCATCCACTCGAACGGCACCTGCTCGCTCCGACTGGACTTTTCGTCCTTCGATTCCAAATTTTTTCGCTTCATCCGCCTGAACACTCGCGGGATCGACGGTGACGATACGCACTGTGACGTTACGATGGCTGGCCTGTTCGTACTGGCCCAGCAATCCCAGCAGCGTTGTTTTGACCTGAACGTAGTCACGTGGGACATCCCGGCTGATGAACGCCTGAATCGTTACGGGACGCTTGTCTGAGAGTTTCCCGAGCAGTCCGCTGGTCGTTGGAGTCACGCTGAAGACGTGCTCTGCTGTGAAATCCAACGGGCGATTAAAGTTGGCTGCAAGGACATTGACGCTGATCAGGATGACGCCCAGAGAAACGGCGCGAACCAGGTATTGCAGTCCCATGGCCGTGCCACGTGAACCACCCCGCCAGTGCCGCTGGCCGATGAGCACGAGGTTCACGTACAGCATCAAAACTACGATGGAAATGAAATACAGCACGCTTCGTGGTGCGACCAGACCGATCCCCATCGGTTCGAACTGTCGGGCAACACTCATCTGCTCGAAGAACTGCAATGGGATTTGTCCAACAAACACGGGTGCCATACACATCATCGAACCCAGGATGAATGCGACAGTGGCACTGCTTGTCAGATAGGAAGCCATCATGCCGGCACTGAGCAGAGCGCATCCCGCCAGCCAGTAGCCAAAATAAGTTGTGGCCAGAACTCCGGGATCAGGATGTCCGATGACACGCAGCACAACCGCGTGGGTCAGCGAAAACAGCAGTGCTACTGAGTAGACCGAAATGACCGCCAGGTACTTGCCAATCATCACTTCCAGGTCAGAGACCGGCAGGGTGAAAAGCAACTCTTCG
>CAZSTW010000028.1:13038-14142 GCA_964609845.1 uncultured Planctomycetaceae bacterium | reverse complement strand
TCTTCGGTACCCAGTTTCCGTTCTTCGGACCAAACCCCCATCGTGATGGCAGGAATGATGAAGAGCAGCAATTGAGGGAACCAGTCGTTGAGCTGATCCAGGCTGGCGACGTTGTTCACGAAGAACTTCGGCTGGAACGCGGCGAACGCTCCCAGCAGAACGAAGACGACGATGAACAAATAACCGATGACCCCGGAGAAGTAGCTCCAGAAGTTCCGCTTAAAGACGGCAAATACGACGTGACTTCGCATCTGACAGGAAACCTCGAAGAAATCTCGGATACAACAAATTAACACTCGGTCAACACACACTTGTACGCCCTGCTGCAATCTGGGTCTGTCTCCGTTCCCGGAAAACATAACCATGCAGCAAAGCACATTGCACTTGAGGCCTCGACCAACCGTGTGGTCTGGTGCTCAATCAGGAAGGCTTTCGCAACTACCGGCTGGCACCAGTCAGTTCGCGGAACCTGCCTTCCATTCCCTGGCTTCCCTGATCCAGATCGTCGACAGTCCCATCCAGAACCAGCCGACCTTCATTGATCAGAATGACGCGGGAACAGACCGCTCGCACTTCCGTAAGGATGTGCGTCGACAACAGAATTGTCTTGGTCTTTGCCAGGCTGAGAATCAATTCCCGGACATCATGAGTCTGGTTGGGATCCAGACCGCTGGTGGGTTCGTCGAGAATCAGAATCTGAGGATCATGCAGCAACGCCTGGGCCATTCCGACTCGCTGCCGATACCCTTTGGACAGCTTCGCAATCGGCTTACCCCAGACCCCCTTCAGCGAACATTTGGTGGCGACAAACTCAAGCCGTTCCGACAGTTGGCCGCCCGACATTCCACGGGCTGCTCCCAGAAACTTGAGGATCTCGGACGGAGTCATTTCCAGATAAAGCGGGCCATTTTCGGGGAGGTAACCCAGAATCTCCGCAGCCTTGATCCGATCGGTCGAGACATCATAGCCACCGATTTTCGCAACCCCTTCGCTGGGGGCCAGAAAGCCGGTCAATAACTTCATGGTTGTCGATTTTCCGGCTCCGTTCGGGCCCAGAAACGCGGCAACCTGCCCACGCGGGACAGAAAAACTGATGTTTTGAGT
>CAZSTW010000028.1:0-13028 GCA_964609845.1 uncultured Planctomycetaceae bacterium | reverse complement strand
GACCGATCGCTTCAATCATCGCACCCGACGAGTCACTCATGGAGTCGCATCTCACGAAAGCAGGTCAGGAAAATGGGAAAGTCAGCACCAACGTGCAAGAGAATACGGAATTCTGATGCTCGATGTTGGATCTTGCAAGCAACCCAAGCCAGAACCGTTGCCTCGTTGAGGATTTCCCCATCGATTCACTCGTCGCTGACGCCGTAACCTGCGGCGTCAGCGAATGATGTGAATGCTCACACAATTCCAAACAAAACCAGACAAATCATTCCGATTCAACGTCACTGCCATTGGAATCGACTTTTTCCCAGGTGATGGCAAATCGCTTTTCAAAGCTTTGACGCCAACGCCCATCCAGGAAGTTCTGAATCTCGGCGGTCAGGAAGTCGTATGCTGTCGGGAAGCTGAATCCCTGCTTCGGAGCTTCTGCAGTTGCCCGCTCCTTCATGAACTGCTCCCGAAGTCGTTGCAAGGCAACTCCACCGTCTGGTCCAGATCCGTCGCGATCATGAACGCGGACGACATAGAAGACTGTTTTCGGTCGGTTCAGGCCAACCCCGACATCTCCTTCGCCGAGCTGTTCAAAGATCAGCTTCATAAACTCGGATCCTGCATGCTCGACGTTATCGATTTCCGACTCTTCGGGACGTGGCAAACCCATCGAAGGGACGCTTTGTGAGGTACGCAGCCAGGAAAACTTCGAGGATTCGCGGACCGTCACTGCGGGAGAGTCCTTTGTTCCATTAATCGTCTGGCCGGAAAGTGCTGCGGGAATATCCGTCGGCATCTTCTTGACGATTTCGGCGAGCTCCTTGGCTCGGACTTCAGCCAAGGCTCGAGCCTTCTCAAACTTCCAGGCATCCACCACAAGCTGGCGGGTCGCTTCGTTCTTCAGGTCAGGTTCCTTGGCGGGAATATGCTCGATCGGCCAGTACGAGTAACGCATTTTTGGCGAATCGGCACGTTGTGGCGAGTACGTCGTCACTCGATAGGAACGACCCGTTGTTTCTGGCTCGAAGACAATATCAGCAACTGTTCGGACATTGCGTCGAGCGCTGGAAGCACTGACAGTTTCTGTCGCGCTGCCAATTCGATCGTCCATCGAGTCTCGCAATTCGAGATACGTCATGGCTTTGGTTTCGACGTATTCCAAACCCTTGTCGGCAGCATATTTCTTGCATTTTTCGGCGAGGTCTTTTGTTGCAGTCGCACGTTCCTTGGGATTTACGGGAAGCTTGAGGCTCAGATCAATCATGAATTGGAACGCCGCGTCCGCAGCTGCTGACATTTTGGCGAAAGCCTTATCGCGCAGGAGCTTTTCACGGATTTCCAGCTTCAGGTCATCATTCAGGTCACGGTACTTCGGAGGAGCCAGCGGGCTGAAATTCCCTGGGCCAAATCCCGCGGATGGTGGTGTCAGCTTGGGGCCTTCGTTGTCTGAAGGGAGTGCGGGGGCGGGAGGTGTGACATCCCCCTTGTCAGCGGGCTTGGATTCAGCGTCAGCGGGCTTCACCTCTGGCTTGGCGTCACTGTCAGCAGGTTTGGCTTCCGGATTCTTCTCTTCCTTTTTGGGTTCGTCTTCACCGCATGGATTTTCCGGTACGGCTTTTTCTTTCAGCTTCGGCTTGTCCTCAGCCTTCTTTTCATCACCATTTTCCTTCGAATCTGGCGCAGGTTTGGCATCTTTGGCGGGGGCTTCGTTTGCAGGCTTTTCCGCTGCAGGAGCCGGTGTTTCCACGGGTGTGTTTGCAGGAGCCGTTGCGTCTGCGGGGGCCTCAGGGGTGATCGACTCCGCCCCACTCTTAAGCGACGGAGGCGAATCCGGGAAGTCTGGGACTTCGCGAATACGGTAATCTTCGCGGTGAGCATTGTAGTAGTCGACGACTTCCTGATCGGTCGCGTCAGTCAATCCCTTTTCGTACAGATTGAGGTCTGAAGCGACGAGATACCCGAGTTTCACCTTTGGCTGTTCCAGAAAACCTGGGTTACCACGATCATCACCATACCGCTTCTTTCTTTCGTCGAAATATTTCAGCAGTTCGGTATCCGAGGGTTCTGGAACCTGCTTCACAAATTCGCTGACGGGAATGGCCACCGCCGAGAGTTCCTGACGGACATTCAGCCGGCGAAAATTTTCCCAAGCCATTTCGGGTGAGACCTGAGCCACTCGGCCCAGTTGTCCATTCGAAAAGAGCGACAGCATTCGGTCTTCGGTCGCCGGGGGAGTCATCAGGCGTCCGACGAGCTGGGCCTCAAGTTCATGCCGAATCGCGTCAAACAGTTCGGATTCACTGAATTCCGATTCTTTGAGTGCGGCGAAATAATCTTTCTTGGTCAACTTGCCCTGTGTCGCGTTTTTCAGGAATGCGTTGACGGCTTCGTCCGACACCGAAACCCCCATCCGGCGAGCTTCCTGGCGCAGGATCGAATGGGAAACCATCGCCACCTGGGTCGGATCGCCAAAATTAGGGATCTGCCCCGCAGCACCAATTTTATCGCCGGCAATTGCCAGGAATCGGTGGATTTTTTGTCGCTGCTGCTGCATCCGACCGATTTGCTCGCCGGTTAGATTGCCAACACTGGTTCGAACGACAGGCCTTGGTCCCGCAAACGACGAACCGATCAATGCCGCCCCGCCGCCAACAACGAAACCGATGGCACCGAACATTACGGTATGTCTGCGGGGATAACCAATAATGGACATCCCCCCGGCACACAGGACTGCGAAGAACAGTGCCGTGGAACCGGAAGTCAGATTGTTCGCACCTCGAACGACATCGTCGAACAAAAACGCGAAGATTGAGAGGATCGTCAAGACGACCATCCACTGCTTCTGATTGCGACGAACCGAAGCCAGAAACTGCATTGTCATGTAAGGCATCCTTTACCTGGACGTCGGTGGCGGCGAGCGTTTCCAACTGTGAGACGAATGTCCCCTCCTTGACGGCAACGCTTGACAGACCGGCGCACAATCCCTTATTGGAATTCCCGCACAGTCGGTCGCATTGTAGCTTTGCTGACCGACCGCACAAGAGAAGCAGCGGGGGCTGGACAAGATTGATCCGGTAAAAATCGAGATCGTTTCAAGTCGTCCCTGACGCGATTCAGGGGCGATTATGCTCGCGGTCGGAGGGGAAGGCTCCCCTCGGATTCCGGTCGCTCCCTTTACTATTCGGGATGCGACCGGCACCATTCAGTGCGGGTAACGGGCCGTTGGTTGACTTGAGTTTTTGATTTTTGACTTTAGTTGGAACTTCATGGTGGCAGGCAAATCATCCAAGAAACTGGTCATCGTCGAATCACCGGCCAAGGCACGAAAGATTGGCGGGTATCTCGGCTCGGACTATATAGTCATGGCCAGCATGGGGCATGTGCGCGACCTGCCCGAAAGTGCTGCCGACATCCCCGCTGAAATCAAGGCCTTGAAGTCAAACCTCGCCAAATACGGGGTCGACATCGAAAATAATTTCGAACCCCTCTACATCGTTCCTAAGGAAAAGAAGAAGCTGGTCAGCGAGCTGAAAGCGGCTCTCAAGGATGCTGACGAACTTATTCTGGCGACGGACGAGGACCGCGAGGGAGAGAGTATCGGCTGGCATTTGTCGGAAATCCTGAAGCCCAAAGTCCCTGTTAAACGGATGGTGTTCTCGGAA
The DNA here is from genome assembly GCA_964609845.1 of uncultured Planctomycetaceae bacterium. GTDB lineage: Bacteria > Planctomycetota > Planctomycetia > Planctomycetales > Planctomycetaceae > Schlesneria. Next base: position 9,375 of record CAZSTW010000028.1, on the reverse strand, counting down.
ATCACCAAGGAGGCCATCAAGGAGGCCATCAAGCAGACTCGCGATCTCGATACCAACCTGGTCGCCGCCCAGGAAACGCGTCGCGTCATCGATCGACTGTATGGTTACCGACTCAGCCCCCTGCTCTGGAAAAAAGTTGCTCCCGGGTTGTCGGCGGGGCGAGTTCAGTCTGTGGCCGTCCGTATTCTCGTCCAGCGGGAACTGGAGCGACTGGCGTTTCGTTCCGGGACCTACTGGGACCTGAAGTCGACACTCGGCACAAAATCGGGCGCAACCTTTGACGCATGGCTGAGTTCCATCGACGGCAAGCGAGTCGCCAGTGGCAAGGATTTCGATGAGCATACAGGCCGCCTGAAGGCCGATGTCGAAGCCGTTCTGCTCGATGAAACGACCGCTCGGGACCTTGAAGCCCGCCTGAAGACGCAGTCGTGGAAAGTCGCTGCTGTCGAAACGCGGATGCAGACGCGTAAGCCCTATGCCCCGTTTACGACGAGTACCCTGCAACAGGAATCAAACCGTAAGTTGAATATGTCGGCCCGGGAAACCATGCAGACGGCTCAGCGGCTGTATGAAGACGGGCTGATCACTTATATGCGTACTGACAGCGTCAACCTGTCACAGGAAGCGATCAATGCGGCCCGGTCGTGCGTGAAAGATCGTTATGGGGACGAGTACCTCAGCCCGGAGCCTCGCCAGTACTCGACCAAGACAAAAAACGCTCAGGAAGCACACGAAGCGATCCGACCGGCCGGGACGGAAATGAAGACGGCTGAAGAACATGGGCTGAGCGGACGCGAAGCGGCGCTGTACGCCATGATCTGGAAGCGAACGGTTGCTACTCAGATGGCGGAAGCGCAATTACGCTTCCAGACCGCGATCATCCATGTCGACAACGCCGAGTTCCGGGCGACCGGTCGCCATGTCGAATTTCCAGGCTTCTTTAGAGCGTATGTCGAAGGGGTCGATGATCCTGAAGCCGCTCTCGACGATACCGAAGCCGCCCTGCCCCCCCTGGCCGAAGGTGATGGCTTGGGTTGCAACTCCCTCGAATCCGTTGGCCACGAAACCAAGCCACCGGCCCGATATACCGAAGCGACGCTGGTTAAAGCGCTCGAAGCGGATGGCATCGGCCGTCCGAGTACGTACGCTTCGATCATTGGAACTGTTCAGGATCGCAAATACGTGGTCAAAACGGGCAATCAACTTGTCCCGACGTTTACTGCGTTCGCTGTTACAAAACTGCTGGAGAACTACTTTCCAAACCTGGTCGATCTGGGCTTTACCGCCAAGATGGAGCAGGATCTGGACGATATTGCCAATGGGGAAGGCCATCGCCAGCAGTATCTGAGTCAGTTCTATCTGGGCGCGACTGGCCTGGACGAAATGGTCAAGACGAAAGAAGAGTCGATTGATCCGCGTCTGGCCTGTACGCTGATTTTCGATGGTCTCAACTCGAGAATTCGCGTCGGGAAATTCGGTCCGTATCTGGAATCAGAACGCGACGGCCAGCCTGTCACGGCATCGATTCCCCCGGATATGGCACCGGCAGACATCACGAATGATGTGGCCGAGAAACTGATCGATTTGAAGCAGCGAGGTCCCCAGTCTCTGGGAATTCACCCGGAATTGGGACTTCCAATCTTCCTGCTCGTTGGTCCATTTGGTCCCTATCTGCAACTGGGAGAAGTTGGAGAAGACGGAACCAAGCCGAAACGAGTCTCCATTCCCAAGGGACGCGATCCTCAGACGGTTCAGTTCGAAGAGGCGATGGCCTATCTCAGTCTACCGCGACAACTGGGAGTACATCCAGAAACCGGTCACGTGGTGAATGCGGGGATCGGCATGTACGGTCCCTATGTGAAGCACGAAAAGGTGTTCGCGTCGCTGGGCAAGACCGACGATGTTTTGACCGTCGATCTGCCGCGTGCGCTGGAATTGATCGCAGCAAAAAAAACTAAAGCCCCGGTTCTGCCACTGAAGGAACTGGGGAAACATCCCGACGACAACGAACCGGTCGCAGTGTACGAAGGACGCTATGGAGCGTACATCAAGCACGGCAAGGTCAACGCAACGATCCCCAAGGAACGCGATCCATTGCAGGTCACCCTTGAGGAAGCTCTGCCATTGCTGGCCGAACGAGCCGCTCGCGGCCCTGCGACCAAGCGAGGTCGTGGCGGACGGACTGCAAAAGGTGCGGCACCTGCACCGGTGAAGAAGGTCGCCAAAAAGAAAGCAGCGAAAAAGGCTGCGAAGAAGAAGCCTGCTGAAGAATAGCCGCTTCTTCTTCTTCTTCTTCTTCTTCTTCTTCACTCCCTCTCCCTGAGGGAGAGGGGGGAAAGCGTCGAGGCTATCAACTTGGGGACCGCTCGAAACGGGATTGCGAACGCCGTAGTTGCCACTGGCGTACGAGTGTCCTCTTCAATTTATGTCACTGCGGGGTCGGCTGGGGCCTGGTTCACCGGCACTTCATCGGCCGCCGGAATCCGGGACCAGTATTGCGCTAATACCGTCGCTGTGAAGACGCAGCCAAATGTGTAGGCTGCGGTTGGAATTGCGGCCGCGCGATATTCTTCGCCTGGGAACAGTTGCAGGATCAGGGTCGTGCCCAGACCGCAGTTTTGCATGCCGATTTCCAGGGTCAGAGCCCGGCGCATCGAATCGCTCATTCCTGCCATCAGGCCTGCGACGTATCCGGCCAGATATCCCAGAACGTTGATCAGAAGCAGGGCCACCAGCAGTTTCAGTTCACTCACCATCAGTCCGCCGTTCTTGAATCCGAGCACTTCACCCAGTCGTTGTCGATTCAGTCCCACGACGGCTGCGATGATCCAGAGGATGGCCAGGTTTGCGATGATTCCACCCCATTGATCCGCCACCTTTTCGAAGAGACTCGACATCCGCCGCAGCCCGAAACCGAGCAGAACCGGCATCACGACTTGCAGCATCAACTGCTTGGAAACATTCAGCATTTCAAACTCACCCTTGAAATCCCCCTTCAGATCCAGGGTCAGCCAGAGTGCCAGTGGAACGGCAATCGGAGACAGCATGGTGGCAAGTGTCGTGAGTGCCACGGAATAGCTGACGTTACCGCGACACGTCAGCGTCAGCACGTTCGAAGCCATCGCGCCGGGAACGCATCCAACCATGATGACCCCCAGCAGTGTCACCTTGTCGAACCCGAAGGCGTGTCCGATGACATAGGCCAGCAGCGGCATACAACCGTACTGGACGGATGTACCAAAGATCACCGCAGGCCAGCGACGACCGACTTCCTTGACCTCTTCCAGCTGCAGGACACTGCCGACGGCAAACATGACCAGAAAAATGGCGACCGTCAGTGCATGTTTGGCCGGAAGAAATGGATCAATGACTCCCGGCAAAAGCATGGGCCAGAAGAATGAGACCCCTGACGAAAGAATCAGCCAGACCATCAGGTATCGTTGCAGCATGACGATGTTTCCGCAGCAAATCAGGGCGTTGGTGGCAGTCGTTTCAGGAGGCCGTCAAACCGAGAATCCCATTTTGAATTCGACAGAATGATTGTGGGCAGCAAAATTCGTTGACGCGCCTGGGAAGGCCGTTCCTCGGCAAACGACGTCCATTCTTGGAGAACGGACGTTAACGTTCCTGTCGGGAAGTGCCAAGTCTGCCGACCTTGCTATAATCCGGCGGCCGATTTCCCGGATTGGGGTTTGCCGTTCGCCCGGCGATTTACGGGGATTGAGCTTTTACTCGCAGTAGATTCGATATGCCTCATGAATTCCTCAGCGATTTTGTTTCAAGGCTTCAAGACGCCGGGGAACTGGTACGTATCTCTGCTCCCGTCGATACGGGACTGGAAATCGCAGCGATCACGGACCGTGTCTGCAAATCCCCGGATGGCGGCCCTGCCCTGCTCTTCGAAAAGCCGAAAAACAGCTCGATGCCCGTCATCACCAATTTGATGGGAAGCCGACATCGACTCTGCCTGGCTCTCGGCATCGATTCACTCGATCAACTGACCGAAAAGCTTGGACGGCAGCTGCGTTCGGAGTCTGGAGGATGGCTTGAGGCACTGAAACTGACTTCTCCGACGGCGAACCTTTCAAAATTTGCTCCCCGCAGCATCAAAACCGCCGTTTGCCAGCAGGTCGTCAAACTGGGGCGTGATGTCAGCCTGTGGGATTTGCCGATCCCTCGTCACTGGCCGGACGAAGCGAATCCCGTCATGACAGCGGCTCATGTTGTGACGCAGGATCCTGAAACGGGGCTTCGCTCAGTCGAACGGTTTCCGATTCAGGTGGTTGGACAGAATCAGGTCGTTCCTCATTGGAATCGCTATCACGCAGCCACCAGAAACTGGCAAACGGCAGTCCGCCTGCAGCGACAGTTCCCAATTGGAATTACTCTGGGGGGAGACCCCTCGCAGATCCTGATGTCAGCTGGAGGACTGGTGTCGCCCTCCGAATCGCTGTTGCTGGGAGGATTGCTCCGTGGGACGGGACTGGATCTGGTGAAGGGACGGTCGATTGAACTGGAAGTTCCGGCAGCATCAGAGTTCGTGATCGAAGGGTATATCGACTATGCCGAGCAGCCGGTCGAAGCCCCGTCGATTGCCGGGCCTGCTGGTCATTATCTTCCCGCAGAACCCTTGCCGGTCATTCAGGTCACGGCAATCACGCACCGCGCCAACCCGCTGCTTCCGTCCATCGTTCCGGGGGTACCACCGTCGGAAGAGTCGTGGATTGGACTGGCCGCCGAACGACTTCGCCTGGCTGTCTCCAGGGCAAGCATTCCTGAAATCGTCGATCTGCATCAGCCATTTGCGGGAGCTGGCCAGAACCTGCTGTTTGTCAGCATCCGCAAGGATCATCCGTTTCAGGCGAGACAAGTTTTGAATGCTCTGTGGGGGTCGCGACTTGCCGGTCTCAACAAAGTGATTGTGATCGTCGATGCCGACGTCAATGTTCAGCGTGAAGCGGACGTCTGGTTTGCTGTGGGATCGTATGCGAATCCTGAGCGAGACGTGATCAGTGTCGATGGGCCGACATTCATGGATGATCCATCAACGGATGTTCGTGGTGTCGGGCGAAAACTGGGGGTCGATGCGACTCGCAAGTTCGCTGAGGAAACTCGGCATCACAGCAGCCCTCGTCCGCTGGCAATGCCTGCAGAACTGCTCGCCCAACTGGAGGGACGCTGGCACGAATTTGGAATTCGCGAGGAGTAGATCGCAGCGTGCCCGACATGGGGCACTTCCCCACAAGAAGTCTTCCAGTTCGGCACATGTCAACTGATGCCGAAATGATGTCGCAAGCTAACTTTTTCCGCTTCTTTTCCAGGCTACCATGCAAACAACGCTTCCTGCTGTCGATAAGTCTGAAGCCCGTGTTCGTCAGATGTTTGGCGAGATTTCGGGTCGATATGACCTGATGAATCATCTGTTGTCGGGGGGAGTAGATGTCTACTGGCGATGGCGGACAGTTCGCGCCGTCCCGCCTCAGGGAACATCTCCGATCCTCGATGTCTGTACAGGTACGGGTGATCTGGCTCTGGCCTACTGGAAAGCGGGAAAGGGCCAGATTCCGATTGAAGCCACGGATTTCACTCCAGAGATGTTGCGAATCGCCGAGACGAAACGGGACAAACGTTTTGCAAAGCAGATTTCGGCCGGGGCCGCTTCGCTGACGTTTCGAGAAGCGGATACTCAGCAGTTACCCTTCGACGACAACCTGTTCCAGATTGTTTCGGTCGCGTTCGGGTTGCGCAATGTGACGAACACAGAAAAAGGGTTGCGCGAAATGGTCCGCGTCTGTCAACCCGGCGGTCGTGTCGCCGTGCTTGAGTTCTCGATGCCGACAAATCCGTTGTTCAATTGGGTCTATCGGACGTACTTCAAGTACGTGCTGCCACGCATCGGCCAGATCTTCGCACGAAATCGTCAGGCGGCCTATAATTACCTGCCTGAATCAGTTTCGCAGTTTCCCTATGGACGAGCGCTTGCTGTAAAGATGGAAGAGTGTGGATTGTCACAAGTCACCTTTACGCCACTCACCTTTGGAATTGCAACACTGTACGTCGGACGCAAGCCGTTGCCGGTCGTCTGATCACATTTGCTCGCAGCACACGTTCAATCATACTTCTTGAATCGACACCATCATGCCTCACGGCTCTACCTCACGTGATCTCGTCGTCGCCATGACTGGGGCGAGCGGCGCTGCTTATGCCTTGCGATTACTGGAGGTTCTGGTGGCGGCCGGTAAAACCGTTCATCTGACAATCAGTCCGGCAGCGACTGAAGTGCTGAAGCACGAATTGAATCTGAAAGTCGACGTGAATGCGTTTGATCCTCAGCAACTGCTGCCAGCCGAAACCGAGGCGTTACAGGACAGCAAGCTGAAACTGCTGAAGTCGGATGGCGATGGAGGTTACGCGGCAAGTTCTATCTTCAGCGACAGCGAAATTTTGAAGGGCCGCATCGTCTATCATCACTACCGCGACTACAACGCGGGAATTGCCAGCGGATCGTTCCTGACAGGGGGAATGGTGATTTGCCCCTGCTCGATGGGGACGCTCGCCAGCATTGCGACCGGTCAGTCTCAAAACCTCATCCACCGTTCTGCAGATGTCCATTTGAAGGAACGCCGCCGGCTGATCGTCATGCCTCGTGAAACGCCGCTGAGTGTGATTGCGCTGGATAATATGAAGCGTCTGGCAGAAGCAGGCGCAACAATCCTGCCCGCGATGCCGGGGTTCTATCATTCGCCCCAGTCTATTCACGATCTCATTGATTTCGTTGTGGCCCGGATCTGTGACCAGCTTGGCGTACCGAATGAGTTGATTCAGCGCTGGGGCAAATAAGCCTTAATCGATTCGGGCCTCGACGACGATGTCGCAGATTTGACCGGCGAGCGGATTCACAGCCCCTTTTCCGGCGGGATGAACTCGATTGCTGAGAAAGATCACGTACAGATCGGTGCCGGGATCAATCCAAAGCGCGGTGCCCGTGAAGCCCCCGTGCCCGAATGCCTTTTCAGAGAACCGGGTTCCTCGATTGGAAGAGTAGCGTGATCGCATATCCCACCCTGCCCCGCGAATGTCTCGCGTCGGTTGTCCTTTCTGATCCGCCCCTTCAATCGTGACGGGGGTTGTCATCATGAACCATGTCTGCTGTTTGAGAATCCGGCTGTGGTCATGCTGGATACCCGCTAGAGCATCCGTCGCGTACTTTGCCAGATCGCGCGCGGTTCCAAACAACCCTGCATGTCCAGCGACTCCGTCCAGTCGAAATGCCCGTGGATCATGGACCTCGCCCTGAATCCAATGACCATCGCGTTTTTCCGTTGGAGCGGATCGTCGCCGAAGGTCCTCAGTCGGCAGGTACATCGTTTCGGACATTTCGAGCGGGGCGAAGATGTTGTTCCGAGCAAACTGATTGACGGGTTCGCCTGAGACACGCTGAACGATTTCACCGAGGATCATAAAATTGACGTCGGAATACAGAAACTTCGTCCCCAGCGGGGCGATTGGCTTCAGCGCCAGCAATCGTTCTTTGGCTTTCACGGGTCCATCCAGATAATCCTTGATGGCATTGTCCGGGATCAATCCGCTCCGATGAACGAGTAAATCAAGGATTGTGATTTTCTCCTTGTTCTCGACCGCAAAGTCAGGCAAATGTTTCGCAACTGGGTCGTCGAGCGAAAGTTTTCCCCTTTCGACAAGTTTCATGATGGAGGTCGCCGTCGCGAGTGGTTTTGTCAGCGAGGCGAGATCAAAAACGGTATCGTCCGTCATCGCTTCTGTTTCAGGTTCGACTCGTTTGTTCCCATACGCTTTTAACGAGACGACCCCTGCCGAACGCCCGATCAACACCACGCATCCTGGCATCTTTCTTTCCGAGATGGCGGTTGCGATCAGTCCATCGATGGCAGCCAACTTTTCGGCACTCAGTTTCGCAGCCGATGGCTCCAGTCGCGGCAGGTCTGTCGCGCTGCACGGATCCAGCGACCACGACAATACGACCACCAGAACCAGTTGCCGTAACACGAAGTTTTTTGAATCAAGTTGCATCTGATGTTCCAAAGCATCGATCTTGCGCCGCAAGATCATGATCATGCACAGGGATTAGAGTTTGTGTGGGTTGATGCGAAGCTGTGGGCCTACTTGGCAGGAAGCTGCCGAATCCACTCGGTCAACATCTCGACGGCTGGTTTGTCCACAAGTGTCGTGGCGAGTTGTGGCATCTGACCTCGTCCGCGGATCGAGATTCGATGTAGCAGTACAGATCGTTCTGGGTGACCAGGAGCGATCAGACGTGCGTCAGGGAGTCCAAACTTGTCATGATGCGGTCCCTGATCAACGACCTTCATTTTTTCCACGCTACTGCCAAAATCGAGTTGCATTTGAGCGTTTCCCCCGCCCGCCTCGACATGACACATCGCACAGTTACTGTGCAGGTAGGCCTTCGCCCTCGCTTCGATCGGTTCCTGCGGGTTGTAGGGGTCGGCCAGTCGTTCGTATTTGTCATTGGTAAACGACAGCAAGTTTGACCGGACAGGACTTCGCTGGTCCCGCGTGGCTGTGAGCGACGCGATCTGATCGGCAACCGTTTTGTCATCCAGTTCCTTCTTCTTCAGTGTCTCACGCAGTCGGTTGCGTGTTTCACTCCACCAGTCCTGATCGCGGAACAGGTTCATTCGTTCGAGGACCGTCAGTTGATTTTCGACGTGGCTGCCGTAATCGTGAGGTCGATTCATCTGCGGCGTATTGAGTCCCAGGACGAATGCCGCAGCCCGGCTATGACAGACCATACACTCTGTCCGGCTTGGATAATGCCATGGCAGTTTTCGGACTCCAGTGGGAGTTTTGATCGAATACTCACGATCAGCACCTTCCCTCGCCACCAGAACGGCGTCGGTCTGTTCGTCGTTCCAGATGTACGAATATCCCACCCATTCGTTCTGCTGACGCGTCAGTAATCGAGTCTCGATCCAGCGCTGTGACGATGCGTCTCCTTCGATCAATTCAATCCCGAACGACTTGACCAGAACGGTTTCGTTGGCAAAGCCCCAGGCTTTGGTTCCGGAGAAGTCAATCTTCGGGCTGTCCCCTGGCAGGGCGATATAGCGAGATTTGATGGCTCCGTCAGACCAGAGCGGTGCGTTCACGGAATACGGAATCAATGACGGCTTCGTGACGTGCCCCTTCACAGATTCAAACAGACCGCTGTCGCTCAGGCGGTTCGGGAACGTCGATGGTGCCTGAGCGGCAGCTGCGGGAATCAACCGGTAGAATCCGCCATCACCTCCGCCCGCATGGTCGAGCTCGAGCGACGCAAATGCCACGATGCGCTTGAGCCGCTCGCCAAACTGCTCGATCGTGATGCCCCGCATCTCG
>CAZSTW010000027.1:0-65516 GCA_964609845.1 uncultured Planctomycetaceae bacterium | reverse complement strand
TGGCTCATACGTCAACGGGTGGCGCAGGTGGTGAGTTTTTCAAACTGTCATACGGGGCATCGCTGTAAGTCTTATTGGTGATATGCGACGTTAAGTCGACAGGATTACTGCACAAGTCCGCACCCGTGACTCCCAGAGACTTGCGCAAAATCCGTTCAATTTCAGCACAAGCCCAGTCGACGGTTGCCTGACAAAAGTCGGCATGCGGTCTGGTTTTCACTGTGAAATGTGATGCAACGTCCGGAATCGGTTTGTCCCAATTCTTGTGAGTACACCAGCCATTCAGGCAATCCATCAATCGACCATCGAAATGAATGTGCCGGGCTTTCATGCTGGGGGCGTGCGTCGTGAAAACAGTCTGCATGTAGCCACCGCGTGATGAACCGGCGATGGCCATGGCGGCGAAGATATCTCCGACGATTGTCAGGCTTTCATGAACACCGACTTTTGAACTCAAGGCAACGACGACTGAGCCCCGGGGCGAACTCTTCAGGAATTGATACAGCGACAGCAATCGTACCGCGTACGCCCGGGGACCACTCTCGCGGTAAATTTCGTACGGATTTACAATCAACATGCAACCCGCCTCGTCCGAATGCTGTTCCAGGCTGTTGCGTTCTGATCGCTGCAGCTTTCGATGAAATTCGCTTCGTTCACGGCTTCCGTATCGAACGTTCCAGATTTCGCTGGTCGGCTCAGCATCGGGGATGTGGTACGAGCTGAGGCCACCGAGCTGGCGGACCAGATGCCCACGAAACATGATGTCGAATGCCGTATTGGAATGCCGAACCATCAGCATGGTTCGCTCTTCCTGATAATCGGCACACTGATAGCGGGCCAGCGATGTGTCAGAACTTCGTTCGACGAGGAAATCGAGTTTTCGCTTATCGAGCGTCGCTTCCAGTCCACTCCAGACCCACGATTTGACGGGATCCGCAAACGGTGCGGCCGAATTCTCTGAGTCCAGTTTGACTTCGGCTGGCGGGTCGAGCTTGATGGCATGAACGATGCTGATCATCTGGTCGGGAGTCGCTCCGATGGCAATAGGAAGGACCGGGATGTTCATCGCCATGGCATAGCCAATCTCCTGGTGGACCCAGCCCCGTTCCTTGGATTTCGGAGTCACCACTGGGAGAAAAACGTGTGAGTGGGCAATGAAGTCACGAATCTGTTCGTGAAATCCACGACCGTAGGCAAACGTCTGATCCCAGATTACCTCGACTCCGCAGACCTCAACGAGGTACTTGACGATGACACTGACGAGGTTTGCATCCTGGTGCGAATAACTGACGAAGACTCGGTAGGGACCTGTTGATGTCGCGACCGGCGCCAAAGCCTTTTCACTCATGTGAGCCCGTCCAGTTGGTGAAGATTGATGCAGCCGAATCAGTCTGCAATTCCACCAGACTCAAGTCAACGGGTCATTCGGGATTCGGAACGGCCTTGTTGTCGATAACCATCTCGACTAACAATTCAGACCATCTGCTCAGGACCTCAATTACCGGCCTGAAACTATTCTTTTCACAGTCCATGTTTCATGCTTCACAGTTGCCTTCGATACCGCGAAGCCCGACTTTTCGGCAAATTGATCAGCGAGTTGCGAAGCTCGTGCTGCGTTGATTTTTCCGGCATGGGCATGCAACTGGTAACGCAGAACTAATGGCTGCTGCCGAGTCGTCATCAGCGGCTCTGAAAAACAAGCCGAAGCCCCCATCCAGCCATCTTCCCGAACATGCCAATGAGTCGGTGATCCGGGGTTCGTCGGATGGTCGAAGTATGTGATTCCATCGTCATGGTCTTCGGACACCGGCCCGCTGTAATCCATCCAGCGGGCACGGTTCCCGAAAATGGCGGGCTCACCGACGCGACCTTCACTGTCAGTGATTGTTCCACCACCGAAGTGAGCCGACAGGTTCCTGGCGACTCGAACGGCCAGGAATCCAAAGTTAGTTTTTCCAAACTCCAGCATTTCACCAGTCGGGCGGAATGTTGACTGAAGTTCAATGATTATTTCGGGGGCAAAATCAGACCCGACAGGCCCGCCTGGTCGAACAGCGACAATCAGTTCCTGCTCCATCAGTTCTTTCGGGTCATGTCCGTCGTACCAGCCCAGCTTGACGGCCATGATCGATTCGTCTTCGCCATCGTGATACGCCAACCATTCCTTCTGACGAATACGTGAAGGAAGATTGTTCGCCCAGAAGTCGATCCCCAGAACCTTATGATGTGCGAACCAGATCGATTGATGATGATCATGGTTGGGTGCCCCCGGGTGCCCCATCCGTGTCAGGCAGGTCCCTGCAGGACCGATCAATGGATAGAAATAGGGACGTGGATAATGCGCTCCAAAATGCCATCCCAGGCGTTCCTGACCGTCAATGACAAATGAAACCCGGTGATCTGGCTCGGGGATGATCTGGCAACGCGGAATTCGAACGGGCATGGCAGTCCTTTCTACACGGATAACGGGACATTCAGCGGGCACTTCGTTCCCGAATCGCTGCCGAAATTCCATCCCAGAGTGTACGCCGCGCGATCAGGGAATTCACGGCAGCCGCTTCAGCCTGCTCCCATTGAGAATCGTCGGTACCGCACAATGAGTGCAGCAAGCGAGTTGCCATGGGACCATGCTCATCACCGTCCAGGCCGATATGTCGTTCCAGATAGTATTTGAATTCCTCAAGCTGCCCGCCCGCCTGGACATTCAATTCATCGACGATTTTCTGAAAGACATCGGGCAGCAAATCTTCCCGGCCATACGTAAACGCCGAGGCAATCGCACAAATGTTTCCCGATTCAATGATCTGGAACGTCTGCTGCACAAACGGACGCGCGGCAACAGGCACAGTGGGAGACCTGAGTGCCTCGTGAATCGAAGCCCCTTGCCGCAAGCTGGCCAGGAATGAATCAATGGGAGCAGTGTTTGCGCCGCATTGCCTCATCGAGCGATAATAAAGATCAAAATGGCTGCCAAATCCTCCACGTCCGTCATCATCACTCTCTTCCGCGAGTACGATTTCATTGATAAGCCGACAGCCCTGCAGATCGATTGGAGGAACCCAGGGAACATTGACGCAACAGATCTTGCTCTGCAGGACCTTCAGCAACGACATGAAATCCCAGACGGCAAAGACGTGGTGTTCCATGAAGATCTGAATGGCGGCCAGGCGATCGATCTCCTGATACAGCCGATGATTGAGCAATCCATCCCGATGAGGTATCAGCCTGGTTTCGATTCTTTCGAGGTAATTCAACGTAATTCCTTATCTGGCTTGGTCTGATTGAAATTTTCCGGGTGTGATTCTCACTTTACCGCACGCCGGGCGTTTCATTAACTCAGGTCCGAAATGGTCTCTTCAATTAATGAAGACAGACTCTGTGCGGCGCGGGTCTTCCGACTACTGCTACCTACGTCTTTCAAGGGCTGGGAAATGCCGTGAATACAAGGAAAATCCTGTGCTGAAGTGCGTTTCAGATTCACCACGAAGGACGCGAAGAGCACGAAGTTTGAATACGAAGAGTTTTCCAAATGAGCGACGAGTTGCTCCTGAGAGGTTTATGGACGATTGGAAACGTATTTCATTCTTCTTTCCCTTCGTGTTCTTCGTGACCTTCGTGGTAAAAAAGCCGAACAGTGTTTAACCCATCAGCCGGAACTCGCTGGCGTCCGGTTCGAACCGTTGGATAGTTCCCAACGGCTGATCGTCTTAATCGTAATGAAACGCGATCAGCGAGAAGAGGAGACCATCGGTCGTCGGTTTCGACGGGGTCAGGAGGCCCGCGCCGATCGCGATCGTGCGTGTGCTTTTTTGAGTGTGGGCAGAACGATGGAGAATCATGATTGAAATCTCTTCGATTGTATGATGCACGACGAGTTCCGTTGGCTGGGTATGCCAATCATGACCGCATGAAACATCGAGTTGTTACGGCGAGACTGGAACCGCTCACCCCTGTCGTGTTAAGGTCAGTACCCGTTCCTGGCCTGAATTTCCCGCGAAAGTGCAAATTTCCATGCGTCGGCCGATTCAACAACAATTACTGGTTCCGATGCTGGTGGTTGTGCTGGCGGGGGTCGCAGTCGCCAGTCTAGCTGGGGCATGGATTGGAGCAAAATTCGCGCGGGATCAGGCGCACGTTCTTGCGGCCGAAATAGTCTGCGACGACGCCGCCCAGTCGCCAGTCTAGCTGGGGCATGGATTGGAGCAAAATTCGCGCGGGATCAGGAGCAGGAAAACCTGCGCCGTTTGGCTCGTACCCTGGCGGATGCCGGATTTCCTTTGACAGAAAACGTCCTGCGGCAAATGGCGGGATTGTCCGGGGCAGATTTCGTAGTCCTCGGTCCGATCGGTCAGGTGTTGCATTCAACAATTCGCCTGACCGATGACGAAACGTCCCATCTGCGTCAATTGGATCAGGGGAGTACATCGGCACCGCTGCCCGACCTGACACTCGTCCTGGCGTCTCGCCAATATCGCGCCGCGCGTCTGCCCGTCCGTACCACACCCCGGAATGAACCCCAATCACTGTATGCACTGTATCCTGAAGAACACTGGGATCGCGTAGCACGTCGAGCGGCCTGGCCACCTCTACTGGCAGGCCTTGTCGCGGCGGTCATCGCGGTGGCATCGACGACACTGCTGGCACGTCGATTCACATCACGCGTACGTCAATTGAGTCTGCAGGCGGCCAAGATTGCTGCGGGGGATTTCCAGTCGACACCATTGCCCGCAACAAACGACGAACTACGTGACCTGGCTGCAGCACTGAATCAGATGGCTTTGCAGTTGGAAAAGTACGAAGAGCAGGTGCGGCGTGGAGAACGTTTGCGCACACTCGGTCAACTTGGGGCCGGCATCGCTCACCAGATGCGGAACTCAGCGACCGGGGCAAGACTGGCACTCGAATTTCACAAGACGGAAATCCCTGAGTCCGTTGACCACGAATCTCTGGACGTGGCCTTGCGACAATTGAGTCTGATGGAAACGTCGCTGAAGCGATTCCTGAAGCTGGGACGCGGTGAAATCATGGCGACTGAGCCCGTTTCACTGGCTCGACTGGTCGATGAAACAGTGCCACTCGTAGAACCCTCGTGTCGCCACGCAAATATTCATCTGGATTGGCAACGCCCCGCAGATGAAATCGTTGTCATGGGTGAAGCGGATTCGCTCCGCCAGTTACTGCTGAACCTGCTGATCAATGCCATCGAAGCCGCAACAGATGCCACTGGTAAGGCAGGAACCGTGCGAGTGGAGCTTTCCCCTACATTTTCGACAACACCAACATCGCCCGAGTCGGCATCAATCCGGTTGCGGATACTAGATAGCGGGCCTGGGCCGAGTCCTGCGATGGTGACTCGTTTGTTTGAACCCTTTGCGACGAGCAAGCCTGATGGAACAGGTCTGGGCCTTTCTGTCGCACAGGAAATCGCCGAAGCCCATTCCGCCCGGCTGACGTGGCACCGCGAGGGGGATCGGACCTGCTTTGAAGTCGTGTTTGCTATACCTCGCGACAGTTAAAGTCATCGTTGTCGGAACATCAGTAGCTGGTCAATCGCGCGGTGGACCATTGATTGGCGGTTTTGGGCTCTCTGGGGCAAGCGATTCTTCTCCGGAAAGAAAAATGCTCAGCAAGAAACCGATGAGGAGTCCGACAATGCTCGCTATTACCAGTAGAATCGTGCCACATGCGAACGTCACAACGAATCCGCTGACTTCGGTTACGATCAAGAGTTCCCCGAGCCAGTCGTCGTCTCGGACTACCAGTCCCAGTTGCGTGGCGAGTTCCATGGCAAGGGTGCCAGCCAGAAACTGTAAAATCGGGTAGAATTGTGTCGCAGCGACGATTCCCGCCCCGAAAAGGAGATTGACTCCAAAGCGGGGATAAACCCGACAGACGTAGTAACCGAGAATCAGCAGGGTGAACGCGGCAACGCCGGTACCAATCCACCCACGGAACGATGTCAACGTCATGGCAAGAATGACGGGGACAATCATGTTCACGCCAAATGCAATCGGCCAGACTCGAGAAGCGAATTGGTCAATGCCGCTTTCGTCTTCCTCAGGGCAAACGGGGTTTTCGGCAGGCGATTTCTGCTCTGAACAATCTGCCGCCTCGGTTACCACAGCCGGGTCTCCAAAATCGAGAAATGTCCATCTCCGCCAACCGCTTTACGAGACAACGAACCGGGTTTTCGCTGGAAGTCCTGAATCGACTGCGTGAATTCACCAGAACTGTACGCCGATCATTTCCGCTTGAGAAGCGATTTCTTGGACGACCTCGGACGATCGACTCAGAGGCGAAATCTGATTCGACCGTCGTTCGGTTGGTCTCGGAGTCGAGCAATGTTAGGATTCCATGAATTCCTCCCCGTGACGGACGGAGCCAATTCAAGAATAGGAACGGAGCCCATGACCGCGGAACTCGTCGACTCGTCCAGCCTGAAGCAGCAGATTCGCGAACAGGCACATGCCAACCGCAATGCCCAAGAGAACAAGGACGAAATCAGCCGGGGAATCGTCGCCCGCTGCATGAGTCTGCCGGAATATCAGCGAGCGGCGACGGTGCTGTTCTATCTGGATGTTCGCAGTGAAGTCCGGACTCGCAACGACCTCGACACGGCTCTCGCCAGTGGCAAAAAGATCATTGTTCCCTATTGTGTCGATGGCGAGTTGGAATTATTTCACCTGACCGACCCGGACGAACTTTCCGTCGGCATGTATCGCATTCTCGAACCAAAGCCAGAACTGCGAACCGTGGCTGCCAAGCGGGTTGATGTCGCAGAAATCGATCTGATCATTGTTCCCGGCGTCGCGTTTGACCGTGAGGGGGGCCGCACAGGTCACGGCAAGGGCTATTACGACAAACTGCTCGAACACGCCCGTCCCGACACACCGCTGGTCGCGCTGGCGTTTGAATGCCAGTTGTTCGACAAGATCCCGATGCAGGACCACGATGTCTTCATGGACAAAGTGGTGACCGAAAAGGCTGTCTACAACGGTCGCGGGCGAAACTGACGTTGCGTCGCTGCAGGAATGAGAATCTACGATGGCCGCGATTGTTGATGATACGTACGCCGAAGCGTTTCGCAGTATCTACGCTGAAGTCCTGATTACCGCACGTGACCGGACCTGGCTGGAGCATGCCTGCCACGCCGCGACCGGTCATGCGTCGAGCAGCATCTTCTGCGACTGCGAAGCAGGAGTCGATCGGTTCGTGGGTCCAGGAGGCGATGAATCGTTTCCGACCCCGGATGGTCGCCCCGGTGCCATCGTGCAGTTCCACGTCCCGCGATTTAAAAAGGACCGTGAAAAACTGCTGGAAAAGGTGCTGCTGCATCGTATCAGCCAGAATGTTCTGACGTGCCCGACGACAGCCTGTTTCAATCTGCTGGACACGGACCCGTATTTCAAACTCGGGCGAAAACTCGCATTCTTCGGGGATGGCTATCAGCAGCGTGACGAACGCTACGGCCGCAAGGTCTGGGTTGTTCCGACCATGGGCGGCGAATTTCTGATCGATCGGCGATTTGGTTTCAAGGACGGAATCATGGGGGGGAACCTGTGGTTCTTCGCAGATTCCGTCGATTCCTCGCTGGCTGCTGCCGAACTGGGCGTGAAAGCTCTGGAGAAGGTCCCTGGAACAATCGCCCCCTTCCCCGGCGGGATCGCCGCCAGCGGTTCAAAAGCAGGGAGTGCCTACTCGTTCATGTTCGCGAGTACGAACCATCCCTTCTGCCCCACTCTGCGGACCAGGCTGGGAGGTGTTTCGCAAGTTCCAGATGGTGTTCAATCGATCATGGAAATCATTATCAACGGCCGTGATCTGAAGACCGTCTTCGATGCCACGCACGCAGTTATCCGTGCGACTGTTGAAGCACCAGGCCTGAGCCGGATTTCCGCAGGTAACTACGGCGGCCGCCTCGGCAAGAGCTTTGTTTATCTGCACGCCGATCGCCAGCCTGAATTCGCAACATAAGGTAGGCTGGGACCAGTTCACTTCGAGCGCCGGCCCATCATCGGAAAACATCAAGAATTGATGGTGGGCCGGCGCGGCGAAGCGCCGCTGATCCCACCCTACGTCCTGTTGGCCCTGGAATTTCGTGCCGTGTGACTTCCTTCGATGATGCGGTTTTCGCATGATCGATGTCCTCAATGGTGCCTTGTGATCGTCAGGCCACATCGTTGCGAGCTCAGATCGTCGCCACCGCTATTCTGGAGGGAGGTTTTCGATGTTTGATCATAGAGTTCGGATAATTCGCAGGTTGATTGCGTTGGCCCTTGCGGCATGCTGTGGATTGGCTGATACGGTAGCCTCGGTCCTGGCGGACGAACCGAAGCAGGGGGCAACCCGCCGCCTGGACTTCGGCGACGGTGTCTCGCTGGAGGTGGTCTATATCCCTCCCGGCAAATTCCTGATGGGGAGCACGCCGGAGGAAAAAGCATGGGCGACGGGAATCGAAGGGGGAGCACAACCTGGAACGGAACGTGAATCGTATGAAGGCGAACGTCCGCGTCCGATGAGCGTTAAGGACGGATTCTGGATGGGGCGGACCGAAGTCAGCGTCGGTCAGTTTCGCAAGTTTGTTGAAAGTTCGGGATATGTGACGGACGCTGAAAAGCCAGGTGGCAAGACGCAATGCTTCAATCCGAAATGGGATGGTTATCACTTCGGCACCAAAGTCGTTCATCCCTGGGAACCGATGCCGGGCAAAAGCTGGCGCGATCCTAACTTTGCATTTCCACTCAAGGATGATTTTCCCGTCGTCTGTGTGAGCTGGAATGATGGTCGCGCCTTCTGCAAATGGCTGACTCAGCGGGAACGTGATGCAGGACGGTTGCCGAGCGGCCTGGAATACCGCTTACCGACCGAAGCCGAATGGGAATACGGGTGTCGTGGTGGCAACGGCGGGAGTCAGTATTTCTGGTGGGGCAACGAACTTCATGATGGCGAAGGGCGATTGAACATTTCTGCCATCGACTTCCTGCCCGACCGAAAGCAAACATGGCCACTTGGCAAAGCTCCCTGGAGTGACGGATATTCGTTTGTTTCGCCCGTCGACCATTACGGTGAGAAGGGAAGAAATGGCTTCGGTCTCGCCGACATGTGCGGCGGAGTGTGGGAGGTCATCCTCGACGACTTCGATCCGAAGGGTGGGCACGAGGAACTGCACGTCGTCACAACGAATCCTCGCCCCGTCTGCCGCGGTGGCAACTATTTCGACGTGCCTGGCAACGCCCGATGCGCAGTACGCCTTGGACTACAAAGCCCCAGCTACTCTGACTCGCGAGACGGTTTTCGCATCTGTCTGGGTGTTCCACGACGACCATAAGAGGGACGACAACACATCCGCAAAGTCCTAATCGGTGTCCCGATCTGCCAAATTGCCCATTCCCTGTCGACCGAATTCCGGGCCGAGGGCCTTATTCGATCCTGCAATTTGGCAGCGATTTTTTCAGATCTGCGATTCCCTCAGGCGTGGCTTTGCTTCCTGTTAGCATGACGACCGGACTGCCATTGACTGCCTTCAGTCCCATAAACTGCTTCAGTTCTTGAAGGCCCTTGTCGGTGATCTGGCTGTTTTCGAACCCCAGCCATACGAGGTTCTTCATGTTTGCAAGACCAGCAACGGTGGAGTCATCGATCCCTCGAGAATGAAGCCGTCGTAACGTTGTAAGCCCTGTAATCGCGGTGATATGTTTTTCGGTCAAACGAACACTTCCAACGTCGAGCAATTCCAATGGCAACTGTTTCAGTTCTTCCAGGCCCTCAGCAGTGAGATTGGGACATTCCGGCAAGATCAAGACAACGATTCCCTTCAAGAGCCCCATGTTCTTACCTGTGATCATGGGGGCACGATCGATCTGAAGGCTTTTCAGTTTCTTCATGGCTGCCAAGTCCGCCACCATGGAGTCGTCCATCGAATTGGGGCTGATCAGCAAATCTTCGACGTCAGCGAATTCCGGCAGTCGAATCAACTTGGCCAGGCCAGCCGCTGTCAATTTTCTTCCGTTAAATTGAAAACGTGGCATTTTCGTGACACCACGAAGATGCTCTGCAAGTTCGTCCACAAACTCGTCGCCGAGTTCTTCATGTTCGGGCTTGTTAAACTGGATGTAGTAGAAGTGAAACTTCTCTGCGGGGAGCGGTTGCCCCGGCTGAAGGGTCATCCAAGGATTGCCATCCTTCCCCAAGTCGAGTTTCGGCGGATGCTTCAATGACGACAGCCATTCGGCGGCCCTGCGGTCCGGGTCTGATGCACCGTCTGCGGGCTTCGTCGCATTTGCGGCTACTGTTCCCGTTGGCTTTGTCGTGATCGTAACGATGGCCTTCTTGTGGCGACTGACAATGACCTGCTTGTCGTCGACCTGCACCTGATCGCCACCGCCCGTCAGTTCAACGCTATACTTTCCTTCTTTGATGCCGACTTTCCAGCCGCTGGCTTCGCTCGCGACTTCCGCGACGCCGTCTCCAGTCACGCTGATCTTGATCTGCTTGCGAACCTCGACAGGAAGGTCCCCCGGAATTTCAACGACGACGTCTCCGTGAGGAGTCTTCAGGGTCAACAGAACAACAGCCAGCAGTCCCACCGCAGCCATCGCTGCCCCCGCAATGGCTACGGGAAGCCAGCGGCGACGGGGAGGTTGCTGAGGGTTCGACTGTGAACCGACCTGCGGCAGCGTTGGCCCTTGCGTCTGTACCGAATCCAGCAAGACTGTACCTTCGTAGGAAGCAGCACTATTCGAGTCGGTTGATACGAAATGGCCCGATTCAGAATCGAGGGACGCCAGATTTGCGTCTTTGGCGAATGGCTTGAGGGCTGAAATGACATCGGCAGGTGTCGCATAGCGTTCACGGGCGTCTTTGGCGATCATTCGATGAACAACGGCGGCAAGCGCAACGCTGACTTCGGGACGCCGATTACGAACTGGCGGCGGGGGTTCCTTGGCCAGGGTCATTAACTTCTGCATCAGCGACTGATTCGGCTTTCCCTGAAATAACGAGCCCCCGGTCAACAGTGCATACAAGGTCGCTCCCAGCGAGTAGATGTCGGCTCGAATGTCGACCGAGTGACTGTCGGTTGCCTGCTCGGGAGCCATGTAATCCACGGTCCCCATCACCTGTCCGTCGCTCGTCAAACCTCCGACGTCAGGTGTGTTTGTGTCTGATAACAGGGCCAGTCCCAGATCCAGCACCTTGACGACGGGTGGGCCAAACTCCTGACGGGCGAGCATCAGATTGGCAGGCTTGATATCACGATGCACCATTCCGCGGGTATGAGCCGCCTGAAGACCTGAGGCGGCTTGAATCACCAATTCACAGGCCTCGGGAATCGGAAGCGGCCCCCGCGATTTGATCAGATGCGACAGGTCAATGCCGTCCACAAATTCCATCGCGAGGTAGTGAGCACCGTCCGCTTCACCCGCATCCAGTGCCCGGATCAGGTGCGGATGATCCAGCTTCCCGATCGCTTTCATCTCGCGCTCGAATCGACCGACGGCATCGTGACTCTTCAGTCGTCCCGGCGTGAGGACCTTCAAGGCCACGATTTTTTCGAGACGTGGATGGAGTGCCTTATAGACAGCCCCCATCCCCCCTTGTCCCAGCAGAGCCAGAATTTTGTACGGCCCGATCTGACTCACCTCGGCGTGTACCGCTCCCACCAGCTTCGATGTGGCAGTCTTCTCAATTGTCTCACTCGCAACGGCACGCGCTTTTTCGAGGGCGTCACCGCACGCGGGTTCTTTCAGGAATGGATCGCTTTCCACGGGTGTTCTCAAATCCTTTGCCATGGTTTCCAGTTCGCCGCGTAAGTTATTAACGGTGGCGTCATGGGCAGGCCCCGATAACGCACTGGTTTCGGATTCCGCCAGAAGCTGGTCGATGTCCGGCTGTGCTTGTGATTTGTTGATGGCATTCATGGGTCAGGCCTCGCAGAGCGGAATCGGCCGGAAAGCAAAACAACGAAATTCCGGATCCTGACAGACTGATGCGCGGCTGTTACGCGATTTTTTGAAAACGCCAATCGTCGTTACAGGCCGCCATCCAATTCTTCGCGAAGCCGGCGCAAGACCCGGAATTTCGCTTGACGAACGGCGTTTTCAGTCAGTTTCAAATCACGAGCGACATCCTGAATCGAATGGTCCTGCAGCGTCACGCGAGAAAATGCCTGCCAGGTGACGGTATTGAAATCACCTTTCACGAGATCGAGCGCACGATGCAAAATGCGGCACCGCGTGTTCGCGGCATCAGGCTCATCGTCGTCAAAGTTACTTGCCCCGTCTGTCTGCTCGGCAAACAGCAATTTGGCATCGCTGCCACCGAAGGCCTGTGGTTGCTTTCCGCGATTTCGATAGTTCAATAGCACCTGATTTCGAGAAATCGTCCAGAGCCATCCGCGAAAAGAACCTCCTTCCCGTTCGCTTCCACGAAACTGTGCAAGTCTTTGGAAGACGGTTCGAAACACTTCCTGGACGGCGTCAGAAGCATCATTGTCCTGCAGACCGGCGCGGCGACACCAACTGTAGACAATAGGGCTGTACAGCGTCGTCAGACGGAACCAAGCATCGACATCATTCCGGCGAACCCGATTCAGCAGGCTGAGTGAGGTGGAATTGGCATCCCGTTCGGCATTCATGCGACACTTCCGGAAAATTGATCGTCCGAGTCCCTCTGTCGGCCCATTCACGACTATCTTACCGGAACATGAACGTTTGACGCGAGCCGCTCCGATTTCGGAATCGAATGACCGAGACTTGAATCAAGCAAAACCCCATTTGGCTTCTGAATCGAACGTCGAGCCACGTGATCAGACCAGTGAAGTTGTCGATTCTTTCCGAGGGCGACCTTGGACGATTCACGAGATCACGATAGAGTCCCGAAACCTTCGTGGGATGAATAAAGAAGCGGGTGAGCCCGCGATCCGACAATCATCAGCATTTTCCTTCGAACAGAAGGATTACCATCTGCTGAAAAGCGGAGTGACGCGCTGTCGAACAACTTCGGTGTTGCGACCTTTGCGAACCCGAATTCCCCGCTATCCGAGAAAGACACCATATGCCGTGGATTGAATGGTACAACGCTCTCGAAAAGCCAACCTGGACGCCCGCTCCCGCCACGATCGGCCTGATCTGGCAGATACTTTACCCGATCATTCTGATCAGCTTCGGGTTCGTATTCGTGCAGATGTTTCGAGGGAAAATCGGATGGATCATCGCGATGCCGTTCGCCATCAATCTCACCGCAAACCTGATCTTTACGCCCATTCAGTTCGGGATGCGAAACTTACCACTGGCATCGGTCGATATTCTGGTTGTCTGGGTAACAATCATCTGGTGCGTCATCGCCATCTGGCCGCACTTCAAATGGGTCGCTATCGCCCAAGGCCCGTATTTCATCTGGGTATCGCTGGCAACCGTGCTGCAACTGTCGATCACCTGGATGAACTGGGGTAAGCCATAGTTCGGTGCGGTGCGCGAATCGCAAGATTGAATGACACGATGTCAGCAGCACTGGCCACTGAAGTCTATCCTGGGCAGACATGCGACTGCAGAAAACAGAGGCAACTCGATCTGAATCGAAGCATCATGGTTAGATCGTCACTCCCGGCCGACTGAACAGCCGGGGTGACGCAATTAAGGGGAATTACTCCACCAGCTCGATATCGTCTGGTTTCCAGGTCTTGTTGAACCACGGTTCCAGAGGCCCATAGAGGCGCAGGATGGTGAACCAACTCTTGCCCGGTATGGTTTGAACCCAGTTGTTTTCCTTGCCAGCCGGAGCTTTGGGGCCAAAATACATGTCGACTGAGCCATCGTCGTTCACAAGCAGTTTCTTGTTCTGGCTGCTGACACTGGGGAACTGCTGATCCGTCTGGAGCATCGAGCGAGTCTGAGTATCGTAGACGATGACAGACCAGAACGTGCGGACGGGAATCTTTGGTGGCAGATGAAGCTTGTAATTCTTGCCGCCATCCAAGGCATTCCCTTTGGCATCAACCGCGGTCCAGGGGTACGTCGAGCCCTCGCCGACAATCTTGGTATCCATCGCGGGAGTCACACCAGTCGCCGCGAAGAAGTACATGGAGGATGCGTCGAGGTTTGGCACTCCCGGCTGCCATTCAAACTTGTACCCACCAATGAAGGGCATCTTCCATTGTCGATCTTCAAAGAAGAATGCCGTTTTCTCTCTGACCCGGTAGGCGAGTGCCCGGCCTGTTGCATCACCAACCTCAGCCGCCTCGGTCAGGATCTTTTTCATGCGCTCGTCAGGCTTAAACGGTTGCCCCTTGCGAATACCAATGGAGGCCCAGAATCCAAGTGTCGTCGGGTCAACGGTATCAGTCGGTTCATCCTGCACAACCTGGTTCAGCATTTCCCAGAACCGATAATCGGCAGGACCAACCATATTGAACGGTTTACCCGACATGTTGACGAACTTCATCTCAGGCGGATTGGCCGCCTGTGATAGTGGATAAATCCTGGTGAACTTCTTCACCGCATCAACACCGGGCTTCGGATCGCCATCGACGACGAAGCTGCGCCAGGCACCCCACACACTGAAAGAACCTGGCTTGATGACAAAGTAACCCTCGGGAACGTCACCCTTGTAACCGGGCGGCAGCAGCAGGTACTTGCCTCCCTTCCCTTTGTCGGGACCGGTGAGACCGATGTCTCCGTTCCAGTGATACCAGATATCATCGACGAGGCCGAGCACCTTGGGAGGAGCCTCAATCACGACAGGGCCCTTGCTGAGATCCATCCAGAACCAGGTATAGGGCGTGTTATCATTGGCTGTCAGTTCGACGGTCCGCGAGTCCACGAGGTTGTCCCAGATCGGAATCGTCGAGTTTGCTGGCCCCATCTTCAGAATGTTTTCGCGATTCGCAACCTGATTCACGACCGGCAGCCCCAGCAGGTAGGCCTGGACGGCTCGCTGGAAGTCGAGATTGTCGTAGATCTTTTCAGTGGTGGCTTTGTCCGGAACACCGTCAAAGAAGTTCAGTGTGCCGAGGCGGGTATCCATTTTGTCTGGCGAGGCGACTCCAAGAGGAATTGCGGTTGTCATCTTGAATTTAGGTGTCTCGGACTTCCGAGGCTGTTCCTGTGCCACCCCCCAACCCATGAACGCTCCCGTGACCAGAGTCATGAATGCGATTAAACCTGCTGTTTTGCTGCTCATGAATCCCTGCTCCCTCTTTCCAGGTGATTTTGAAGTGCTTGACACGAACAAGTCTCGTGACGCAGTCTTTGGTGATTCCGTGTTCGTCACAAATGTGACCGCATTGGTCTTTCGAGTCACAAGTCCATACTATAGTGACGGCAAGGACACGGCGAGCACCTCGAAATGGTAGCGTGGTGAAAGATGTGATTCGCTCTGAAAGACACAGTACATCTTTCCACATCCCATGCGTGCGTCGCTCCGTTTCCGGATCTACGCAAATCAGCAGCCAGAACTCTTCACAGGCCGATCGTTCGTTCACGCGTTGAAGTTCGGCAGAATACGCCAGTGCCACGATGGATCACGCGGATTCTAACGATTAAATCGATTTTGCGGGGGCTTTCACCCCAGCCGACAGATGCACTATTTCGATAGGTTGATCACGGGATGAATCCTGAGTGCGCCAGCGTGCGCTCTCAGGAGACTTGTCTTGCCAATGCCGAGTTCAACTCGATGGAAAGAGTTTTTCGGAATGTGCCGCACCATGAAAGACCAGCGATTCCATTTCTGGATGGCACGATGCGCCCGCCGGGTGTGCAATTCGGTCATGTGCTGGGCCGCCATGTCGGTCGTATCGGCATCAGCAGCAGATATCGTCGTCGATCGCGCCAATGATTCTGGAGTCGGATCACTTCGCCAGGGGATGTCGGCACTGCAATCCGGCGACAGGCTCTCGTTTCAGCCGATTCTGAACGGCACCACACTGGTCAACAGCGGCACACCGTTGACATTAAATGCCGCCGGCACGCTGCTCGATTCGACCTCGATTACCGTGACAGACAGCCACGCATTTACGCTGGCGGCCCCGCTGACAGTCGATTGGGCAGGGACCCTGACATTGGACGGAGTGCTCTCCGGCAGTTCAACCACGTCCAGCCTGGCCAATAGCGGGCTTGGGACATTGGTGCTATCGAACACGAACACGTATTCAGGTGGAACGACCATCAACGGTGGAACGATCAGCATTCAAAAAAGTGGATCTCTTGGATCTGGCACGCTGACCGCGACAAACACTGTCGGAGCGCCGACGCTTGCCCTGGGTGATGGTCTCAACGTGAGCAACGCCATTACTCTGCAGACGGCGTTGACCATCAATTCTGCGGTAGGGACGAGTAATACATTAAGCGGCATCATCAGCGGACCAGCCGCGACTAATTCCCTGACAACTTCCGGTAATGGTACGTTGATCCTGAGCGGTGCCAATACGTTCATTGGCGGCGTCACGGTCACAAATAACAGCACATTGAAACTGTTGAACAGTACCGCGCTGGGAACCGGTACATTGACGAATGCGGGGGTCTTGACCCTGGACCTTGCCAGCGGATTGTCAGTAGCCAACAAGATCACGCTGGGAAACAACATTGTCACCAACGTCACATCTGGTACGGCAACGCTGAGCGGTGCGATCGGCGAGACAGTTGCCAGTCAATTAACAAAGACCGGGGCAGGAACTTTGATACTGACCGGAGCCAGCACATACACGGGTGGAACCATCGTCAGCGAAGGGACGCTGCAAGGTGACTCAACAAGTCTCACAGGGACCATCACCGACAACGCCTCTCTGATCTTCAACCAGGCAGGAACCGGTACCTTTGCAGGTACCATCAACGGAACCGGTGATCTGACCAAGAATGGCAATGGAACACTGGTCTTCAGCGGTACGAGTAATCTCACCACAACGACGAACGTGAATGCCGGTAATCTGCAGGTCACTGGATCGCTGGCCGGACCTGTCGATGTGATCAGTGCTGCGGCGGCATTATCCGGTACCGGATCGGTTGCGAGTGTGATCAACAGCGGGTTTGTCCAGCCGGGAACCAGCAGCATTGGCGAACTGACGGTCAACGGAAACTTCACGCAGAATTCGGGTGGAACGACCGAGATCAAGATCAACTCCGCAGGAAACGTACCGGGGGTCAACAATGATCACCTGAACGTTACGGGGCAGGCCACGCTGGGGGGGACATTGAATGTGCTCGCCATCGGCGGAGGCGTTTTCTCGACCGCAACGCAGTACACCATCCTGAATGCACCCGGTGGGGTGTCTGGCCAGTTCACACAGGCTTCCAGCAGCATGCCGGAATTTGGCGTGAATGTGACCTACAACGCCAATGATGTTGTCATCCAGTTACAGTCAACGACCAGCCTGCTGGCTGCTGCGACAACCATGAACCAGGAGTCCGTGGGAGCGGCGCTTGATGCTCTGTCGCTGACGGCCTCCGGACCGCTCTATACGATGATCAACAATCTGGGGATCCAGTCGGTCGCTCAACAGCAGCAATCGATGAACCAGCTGAGCGGCGAGGTCTATGGCGGCCTGCAGACGCTGGCACTGCAGGTTGGTGATCAGTACCAGCAGCGCGTGACGAGTGCCCTGGTTTCGAACGGAAAGTTTCTGCTGGGCGAAACGGATTCCACACCGGACGGAGTGATCGTCCGCGGACAGTCGCCCGAAAGCGATATGGGACGAGGCTGGCAACTGGGATATGGAACAACCGGTCGCATTCGCAGCGATGGCAACGGCGGTTCGCTGAACTATAACCAGGGTGGGGGATTGATCGGTCTCGATTTTGGAGCGGACGAGACCGGTCGGCTGGGATTTGCCGGAGGAGTCTCATACACCGGGTACCGTGACGGATTCGGCGCAAATGGAAATATCACCTCCTATCAATTCGGTGGATACGGAATCAAGCACGACGAATTCGGCTATATCCTGGCGACGGGAAATTACGGATCGAATTCCTATTCGACAACTCGCAACGTTGTGACATCCGGCCTGACTCAGACACTGGAATCGAATTTTTCGGGAACTCAGGCGGGAGCCAGTCTAGAAACCGGATTGAACCTCACGATGGGGTACTTTCATTTGCAGCCACTCGCTGGCTTGCAGTACCTGTATCTCTTCCAGCAACCGTTTGATGAATCGGGCGGAGCGGCGGCTCTGGTTGTCGACCGGACGCGAGCCCATTCACTGCGAGCCAACATCGGTGCCTGATTCCTGACGGATGCGTGGGTCACGGAAAGCGGCATCGTCTGGACCCCATATTCTCATCTCAGGTTCGTGTCAGACCTGCTCAGCAATGATCGAGTGATCAGTGCATCCTTCAGCGGCGCTCCTGCGGGCGGTGCGTTTCAATCGCACGGAACGCGAATGGGCCAGAACTACGGAATCATTGGTCAGGGAATGGAAGTTCGCTTCAATGAATTCTGGTCGCTGCTGGGTGGCATCGATCTGATGTACTCAAACCGCATGTCCATCGCCACGGGTTCGATTACGTC
Source organism: uncultured Planctomycetaceae bacterium (assembly GCA_964609845.1). Lineage (GTDB taxonomy): Bacteria > Planctomycetota > Planctomycetia > Planctomycetales > Planctomycetaceae > Schlesneria. The sequence goes on along the minus strand of CAZSTW010000027.1, from coordinate 47,021 downwards.
CGTGCTGCGCTGGTAAGTGGATACGCCTTACCGACGCCCATTTGCCCTGAGAGGATGTTTACGTCGATCAAACTCAGAGGATGCCGTGATCTTGACACCAACATCACGAAAACGACGAGTGATGCGTCGTGCTTCGATCGCAGCTTCGTGCTTGATCGTTGTCGGATTATTGGCGTCATGGTTCGTCGCGGGAGAACTCGTCGCACCAAAGCCACGAGCCATCGGTGATCCGCCACATGAGTTGAACGCGACCGCGTTCAAGATGAAGAGCAAGTCTGGTTCTGTCATTTCAGGTTGGCATACCAGACCCGATATCCGTAACGGAGTGATCGTACTTCTGCACGGACTCGGAGAATCGCGCCTGTCGATGCTGGATCGTGCCCGGATGCTGCATGATGAAGGATATGCGACGGTGATGCTCGACTTTCAAGCACACGGTGAGAGTCCCGGAAAGGCAATTACTGTCGGATATCTCGAAAGACACGACGTTCGTGCCGCAATCGATTTCGCACGACGCGAACACCCCAGAGAGCCTGTCGGCGTGATTGGCGTTTCGCTCGGTAGTGCGGCGACTCTGCTTGCGTTGCCGTTGGACATCGATGCTCTTGTCATCGAATCAGTCTATCCAAACATTCACGATGCCATTCATAACCGTGTCTCAGCCAAACTCGGCCCACTTTCCTCGATTCCCGCATCACTGCTTCTGTTACAGATGCAGCCCCGACTTGGCATTTCGCCCGCTGAGCTTCGCCCAATCGACCATATGCCTGACATCACCTGCCCTGTTTGCATCGCGTCTGGAGCCGCAGACAAACACACGACCAAGGCGGAAACAGAGGCGATGTATGCCGTGGCACCACAGCCCAAGCAACTTTGGCTGGTTGATGGAGCTGCACACGTGGATCTCTTACGCCACGACCCAACCGAGTATCGACAACAGATTGTCCGATTTCTCAATCGCGTTCTTCGCGGCAAGAATTGACACCAATTCCACAAGATCGTCCGCAAAAAGATGCTGGGGCTTTGCACCACCAGCCTGAAGCAAAGCAGTTCACTGTGCTACTAACGCTTAGCTTCTTTGCTTGGCGCGAAGATCTGAGATGGCCAATTTGCAGAGCGTTTCGGTGTTTGCACTCGTCGCGGCCTTGATTGCAGTAATGGTTCGAGCTCTGGTCATACATTTCGGCCGAGTTGCGGTTGATCGAATGCGTGTTTCGAGTTCCCTGCCAAACGTCGCCATTCTTTGACGTATTGCCCAGATGAGCTCCGTCATCCGATTCGAAGGGCGACGCAACCCCATTCGGGGTAGGACGTGGTCGTATTCAGCAGTCCCAGGGTAGCCGCAGTATCGGCAACCCTGGGCGATAAGACTCAACTCCGTTGGAGTAGCTGACAGACGGATTTCGGTCACAGCATGTACGCAGCCCATTTGTTTCGAATCGCCATTCTCAGGCTTCTACTCCAACGGTGTTTCGTCGTGTAGCCCAAGGTTGCGAGCAAAGCTCCCTATCCTGGGTGCGTGACATACGACGGTCTTCTACCCCAAACGGGACTGCGTCACCTCCAACAGACGTTGAATGACCGATTGAGTTTCAGTTCCGTCAAAGTGAAACCGGCACGCAGTTGAAAGGTGGATTGCGGGCGAAACCAGCGCTGTGATTCAATTGTTGATATCCAAGGCGACATTAAGGCACTGTTCGACTCGTTCCATCATGTCTGGCGAAAATCGCCCGATGATACGATGAACGTCTCTACGGTCGATTGTGTCAAGGTGTTCGCACTTTACCGTCGAGTTGTGAAGCAAACCCGTCGCGTGTCCTTCGGGTGATGACACATCAATGAAAAACGGCGACGGTTCTTGCCCGACATGTGTATTGGTCGACGTAATGATTGCGACGATCGTGGAGTATAACTTTCCGTTCAACCCATCGTTTTGTACGACTACAACGGGCCGCACTTTGACACCCTGACCTGAGACAAACGCAATCGGAACGAGGAGTACATCTCCTCGACTAATGTGGAGGGCGAAGTTCGTCATAGCGATCGTAATCATCCATTTGGGGGTCAGCCCAACCCGCATCCGCAGCCGTTTTGGTGATCAGCGGATACATCTCACGTGGTCGAAATTCATCCCGAGCGAATAGCGATCTCACTTGTTCAAACTGCTCCGCCGAAATCAGGTAGTAGACCCGCTGTGTATGCTCATTAACGATCCGCAACGGTTCGTGGGTAATTTCACCAGGTTCAGGAATGTCGACTTGGATTGAGCTCATGGAATGTTCCCTCAACAGTACTTTAAACAGACATTTCAGAGGTGTCGAGATCCGATTCACGGCATTTACACACATCGTGACAATCAACCGGTGGCGCCGCACACTTCAATTAGGGCACGTGAACTCATCGCCAGACATTGAGTACTCGGGAAGTCAATGGATTCCCCAGGCACGGATTTCTGGTTCTGGATCAGCGGTCACCCTATTTCACCTCTGCCACAGATTGGAGTTCCGGAATATCCCGCGTTAGATTGACCGGCCTCTGGATCGCCGGATTTGCATTCGACGACGGGCCTGGATTCAACATCTTCCGAGGAACGAGCTATGAAGCGTTTGACGTACTATGCCGGGCTGATTGCCCTGACGGCATGGTGTTGGCATGGAAGCGTATACGCCGACGTGAAGCTGCCGAATGTGATTGGCAGCAACATGGTCCTGCAGCGTGATCTCGAATTGCCGATCTGGGGTACGGCAGATCCGGGAGAAAAGGTCACCGTCGCCATTGCTGGACAGTCGGTCAGTGGTACCGCCGATGCGAACGGTCGCTGGTCCGTCAAACTTGCCAGGCTGAAGGACGAAGGCCCTCACGAAATGACCGTGAAGGGCAAGAATGAAATCAAGCTCACCAACATCCTGGTGGGCGAGGTCTGGGTGGGATCCGGTCAGTCCAACATGCAGTGGGCTGTCCAGCAGTCATCAAATGCCGCCAGCGAAATTCAGACGGCGAAACATCCGAAGATCCGCCTGTTTCTGGTTCCTCTGGTCCCCAGCGGAACTCCAGCCGCCGATGTGAACGCGCGCTGGGTGGAATGCAGCCCTGAATCGATTCCGGGCTTTTCGGCGGTGTTGTATTTCTTCGGTCGTGAAATCTTCCAGAAGGTCAACATTCCTGTCGGCCTGATCGCGACGTCGTGGGGTGGAACTCGTATCGAACCCTGGATTCCTCCCGCGGGATTTGCGGCCATCCCTGAATTAAAGGGAGAACTTGATGGACTCAATGGCGCTCTTAAGGGTTACGATCAGCAGATCAAAGCGGCCATTCCAGCCCTGAAGGATTGGGTCGCGAAGGCCGAAGCAGCAGTCGCCGCCAGCAAAGAGATTCCGCCAGTCCCCGCGGTTCCTGGACATCCATTGAACAGTAGTGGTGCTGCAACGGGCCTCTACAACGGAATGGTCCACGGGATTGTTCCTTTCGGAATTCGCGGAGCGATCTGGTATCAAGGCGAATCCAACCGCGGCCAGCGGATGCATTATCACGATCTGATGAAGGGATTGATTGCTGGCTGGCGCAAGGTCTGGGGACAAGGGGACTTCCCCTTTCTGTTCGTTCAACTGGCCCCGTTCAACTATGGCAACGATCCAAACCACGAACTTGCCGGCATCTGGGAAGCTCAAACGGCTACTCTGAAAGTTCCCGGGACGGGGATGGCAGTCATCACGGACATCACGACATTGAATGACATCCATCCGCCCAACAAGCAGGACGTCGGTAAGCGATTGGCGTTGTGGGCACTGGCCGGTACATATGGTCAGAAGGATCTGATCTATTCAGGCCCGCTGTATGATTCGATGAGTGACGATCTGGAACGGCTGGTGATCAAGTTCAAGCATGGCGAAGGATTGAAATCCCGGGATGACAAGCCGCTGACGTGGTTTACCATTGCGGGAGACGACAAAAAATTCCACAAGGCACACGCCGAGATCAAAGGGGATACCGTGATCGTCTCGTCCCCCGCAGTCCCCAAGCCTGTGGCGGTCCGTTTTGGCTGGCATCAGCTGGCAGAACCGAATCTGGTCAACAAAGCAGGCTTACCCGCGTCCCCATTCCGAACGGACAACTGGAGCGATGCTGTTCCGTCAGCTCCGTGAGTTTTTTGAGTTCCTCCGGTTGGGAATTCTGTGCCAACCGGGGGAGCTTCATTTTGATTTCGCGGTGTCCGTGCGACTCATTTCCATTTTGCAGTAAGGACTTACGCCACTTCGTACGATTCGCGATCAGGGCAGAAAGGAATTCATCCGAAACCACTGCAGGCACCCTTTGCGCCAGCCGATCCGTCTGGTATTCTGTTTGGCTCGACCTTACGAGGCCCCGGCGGTCTCATTTCCTGAATATTGATGAAACGGTGCTGTTATGAAGAAGCTCACAACAAAGCAAAAACGAGATCGTCGCTGGAAGATCAAGCGACGGAAACTGCGTCGCCTGAAGACAGGTGTGTGATTGGACTTCCGGCAGAATCGCAAGATTAGTGCGTGTCGCACTTCCGTGTCGCGTCGAAACATGGGTTAGACGCTGTAATGTGATGCCCGCGGGACGCCTACTTAAATGAGATGCGATCTAAATGACGGCCTTAACGGGCCGTCATGTCGTTTACAGATCACCGCCGAGACTGAATAACACTGGGCATTGTCACTGGAATAACAGCATCGCTCGTGGGGGACGAAGTCCTTCCGCAGGCCATGACGTCACCGTTTTTGCCACCCGTAAATACAAGAAAGCGGCGATAAAAATCGCCGCTTTCTTTTTTCGTGATCTCAAACCCGACTATCGCAGGTCGATCGAGGGATCTGGGTCCCAGCCTGCCACAGAAGCGTCTGGGGCCAGGACGAAGATCTCAACACGGCGGTTGCGAGCTCGTGAGGCTTCTGTCTTGTTCGGTTCGACGGGCTGGTGCATTCCGTAACCGGAAACTCCCATTCGCGATTCAGCAATTCCGGACTTTCGCAGGGTTCGCAGCACCGACAATGCCCGGTGAGCCGACAGGCCCATGTTGTCCTGATGCTTTTCCTGAGTACTCTTCTTGGAGACCGGACGGTCATCCGTGTGTCCCGAAACCAGGACCTTCAGATGTCGGGCGTCGGATTGATTCATGATACTGGCAAATTCGCTGATGACCTTGATCGCTTCGGGGCGAATTTCGTCGCTTCCCGAATTGAACAACAGATCGGTCGAGAATTTGCTGACCCCGGTCTGGGCGTCAAATTCGAAGTCTGGATACTTGTCCTTCAGCTTCTTAAGGCGAAGGGTCGCATCTTCCGACAGGGGGCTGGTCCCTGGTCGCTGAACGATGTTGCGAATCTGGTCTTCGAGTTGACCGTTGGAGGCCTGCAGGTTTTGCAGACGGGCATTCGCGGCATCAAGGCTTTGCTTGGTTGCCAGGTATTGCTGTTCAATTCGAGCCTTTTCGGCAGCGAGCTGGGATTGAGTCATCCCCATCCCGTTACGCTCCATCGCCAGCTGACGATTTTGTTCGTACAGCTGGTGGGCACGCAATTGGCTTTGCCGTAACGCATTCTTCGGAGTGTGGTTACACCCGATCGAAGTCATCGCCAGGACTGGCAAAGTCAGCAGTAAACAGTTCCGCACAGAAAGTGACATCGAGAACTCCTCGGCAAATGGCGCGGACCGCGACACTCATGCCCGGCAACGCTGCGACAATGTCCTATGTGAACGAATTCACAAGCGACAAGGTCGCGCCGTCACAGGTCGGGTGACGCCACAGCCATCGTTCAGTTGATGTATTGGAAATTCGGAGAGACGTGTAACTAGTGCACTGGCGACCAGACGACTGTCGTTCCCGCGACAATTGGTGTCTGGCAGATGCCGATGCGGGGCGGGTTATAGTTTCCGGGCGAAGGGATGCCAAGAGGAACCATCAGCAAATCTCCCGCACCCCCGCCCGTTTTTTGGGACTTGCTACGGGATTTCGACGCAATCCGGCGAATGCTGCCGAATCAATTTCGCTCCCGCGGCGAAACCTGCACGTTCGCCGACAGCCAGAACAACGCCGATCCGGCCGCAAGGATTCCCAAAGATCCATTCCCGAAACCAGTTCCGTGATCTACATTTCCCGAAACAGGACTGTTCCGCGACCCCGGGGCGGGGGTCACGGTCGTGGGAGGAATGGGAATGAAGATTCGAAATCGCTGGCTGACCTGGGGCGCTGCGGCCATGGCCGTCGGGTTGACGAAACTGTTGTTTGCCTCGTGTCGCAAGGTCTATCTGGGAGTGAACGACCGAACCAAGCTCAACTACGTTCCCGGCCCCGATGATGACCGTCGTTTTGTCCTGTGCCTGTGGCACGATGTGCTGCTGATTCCAACATTTGCAGCCCCGCGCCGTCTGCGTGAGAAGACATGTTGCCTGGTGAGTCAACATCAGGACGGGTCGTACCTCGCGAATGCCATGTCACTCATGGGATACAGTACGGTTCGTGGCTCAAGCCGTCGCGGGGGGGCTCAGGCGGTGCGGCAACTGCTGGAAGATACCGCAGGAAAACATATTGTGATCACCCCGGACGGGCCGGGCGGTCCGCGTCGACAATTAAAGGCAGGGGTCGTTTACATCGCCTCCCAACTGGGACGTGACATTGTTCCCGGTGCCTTCAGCGTCACAAGCGCCTGGCGTCCCAAAGGACGATGGACAGATATGGTGATTCCCAAACCGTTCAGTACGATCTATGTGGCGATGGGAACCCCCATCAGTATTCCGACCGACATCAGCCGCGAACAACTGGATCACTACGTGGCTCTGGTTCAGGCGGAAATGGACCGCTTCAGCGTGGAAATTGAAAGCCTCGTCACGGGTCCTGTTGTCGCCACACCGGAAGAGTCCGTTCGTAAAGCGGCCTGATCTGGGCGGTGAGAGATCTGTCGGATTTCGCCTGAGATTTTCCGTACATGCAGTACTGCTTGACTTGAAACGCGATCCTCTGGCATATGGCAAAATCGTCGATGGTCTGGTAGATTTCTCGTGACATTGTCTGATCACGCTGAATAGTCTCATTTCATCCTACTGGCCTGATCATGGACCTGGTCCTGGAACAGTTTGTCAAACGGTTACAGGAATCTGGCCTTTTTGTTGATGATGCACTCAAGGCGTTTCTACCGCCCGTTTTTTCTCCCGCCAATGCGGAAGAACTGGCTCGCGAACTGGTTCGTCAGAAGAAGCTGACACGTTTTCAGGCGGAACAGATCTACGGTGGAAACGGTCGATCGTTAATCCTTGGGAACTATGTCATCCTCGACAAGCTTGGCCAGGGAGGCATGGGAGTCGTGCTGAAGGCTGAGCACCGCCGGATGAAGCGGATTGTTGCACTGAAGGTGATCTCGCCAGCGGCCGTGAAGACACCCGATGCTGTGAAACGATTTCATCGCGAGGTCGAAGCGGCAGCCAAACTCACTCACCCAAACCTCGTCATTGCATTCGATGCTGACGAGGCAAATGGTGCCCATTTTCTGGTGATGGAGTACATCGACGGGATCGATTTGTCAGCACTCGTCAAGAAGGAAGGTCCGCTAAGCATTCCGAAGGCTTTGGATTGCATCAGGCAGGCCGCCACAGGACTGGAATTCGCTCACCAGCACGGCGTTATTCATCGCGACATTAAACCGGCAAATCTGCTGATCGATGCCAGTGGAAAGGTGAAAGTGCTGGACCTGGGTCTTGCGAGAATCGAGGGAGAAGCGGGGGCTCAGACGGAACTGACAACAACCGGCGCTGTCATGGGAACCGTGGATTATATGGCTCCCGAGCAGGCGCTGAACACCAAATCGGCCGATGCACGAAGTGATATCTACAGCCTAGGAATTTCTCTCTGGTACCTGATTACGGGAAAGAATGCCTACGAGGGTGACACCATGATGGCCAAACTGCTGGCTCATCGTGATGCTCCGATCCCGTCTTTACGTTCCTTCCGAAGCGACGTTTCAGATTCTGTGGAGGTTGTTTTTCGGCGGATGGTGGCCAAGCAGGCACAGGACCGCTATCAGTCCATGACTGACGTTCGCGTGGCGCTGGAAGGCTTGTTAAGGGGCGAGACGGTTGAAAAGGCAGTGGTGACTGGTGTTCCTGTCACGACCGCAACCGGTGATGTCGACAGCAATCTTCGCGATTTCCTGAAGACGCTCGATGGTGCTCCCGGGACTCTGGCCACCGCAAGTCGTCCATTAGCGGGAACGGCAACATATCAACCTCATGCAACGAACTCCAACGGAACTGATGCCACCAGGATTTCGAACTTCTCACGCGACGAGGTAACACTGGGGTTACACTCACCCACGACTCGCAAAAATACAAGTCCCCTGTGGAATGATCGTCGGGTTCAGATCGGGCTTGCGATTGCGGTCATTCTGGTCGTCGTGGTTTCAGTCACCATTCCGTTCGTTTCCAGGCAACAGAAAAAGGTTGGACCAGACCCTGTCCTGAATGTAGCGAGCCAGGATCGCAGTCCGGTTGAAACTTCGAAAGCTCATCAATCTGCGGCATTCCGAACGTGGTTGGTCCAAGTTGCTGACTTGCCGGCAAAGCAGCAACTGGAAGCCGTGATTGAGAAACTGAGAGACCTTAATCCTGAATTTGACGGCAAGCACACGCACAAGATCGAACGCGAACAGGTTACATTTCTAGAGTTGGTCGCTGACAGGATTTCCGACATCTCTCCGATTCAGGCCCTGAAAGGATTGCAGCGTCTGGAATGCCATGGCTTCGGAGTAAACACAGGCCGGCTTTATGACCTGGCTCCGCTGAAAGGAATGCACCTGAAGGTGCTGAAGGTCTTTGCGACTCAAGTTTCCGATCTCGAACCGATCCGTGGAATGGAACTTGAAGAACTGAACATTCAATTCTGCCCTGTCAAAGACCTCAGCCCCGTGACTGGAATGCCATTGAAGCGACTTTTTGCACGGTCCAGTAAAGTTTCGGATTTTTCGCCCATCAAGAATCTGCCACTGACATGGCTTGATCTGGATTTTGACGTGACTCGAGATCTGGATCTGCTGAACTCGATGACGGGGTTGGAAAAGATCAATGGCAAACCGCGCGCATTGTTCATGTCGGACATCCCAGCGGAACGTGAAATTGCCGAAGTCCTGGAGAAGCTTTCTCGTGCGAACCCGGGCTTCAACGGTAAGTGTTCGCATCAGATTATCGATGGCGTTGTGCGTGAACTGAGGTTCGTCTGTGATTACGTTCGTGACATTTCTCCCGTCGCACAACTCAAGGGACTTACGACATTTGTTTGTACAGGATCGGGATCGCGGTCAGGAAAGTTGACAGACCTGAGTCCACTCAAGGACTTGCAACTCGTCAACCTGGACATACTCGCAACGCAAGTCACGGACTTATCGCCAATTCAGGGCATGCCGCTGGAATTCTTGAGTATTGGCATTACGCCGATTAGCGACCTGACGCCGCTGTCGACGTTGACGCGACTGACACGACTGGAGTGCCGAGAGTCTCCGATCTCAGACTTATCCCCATTAGCCAAATGCAAAAATCTTGCGAGCCTTGGCATCAGAAAAACAAAGGTGACGGCTGAGGAAGTTGCGAAACTTCAGAAGTTGCTCCCCAATTGCACGATTGAATGGCAAGAGCCTGATCACCTGTTTGCGGAATGGCTGGTGACAAAGGGTGCGAAGTTTGATGTCGTCACGGAAGATCGACGCACAATTGCGGTTGAATCCTCCGATGACCTGCCAGCAGTTTCTTATAACGTTTCGACGATGAGAACGATCGTCGATGTTTCCGATGCAGACTTCGATCGCTTCAAGGGGTTAGGACGATTGAACGCCGTCATGCTGAATGTCGAAAGAAATTCGCCATCGGCACTCAATCGCCTGCCGCAAATCTCTGGCGTCGAACAAATCATCCTGATGAAGTCAAAATTCACTGCGGCATGCTTCGCGAAACTGGATCGCTTTCCCCGACTGAAATCACTGCGGTTCATAGATTCTAAGTTCTCAGGGGAATTCACTGAATTCAAAACCATTCCCCATCTTCAGCAAATCTCCTTTGAATCTTGCCAGATGAACTCCTCTGACATCGAAACGCTGACACAACTGAAACGTTTGCGTGAAGTCGAGTTCAAAAATCAGAAGTTGAGCGAGGCCGATCGTCCGATCCTTTCCAGATTCACTCAGCTTGATTCGCTTTTGCTTGTGAATACGGGCCTCAGCCAAGAGGAGCTTCAGGATCTGAAAAAGAAATTACCCAAGTGCACAATCAAATCGGAATGACGCTTGCGACCGGAGTATTTTCGACGCCACCCGCACGACCTGTTGAAACACGACCTGTGAAATCGGTACAGCTTGATCACGAACAGGGGCAACTACGGGATTTCCGCCGTCCCGGGCTTAACTCTTGCCCCCGCGGACGCCGAGAGAGCATAATGCGTTGCGGTCGAGAGACTTTCCTTTTTTGCCAGGGCTTCGCCGATGAGTCCATTTGATGCGATGCGTGCCGAGCGACTGAAGGCACTTGTCTGCCGACGGGATCTGCTGAAGATTGGTCCCCTGGCGCTTTCTGCGTCGATCCTGCCAAGCCTGATGACGGGATCGCTTCAGGCCGAGATTGCCGTCGCCCCGAAGGCCCGCGCAAAGTCGATTATTTTCCTCTGGATGGCCGGTGGAGTCACTCATATCGATTCTCTGGACCCGAAGCCGGAAGCCCCGGAACTGATTCGTGGCACCTTGGGGGCCATCCCGACGGCTCTGCCGGGAACGTTTTTCAGTGAATCGTGTCCAAACCTGGCACGCATCGCCAAAGATCTCGCCGTCGTCCGGTCGTTCTCGCACGACAGCGATGACCACCTGCTCAGTCAGGTCTATACGCTCTCTGGTCGCAAGGTGACTCAGGCACAACTCTTTACCGAACCGAACATCGGATCGATTGTGCAGTACCTGCTCGGATCGCGGAACGGGATGCCGGGCTACATCGCGGTTCCAGGCATCACTCGCCCAGGCCCACCGCCGCACAACCTGTTTGTCGGAGGCTGGCTCGGAAATCAATACGCGCCGTTCTGTGTCGGTGGGCAACCAGAGCAGCCGGACTTTACAGTAGGAGAAAAGTCCGAGAATCCGTCGCCGGTCGCTGATGAAGACCTGAATCCACCCGAACTGCGATTCCCTCAGGAAGTGACGATTGGCCGGTTGCAACGCCGCAGCCATCTCCGCAGCAGTCTCGAAGAAACACTGAAGGGGATCGATCGCACTGGAGCCCTCCCTGCCATGGAAGGGCACTACGGCGGAGCTCTGAAGCTGCTGATGTCGCCGCAGGTCAGGAACGCGTTTGACGTCACCGCGGAAACGGCTGCGACGCGCGAAGAGTATGGTCACACCAAGATCGGTGGACGCTGCCTGCTGGCTCGACGCCTGGTCGAAGCGGGGGCTCGCTTCGTTATGGTCGACTACGGTTACGACGGAGACTATGGCAACCTGTGGGACATTCACAATGTTCGCGAACAGAAGTTCCCGCACGTCTCTGAGATGGTCAAACGAGGTTACAACGTCGCCGGGATCGACAAGGCATTTGCGGCACTGATCACCGATCTGAAACAACGCGGCATGCTCGATTCCACAATGGTGGTTTATCTCACGGAATTCGGCAGGACTCCCAAGATTAACAGCCTCGGTGGTCGTGATCACTGGGGAAAATGCGGTTCAATGTTCTTCGCCGGTGCAGGGATTCAGGCAGGACAGGTGGTCGGTACGACCGACCCGCACGCGGCGTATCCCATCACACGACCTTATGGCCCGGCCGATATCGCGGCCACGATGTATCACGGCCTGGGGATAGAACCGGAATCGCGGGTCCCCGATCGATTAAATCGACCGGTGGCGGTGCTGGATCATGGAGACGTGATCTCGGAAGTCCTCGCGTGACGTTATCGAGTACGGACAGATTCCTGACCGAACTGCGTCGCGGTCTGAAACGCTGCCAGTCTGGTTCGAAACTGCTCATCGGGTTGTCGGGCGGTGCAGACAGCGTGGCGTTGTTTCGTGGGCTGCTGGAATTGCGGTCGGAACTTGCGTACTCCCTGCATGTCGCACATCTCAATCACCAGCTTCGCGGCGAGGCCAGCGATGCTGACGCTCGCTGGGTCGAGGGTTTGTGCCGATTGCATGGAGTGCGGGTGACGGTCGGAACTGCTTCCATCAACCCAGCGGCGACGGGGATCGAAGAAGCGGCCCGGCAGGCTCGCCATCGCTTTCTGGACGAAACAGCCTGCGCCCTCGCTGCAGATACGGTCGTTACCGCTCATACGGCCGATGACCAGACAGAGACTGTTCTACATCACTTATTTCGAGGAACAGGACTGGCTGGGCTGCGAGGAATTCCCTTGGTCCGATCAACTGAAATGGGCTGCCGACTGGTGCGGCCGATGTTGTCGATCCGTCGCAGTTGGATTGAATCGTATCTGGCTGAAATCGGCCAGGATTTTCGGACAGACGCCACCAACACCGTCACAATATATACTCGCAACTGGTTACGCCACAATCTGTTGCCACAATTGCGACAGCAGTTTGGCGACCGAATCGACGGATCACTGCAGCGGCTCGTTGAACAGGCGGCCGAGATCGAGCAGACATTCACAGAACTGGCGGAACGGCTGTTGAATCAGGCGCTGCTCGATGCTCAACCTGAATCGATACGGCTGAATACTCGATTCCTCGCCGATCAGCCGGTCCATCTGATACGTGAGGTTTTCTGTGTCATCTGGCGGCGTCAGGGGTGGCCTCGACAGGGAATGGGATATTCCGAGTGGAATCGGCTGGCGGAAGTAGCTCGGACAGGGGGGAATTCTGACCTTCCGGGCGGGGTTCGGGCGAGACACTCGTCAGCGGGGTTGCTCGTCTTGGAAAAAACCGATCGGTAATCGGTACTGCGTTTGTAGAAAGATGCGTTCCGACTGGATAGCATTCCCGATTCGCATTTCTGTGCGGCGTACGGGGTCGTATGGCTGTGATGAAAAATTGCTGCCGGGCACACATCACGTGTGGCTGGGTTGGAGAGCCAGGCTGGTCAATGGACCGGCCAGATTCTCAAGCCCGGCAAGTGATGTGGTGACCAGTTGCAAGGTCGTTGCCAAGGATTTGTTTTGTACGGACGCGCTCTAATTCCAAACTTCTTTTGTGGTGGAAACAACGATGAGTAATGGGAGTAGTGAGCCAGTTGCTGCCAATGCGCAACGACTGCTGTGGGCAGGCTTCATGGCGATTCTCGCCGCAGGGGTCGGTTTCGCAATTCGTGGGGGGATCTTCGATAACTGGGCGGCCGCGTTTAACTTCAGCAGCACGCAACTGGGTGCGATCGGCGGCGCTGGTTTTTCCGGATTCTGCTTCGGGATCATTATTGGTGGTGTGCTGTGTGACAAGATTGGCTACGGCAAATTGGTTGCCACAGCATTCGTCCTGCACGTTCTGTCCGCCGTTGTGACCTTCGGGGCATCGACTCCAGAAAATGCCTACAACATGCTGTACTGGGGGATGTTCCTGTTCGCGTTGGCCAACGGATGCCTGGAAGCCGTGGCGAATCCTCTGGTCGCAACGCTGTTCCCCGAAAAGCGAACACACTACTTGAATATCCTGCACGCCAGCTGGCCAGCCGGATTGATCCTGGGGGGTATTCTCGGCTGGGTTCTCGACGACCGTATGAAGCTTGACTGGAAGATCCAGCTGTCGCTGTACCTGATCCCGACCGCCATTTACGGCGTGATGTTCATGGGACAAAGCTTCCCGAAATCAGAAGCTTCTAAGCGAGGCTTGAAGCTTGGCGAAATGTTGCAGGACGTTGGTCTGCTGGGTGGGCTGGTTGTCTGCTTCCTGTTGTCGATGTTCCTGGGTGACGTCCTGAAGTCGGTCGTTGATGAGACAACTGCCAAGTACGTTGGTTATGCGGTGGGAGCGGGATTGCTCGTGGTCGTCGGAGTCATCACCAAGTTCTCTGTTGGCTCGGTCCTGATGTTTGTGCTGTTCCTGACACATGCTCTCGTGGGTGCCGTGGAACTGGGAACCGATGGCTGGATTCAAAACATCACCGGGAACATTCTTTCTTCGGAAGAAGGAAAGATTCTGTTCGTGTTCACTTCGGCGTTGATGTTTGCCTTGCGATTCTGTGCGGACTTCATTGAGAAGAAGATCGGGATGTCCCCAGTCGGGATTCTGCTGGTCTGTGCTATCCTGGCCTGCGTCGGCTTGAATCTGACAAGCCGGATCGATGCATTCGCTGGTGCAATTCTTGCTTTGACCGTTTATGGGATTGGCAAGACGTTCTTCTGGCCGACGATGCTGGCCGTTGCCTCGGACCGATTCCCGCGAACCGGTGCGATCGCCATCAGCATCATGGGTGGGATCGGCATGATGTCGGCAGGTCTGATCGGATCACCCGGGCTGGGCTATTTCAAGGACCGCTACTCGGGCGAAGCTCTGAAAGCTGCAAATGTCGCTTCTTACGAAGCCAACAAGGCTGAAAAGCCCAGTAAGTTCCTGGTCTTCCCGGATGCCGTTGGTATTGATGGAAAGAAGCTGGGAGCCGCTCAGAAGGAACTCGACAAGATTCGTGAAGAGGGAGCTTCAGGCAAAGCCGCGTTCGAGAAGCTCAAACCAGAAGATCGCGTCCTGATCGAAGCCAGTATCACGGGCGATCGGAACACGCTCGTCGCTGACTCATGCATCCCTGCCACGATGGCGGTGATCTACCTGATCCTGCTGATCTACTTCAAGTCAATCGGCGGTTACAAGGCGGTCACGATTGAAAGCGGGACTGCCTTGGGAACTGCAGAGAACTGAAAGTGTTCTGCCCGGGCCGGAGAAAAGACCTTTGGTCAGACGATTCGGCGAGGTTAACAGAAACGCGACTGCAGTGAACTTTTCTTCAGCCGGGAGCATCTGCAAAGATGTTCCCGGCTGTTGCGTTTCCTGGTTCTGGTTCTGGACAATGCGGATATGACGGTCAATTCTCCCCAACGCGAATTCGCTGTTGAAGTTGTTCGCCAATTGAGGGCAGCAGGGCATACGGCTCTGTTCGCCGGAGGCTGCGTACGCGATCTGCTGCTGGGACGTCCCGCGAAAGACTACGACGTTGCGACGACCGCGACACCTGAGGAGGTTCGCCGCTTGTTCGGACACAAACGGACATTGCCGGTTGGAGCCAGCTTTGGGGTCATCATCGTTCTGGGGCCGCGCGAGGCGGGACATGTCGAGGTGGCGACATTTCGTACCGAAGGCCCCTATCAAGATGGGCGACGCCCTTCCAGCGTCGCTTTCTGCACCCCTGAAGAAGACGCGCGCCGGCGTGACTTTACAATCAATGGCATGTTTTACGATCCGACGGAGGCGCGCGTTCTGGATTTCGTCGGAGGCGAAGCCGACTTGTCGGCCCGAGTCGTGCGAGCCATCGGTGATCCGCATGAGCGAGTCCGCGAGGACAAACTTCGAATGCTGCGGGCTGTCAGGTTCGCCGCAACGCTCGACTTCGCACTTGATCCGATCACCGCACAGGCCATTCAGGAAATGGCGGGGCAGCTGATCATCGTCAGTGCAGAGCGGATTGCGCAGGAACTCAAGAAGATGCTCGTCGACAGGCATCGCCGTCGGGCGATCGAATTGAGCGAACAGGTGGGCCTGCTACCGATCATCCTGCCAGAATTGAACCCTGAATCTCGTGAACCTGCGGCGCACGAAATCACATTACGAATGCTGGAACTGCTCGATCATCCTTCGCTTGAACTGGCACTCTCCGTCTTACTGCATTCGCTGACAGCACCAGCCGTCATGCAGATCTGTCGACGTCTGAAATTGTCGAACGATGAACTGGAGCGTATTGCCTGGCTGGTGGCTCATCAAGATGATCTGATCGATGCTCCAACACAGTCGCTGGCACGCCTGAAGAGAACGCTGGCACATCCGTTCCGCGACGATTTGATTTCATTGATGCGGGTGAAACTGCTGGCAGCGGAAGCAGATTTGAAGCCTGCATTGTACTGCGATGAATACCTGTTGCAGACGCCTCACGACGTGATTGACCCTGTCCCCTTAATTACGGGTGATACTCTCAAGTCGCTCGGGATGAATCCCGGTCCGACTTTTCGAACCCTGCTGGAAACCGTTCGTGACGCACAGCTCAATGGCGAGATTACAACCACTGAGCAGGCGGTTGAAATGGCGAGAATGATTGCCGATTCCAAGGCCGGGTAGTTGAGGAATCGTTCCTGGTTCCTGGTGATGGGGGGCACTTAAACTTCTGGCAACGGATCGGCAGAAACTGCTTGAGTTTCTGCCGATTCTCGTGGGTGGCATGGCCAGTCGTGGCATGGAATGCAACAGAGCACTGCGCTGCGTGCCGCTTTTGAAGCTTATGATGAAAGTCGAAGCAGGTCTCGAACTGTTTTGAACAGGAGATGACCGATAAGTTTCTTCGAAAAACCAATCCTCCGGTCAATGCAAGGACGCAAATGATCAGCGAATCGTTCGAAGCGGAAACTGAGCCAGGGAGTGCGCCTGTTTTCGGATTTCTGTTGCTGGGTGGGACGTTGAATGGAGCTCAGATCCACGACATCCGTCTGGCCAATGAACTTCATCGTCGAGGATATCGCGTCTGCATCTGGTGGGTCGTCGAACGCCCTTGGTCGTCCCCTCTCGATCCAGGAATCGAAGAACGGTTCCTGTTTCATTCGTTTCGCTATGCGTCCGGACGCATCTCTCCCTTTCTTGATCAGCTCGGAAAGTTTTCGTGCTGGCTGCTCAGCGACAAAGTACGTTCTACGATCTCTCAGAAAATTCCCTGGTGCGTCTCGGGGACGTTGCGAGGGATGATCAAGGTGGTCTGCCAGGGTGTTGAATCCGACTCAAAGCTCATTCGACGGCTTGCTCAGGAGCTGACGACTGCTCAGGTGACTCATCTGATTGGGACGATCGAGATCCTCGGATTGTTTGCCAAAGCGGCACGTGAACGTGCGGCTCAGCCATTGAAGTATCTGGTGCAGTTTCAGGGATACGAAACCTATGCACCTTATGCCGCAAAACTCGGGCTTGAAGAAAAGATGTACGAGCGCATTCGGGAAGCGGTCGATGCATCGGATTTTCCGGCCGTGTCTGTCAGTACTCCCTATAACGAGAGAGTACACTCCGAAGTGGGAGTCCCGATGACAATGATGCGCGTGGTGCCGCCAGGGGTTCCCATCGCTCCGTCAATGGATCACGCCTGTGCGATCGCACTGGTCCGCGAGAAGTTCCCGGAATTCGACGAGACGATTCCGCTGGTCAGCTATCTGGGGCGTCGCGATTCCGAAAAAGGGATTGACCTGTTGATCTATGCGACTCGCATCTTGCGAGAGCGTGGCCAGGACTTTCAGTTGGCGATCTGCGGCCCGACGGCATTCGGTTCCCGATACGCGATTGCCTGTCGACAGATTGCTCAGGTTCTGCAGATACCGGTCCTGGCAAGCGACTATGTGTCCAATGAACTGAGGACTGCGTTGTTCCGGGCCAGTACGTGTCTGGTCTACCCGTCCATCCACGCAGAACCATTCGGAATGGTACCGGTCGAAGCGATGGTCCAGGGGACGCCCGTGGTTGTGCCCGACACGGGGGGGGGTTGCGGAGCTTCCATTTCACGGAAATGACCAGGGCGGATTGACTTTTCAATCCTGGGATTCCGGAGATCTGGCACGTCAAATTGAACGTCTTCTCACGGACGTCAAGTTGCATTCCGAACTCTCCGCTGCTGCTCCGAAGATTGCAGCTCAGTATTCGATTGAGCTGTTCACGGATCGGACGCTGCGTCACATGGGACTTCCGACGCAGACTTACCCGAATCGTGCTGTCTCGAACGACACGAAACAACAGCGTACTTTGCGTGCGGCCTGATTTGGCGGGAATGCTGTGTAATTACTATCTGGCTGTTTTCAGTTGGACCGGCTGCATTCCCCGGACCGTAATCGTGTCTGCACCCCACTCCTGACGGAAGCTTCGGTCACCAATAATCCCCATAGACTGGTTGACGGCCTTTTTCAGATCGACACCTTGGGCTGGAACCAGGTATGCCAGCAGTTTTCCGCCCGGGGCAACCAGAGCGTACTGGGGACCACCAGGAAATGTCTGAGTCATGGGAACAATCATCCCAGCTCCGGCAAAGTTCTGATTTGCAGGTCGAGAGACATCTGCAGGAGGGTTTCCTGTGGAGGCAATCGGCCCCTGGGGATTGGCCTGTGGTTGAGGTCGGGTTTGCATCGGGGGAGATTCTGCTTCCGGGCTGCCCCCGTTGGCGCGAATTTCCGCTTCACGCTGAAGCTGCGCCAGTTGAGCATCGCGCTGCTTGGTCTCTTCACTGATTTTCAGGAACTTCTGGTAGTCGCGCTGCGTTTTCTGATAACGGGCGACAGCATCCAACCGCAGCGCGATCGTTTTACTCTGCGAAGGCTGTGTCGCATCGTTTTCAAGCTGCACATACTGCTGCTCAATCTCCTGAAGATTCCACGACGCCGGTTCGAGCTTGATCATTTCACGAAACTGTGAGTCCACCCCGTTCAGCCGATCCAGAAAAGCCGATTCGGAATTGGGAGCGGTTGTTCCGACGGGCTTCTTTGGCCTCTGATTGGAATTCCCAGGCCCGGTAACAGAATCTCCGGTTGAAATCGGGTGAGTAAAAGCATCTGGATCGATTTCAATCTGGTCTGCGACGGGCCCTGACGGCTTTCGGCGCGGTGCAGATTCTCCCGGGAACGGTTCCGACTGGATCGCATCGGCCGCAACGATTCCCCGTCGATGGATCCAGCGCCATTCGCGCTGAATCGGGCTGATCTTGTACATCTTCTTGGGACCGTCATCGAAAGCGAATGTTTTTTCGCCCAGGATCTGTACGGCGTTGCCTTTGGAGAGACTTCCCTGGATCGTGGTGAATTCGTCGATGCTCAAGGCACTCCCGACATGCACGACGACCTTGTTCGCAATGAGTACTCCGGTCGTATCCCCTGTTCGCTGGACATGTTCGGCGCGAATCCAACTGAAACTGCCAGGTGGTGGCGTGATCATGCACCACCCCCCCAGATCGTGTCGAATGACAGTGACCTTGTCCCCCTTTTTCAGCTTGTCTGTGGGGTAAAAGTTCGGTCCGGGACCGCTGCGAACGTATTCTCCATCCGTTTCCACGATCGCCTGGTAGGGAAACTTGCGTTCTTCGGCTCCGGTCACTGCGCAGCAGAAGACAACGATGACTGCGGGAGTCAGAAATGAGATTCGCATCAGTGGCCTCCTTGCCGAGATCCACCCCGGGCGAATTCTGAAGATTGCGATAGCGAAGTTCACAAGTCAGCGACCGTGGAACCAACCATCAGAAACAGCATCGGGAAGTGGGAATCGAGTTCTAGTGGACCGGCAGAATCTGCTCAAGACCGATTTGCCGGTTGATGGGGTTCCATTTCTGAATGCGAGCGCCCAGGGATCCTGCTCACAAGCACCGACACTTCCGGGCCGTGTTTTCAACTGTCGGCTCAGCGAATTCTGCGTATCGACAGCCTGAACGCCCGACTCGCGAGAGGTAAAGCGAGGTGTTGGTTTCATCTTGCAGCGCGATAGCGGCTTCATTAGAAGATCGCCCTCCCTTTTCCCATTCATGTCTTGTGCGAATTTAATTGCGGCGTCCCTGCGCAGTGGGTACCCCCAACGAGGTGTTTCATGCCAAATCCCCGATTTGTGGCAGCGCTGTTCGTCACATTGTCGATGCTGGCAGGTTGTACGACGGCTCGACAGTCGAATACCGCACGAACCGCTCGCGAACAGTTGCTGATTTCAAACGCGGTGGACCAGGCGTTATCAAAAGTCGATTTCGCTTCCTTTCAGGGCCAACGAGTACTTGTCGATGAGAAGTATCTCGACTGCACAGATAAAGGATATGTCGTTGGGTCGATTCGACATCGCCTGATGATGAACGGTGCCAGCATTGCAGCGAAACCGGAAGAAGCGGATGTCGTCATGGAAGTCCGTAGCGGCGGGGTTGGCACTGATGATGCCGATTCCTACCTGGGGATTCCGCAAATTGTGCTTCCAGGCATGTTGACACTTCCCGAAGTGAAACTGGTCACGCGGAATCGTCAATCCGCACTCGCCAAGATCGGACTTGTGGCCTACGACGCCAAGAACCATCAGTTGCTCGGTGCCGGCGGAGTTTCGTCGTCGATGTCCGATGACAGCAACCTTTATGTGCTGGGGATCGGGCCATTTCAATCAGGTTCGGCAAAGGAGGAGTTGATTGAAACGACGCCCCGCCGTCTGAATCAACCGAACCAACCGATTCCATCGACCGTCGCTTTTCAACCTGCGGAATCCTCAGACCACCCGAATCGCCTGCAATTGACGGGCGATCAGAAAACAGAATAGTCGTGCAGATCTGAGACGCGGAATGTCATGGGACCCGAAAAACGGGGATGACTCAGCGAAGAATGAGTGGAAGTCATTTGCCGTGACTTCGGATCGCAATCCCATCGCGTCGGTTTTCCCTGACAGAATTCGCGGTTATCCTGCTGGAATGAACAGTTACACCTTTCTTGCCCCGCGACAGATCGTGTTTGGATGGGGGCGTCGCATCGAATTGGGAACGCTGGCCGCATCCCTGGGACGACGCGTATTGCTTGTTTCCGGCAGTCGCACCCTTGAGCGAACAGGCGTCATCGAAAACCTGGCGGCAGTCATCCGCGAGTCGGGGCTGGAACTGCTGGGCTTTCCCGTTGAATCGCGTGAACCCGAGGTTCGCGATGTCGATGAACTCGTCGGCAGATTTCGATCACTGAATCCGACTTCCGAGGATATTGTTGTGGCGGTCGGTGGTGGAGCCACGATTGACCTGGCCAAAGCCGCCGCGGCACTTGCGACAAATCGACATGGCAGTTCTGTCGAAGATTTTCTCGAAGGAGTTGGCCGCGGTTTGCAGATCACGGAACCGCCTCTTCACTTTATTGCGGTGCCAACGACTGCGGGTACCGGGGCCGAAGCGACCAAGAACTCGGTCATTTCTTCAAACAGTCCAATTTCGGCTGACGGACTCAGCGGAGCAGACCGACCTGCTCCCTACAAGAAAAGCCTGCGTTCCGATTCGATGGTACCCCGCCTCGTGCTGATCGACCCCGAATTGACAATCAGCGTTCCAAGTGAAACGACGGCTTACACCGGAATGGATGCGATCACACAGTTGATTGAAAGCTTCATTTCCCGGCGTGCAGCCCCAATTCCGCAGGCACTTTGTCGACAAGGATTGAAGCTGGCGGTCCCGGCACTGGCCACAGCAGTGTCGGATGGTTCACAGCGACTGCCACGTGAGGCGATGTCGCACGCGGCACTGTTATCCGGGATGGCACTGGCGAATTCAGGACTGGGTCTGGCTCACGGTGTTGCCGCAGCGCTGGGAGTAACGTGTTCAGTTCCGCACGGTCTGGCCTGTGCCGTAATGCTCCCTTCTGCACTGCGGATTAATCGAGAGGTCAGTCGAGACCATCTTGCAGAACTCGAGCAATTATTTGACCCCGCGTGTTCCGATCATGCTGCAGCTGCCGATCAGTTCATCCATCGGATCGAATCTCTCTGTTCGACCGTCAAGATCCCCAGTCGTTTGCGTGAAATTGGCGTTCGAAAAGAGCAGATTCCAGGGCTGGTGAAGGGCTCACGTGGAAACAGCATGAGTGGCAATCCGCGCGATGTCTCTGACGAAGAATTGCATGCCCTTCTGGAGCAACTCTGGTGATTGTCGCGGCCGGCCTGACACCCGCATGGCAACAGATCCTGCAGTTCGAGCACCTGAACACGGGACAGGTGAATCGTGCGAAATCCTCGCTCTGGTGTGGCTCGGGAAAGGTTCTCAATGTCGGCGCGTCCTTGCATCTGCTGGGTTGCCCCTCAATCACCCTGAGTCCCATTGGCGGTGCTACAGGTGAACAGATCCGAGAAGATTTTGCACGACGCGGAATCCCGGCTCGCTGGATCAGGACTCAGGCACCAACGCGTGTCTGCACAACACTGCTGGATCAGTCGACCGGCGCAACAACCGAACTCGTCGAAAACTCATCGCCATTGATGGATGTCGAACTGGGACTCTACATCGCAACGTTTACAGAAGCTTCTCGCAATGCCGACTACGTCGTGTTGAGTGGTTCATTGCCGCAGCAAACTCCGATCACGTTTTATCGTTCACTCATGGAACAGACTCCGGCGAAAGCCATTCTCGATGTCCGTGGGCAGGAATTGCTGGAATGCCTGCCGCTCAGGCCTTTTCTTGTCAAACCGAATCGCGAAGAACTTGCCACGACCGTGGGGCGACCTCTGGAAAACGAACAAGCCGTGATACATGCGATGACGGAAGTCCGAGACCGGGGTGCGGAATGGGTCGTCGTCAGCAGTGGCCCGGATCCTCTGCTGGTCATGGGGCCACAGGGCCTGATGCGGATGGCACCACCACAGGTGCGCGTCGTGAATCCGATTGGTTGTGGTGATGCGTTAACTGCCGCAATCGCTGCGAAGATTCACGCCGGGGCTGAACCGCTCGATGCAATCCGCTTCGGCGTTGAATACAGTGGCAGAAAAGCGTCGAGTCTGTTTCCGGTGCTGATAAAATCTACTTGACGCATTGACGTGGAGCGTAGAAATTGTCGCTGATACGACACGGCACTGCAAATCGTGAATTATCGACGTATTGAGATCGTAAAGAACCGTGAAGGATGATCGTGACGAATCCACAGACGCCACAATACAGGCAGATCCTTACTTCTGCGGGACTTGCGATTCTCGCACTTACTGCGGGATTCGGAGTCAGTCATGGACTGACATTGCTGAAGCAGCCACCGGTACTTCGAGAACCCGTCGAACGTGTTTACAACGTCGAAGTTTTCAATGTCGAAAACCTCACACTGCGAGAAATTGTTCGGGCACTTGGAACCAGCGAAGCGGAACGTGAAGTCGTTCTCTCGGCACAGGTGGCGGGGGAAATCACCGAATTACATCCTCGCCTGAAGGTCGGCAGCAAGGTTCATGCGGTTAATCCTGACGATACCAGCCAACCCAGTGACCTGCTCGTACGGATCGATCCTACATCATATGAGGCGCGAGTTTCACAGGGACAAACCCAGCTGGCTGAAGATCGCGCTGAACTGAAACGGATTCAGCAGGACGAAGCGAACCTGGATCGGCTGCATACCACCATCGCCGCTGATTTTGAGGATTCCAAACGTGAATATGAAAAGACTCAACTTCTGCGGAAGCAGGGAATTAATACCGACAGCGATCTTCGCCGGGCTCAAATGGAATTGCGCCAGCACGAAAAAATCATGGTTCAGAGCCGCAACGACAAGGACCTGCTGCCTGTGCGACGTGAACTGATCCAGCGTCGCATCGAAAGCCACGAAGCGGCATTGAAACTGGCCGAAATCGATCTGCAACGCACCAGCATTCGCCCACCGTTTGACGGAATCGTCAGCGCCGTTCAGGTAGAAGTCGGGCAATACGTTCGCGTGGGAGAACCGATCGCCACCCTCACCGACCAAAAACTGGTCGAGATCCCTCTTTCAGTCACTCTGGATGACTACGCTAAATTGCTGCCGGATGTCATGGAGCGACAGTATCCGATCACGGAACTGGCTGAAAACGAGGGGGCACCTGCACGCTGGAAAGGACATGTCATTCGCGTGTCTCCCAAGGCAGATGAACATACTCGAACGGCGATGGTGTTCGTTCAAGTCGACAACTCACAGCAAGCATCACCTCTACTGCCGGGGACGTTTGTTCAGGCAAGAATTGAAGGGCCGATTCTGAAACAGGTGAAAGTCGTCCCTCGTGATGCTGTCCTGGATGGCAAGGCATTTGTGGAATCAAACGGAGTTATCGAAGAGCGTACCGTGAAAATAGCCAGAACACTGCACAGTTTTGCCGTCATCGAATCGGGGCTGGAAGCGGGAGATCGGCTGGTTCTGACCAATCTGGATGTTGTGTTCAACGGCGCAAAAGTTCGCACTTCAGCGACACGAAACCTGACTGAGGAACTGGGAAAACAACGCAGTCGGTCCGCCCGGGTGATTGAGCCAGCCAGCAAATAATCATGGGGTCGCGATTCGACGTGCGCAGATGATCCGGGACTTGCCATTGATCCGAGCAAAGATCACCACCCCGGGCTGGCTTCCCGGCAATGGCAATCGCTTGCGTAATGATTCGGCCTGCACAGGAATGTGCCGACACTTGATTTCAACCTGACCGAAGTCTGATGCTCTCAGCCAGGCACGCAGTGTTTGTTCGTTGTTCGGAAGTTCGGCCAGGACTTCAAATGCGTGGACAAATCCGCTGCCAATGTGGTTGTCCCCTGTCAGGTACTCCTCGGCACCATCGAGCCGATTCAGCTCCAGTTTCTGTGCAACGAGATCAATCAATCCCGCGCGAACGACAGCCGGATCGGGGTCAAAGACATAGCGTCCTAACGGGGTCTGCAGTGTCACGGCGTCCAGCGGATGGCCAGCAATCGTTTCTCCCGACGGAAGAACGGTCGCTCGAAACGGCTGGCGACCAGCCAGTTCACCAAACCAGACCGTTGCTTCTTTGCATTCGCCAGCCAGACTGATCAATTCGATTTCCGTATTGGGAAACTTGCCGCCAAAATTACTGGCAGGTCCCACCTTAATGGCTCCGCCACGGCATCGCGACATCAGATCGATGAGTTCAGGAACGCCGGGAACGTAGTTCTCGATCCGGGATGCTTTTCCCTCGGTACCCACTCGCCTGTCAGGATCAATGTGAACCAGCCCATCAAGTGCCCCAAGCGACAGGACATCGGCACATCGTGTTTCCAGCCGCTCACGTACGCCATAAACTTCGGCATTCCATTCGGCCCTCAGGCAGGATGCCGGGTTCAGATCAACCGCAGTCACCTGACATCGCTCGGCCAGGGCGATGGCATCTCCACCAATTCCAGAACAAAGATCCCAGACAGCGTCTTCAAATCGCCGCGCCTTGTGGCGTGCGACCTGCTCCGCCGTAGACTGTTCCATCCCCCGCCGGTCCAACCACATTTCTGCTGATCGAGTAAACTTGGAGGCCGCTCGCTTTCGCAAATCATGCAAAGTCATAGCCGCTCGAACGAGTTCGTCAGAGAACTGTCGTCGCAAACGTGATTGCAGGCCAAGTTCTGCCCCCGTCCATTCTGATATCAACCCCAGAATTTCAGGGGTTTGTCGCAATTCTCGAAGAACGCGACATTCTTCTCGGTCTTCCGATGTTCCGGGGGAACTGGAGTCGTCATTTTTTGAAGCATCAGTCATCAAAATACATTTCTCTCCCTCAGCAGATCCAGGGGATATCGATGAGCCTTCTGAACAGACAGACTTACTTGATCCACCAGTCGATGTACTGGTTCACAACCCAGCTCAGCGGTGAGCAGTTGTCGCACAACCAGAGCAAGGGTGCATAGAATTTTGCAATCCAACGCTCGCCACCGACGTACGTCGCTTCGAACCAGTACCAGAAACACGGGCCAATGGTCGCGATCGAAATCAACAGGTAGATCACCAGATAGACCACAAGACGAAACGCCAGTTGCTTCAGATAGTTTCTGAAGCGAACCATCAGTGGAAGCGATTCGACGGGTGGCACGACTGCATTCATAGGTACAGGATACCGAGATGCTTCCGGCACTGAAACCGCAGCCAGATCGTGGATGAGCTCACAGGGGACGGCAGCGAGTCATCCACAGTGCTGAGTAATCAGATCAACAATTCGCCAGTCAAGCCAGAATTCATCGGGGTCAGTTCCGCGTCGCGCAATATATCCCACGTGCCCTCCCCCCGCCGCAATGGCCAGCCGCACGCAGGCGGCCCATTGATCTGTCGTCGCAGTAATAGATGACAGTGGAACCATGGGGTCATCCGTCGAAGTAATGACGGTTGTCGGCACACGAATTTTTGACATGAATTGCTTGGCACTGCACTTTGAATAGTAATCTTGCGCCGTTGAGAAGCCGCTGACTGGCGCCGTGTACCAGTCATCAAACTGCATCAGACTACGCGGCTTTGAAGCTGAAACCGGCACGGGAGCATCGGGACGCTGCTGGCGGCGAATCTCCAGATCGTGCGAAAGTTTTGCGACGAAATGCCGGTCATACCAACTCGTCAAAAGACCGCCCAGAGCACTGACGCTATGTAATAGATCAATCGGGGGATTGACCGAAATCGCCTGACAGACCTGGTGTGGAACTCGATCAGGGTCTTCGCCGAGATATTTCAGAAGAATATTTCCGCTCAGTGAAACTCCAAACAGACTCAAGTAGGGCTCTGCCACTGTCCCGGCGGACGAGCACCATGTCAGAATATTTCGGATTACTTTGTTCAGGTCGTCGGATCGTCCCGCGTGATAGGGAAACCTTGCCAACCCAACACCCGCTCCACAACCACGCAAGTCCCACCGAAAGACTCGGATCCCCTGGCCAGTCAACTTTGTTGTCAATCGGACAAGCAGTGGGCTCTGGTGACTGCCACTCAGACCATGCATTAAGAGGGCGACGCGATCTCCGGGACGCCATGATTCGGGGCAATCGTCATGAACTACGACAATATCACCATCATCGAGCTCGACTTTTCGAGGGACTGCCTGATACATGGCCAGATCCCCGAACCAGTAAGCGGCCGCGACCGTCTGCCGATGTCCGCCGCTCAGCCACCATGGTGGCACAAAAGGCGGAAGGTCCAGAATCCGATCGAATCCCTTCACATCACCCCCATCATATCGCTGGGTGCTTTACAGTAAGAATTCCGACGATCACTCCCGCCACAATCACATTCAGCAAGATTATCAGCAGACCAACCCCATAAATCGTCTGTAAACCATCGTCGGGACGCGTCTTCACACGCAACACCTGAGCAGCAATGATGTTGCAAACCCAGTTCCAGTGGAACATCACGTGGATTACGACCAGAAATGCGAAGAAACAGATCGCATAAAACTGAATGTCGTACCACTGATTGAACGTCAACCCCCACAGCGACCAGCCAGCACTTGATGTCGGCTCGGGAAACACCGCACGTAGAGTCGCGGTGATCCAACCCACGAAGGTGAACGCCACAAGCAGCGCGACATCCAGCCAGAAATTGATCAACGCCATCGACCACTTGCGGCGAGCTGGCTGGGGGGCGTCTGCAGTGATTGCTGGATTTGACGCCGGAGGAAGAGGCATTTCTCTTGTAGTTCAGCTGGAGGCATCACGAACAATCGCAACACATACCGCAGCTTTGGCTTGTGTCGAGATCTACGATTACCCTGTGATTTTGAAATCGCCCATTGTTCATGGAAGCACCCGCCCCGATCACGGCGGAGAGACCAGTTCCGACTGAAGGGCCGGCAGCAGGTAACTGAACACGTAACTGATGGCTCCAACCCAGAAGCAGAGCCATAACACCCGCACGTACCAAGGGATACTGTTTCCCAGGTAGTTGTGATATCGACTTTCCTGAACAGGCGAAAGCGCTTCGGGCTCGGTCATTTCGGCTCTCCTGACGGGGTTTTCAGATGGATTCAACGGTGCTTCCCAACATTCACTCCATCCATTTTTGGATTCTAACCATTTCCGCATCTCCGTCATTACGCGGTTTACGATTTCTCAAATGTGGTGAATCGGGCGGCAAAATCGGTAATCTCGGGCAAACCCGCATCCTTTCCATAGCATTCTGATGCGAAAATACTCCGTCCGTGTCTCGTCCGCTCAGAATGCTCGCAACGAAACCCTTCCGCCATCGTTGACATTCAAAGCCACTGCCAATACGATCTCCGGTTCCCCATTTCGGGGCTACCGATGTTTCGTTTGAGAGGATTTTGGGCGTGTCAGGATCCAGGCAAGAAAAAATTCGAATTCGCATGGAATCGTACGATCATTCTGTACTCGACCAGTCTGCGGCTGAAATCGTAGATACGGCCAAGCGAACAGGGGCCGTTGTTCATGGGCCGGTTCCATTGCCGACTCGTATCGAGCGTTACACCGTTCTGCGAAGTCCGCATATCGATAAGAAATCGCGAGAACAATTTGAAATTCGTACTCACAAGCGGCTTGTCGACATCATTCAGCCGACGGGGAAGACGATCGACGCTTTGAATAAGCTGTCGCTCCCGGCTGGCGTGGATGTCAAGATTCGCGCGTCAGTCAACTGATGAGCGTGGCTTGTGTGTTCTTTTGTTGGAAATCGACTTAGTTGGGTTGGGGTGTCAGTGATGGCTAAGGGGTTGCTCGGTCGCAAAGTCGGCATGACGCAGGTGTTTGACAGCAAGGGTGTGGTTGTGCCATTGACTGTTGTTGCCACCGGTCCATGCGTTGTTCTGCGGTTGCGCACGGTTGAACGCGACGGCTATTCTGCGGCTCAGCTTGGTTTCGAAGATAAGCCACGCCGCCTGTCGACTCGTGCAGAGCGCGGGATGGTTACGGTGCTGGATGCAGCGCGTCCGGGAAAGACGGAGCGGCCAAACTGTGAGCCAAAGCGATTCATTCGAGAATTCCGTGACGCTCCAGCGTACACGGTTGGTCAGGTTTTGACTGTTGCGGAGCTCGACGGAATCCCCAAGATTGACGTGATTGGGGTTTCCAAAGGCCGAGGCTTTGCGGGTGTCATGAAGCGGCATCACTTCGGTGGTGTGTGCGCCAGCCACGGGGTGAAGAAAGTGCATCGTTCCGGTGGTTCTACCGGGCAGAGCACGGACCCTGGCAAAGTATTCAAGGGAACAAAGATGCCTGGTCGCATGGGTGGCGTTCGCGTCACTGTTCGCGGCCTGAAGGTTTGGGCTGCTGACGCCGAGGCCGGGGTGCTGCTCGTTAAGGGCGCGATCCCCGGCTACGCTGGTGGCTATGTGGTCGTTCGCGAAACCAACTGCTACTAGGCAGTACGGTGTTCCGGGCGGTACTTCTTCTGATGTTGGCTGACAACACGGTGGTGATCTGAATGTCTTCCTTTCCAATTTACGATCAGTCTGGCGTTCCCACTGGTGAAACCTGTGTGATCGATCCAGCCGAATTTTCAGCGGTGATTTCCGATCGCCTGTTGCACGAAGCTGTCGTGATGTACGGGTCGAACCAGCGATTGGGAACCTCCAAAACGAAATCCCGAGCCGAAGTCTCGGGCAGTTCGAAAAAAATGTATAAGCAGAAGGGCACCGGCAATGCCCGTATGGGTAACAAGCGGACGCCGATTCGCCGCGGTGGTGGACACTGCTTCGCAAAGCGTCCGAAAGATTGGAGCTATCGCCTGCCGCGAAAAGCTCTGCGACGCGCTGCTGCAATGGCGTTTGCGTCGAAGGTTCGCGACGGTGAATTGTTCGTCCTGAACTCGTTGACGATCACTGAGCCCAAGACGAAGCCGATTGTTCAGATGCTGAACAAGATTGGTGTCGGCGAGGCCTCCTGCGTGATCGGTATCGCAGAGCCAAACCCAACGGTTTGGAAGTCCGTGCGAAACATCGAAAAGTGTTCATTGGTGCCAGCGACCGAATGGAATGCTGCGACATTGCTCCGAAATCGGTACCTGGTGGTAACGGTCGACGCGATCGAGCGGTTCCGAGCTCGGTTTGCACGGCCTGCCGTCTGATTGTAACAGTCGAGTCATGGATTAGGGGTTTAAAGATGGCGGGTGAGATTGGCTTTGAATTGCGCGGGGATCAGGTCCTGCTGCGTCCGCTGATTACCGAAAAGACGATGCATCTTTCAGAGCGACGAAATACGTTTTCGTTTCTCGTCAGCACCTCTGCGACGAAACAAAGTGTGAAGGAAGCTGTCGAAAAGCATTGGTCCGTTCGCGTCGTTGGTGTGCGAATTCAGAATCGCGTTGGCAAGTCGCGACGGTTCAAAGCAATGATCAGCGAAACCAGCCCGTCAAAGCGGGCATTGGTAACGCTGCACGAAGATGATCGCATCGCCCTGTTCTAAGCAAACAGTTTTTGAATATTCCGTGGAATGAGTGAAGGTTAGGTAGCATGGGGATTCGAACCTATAAGCCGACGAGTGCAGGTCGCCGAGGCGGTCAGGTCAGCGATTTCGCTGATATTACTGACAAGAAGAAGCGACCCGAGAAGTCGTTAACCACGCGCTTCAAGCGCCGCGGCGGCCGTAACTTCCAGGGCAAGATTACCTGTCGGCACCGGGGTGGTGGTTCGCGAATTCTGTTTCGCGAGATTGATTTCCGCCGCAACAAGGACGGAATCGGCGCCCTGGTAACTCATATCGAGTACGATCCAAATCGAACCGCACGTATCGCCCTGTTGCAGTACGATGACGGAGAAAAGACTTATATCCTCGCGCCCGAAGGCCTGGCCGCTGGTGCGCGAATCACAAGCGGCACTGAATGTGAGCCGCTCCTTGGGAACTGCATGCCACTCCGGCTGATTCCCGTCGGAACCGCGATTCATAACATCGAACTTCAGCCCGGGCGTGGTGGACAGCTGTGCCGTAGTGCTGGTGTCTCGGCAATCATGAATGCGACCGAAGGTAACTGGGCGCAGATCACACTTCCCTCGGGCGAAGTGCGTCGAGTCCCCTCGGAATGCCGCGCGACGATCGGAGCTCTCGGATTCTCTGAGCACTCGATGATCGTGATTGGCAAGGCCGGCCGCGTCCGACGGAAAGGGATTCGTCCTTACGTCCGCGGTTCAGCAATGAACCCGATTGCACATCCGATGGGTGGTGGTGAAGGTCGCCGCTCCGGTGGACGACATCCGGTCAGCCCGACCGGCAAATTGGCGAAGGGCGGCCGAACACGAAATCCACGCCGACCAACCCGGAACGCGATTATTCGCCGCCGCAAGTCGCGACGTTATGGACAGGTCTCACTGTAATACAAAGTTTAGTTCAACGGTTCTTTGAGTGGGCCAACAGGCCTGGGGCGAAACACCATGGGGCGCAGTCTTAAAAAGGGTCCGTATGTTGACGCGAAATTGATCGCGAAGGCAGCGGCACAGCAGGGACGGAAGAAAGAGCCGATCAAGACGTGGGCTCGACGGTCGACGATTTCGCCGGAATTCATTGGGCACACGTTTATGGTGCACAATGGGAAAATTTTTGTGAGTGTCTATGTGACTGAAGAAATGGTCGGTCACAAGTTGGGCGAATTTTCGTTGACCCGCACGTTCCGTGGTCACGGGAACAAGGGCGGTAAGTAAGGCTTAAAGCCGTTTTTGAGAGCAGGTCATGGACTACCAAGCAGTTATTCGATATGCCCGAATCTCGCCGACCAAACTTCGGCACATTGCCGACCTGGTACGTGGTCGCTCGGCGCGAGATGGTTTGGAAACATTGCGTTACCTGCCGCATCGCGGGGCACGCATGCTGGAAAAGGCATTGAAGAGCGCGATTGCGAACGCTGAAGAGCAAAATGTTCGCAACGCCGACAGTCTCGTCGTGACAAAAGCGGGTGTGGATACAGGTCCCACACTGAAGCGGATCCAGCCACACGCACGTGGCATGGGTTTTATGATTAAGAAGCGGATGTCGCACATCACGGTTGCGATCAGCTCGCCAGAATAAGTTCGCAAACGGATCCAGTTCTGTTGGTATAAAGGTGTGCTTCCATGGGGCAAAAAGTTCGACCGACGGGGTTACGAGTCGGGATCGTCGAAGATTGGCGAAGCCGCTGGTATGCGTCGCGCGCTGAATTCGGTGACCTTTTGATCGAAGACTTCAAGCTTCGTCAGTTCATCAAGAATAAGTACGAGTTCGCAGCGATTCCGCGGATCGAGATCGAGCGGACGCGCGATCAGGTCGTGGTGTTTCTGCATACAGCTCGACCGGGGATCATCATTGGCCGCAAAGGTCAGGAAGTTGATCGTCTTAAGGCCGAGCTGGAAGACTTGACCGGTCGCCGAATGGATCTGAAGATTGTCGAAATCTCTCAGCCACTCCGATCGGCTGTCTTGGTTGCTGAAGACATTGCTCAGCAGCTGGTAAAACGAGGAAGCTTCCGTCGAGTCCTGAAGTGGTCATTGGACCAGGTGATGGAGACGGGAGTCGATGGTATGAAAGTTGAGCTTTCGGGACGCCTGGGTGGCGCCGAAATGTCTCGAACGGAAAAGGCCAGTCGGGGCTCAATCCCGCTGTCCACGATCCGGAAACACATCGATTACGGTTTTGCCATGGCAAAAACCACGATGGGTGTGATTGGCGTCAAAGTGTGGATCAATCTCGGCGAATACGAAACTCAGGAGCAGAACGATGGCACTCATGCCCAAGCGGGTAAAGCACCGCAAAGAGCAAAGAGGGCGCGTAAAAGGTAACGCGAGTCGCGGAGTGACAGTGTCGTTCGGTGACTGGGGACTGCAGGCGACAGAAGCGGGACGTGTTCGAGGGAATACCATCGAAGCGTGCCGCGTGGCGATTTCGCAGTATGTCCGCGGTGAAGGCAAGCTGTACATCCGGATTTTCCCAAACAAACCAATGACCGCTCGCCCCCTGGAAACCCGAATGGGTACCGGCAAGGGCGAACCTGACCACTGGGTCGCGGTAATTCGGCCAGGCAAGGTGATGTTTGAATTGGCTGGGGTAAGTGAGGCCGCTGCGCGTGAATGTTTCGCGCGTGTTGCGTATAAGTTACCTGTTCGCGTACGACTGGTCGGTCGATCACCATTAGTTTAATGAGGCCGCGAAGCGGACTTGAATGAGGTAGGGCGATGAAGGATTTGACTCAGGAACAACTGGAATTGCAGTTGAACGAGACGATTCGTGAGCGGCTCGACGCGAAGATGAAGGCCGCCTCGGATAAGACGGTTGGCCACAAATCCAAGAAGCTGCGACGAGACATCGCGCGAGTCCTGACGGAACTGCGGTCGCGAGAAATTGCTGCTGCCGCTAAGGGTTGATCCGTAGGATTCCTGGTGGCACGTTGTGACGGCATACAGTGTTACGAGAGATTTGCTGATAGGCTTGACAAGTATTGCGAGAACGGAAGATGCGTAAGCGAGAAATCGGAATCGTGAAGTCAGACGGCGCGGACAAGACGCGACGAGTGGAAGTAGAACGAGTTTTGGCGCATCCCAAGTACGGCAAAACGATCCGTCGGCGAACGGTCTGTCACGTTCATGACGAAGACAACGTGTCGAAGCTCGGTGATCGAGTGGAAATCGTGGAAAGCCGACCTTTGTCACGCTTGAAACGATGGCGATTGGTCAAGGTACTGTAATTTAGGCATCAGTTTGACACGTGATTGTGGATGTTGAGTGTGATCTATGATACAAATGCAGACGATCGTTGACGTTGCCGACAATTCCGGTGCCAAGAGTGCTCGATGCATCAAGGTCCTCGGAAGCTCCGGGCGACGAACCGCTGGCTTGGGTGACATTGTCGTCGTGGCCGTCCAGAAGGCGACGACGACCGGTGTGATCAAGCGAAAGGCTGTTGTGAAGGCCGTTATCGTACGAGTTAAGCAGCCTGCAGGGCGCGCCGATGGCAGCACCGTTCGATTCGACTCGAATGCCGTCGTCATCGTCGATGATGAGAATAATCCAAAGGGAAGCCGTATCTTCGGAGCTGTCGCACGCGAATTGCGCGAACGCAGGTTCATGAAGATCGTAAGCTTGGCACCTGAAGTGGTTTAATCGGCGTAGGTGGCTGGTTAAGTCGGTTCGGGAAGCGGCAAAATCATATTGTGGTCGTTGGCTGCGAAGAGGCGAGTGATGAGAATTCTGAAGGGTGATATGGTTGTCGTCTGCACAGGCGATGACAGCGGCAAAGTAGCTCGCAAAGTCCTGCGCCTGGAAGAGGGTGGGGTCAAAGTTGTCGTAGAGAACGTCAACCGAGTCTACCGTCATGTGAAGAAGGGGCATCCCAAAAGCCCGCAGGGTGGACGGTTGTCGATTGAGATGCCAAT
Source organism: uncultured Planctomycetaceae bacterium (assembly GCA_964609845.1). Classification (GTDB taxonomy): domain Bacteria; phylum Planctomycetota; class Planctomycetia; order Planctomycetales; family Planctomycetaceae; genus Schlesneria. The sequence goes on along the minus strand of CAZSTW010000027.1, from coordinate 13,123 downwards.
TGACGCGAGCAATGTGCAGGTTTATTGCCCGAAATGCGACAAGGGCGTCCGAGTGAGCAATCGCGTGGATGCAGACGGCAAGAAGTATCGTGGCTGCCGCAAGTGTGGTACGGCACTGAAACCTGCTGGTAAGTGATTGAGATCCACCGGCATAAATTGACCGGAGTTGTGAAGACAAGATCGGATGAGGCTGGTCCCAAATGAGTTCGCTGCAGACAAAATATCGCACAGAGATTCTTCCACGCCTGAGTGAAAAACTCGGCGGACGCAACGTGCATGCCGTCCCGAAGCTCCAGAAAGTCGTGATCAGCATGGGCCTCGGCAAGGCCGTTGGGGAACGCAAACGCCTGGAAGAAGCCGTTGAGCAGCTGGGGCTGATCGCAGGCCAAAAGGCGCGGATCACGCGAGCACGTCGAGCCATTTCGGGCTTCCGCCTGCGTGAAGGGATGGAGATCGGCTGTGCGGTCACTTTGCGATCTCGCCGGATGTACGAATTCATCGAGCGTCTGATCCACCTGGTTCTTCCACGCGTTCGCGACTTCCGCGGAGTGGATGGCAAAGGATTCGACGGTCGCGGTAATTTCAGCATGGGTTTGAACGAGCAGATGGTGTTTCCTGAATTGAATCCGGATAAGGTTTCATTCGTGCAGGGGATGAACATTGCGGTCGTGACTACGGCAAAGAACGATGAGGAAGGCCGCCAGTTGCTGCTGGAGCTTGGCTTCCCATTCAAGAAAGACTGAACAAGAACACAGTGGACCTGATGGTTCCTGGATACAAAATCAAGATCCGAATGAAACAGGATTTGGGAGCACTGCATTGGCGACTACAGCACATATCGTGAAGGCGGCTAAGAAGCCGAAGTTCAGTTCACGGATCGAACATCGATGTCAGTTGTGTGGACGACCACGAAGCGTGTATCGTCGGTTCAAGCTGTGTCGTATTTGCTTCCGTAACATGAGTCTGGATGGATTGATTCCAGGCGTGCGTAAAGCGAGTTGGTAGTCGGTTTAGCGTCGGACGAATTGGACAGGGAAAACAGAATGTCGGATCCCGTGGCGGATATGTTGACGTGTATTCGGAATGCGGTCGCTGCCGAGCGAGCAGTGGTCGAATTTCCTACTTCGAAGCTGCGAGTGGCGATTGCCGACGCATTGCAACGGCATGGTTATATCTGGGATTACGAAGTCGTGAGTGCTGAAGGCGATGAGTCTAAGCGCCGGCTGCGAATCAATTTGAAATATGGTCCTACCGGTGAGCGCGTTATTCAGCAGATCTCGTGTGTCAGCCGCCCTGGTCGCCGAGTTTACTCGTCGGTCGGAGACATTCCGAATGTGTTGCAGGGACTGGGCGTCTGCCTGCTCTCAACCAATCGCGGGGTGCTCGGTGGTGGCGAAGCGAAGAAGGCGAATGTAGGCGGTGAAGTCCTTTGCGTCGTCTGGTGATCTGCCAGATGGAATGCAAGTGGAGTTCAGGTTCGTTGTGCAGACTGGTTCGTTGTGCAGACTTGGTCAGGTGAATAATGTCGCGAGTGGGTTCAGCAGTCATTACGGTCGCAAGCGGTGTCGACGTCAAGACACAGGCGGACGAGGTGCACGTTAAGGGGACACACGGACAACTCTCCGTTCGAGTTCCGGAAGGCATCAGTGTCGCCTACGATACCGCAAAGCGAGAAATCGCAGTCACTCGCGCAGATGATCGACGTGAACTTCGGGCTCTGCATGGTCTCGTTCGAGCACTGATTGCGAATCATGTTCGCGGCGTGGTTCAACCGTGGGAAAAGAAACTCGAAATCGTTGGTGTCGGTTACCAGGCATCGCTTGCCCCCGGAAAGCTTACACTGAATGTCGGATTTGCGAATCCGGTCATCATTGAAATCCCGAAAGGGGTCACTTGCGAACTGCCGGACAACACGCACGTGACGCTGAAATCAGCAGATCGCCAGGCTGTAGGCCAGGTTGCTGCGAATGTTCGAAGTATCCGTCCCCCTGAGCCTTACAAAGGCAAAGGAATTCGGTATGCTGGCGAACACGTGAAGCGTAAGCAGGGCAAGGCGTTCGGCAGCTAGCTTACGAAATTGCGGCTTTCAGTGGGCCGTGACTGGATGACAGAGACAGCAGAAAATCTCGTATTGGCAAATTGAACACGGATTGACCGTGTGGTTTTGGGATTTCGGAAATGAACAAAGTAAAGCGTCTGGCGAATCAGCAGCGGCGGCGAACGTTTCGGGTTCGCAACAAACTGAAGGGATCGGGACGCATTCGGCTGTCGGTATTCCGCAGCAATCTGTATTTTCGCGTTCAGGCAATTGATGACACCGCGGGTAAAACCGTCGCATCGGCCTGGTCAGGAGAACTCGGTGGCGAAGCTGGAAAGCCCGTCACAGGGGTGAAGGCGGCAAACGAAGTCGGACGGTTGATTGCAGAACGCTTGTTGGCTGCGGGAGTCACCGCAGCGTGCCTGGATCGAGGGGCTTATCGCTACCATGGCCGAGTGAAGGCATTTGCCGATGGAGCCAGAGGCGCGGGGTTGGATCTCTGACGGAGTCTTCTCACACGCGTAGCGAGTGGTCGAGATCATTCATATTTGAGGGGTTGGACCGGTGTCGGCAGAGCAAAACAACAAAGAATATCCTGAACGAGTCGTACAGATTCGTCGATGCGCCTGCGTCGTAAAAGGCGGACGCCGATTCAGCTTCACCGCACTGGTGGTGGTAGGTGACGGACGAGGTAAAGTCGGCTACGGCTACGGGAAGGGTGTGGAAGTCCCTCAGGCAGTCGAAAAAGCGGTGAAGGCTGCTGGTCGGCGAATGTTCGACGTCCCCACCGAAAACGGAACGGTCCCACATTCGGTGATCGGAAAGTTCGGTTCATCGTCGGTCATGTTGATGCCAGCAAATGCTGGTACTGGAATTATTGCCGGCGCTGCAGTGCGATCGATCGCCGAAGCGGCTGGTATGAAAGATGTGCTCACAAAATGCCGTGGATCGAGCAATCCGCTGAATGTGGTCAAGGCTGCATTCGATGCGATTCGACAACTGCGGCATCGTGCTGACGTAGCACGGCTTCGCGGAGGTGTCGAACGATGATGATTCACCAATTGAACTCCGGACCAAAGGCACGTGCTCGCAAGCGAGTCGGCCGCGGTATCGGATCTGGACATGGTAAGACCTCGGGACGCGGACACAAAGGCGCTGGGAGCCGTTCGGGTCACAAGAATCGGATCACCTTCGAGGGTGGTCAGATGCCGTTGGTTCGACGTATCGCCAAGCGAGGTTTCAACAATCGCGCATTTGCGACAGAGTGGGAAGTCTGCGATGTCGCAGACTTGGAAAAGGCGTTCAATTCGGGCGAAACCGTGACCGCAGCGGAGCTGCGCAGTCGCGGGGTATTGCCGCGACGTAAATCTGGAACGGCCGCAGTGAAGCTGATCGGTGCAACGCCCCTGACAAAGTCATTGGTCGTTGTCGTCGGTGGAGTGACGGTCGGTGCCAGGAAGTCTGTTGAGCTGGCTGGTGGCAAGGTGGTCACACAAGGCCGTAACGAATAAGCTCAATCCGAGGCCGCCAAACAACTGTCAAATACTGGGTGAAGCGTGTACGCGTCATTTCTGCAGCTATTGCGCATTCCTGAAGTACGCGCCAAGATCGGCTTGACGTTGCTGCTGTTGGGCGTCTATCGACTCGGCTTTGCCGTTGTTCTTCCGAATGTAGATCAAGAGATCCTCCGGGAAAGCATCAAGAATCAGGGCAGTGGCGAAGGACTCGACCGCATGGTCGCGATGCTTTCGCTGTTCTCTGCTTCCAACATCGGCATGATGACGATTTTCGGCCTGGGCATCATGCCCTACATTTCTGCATCAATCATTTTTCAGCTGCTGGGAACGGTTTATCCACCGCTGGAAGCAATGCAGAAGGAAGGTGAAAGCGGTCGCCGAAAAATCAATGAATATACTCGTTACGCGACAGTTGTGATCTGCATTTTTCAGAGTTTCTTCTGGGTGCGGATGACCGCGCTTGGTGGAATTGGTGGGTCGAAAGTATTTCTTTCCGAGTTTGATGGGCTTTTGTGGCAGATGGGTGCTGCAATCACGATGACAACAGGAAGCATCTTCCTGATGTGGGTCGGCGAGCAGATCGACGAATTTGGAATCGGAAATGGCGTCAGCTTGCTGATTATGGCAGGGATCCTCGCTCGTATGCCAGAAGCAGTTAAAAAGCTGATTTGGCCAGTCCTGGAAAAGGGAATGGCACTCGGCAGCGATACTGGTATCGAGCGTTATGCGACACTGGTCATACTGTTCCTGGTGGTGGTGGTTTGTGTGGTGATGATCACGCAGGCTCAGCGGCGGATTCCGGTGCACAGCGCCAAACACGTCCGTGGAGCTCGAATGGTCGGTGGTCAGGTTCAGTCATTGCCCATCAAGATCAATCAGTCAGGCGTGATGCCAATCATTTTCGCATCCAGCCTGTTGATGTTCCCTCAGATGATTTTCCAGTACCTGGCAAACGTCGCTGGGACGGTGCCGGTTCTCGGGACTATCGTGGTTGCAGCGAATATCGCGTTTCAAAATTCGGGCGGTGTGTTCTACAACACCTGTTATGTCGGTCTGATTTACTTTTTCTGCTTCTTTTGGACGGCGGTGACCTTTAATCCGACTGAAATGGCGAATAACCTGAAGGACTTCGGCAGCTTCGTTCCAGGGTACCGTCCAGGGGCACGAACGGCTCAATATCTCGAAAAGGTGATGTTGCGGATGACTTTCGTTGGGGCGGCGTTCCTGTCGCTGGTTGCGATCATTCCGACAGTGGTTGTGAATTCAATGAGTGTGGATTATCTCGTAGCAAGCTTTTTCGGCGGTACGGGATTGTTGATTTGCGTTTCGGTGGTGATTGACCTGGTCACGAAGCTGGATAGCCAGCTGGTGATGCGAGGGTTGCCAACGCTGCTGGACCGCGATTCGAAGTAGATTTTGCAGTGAAATTTTGGGGAGTGCGGTCGTGAAAGTCAGGTCAAGCGTGAAGCGGATCTGCGACGGTTGTAAAATCGTCCGCAGGAAGGGTAGAGTGTATGTGATCTGCGCACTCGATGCTCGGCACAAGCAGCGCCAGGGCTAACCGCGATCGGAGATTGGACCAATTTCGCTGCGAATCCAGTTTCGCAGGAAGCAGGGTCCGGTGTCCGAGGTCAGATGAAAGAATTCAGAATCGAGACCAGGTGCACTGCGGCGAGAATTTGCCAGTGCGATCAAAAGATAAGTTTCAGAGGGGACGGTAGAGAAGATGCCACGTATTCAGGGGGTTGATATCCCGAATGACAAGCCAACGTACATCGCGTTGCAGTACTTGTACGGCGTCGGTTCACATCTGGCGTTTGAGGTTTGCCACTCCGTCGGCGTCGATCCTCAACGCAAAGCTCGCGAGCTGAGCGAAGATTCACTCGCCCGCATTTCGGCGTTGCTGGACAAGGACTACACCGTCGAAGGACAGTTGCGTCGTCAGGTCCAACAGAACGTCATGCGACTGAAAGACATTCAGTGCTATCGGGGTCTGCGGCATCGTCGCGGGTTGCCAGTTCGTGGGCAACGAACCCGGACAAATGCACGCACACGCAAGGGCGTGAAGAAGACAGTGGCCGGCAAGAAGGGCGTCAAGGACATGAAGCACTGATGCTGGGGTATATCTCGTTCTGAGACGTTTGGAAGAGCAATAAAAATGGCACAAGGCAAGAAGAAGCGAATTCGCAGGAACGTGACTCGGGGCATCGCGCACATCAAGGCGACGTTCAACAACACCACGGTCACGATCACCGACACCAACGGAGATGTGTTGTGTTGGGCCACGGCTGGCACGGTTGGATTCAAGGGTAGCCGTAAGAGCACTCCGTTCGCCGCTCAGCGCGCATCGGAGACCTGTTCGGAACGTGCTGCCAAGTTTGGCGTCCGGGAGCTGGAAGTTCGCGTCAAGGGTCCAGGCTCAGGCCGGGAGAGCGCGATCACCGGATTGCAGTCTTACGGAGTCCAGGTGCGCGGTATCGAAGATGTTACACCGCTGCCCCACAATGGTTGCCGCCCACGCAAGAAGCGACGCGTCTGAAGACGTACCGATGCGTGCAGCCGTTTTGTGTTCGTGGCCTGAAGAGTTGTCGGGTTTGGGGGAAAACAGATGAGGATTCGCTGGCGGGGTTTGGAATTGCCTAATCGGGTCGTACCGGATTTGGAAGTTTCGAACGACACCTATGGTAAGTTCACGATCGAGCCGTTTGAACGCGGTTTCGGTGCCACGGTCGGTAATTCGCTGCGTCGTATTCTGCTGTCGAGCCTTGAAGGGAGCGCGGTGACTCGCGTTCGCATTCAAGGCGTTCAGCATGAGTTCACAGCGTTGCCCGGCATTGTCGAGGACGTGACCGAGATTTGCTTGAATGTGAAGTCACTGGTTGTCAAGAACCGCAGTGCCACGTCACGCACGGTCCGGATCGAGAAGAACGAACGCGGTGTTGTGACCGGTGGCGATATCGTCTGTGATGAACAGATTGAAATCGTTAACAAGGATCTCGTCATCGCAACTATGACCGATGATGTCTCGCTGCAGCTTGAAATGCAGATTGAGAATGGACGGGGTTATGTTCCTGCTTCCGAGCAGTATGAGCAGGAACCTGAACTTGGTGTGATTCCTCTGGACGCGATTTACTCGCCAGTCCTGCGAGTCCGGTACAAGATCGAAGAGACTCGAGTCGGTCAACGCACGAACTACGACCGGTTGATTCTGGAGATCTGGACCAACGGAACCATCACACCTGAGAACGCACTGGTCGAGTCCGCCAAGATTCTGCGGAAGCACCTCAATCCGATCATCACCTATCGTGAAGCGGGCCCAGTGACTTCGCCAGACGGTGGTCTGCGGAATATGCTCGACGCAACTGGCTATGCCCCAGTCGATCTTGAACTTGAAGAAAAGCTTGGCCAGAGCCTGGCGGAACTGAATCTCTCGGTCCGGGCGACAAACTGCCTGGAATCCGAAGGGATCAATTCAGTTCGGGACTTGGTACTGCGAACAGAAGATCAGTTGTTGCAGGTTCGCAACTTTGGTGAAACAACCTTGCAGGAAGTTCGTGAGCGCCTCGCAGCAATCGGTCTCCGATTGGGAATGCGATTGCCGCAGTACCTGCAGCGCGATGCGCGATAATCACGTTTGACGTACAGTCCGTTGGAATTTCGGTTAGTGAGTATTGGCGATGAGACACAAGCGACGGGGTCGACAACTCGGACGGAACGCGGCACATCGACGTGCCATGTTCAGGAATATGGCCACCAGCCTGATCACGACAGTGGTTCCGGCCGGGCAGGACGTACCCGCTGGTCGAGTTTCTGGCAGAATCGAAACGACGGTCCAAAAGGCGAAGGAACTTCGCCCCATCGTCGAAAAGCTGGTGACACTCGCCAAGCGGTCGCTCGTACACGCAGAAGCTGCTGCGGAATTTGCCACGACAGCCGCCCGTAACACTCCTGAATGGCGTGAATGGCGTAAGTCGGATCAATGGCAAAAGTGGAATCGCGCGATTTCGCCAGCGGTCGCGTTGCGACGCCGTGCCTTCGCAGCGCTGCGATCAAAAGCAGCTGTCGAGATTCTGTTCAGTGAGTTGGGCCCGAAGTTCCGCGAACGAGCTGGTGGTTACACTCGGATCGTCCGGACCTCAAAGGTTCGTCTCGGTGATGGCGGCCAATTGGCGATCATTGAATTTGTCGGTGACCGTGACCGAAGCCGTCCAAAGCGAACCCCGCTGGCTGTCAGTGAATAGTCCTCGGTGAACACAAAAGGCCTCGCTTTGCGAGGCCTTTTTTCATTTGAGGGCCAGAGTTTTGCGTGGATTGCAATGCTTTCGGGTTCCACCAACTCTGCCGAGCAGCCTAGGTTGCGCTCCAGCGTTGTTGTCAGCAATTGCAGATTCCAAAGGACTCTGCCGCTGCAGATCTTGAGGGCGCTTCGGAATCATCACTTACTCTTCCTGTAACCGTCAGGTACGCTGTGTCAAGTATAGTTGACCTGCCCCTTCCTCTTATCAGGCTGGCGTTTTGAACCCACAGCACACAGAAAGCTGGTCGACGGTTGAAACTTCGTTGCGGAGTCATGTCGAAGCCGAACTGGCTGTCGGCGAATCCGTGATTGCATGGATGATTTCAGACGTCGATGAACAACGTCGGTATCGAACAACGTTGCTCGCCCTGACCGAGTGGCACGTCTTCAGTGCAACCGGTGACACAGTACTTCGCTGGCCATTAGAATCGATCGACAAACTTCGCACGAAAGATCGCGCCGGGTTGGGGACCCTGGAACTGCTCGGAACAGATCGCCGGCTTGGATTCTGGCACTACACGATCGCCCAAGGTCCGTCTGCGCTGGTGATGGGAGACCGGTTTGAGGACTTGAAAGCGGGGCGAACTCAGGTCACAACCATCGAAGACGATGACATCCCTGAAGCGGAGGAACACGAGGTTCCTCCGAACACGATGGCCCTGTTTCGACTGTGGCAGTTTGCTCAACCGCATGCCTTCTGGATGTTTATCGCTTTTGTGCTGTCATTGACTGCCACCATCGCCGCGGTCGAAACGGCGAAAATGACGGAGCCCCTGACAGATCTGCTGAAGGATTACGAAGCCGGAACAGTCCATTCGCTCTCACCGGCTGTTTTCTATTTGACCATCATGCTTGTAGCGGCGGCCGTCTCCTGGGTGCTCAGCTGGGCCCAGGGAGCAATTCTCGCCTGGGTCAGCGAACGGGTGACAGCCGATCTGCGCGATCGAACGTATTCACATTTGCAGAAGTTGTCGCTGGAGTATTTTGGTGGCAAACGGACCGGCGATCTGATGTCGCGAATCGGCAGTGATTCAGATCGACTGTGCCAGTTCCTGTCCGACAGCATTGTCGACTTCACCGCCAATTCGATCCTGTTGTTTGTCGTCGCCTGGTCGCTCTTCAACAAAAACTTTCAACTGGCAATGGTCACGCTCCTGCCATTCCCGTTTATCGTCTGGCTGATGTACTACTCCCGCGACAAGCTGCAGGTCGGCTTTCAGGCTGGCAGCAGGGCGTGGGGGCATATGACGAGTGTTCTGGCGGACACGATCCCCGGTATCCGTGTCGTGAAGGCGTTTGCCCAGGAACAGCGTGAGATTGAACGCTTTCGAGCGGCAAACGAAACCGTCGTCGTTGCCAATAACCGAGTCAATTCCTTGTGGACATTCTTCTGGCCACTGATCACGTTTTTGAACAATCTGGGTGTCTTCGTGGTCTGGGTCTGCGGTGTCTGGTTGATAGGCAGTCACACACCCGATTTCACGATCGGTTCGTTGACGGCATTCGTCGTTCTCAGCGGGATGTTTTACGGTAAGCTGGAAATGATGAGTCGCATGGTGAATGCTTCGCAGCGAGCGGCTGCAAGTGCCCAGCGAATCTTCGAGATTCTGGATCGAGTCTCAAATGTGCCGGAACCAGCCCGTCCAATTCTGGTTGACAAACTGAAGGGGACACTGGAGTTCCGACATGTAGGGTTTCGATATGGCAATCGAAAGGTCATCAAGGACTTTTCGCTGAAGATCGAGGCCGGCGAAATGATCGGCCTGGTTGGCCATACGGGCGCCGGCAAGAGCACTTTGATCAATCTGGTCTGCCGGTTCTTTGACGTAGCCGAAGGTGCGATTCTGGCAGATGGGATCGATATCCGCAGTTACAAGGTGGAACAGTATCGCCGGAATGTCGGGATCGTCCTTCAAGACCCATTTCTCTTCTATGGAACCATTGCCGAGAATATTTCCTACGGTCGCCCTGACGCCACGCGGGAAGAAGTTATTAACGCAGCCAAGGCGGCTCGAGCCCACGAATTCATTCTGCAACTGGCTGATGGATATGATTCACTGGTTGGTGAGCGTGGCCAGTCGTTGTCGGGGGGAGAGCGACAGCGGATCAGCATCGCCCGTGCACTTCTGATTGACCCACGCATCCTGATTCTGGATGAAGCAACGTCTGCATTGGATTCAACGACCGAGCGACAAATTCAGGAGGCACTTCAGAACCTGGTTCGAGGCCGCACGACGATTGCGATTGCTCACCGATTGAGTACCCTGCGGCAGGCCAATCGGATCATGGTGATCGAACGAGGACGGCTGGTGGAAATCGGGACCCACGATGAACTGCTGGCGATGAATGGCGCCTATGCAGAACTGCATCGAGCTCAGCAGGAACTGACGAAGGATATCGGATGGTAGACACGAACTTCGCAGGCCTCAGCTTTCGCAAGAACGAATGGGGACAACTGGTCCTGGTGATGTCGGACGGGGTGGAACACCCTGGCATCGATCCCGTTCGCTGCTTCCCGTTGACGGACCCCGAACACGCAATTGCGTTGCTCGATCAGGAGGGGAAAGAACTGATTAACCTTCCCAGCCTGGATGTCCTGAGTGAAGCGTCACGCGCGTTCATTCAACGCGAACTGGCAGAACGCGATTTTGTCCCGGTGATCCAGAAGATCATCACAACAAGCGCCCCATACCCCCCCTGCATCTGGAACGTTGAGACCGACCGGGGCCGGACCAGCTTTCATCTGGAAAGCGAAGACGACATCCGTTCCTTGGGCAAAACAGGAATCGTAATCGCCGATTCGAACGGAATCCGCTACAAGATCGTCGACATCAGCGCACTGGATCCAGGTAGCCGCCGCATCGTTCGCCAACTTGTCTGATGAACGATGGAATCGATCCTTTTTAGACTGGTCAGAATTTAGGGTGGGACAAGTGGCGTTTCGCCGCGCGGACCCACCAGCAAATGTCGGAATTCACAGAGGGTGGGCCGGCGATCGAAGCGAGCAGGTCCCACCCTGCATTCAAAAAGCCGATTGCCGTTCATCGGAACGCTGTTCTGGGAACATCGCATTCCAACCGGAAAACGCTGACCGAAGTTCCAAAGCCGCCGGCCCAGATGCGGCCCGAGGGATGCGTGATCCATGCGCGTGGATCGGTTCGATGCAGCACGCGACCGGGCGCCGGGTAGAAGGCAACGATCCGTCCTGATTCGGCATCGGTGACGGCGAAACTCGATTCCGCGCCAATGACTCTCCAGCGAGCGGCGACGTAACGCGGGTCCGGCAACATTCCCGTCCGCTGGAAATGCCTCGCTTGAATCTCACGTGCGTCCATAGGCAGGCCTGTGAATTCCTGGATGTGTGGCTTCCAGGAATTCCCTTCGAATTGCCACAAAGTCGCTGCCCCGTCCGCACACACGGCGTAGATCATGGCGTTGCCGGGGGAAATCGCCAGCAGCAGAACTGGAGAATTCGAAGTGACAAGACGGACCGCAGCAAGACCTGCTGCTGGATTCCAGACCTCGATCGCCCCATCTTCCATCCCACACGCCAGACGTTGGTCACCCAGAAACGCGATTGAACAGACAGTCCCGCCCCTGGGGGCAAACGAATGCGCTGGCCGTGAGGAGGTGATGTCCCAGACTTCGCAACGTCCGAATCCTCCACAGGCGATCCAGCGATCGTCGTGCGAAAAGGCCACGCTCGTGACAGTCGAGGATGATCGAATCGATGGCCCAACCTGCTGACCCGTCAGAGCATCCCACGACTTCCAGCCGTTGCCTGAGGAAGGGAGCACTGATAACTCGCCGCCGACCTGATTTCCGGCGAACGCTTGCCATTGAGTCTTCCAGCCAAACGAGTCTCCGTCAGAGGCGACTTCCCAGACTACGACACTGCCGTCTGCCGCACCGCTGACAAGAAGATTCCCTTGAAGCGAGAATGCCAGGGACGTGATGATATTGGAATTCCCCTTCAGGAACGCCGCGTTGCCAGTAATACTCGCGGCCACATTCAGCAGCGAAACCGTCGAGTCTGTAGAACCGCTCGCCAGCAGGCTCCCATCGCGGGAGAAACACATCGCTTTGATCGTCGTCTGATGAATATTCGATTCCGTCAATTGCCTGTGCGACATGGCATCCCAGACCTTGATCAGTCCCTCTGCCGTCCCGCCCCCGATGCAGCAGCCTCCCCCCAACGGACTCGAGGTGCTTTCGTGATATGTTGCACACGACACCAGGCTTCGGTCGCCCGGAAAACCAGTCAATCGACTCGTTGCAACCTCCCAGCGATATACACTCGTATCATCACAGACGACGGCGACTGTTGCACCATTTGCCGAGTACACGAGGTCTTTTGCTTCGCGAGCAATTCTGGCTGACAGTATTTTCTGGCGGCCCATGAAGTCGTATGTGGAAACGGTACCGTCCAGGGTAACCCAGCTCGCCTGATAGCTGATTGGGGACCAGGCGCAGCGAACCGTCTGACCTCCGTCGCATCGATACGACCAGCGTAAAACACCGTCCGGAAGTTGCCAGACCTGAAGCAGGCCGTCGTGGGAGCCGCCCAACAGCAGTTGGCCGTCATGAGAGATCGCAAGAGAGTCAACGGGACTGGAACTGGCTGCCCACTGCCGAATTTCGCGTCCCGTCACCGTATTCCAAAAATGAATTGTACCATTCATGCATCCTGCCACGATCGATTCGCCGTCCGGAGAAAACGCCAGACAGCTAATCCAAGCGCTGGCAGACAGCAGCAAGAGATATTCCCCTGTTCGGACATCCCAGAGGTGAACGGCGCCGTCCTGTCCTCCGGTGGCAAGTTGATTTGAGTCTGGTGAGAACTGAACGGACTCTACCGGCCCGGTGTGTCCCCGCAGGATAAGTCCCTGTCCGCCTCCGAGCCGCGGTGTGAGAGGTCGCAACGAGCGACACCAATAGATGGGTTCTTGGGACTGCAGACGTGCTTTTACCCACGTCTCGGCGACTTGCGACAATCGTTGGCCGCTGGCGAATCCTCGATGTCCCGAAGGAGGGAATTCGAAGTGCGCGGCGACGTGTGGGCCGTCGTGCCAGGCACACCGGTTCCATAATGACTGTCGCAACATTCCGGGGCGGAGCGCAAGAAAGTGCAGGTCCTGCTGCAGGGCGTCCGACACACGTTGAAATATCTCTCCCCAGACAAGTTCCTCGGGTACTGACTGGCCGATGCGTCGAAGCTCGTCCTGTAATTCCAGCAACCTGCCACCGTCGACCATCGCTTCCAGATAATCG
>CAZSTW010000026.1:0-65937 GCA_964609845.1 uncultured Planctomycetaceae bacterium | reverse complement strand
GGCAGCAACTGGCAAGCACAAAATCAAAGATGTGGGTAACATTGACTCCACCCTAAAAAGCAAAAGCCGGTTTCCCTGACGACACGATCACAGAAATACTCCCCTTGTTTGGATTGTCCCGCGATGGTTCAATAGCGGATCGGAATTCATTCAAGGAGTCCATGGATGGACATGCTGGTCGTGCGCGGTGGTCGCCCTCTGCGCGGAATCGTAAAAGTTGGCGGTGCCAAGAACGCTGCGCTTCCCATTATGGCAGCGGCATTGGTGGCTGAGGGAACGACCGTTCTGCACGGAGTTCCGGATCTCGTTGACGTCACAACTCTGTCAGCTGTCTTGCGTTCGCTGGGAGCCCAGGTCGAACGTCGCACTGATGGTGCCTTGCTGATCACTGTCATCGATCAGCAACCCTGTCTGGCCGATTACGAACTGGTTCGAAGAATGCGGGCCAGTGTCTGCGTTCTCGGTCCGTTGCTCGGTCGTCGCCGACGAGCCTGTGTTTCACTTCCCGGTGGATGCAACATCGGACACCGTCCGATCGACCTGCATCTCAAGGGCTTAAGAGCTCTGGGGGCAGAGATCTCGATCGAACGGGGCTATGTGTTCGCTCGAGCCGATCGCCTGCGCGGCGCCGACATTTATCTGGGTGGGTCATTTGGCAGTACCGTCACGGGAACCTGCAACGTGATGTCTGCAGCGATCTTTGCCGAAGGGATAACGACGATTTCGGCAGCGGCATGTGAACCGGAAGTCGTCGACCTGGGCAATATGCTGAACGCCATGGGAGCCCGCATCGAGGGGTTGGGAACTCCGTTGCTGCGGATCGAAGGTGTCAGCAACTTACATTCGGTGGAACACACTGTCATTCCGGACCGTATTGAAGCGGCGACTCTGATGGTTGCGGCGGCGATCACTCGCGGTGAGCTGACGATTGAAAACGTTTGTTCCGCTCACCTGGCAGCCGTGACGGATGTTCTGCGTGCTACCGGGGCTGAGGTCTGCTTCTCGGGAACTAAAGCGTTAGTCCAGTCAACGTCAGCACCACGACCCGTGGATGTAACGGCACTCCCGTATCCGGGCGTTCCGACGGATGTTCAGGCTCAGTTGACTGCGCTCCTGGCGTTGTCGGAAGGTATCAGTGTCGTGACGGATAAAGTCTTTCCAGATCGCTTCATGCACATTCCAGAACTGATGCGATTGGGGGCCAATATTCGTCGCGAGGGAGCCAGTGCGATTATCAGTGGAACGAACCGACTGAGCGGCACGTGCGTGATGGCATCTGACTTGCGAGCCAGTGCCGCTCTATTGCTGGCAGCCTTAGCGGCAGAAGGAGAATCCGTCATCCGGCGAGTTTACCACCTGGATCGTGGTTATGAACATCTGGAGCGGAAACTGAATGCGGTCGGCGGGGACATCCAGCGTGTGGCAGATGACCCGGCAAACATGCCCGACAGTCTTCAATTGTCAGCGGACGAATTGTCGGCACCGACCATCGATTCCAGCGACACGCCCCCTCCACCGAAGTTCCTTCGGCGAGGGGAGTCGCAGCGGACGCATTCATCGCTGGATCAGGGTGAGACAACCAGCATCAGGGAACGCTGACTGTGGTTGTCTTGGTAATAGAATTTCCAGAGTAGGTGACCGTATCTGTCCCTGTCCCGCCGTTCACCGACAGCACAGTACTGATGGAGTTGAAGAGGAAACTGGCAGTATCGCTTCCGGCACCCAGATTCAGCAGAACTGTTGATGCGAAGAATGAATTGAAGGTCACGTTATCATCGCCATCACCCAAGTTCGCATCGACATTGAACCGTTTGATGCCGACATCGATCGTTACCGATGAAAGTCCATTGACTTTGGTGTAGGTGTCGGTCGCCGCGACCGTGACGCTGGCGCTCTTCAAGACACCAGAGACCTTGACCTGCTTGTAAGTCATCGTAATGTTGTTGGGTTGATCATCGCCATTAATGCTCAATGTCCCATTGGCGAATGAAACGGCCACCTGGCTGGGGGCGATGGTGACGGGGACGCTGAGTGATTCAATTCCATTCGCAATGATGCTGACGTTATAGGTTCCGGGAGTGAGTCCTGCGGGAAGATCAATCAGTACCGAATCAAAGTTAAAGAAGGTCGGATCGGAAATTCCCGGGGTCCATCCTGAAGTCCTCGCGTATTTCGTAAGACCGACTTGTGTCAGCTTTGCGATCGGGTAGTTGGTGGACATCCGGGCGTCACTGCCGAATGTGGCTCCTTCCGAAATTCCCGTAATGTTGAATCCACTCAGCGTCAACTGGGATGGACTGGTCCGGGAAACATCATAAATCACGGGCCGCCAGGCCTCGAGCGGCTCAACGGAGGGAATGTACTGGTAAATCGTGAAGTTATTCTGGCCAGTGCTCAGCAGGATACCGCCATTGGGAATCACCAGCATTTTGAAGGTGTTCGCAGCTGATAAACTCATTCGGGACTGCAGCTGCGTTGGCAGGCTCGCGGTGATATCCGTCAGCGTCCCATCTGCATAATTGTAATCATACATCTTCGTAGGTGACCGTGACGGAACGGTATCAGCCATGAAAATGAAGTGTCCGTCTGGAAGCATCGCACCTGGCGCCCCATCGGCACCTGTTCCCGCTGGCAACGCAGGACCTGATGCCCAGGTTCCTCCGCCTGAGAAGGATCCAGGCGTGTAGAGTGCTGTCTGATTATTTCCACCAATCTGGATCACTTTTCCGTTTGGCAAGACGGCTCCGGGCCCGATGCGCGAAGCTGGGGCTGGCGACGTGAGGGTCGCAAGTGTTCCCGCGTCGTACCAGCTGAAACCATCGGTTTCCTGGGCTGATCCCGTTCCCGCAGTGACACTTGCTCCGATGTCATAGGAAAGAATGTTCTGATTGGGAAGCTGCAACCAGGTTTCGCGAGCGCTGACATCTGCACGCAGCTTCGCTCCGTTTGAGAACCAGAAATCAGAGGGAGGGTAGTAGGTATAGGTGTTGGCGGTTGTGGGGCTGCCTGCGATGACATATTGGCTGAAGGAGTATCCAGGTACAGGTGCTGCAGGACCATTCCCGAATGTCGCCTCAGGGAAATTGGCAATCGCCTTCCAAGTGTTCTTGACGGGATCGTAAATCTCACCTGTGTTCGTATTGTTTCGTGCCAGACTCGATCCGCTGAATTCGCCACCGAGAACCAGCAGCTTTCCGCTTGGCAGAATGATCGAAGCAAAATTTCGTCGAGCACGTGACATGGGAGCAACTGCAGCCCATGTCCCGTTGACATAGCTTCCCGTTGAATCTGGAATAAGCCTGGTCCATCTCTGATAGTTAAAGTTGGATTGCACCATGACGGAACCGTCCGTCAACAGGATCATCGTCCCACTATAGAATTCGGGACTTGTCGAGCTGACCGTACTCCAGGTCCCTGTCGTTGGTGCCGCTTGAAGTGGCGAGATTGCCGTCATTCCAAGACACGCCATACCGACCAGCAACGACAATCGCCACTTTGATTGCCGTGAGGAAGCCGAAGTGGTCCGACGCTGCAATAACGACGAACGGATGATGAAAAACATGTTGTCGTCCTGAAAACGGAAACCGCGAGGCTCGGGAATCTAACGGAAAGATGAATCTCACCCGGCGAAGGGGATTTTGCAAGCAGAAAATCGACGACGGGGAATGATTTCGCATTCGCAGTCGGCGCTGTGATCAATGTCGTCCCGATCCGGTCTGCACCTGCAGCACGATTCAGGCATTGTCTTTCGACTTACCCCGATATGGATCACCGTCCCGCATGGGTAAATGTTAGGCATTCTGAGGGGTCAGACGATCAGGGGAAATCTGCGGGCAAATAAATGCTAATCTGAGCCCGGAAGTGACAGAAATGCAGTTGAACCTCTGGATTGTGCTTCGGTAGTCTATAGCCCGCCAGCACTTCACTGTACCCATTCTGTCTTTTCAGGTTTGCCATGACCGAACTCTTGAGCACCGTCTGTGAGCATTGCGATGCCAAGCTCAAACTGAAAAATCCGGACCTGGAAGGGAAGAAGATCAAATGCCCTAAGTGTGGCGAGGCATTTGTGGTTGTGGCAGCTGGAGGAAAGTCTGCAGCGAAGCCTGCCAGGAAGAAGAAGTCGGATGATGATCTCGACTTCCTCGATGTCGCCAGCGACGACTATGACGAACCACCCGAAGACGACGAGCTTGAGGATTATGACGATCAGCCCAGACGCCGCTCCAAAGCGAGCAAAGGGAAATCGAAAAAGAAATCTCGCAAGGGAAGTGGCGATTCAGGCCAGGTCGTCAAGGTTCTGGCCATCGTTGCAGTGGTGCTACTGGTACTTGGAGGGGGTGGCTATGGAATGGTGCAGCTTCTGAAAGGGGACGGATCCAGCGATCTGGATTGGCTCCCGACGGAAGCCAAGGGATTTGTCAAAGTTCAAGTGGCGAACATCTGGAATGCCAACCTGGTTCAGACGTTTAAGAACAGCAAAGCTGGTCAGAGTGCCGCTGAAGAGATGACCAAGAGCTTCGGGAAAGGGCCTCAAGACCTGAAAGAAGTGATCACCGCAATTTCCCCGGGCGTGAATCATGGAACGGTTCTCTTTCGTGCGACTCAGCCCTTCGATCTGGCGGCGATCAAGACACTCAATCCCACGGCAACAGAGGCTACACATGGTTCGGGGTCGTACCTGAAACAGGGCTCAACAGCGATTTTTCTTGCCGATGCTACGACACTCCTGATCGGTCCGGAATCGACGATTCAGGCCATCATTACCCGCGGCAAGAAACATCCGGACGCTTCCAAATTCAGTTTTGCCAAGGGTTATCGAGAACACATCGTCTGGGCGATGCTGGAACCGGACAAGTTGTCCGGCAACTCGGTAAGTCCTATTGGAACATCGCCGTTCCTTGGAAATATGAAGGTCGCGGTCCCCCAGACGGCACTGATTCGCGCCAACGCAGGTTCGGACATTACGATTTCAGGGCTGATCACGTTCAATACCGCGGAAGAGTCCAAAGCGACTGTCGAAAAGAATAAAGCTGACCTCGAAAAGGCGAAGGCCGAGTTCACAAAGCAAAAGTCGTTGATACAGAGTATGCCAAACCCGTTCTTTAAGCCGGAACAGCTCACAAAGATGATCAGTGGAATGGAGCAAGTCATGAATTCCGTGCAGATGTCCCAGTCGGGAACGCGGATGAACATGAGTGCCACGATCAGTCAACAGACTGTTAATGACTTCTCAAGCATCGCGGCTGAAGCGCCATCCACCGGCAGTCCTCCTGCATTGAAGATGCTCCTTCCTTCAGGCAGGTAGTTTCATCGTGGAATTCCCGGTTTGAGTTCCCAGTTGTTTTTCGCACGGCGAAAGCATTCATCGACGAGCACGTGGGAGCACTATGGAACTCAGACTGATTCCACCGGTTGATTTGCGGATCCGCATTCCACTTCTGATTGTCCTGTTGCTTCCGGTCGTACTGGCCCCGAATCTGGGGCTTGGCTGGAGGCTGCTGGCCTGTTTCATGCCATTGGCGCTGTCAGGTACGTTTCGAATCACTCGCTTCCAAGGGGAGTGGTTGCATACGTGTCTTTATCTGGGGTTTGTTCCGGTACGCAGGCACAAGTGCAGACTTGCTGCGATCGTCCACATCGGTACGAAGTACGGAGGATCAGAACCCGGCATGTGGACCTATATCCTGTTCGGTCCCGTCCAATGGATTTTCAGCTGGATTTTCGACTATCTGATTCCAGCAATCGGCGGCCCGTTTGAGCTGTGGGTTGAAACCGCCCGAGGACGCGAATTCATCGTCTGGCAGGGATTTCACCAGGGGAATTTCGAACGGAACCTGGAGATGCTGAGAAATCAAAGTGGCGGTGAAATTCGTGCCCGGTAGATCATTTCCGGCTGACAGTTGAAGATCAGTGCTGTTCCCAGTGCTTGGTTCTTCGTTCTTAGTGCGGGTCGGATTTCCGGCCTCAAGAGGACGGGTTGAATGAATGATGGAACCTTGAAGCGTAGGTCAGACTATTGCCCGATGAAACTGGCGAGGTCTGCAAGGATCGCTTCTGCGGTTTTTTCGGCGGCGTCCTGAGACATGAAGTCACCGCGATCCAAACGTCGGCGGACTTCTTCGATCACTTCCGGACGAACCTCGGGAATGTCGTGGAGTGCCGACACGAGCGCGGCTGTTGATGACGAGACCGTTGATTCCGATTCCGACGGTAGATCCGAACTCGCACGAGATGCAGAGGATGCCCCCTGTAACGGTCGTCCGATCTTTCGTCCCTGAACAGGACCTCCTTGGAAGCCAGGATCGATTCGCATGCTAATACCCCAGCTAGATCGTGCCGACGTTGAGATTCAGAGGGAACGGATTTGCTCTTGGGAAACGGCGAGGCATATTTGCTGGTTTGCGGTCTTTGGTCAAGGTCAACTCAATATGGCGGAAGTACCTGAAGATGACGATTATGCAGCCGATCTGGCGGAACTGAATGGTACCCCCAAGCCCGGCCTGCGAATCTTCCCTCTGGTTGTGATTGTTCTCGCTGTGTTTCCGATTGCTCTTGGAATCGGATTCACTCTACAGTCGAGTCCGCCACCTGCCCGGCTGGCGGCGTCTGACGAAGTCGTCACACCTGTCCCAAACGATATCAAACCTGCTGCTCCGGACCGACATCTGGCGGGGACAGACCGTTCCAAAGGGGACGAACTGCTCCGCGCAGGCCGGTTCGAAGCGGCCCTTCAACATTACAGATCGTTGGGAAGCGACGATTTCTTGCGGTTTCCCACGGAATTATCGATTCGAATCGGATTTTGTCAGGAAGGTCTGGGGCTTTGGGAAGAGTCTTTGGCTACTTATCGTTCCGTCGCCAGTGCCAAAGACGAAATCCTGGCGACTTCCGCGATCTTGGGTCAGGGACGTATCTGGATGCAGCTAAACGACTTCGAGACGGCAGAGCCGCTTTTGAGGTCTCTCGTTCTGCAGTCTGGAAACCCTCGTAAAGTTCCAGCGCCTGCCGTAGCCGAAATTGTCCTGCTCCATTCCATCTGTGTCGCAGAACTCGGACTGGTCGGAGACAAAAATGGCTCGAGTGCAGGATTGGACCCGGTCGCAAACCAGATCGACTGGTCACTGCGCGATGCATTAACATGGGTCGATGCGAAATCGGAGCAGACCGCGAATCATTCAACCGACCCCGTGCTGGAAGTCTCAATACCTCAAGAGACACGGCGTAGGGACGAGGAAGTTGATTTGCCCGAGGTTGTACACGGTCCTGATCCGCTTTCGAAACGGCTGGAACTGCGTGCTCACCAGCAGACGGCGCTGACTGTTCTGGACCGGATCGCAAAGGACGCTGGACTGGAACTGGTCTGGGCAGATGCGGTTCGTGATCGAGCAGATTCTCGAATCATCAATGCCGAAGTGCACAACATTCCACTGGTCCTGATCGTGTCGGCGCTTGCTCGCGAGATTGGCGGCGAGTGGAGCCTGCATCAAAAGTCGATCACGATCAATGTTATGATTGAGGATTCTATCGGGCGTCAGCGTGAGATTGGTACGATTTGCCTGATCGGCGCGATGTCCTGTTATCCGGATCAAAGGCTGTCACCAGTTGCCACATTCGCACGAGCTCAACTTGCGACTGCTGAAGGACGATTGGAAGAGGCTGCATCGCTGTATGCTTCGATCATTGGAAAGTCGACATCTCCACTGGCGATTCGAGCGGCGTTTAATGCGGCGCTTGTCTACCACAAATTGGGTGATCTGGTTCGAACCTGTCAGTCGCTCGAAGTTGTTGTTCACGGAGCACCCGGGCATGAACTCCATCCGCGTTCGATGATCCTGTACGGTCGCACATTGATGGACCGGGGAGAATTTCGCGAAGCATCACATCAGTTACGGCGTGCTGCTGGTTCGCGACATCTGCCTGACGACCAGGCGCGCGCATCGGTCTTTCTGGCGATGGCGGAACTGTTTGATGGTCGGCCCCATGAAGCGGCGGAATCCCTGTTCGCACATCGCCTTCAATTTCAGGATCGAACGGTCCGTAACGCGGCGGCCCTGATGACTTCGGTCGCTCGCTGGCGAACTTCCAATGGTCCTTCCCGCGAACGTGAATCGGCTTTCCTGTATCGAGCCGTTGTAACCGTGGAACCGCAGTCCGAATGGCTGGGACCGACGGGGCAATTGCTTCTGGGGCAGGCGATGACGGAGGTGAACCTGGAAGACCGGATGGTCGAGTTGTTTGAAGGTACACTGAAGAAAGGTGTCCCCAGACAAGTCGAAGTCGAGATGAAGCTTTGTCTGGCGGACTATTACGTCACTCATGACCGGACCGCAGAAGCGAAATCGATCTGGAGCGAAATCTATGGCGGCAGTGGACCTCGGTCGCATGCTGCTGGGATTCGACTGGCAACGTTGGCGATTGAGGAAGGCCAGCCTGAAACGTGCCTGCAGATCTGCCAGACTCTTCAAAACCAGCCTGGAATCGCTCGAACGGAACTCTTAAAGCTGGCTGGCAAGGCTTACGAACAAACAGGGAAAACGATTCTGGCGGCAAGATGTTATGCGGGCGAATGGCCGCTGCCGTAGCGGATCACGGATTGCGGCAGCACGGATCACGGATCACGGTGGACCGTTTCCATTGAGAATGCTGGCAGACAGATGGCGATATAATCAGCCCCTTCCGGTTCAGGAGTGCTGTAGCGAACCCATTCTCCTGCATGCGTGATAATCGCCTGGCCTGCTGCGACGTCGAGTGTCCCCTGTTCATGCTCGACTCTTAAAGTCCCTTTCAGGACGAGCGTGTATTCATCGAACTGGGGGCGTTGACCGGGTTCAATCCAGCCTGTGGGGCTGGTCATGTGAGCAACACTGACTGCGCTGGTTTTTGAATTGACGCGACCAATATATTCGCGAATCACTTTAGGCTTGTTTCCGGCGGCGGTGATCTGCGTTGGTGCGGTGATCAAGGTGGGCATTGGTCCGGCCTCATGACATGTGTGGGAGACGATTCAAAACTGTCCCGCATTCTACCAAACACGGCAATGTCAGATGAATGTGTCACCAGGACCAATGCCTTTTCGAAGCGCGGCAGGATGTAGTGTGGAACCAGCGGCGTTTCACCGCGCCGGCCCACCATCAATTCTCGACGTTTCCTGATGGTGGGCCTGCGCTCGAAGCGAGCTGGTCCCACCCTGCATTGAAAATCCCGATTGACCTGACTTTGTCACGTCACCAGAGTTTTGAAACGGGCAGACGCAACGAGTCTTTTTTCTTCTCGATCGCTTCATT
The DNA here is from genome assembly GCA_964609845.1 of uncultured Planctomycetaceae bacterium. Lineage (GTDB taxonomy): Bacteria > Planctomycetota > Planctomycetia > Planctomycetales > Planctomycetaceae > Schlesneria. Next base: position 56,653 of record CAZSTW010000026.1, on the reverse strand, counting down.
CGCCTTCTTCAACACCCGACCTTCCTGCGAGTGGATCAGATCTTCCAGAAATTTCCGGGAACTATCCCCCAGCTCTTCTGCGAAGGCTCCTCCCACACGACCAATGCGAAGCGTGTTGACGTCCACTAGTGTCAGTCGAATGCTGCGGATGACGGGATCGAGTCTGAAGTCAGGCAGAAAACTTCCTTCGCGATGTTCGGAATGAATCGCCATCTGGACAACCGCGTTCATGTGAACTTCGACTTCGGACTCCATGTCAAAGTTCAATCCTTTCACGCCAAGCAGCCATTGTTCGAACTGGCTGTGGACATGGATCTTCTTCATAGCAACATGAATCGCGAAGGAAAACTTGCCGAAACCCTGCGTTTGGACGTTGCTGATCAAGATCGTGGCATTCTTTTCCGGATTGGGAAACCGCAGAGTGAACATGTACCAGAGACCATCGTTGACCCTGCGTCGCCGCTCCCCCAGTCGAATGTCGAATCCACGCTGCTGAACCTGGATTCCATCAAAGATTTCTCGCGTCTTGCCCCAATGCTTGCGGTCCTCGTACTTGTCAGGAATCGCCGTCAACAGAATTGCCCGAGCCATTTCTGACCACGTCGGTACATCCTTCAGGTCCGGTCCTTCAAGTGCTGGAGATTCGGGCGGAGGGACCGCAGGTGAGGTCACTTGCGATTTCGCTGGAACCGGCGGTGATGAGCGCGGAGGTGCCTGCGGTTGGGCGGGGGCAGGTGGGCCCGGTGGACCAAGTGGACCGGGTGGTTTCAGAGTAGGAGTGGGAGGTGCCGCGATGGTGCGGTTGCCGGATTCATGGATCAGTCCCAGAACCAAGGTCAGCATCGTGACGAAGTAAGCCATGAATCTTGACACCGCCAATCTCCCCAAGGGACATTCGATCGTCCAAAGAAGGTGAGAGGCCGGGACGTTGCGGGTAACGTCCCGGCCTGAATCGGCATGAAATTCGACGTGGGTCTGTTAGCAGAGCGTAGCCCGTCTCCCTCGGGCCGGCGGGAAAATTGGAATCTCGGACTGTCGAGTGACGGTACCGGGAATTCTTTTTGTTGTGGTGATGTTTCACACCGAAGGGACCCATTAGCATGGCCCGTGCCACAGCTTCGAATTCGCGAAGCCCGATCACCTCGCACAACACGTAAAATCATACTGAAAAATACGTTAAGACAAGACCAGAAAAAACGGGTCGTTCGTCGCAGTTCCGTTGATTGTAATTTTTACTCAAAAGGGTCGTTGTAAGATTTTCAACGGAGTGGTCCGTTTGCAATTCTGGGATCTGACACTTGGAAGTAACTCTTTCGATTCGCACGTTGTACCCTTGACCTTCCGCCACTTTTCTGAGAACCCTTCCGCTGAGGGATTCCTCGGTTGTCAGAAGCGTCACGCACGAAAGGATTGGTTGCGGACATGCATGTGTTTTTTTCCGTGGGCGAACCCAGCGGCGACCAGCATGCGGCACATCTGATCGGCGAACTGCGAAATCGCCTTCCCGACCTGCGAGTGTCCGGGTTTGGTGGACCACTCATGGAGCGGAAGGGATGCCAACTTCTGTTTCCGCTCACGAAGATGGCCGTGATGGGGGTCTTTCAGGTCCTTCCCCTGATCTTGAAATTCTACCGACTGGTAAAAGAGGCAGAAGCGTATTTTCAGCGTCATAAGCCGGACCTGGTCATCCTCGTCGATTTTCCAGGCTTCAACTGGTGGATCGCTCACAAAGCCAGGAAAGCCGGGATTCCTGTGTACTATTACCTGCCGCCGCAACTCTGGGCATGGGCTCCCTGGCGCATCAAGCGAGTTCGCCGAAACATTGATCTGGTCCTGTCGGGACTGACGTTTGAGACCGACTGGTATGCTGAACGAGGAATCCCGGTGATGTATGTCGGGCACCCGTTTTTCGACGAAGTGAACGAACATCGGCTGGATGACGCATTCTGTCGTGAATGGACCGCTGATGGTGCTCGGACAGTGGCATTGCTGCCTGGTTCACGCGGCCAGGAGGTGACTCGCAGTTGGCCGCTGTTGCTGGATGCTGCCAGACGCCTGCATGCCAGGCATCCCGAAATCAACTTTCTCGTGGCGAACTATAAGGAGAGCCAGCGGCAGTTTTGCGTCGATCAGTACGAGAAGCTGCAAGAGACTCTGCCGATCTCGTTCTTTGTCGGAAAGACATCAGAAATCATCGAACTGGCCGAATGTGCCATGATGGTCTCAGGCTCCGTCAGCCTCGAAATGCTGGCACGTCGAACACCGGCCGTCGTTCTGTACCGGACAACGTGGCCGACCTATTGCATCGGCAAGTCGCTGGTCACCTGCAAGTACATGTCACTCCCCAATCTGATCGCGGGGCGGATGATCATGCCCGAGTTTCTCAGCGTTGGCAGTCCGCTTCCTGTGACGGAATCATTGGTGAAGCAGGTGGATCAATGGTTGAGTGATCCGCAGTCACTGGCAGAAGCGGCAAAGGAACTCAGCCAGCTACGCGACAAGATTTACGTGACGGGTGCGACCCGACGCACTGCGGAAGTGATCATCGAGCGGCTGTTGCAATCGGTTCCAAAAGAATCCGCCGCAGCGTGAACCGGGAAATTTCAGGGAAGAATTCAACGGCTCCCGGAAGTTTCCAACGTTCGCTGCGGTCGAATCTCAACCATCAGTCCGACCAGTAGTCCTACTGGCCGAATCCACCACCGCCGAATCCACCACCGCCGCCGCCGAAACCGTTGCCGTTCTGGCCCAGTCCCGAGTACGTGAACATGTAGTATTCAGGAGCGGCTTCCAGCGACTGCTTGCCAGGTCCGTAGGAGGGCGAGACGAAGGTGCGATTGTTCGCGTCAGGATTTCCCTTATCCGACAGGATCATCGCCACCAGATCGCGGCGATACGCGTCCAGCTCAGGATCGGAGTTGTTCCACGAACGTTCAACGATGACAGGGAACGGAGTGCTGCGCATCCGGGCTGCGATCTCCAGAATCTTATCTTTGCCATCGGGAGTCAGTTCAGCGGTCTGGCCCACGAAGTCTTTTTGATACAGGATGAAGTCAGCTGCTTCCGCATTCGTTTGCATCTGATGGAAGTGAGCACGTTCAACAGCTCCGACAGGGTATTCGTCAGGGATCGCCAGCGATCTGTGAGCGAAACGCCCGCGGAGGCCGCCGAACAGTCCACCGCAGCAGCCACCACCACATCCGCCGCAACCGCCACATCGACCTCTCCACCAGCCGCAACGTGGTGCACAGCCGGTCGAACAGGTGTCGCAGCCGGTATCACAACCCGAATTGCACCCGGATCCACAGGGACCGCAGCCCATCATTGGTGTCATACACCCCATGCTGGAGAGTGCTGTGAACAATAATGCGTATATACCCAACCGCTTTGGCGTGATGCGAATCATCCCAACCCCCTGATTGCCAGATGTGACACCGGCAATAATTGCCGACTTGCGCCGGCGTCTCGATCGCCCCGGAATCAGCCGAGCCCCTGTTTCAGGAGTGCCGATTTCACTCCCGTCACCGTGCCCTGCTAACGTCGTCTAACCGCCCTCTGAGACTGAAGTCGACCTGTGGCCAACAGCATTCCAGACACGATTCCCTGTTCAATCTGCCGGATCTCAGCTTGCACCCAGATACGCGGCAACCAAAACTATCCATTCAGGCGAAACCTGGTTACTGACAACACTGATTCCACCGACATCTCTAGAACCTGCGTTGAACACTTGCTGGTCGTTCACTCGATTGCTGTTCGTAAGAAGACTGTCGAATCCCGGAATTATTACCAGGCGACATCACCTGATTCGAATAGCGTGAATTCGGACGCATCCCATTTGTTGAAGATTGCGGGATCGGGTAAAGCCGACCTGGTCCCGGTGTGGGCTGTGATTGCTGCGGATACATCTGCTGCCCCGGCGCCATTGTTGGTCCCATAGGTGCCAGTTGACCTGCTCCCTGCAATCCACTTCGGAAATTGTTGTTCGGGCTGGTTGGGACAGGCGACTGCATCGATGCCGCTGGTCCTGGATTAAAGTGCTGATAATCCACATTCGTCCCAACACTTCCGCTGCCGTATGGAGGCAGGTGATAGTAACCGGTGTCAGGTTGACCTTCGGTCATGTTGTACTTCCAGAACTCATCGTGAGTCGGCTTGGTGACTTCAAACCCTGGAACCGGAGGGACTTCGTGTGCGTCCATTGGACGTACGATTTCTGGCGTCACTAGAACGAGCAGTTCGTTCTCTTCCTGTGTTGCCTTCTTGGTACTGAAGAGCAGAGGTCCAACAATCGGAATGTCACCGAGCAGCGGGATCCGGCTGATTTCAGTTGAGGTTCCGTGTGACAACAGTCCGGCCAAGGCCAAGGTCTGACCTTCTCGCAATTCCACTTCGGTTTGAATACGTCGAGAATCGGTTCCGGGAATTCCACCCGAGTTATTCGCTGGATTCAGGCTGCTGTATTCTGCAATGATTGAAATTCGGATCAGATCGCGATCAACAACTGTTGGAGTGGCCAGAAGTGACGTTCCGAATCCACGGAACGAAGTTGTGGTTCCCTGAGCACCGCCCACACCGACGATTGTTGGAACGGCGTATTCACCACCCGACAACAGACGAGCGTTGCGTCCGCTGAGCACTGTCATTTGCGGTTCGGTCAGAACTTTTGCAGTTCCGTTCGTACTGAGATAATCCAGGAAGATTCCGATTTCGCCGTTTTCAAACACACCACTCAACGTTCCCGCAGCCCCGCCAAGTGACGTACGGATGGCATTACGAGCATCATTGAAAAGAACATTGATGTCCACGCCCGCTCGATCCAGTTGCGAACGACTCAATTCGGCCACACGGACTCGCAGGTTAATCTGGTATTCGCCGGGAACTCGCAGTTCGTTGATGATGAACCCGGACCAGAAGTTGTTTCCACCCCAGTTCCCGTATCCACCAACACCACCTCCACCAGCATCGCCATATCCACCGACACCACCGTTGGTGGTCACCAGACCACCACCGAACATGCCGCCGTTCTGATTGATGACTTCACCACGGATAATGTTGAGGATGTGCGAAGCTTCTTCCTGGTCACGTGCTTGACCGCGAACAACGATCTTCCACGAGAATGGAATCAGGTAGACCTTGCTGTTCGGGTACATCTTGGCAAGCTGACGTTCCAATTGCCCATAGTCGATTTCGCGCTGCTTGTTCAGACTGGGATCGCGAATCGTGCGGATCGTATAGATCAATGGATCGGCTTCGCCATCGAACCACAGCGTCAACGTTGTGGCACCGCGGCCCATACCGATGATCGAGAATTCTTTGGGGCTATACTGAACGATGTCGATGATTGATTGATCACCGATGGCCATCCGGACCACCGGGGAACGTGTCACAACCAGTTGGCTGCGCCGTTCAATGATTTCGAGGTCATCTTGCGCTTCCGGGAGCTTCTCGATCAGTCGGTGTACGGCCCGCGCTGACTGTGCCGAGTTCTGTACCTGCTGAATGGCACCGACCGGCTGACCCTGAAAATTCGCAGAATAGGGTGCGGAGATCACTTGTCCAGGGGGTGCCAATGGAGGCTGACCGCCAGGAAATGAGCCTGGGTGAAACAGACCGTTGCCTTGCTGCGCAATGGCTGCCTGCGGAATGGCCCACGCCATCGTGACGAGAACCGACGCCATAAGCGGGCGGCTTCGAAACAATGAACGTCCGTGTCGTTTGAATCCTTGTTGATCCAACATCCAAGCTTTCTCCAGATTCAGCCCGTTGTTGAGGTGCTGCGAATCCACTCTTACTCTGACGGAAAATAACCCCCGACCGGGGGCCATCCTCGGCCATTGCATGTCCGGCCTCATTCCTTGAGGGACGAACAACCTCGTTCTCAACGTAGGTAGATGGACAATCTCTGCGCAGCAGTCCTTGTCTCTATCGGACGACTGACACAATCGCGTTCACCGTAATTGACGGAAACGGTGTGTTTTAACAGCTGAATCGACCTTCTCTGAATTATCGACAAAAACTGATTTGTCTCTGTTTAATCCAGATTCCCCAAGCAACACAATTTTGGACACATGTGTTGTTTTCTAAAAAAATTAATGGGGAAATGAGACAACGATCGATCCGGGGCGCCTGATCAATTCCATCCCACAAATGCGAAACGCCCCGTCAAATGACGAGGCGCAAGAAATGCCGAAGCTGGTCTTTGCGGCTTTCAAGTATTCAGCCGGTCCTGCAAATCACCATGCAAAGTTCGTGTTCCGGTTGTAAACGGCCCGACCGGGGAAGTACCACGGAGCCCGGTAGTTGTAGTAGGGAAACCGGTAGTGTCCGTGCAGCGAATCCCGATGGAATCCTGGCCCGAAGTGATCGTAATACGGATTTCCCGTCACGACGTATTGTCCGCCCGAGGGATCATGGTAGAGGGCGGGGGAACCGATTCGCGGGTCATAGCCTCCCGGAGCCCAGTGAGGTCCGTTCGTCGCCACACTTCCACCGTAGGGCATAGCCGCTGCGCTTCCCACACCACCGTAGACGCCACCGCTGCCATGAACACCATAGTCACCAGACAGACTTCCGGCAGGACTCCAGCCGGGCCCGCTCATTGAGATCGGCGCTGGCGAAGGAGGGACGTTGCAATTGCAACCAGCCCACGCCTGTGACGAAACGGCAAAAATGGCCGATAGTGCAGCAGCATACGATAAAGACCTGGTGAGATTCATGGGCGAACGCTCCTTCCCGGCGGGGATCATTTGGAAACGGTGGCAGGAACTGCAACTCCGACATTCGTGTTTAAATTGCACGGTGAAACTTATCCCGGATTCAGACGGATGCTTGAGAATACTCCTCGCAAAGTGACTGAATTCGTCGGTGACCAGCCCCGCTTTTACGGTCACACGAACAACGAAAGCATTGCCGGTTTGGTAAACCCTGTCGGACCGGAAAGAACTGGCGAAGAATCCTTTCCAGACCGTCGATGCATCTCACTCGACGGGATGTGATTGCGCTTGTGGAGTTTATCGCCGCACAACATTGGCACATTTTGAATGGGAAGATGTGTAGCCGAACTTGTGAGAGTTCGGAGATACCTCGAAAACCTCTGAATTCTCACGAATTCAGCGACGAATTGCGTAAATGGCGTTGGTTGGCATCAAGCCGATTCTTTCTTCCGAAAGACGACCCGGCGCGAGTGATTATGGAAAATCTCCCCGAATCCGGGGATGTGACGTAAGGGGAAATGGTATGCCGAGCGGACTGCTGAATCTGGCCTTGGGAGTGGCAATGCAGGTTGGTAATCCGGGCCCCTCGGAACAGCCGGCCTATCCCGCCCCTGCCAACGCCTATGGCCGTTACGGACATGAAGGCTCTTCTGAGCAGCGTCACCCATTTGATACTCAACAGAACTGGGTCCACGGTTACTTCCAGGAAATCCCGGCCTGTGGCGGACATCACTTGTTCCGTCCATACAACTACAAAGATGTCCTGTCACAGTCTCAAACTGCTGCCGGTTGGGGCGAGCGACCAACGATGCCCTACTCGAATCAGTACTGGCACAAGTATCAGGATCACGCGACGATGCTGAAAACCACACAGGTGGTTCCTCGCGGAACGCCTGTCTGGACGCAAAATCAGGCTCCAGTCGCCGTTCCATTTCCTGCAGCTCGTCAGCCGATGAACTACGCTGGCTGGTCCGAAGTTCCCGGCAGTCAGATTGTGATCCCTCAGTCTGCTCCGCCGATCTCGTCCGGACCGCTGCATATGCCACCGCAGTTCGCTCCAGTCGCCTATCCGGAATATCAGCCAGGCACAGGATTGCAGCAGGCTGTTGAAGTCGTGAATCCCGTCGGATATCGACGGTAGGATCGAGTTGGTTACTGGTGCTTCGTTCTTCGGCGCATCAATGTAACCAATCTACGTGAGAGCCGTCACTGATCGGTCCAGGTGAACGTACCCGCCATCAACGTGAATAAGCTGTCCAGTGGTATGGCTCGAACGCTGAGACAGTAGAAACGCCACCATATTGGCGATTTCTTCGCAGGTGGTCATGCGATGTTCAAACGGAATGCGAGCTTCGATTTCGTTGCGAGTCGCTTCCGGATCGGGAACGGTCGCCAGCCAGGTGGCGTACATCGGTGTCCAGCATTCGGCAACAATGACAGCATTCACGCGAATACTGTATTTTGCCAATTCTACCGCCCATTCACGCGTCAGGGCGTTACGCCCGCCGTTTGCCGCCGCATAGGCCGATGTTCCTCCCTGGCCAGTCTCGGCGACCTTGGAACCGACGTTCACGATGGCCCCGCGTGACTTCTTCAGCTCTGGAAGAGCGAAATGCGCCATTTCGTAATAGTGCAGTAAATTCTTTCGCAACGACGCGATGAACCGTTCTGTGTCACCATACTCCAGATTCACGCCGTCGTTAATCCCGGCATTGTTGACGAGTCCCTCGATCCGCTGAAATCGTGCGACCGTGGCTTCCACGGCATGTCGACATTGCTCAGTCTGATTCAATTCGGTTGTGACAGCCCACGCCTGACCACCGGCCGCTTCAATCGACTGAACTGCGGCCCTGTTATCGGCTTCATTACGGCCAACGATCACCGGGATCGCTCCTTCGGCAGCCAGAAGCTGCGAGACCCCCAGCCCGATCCCCTTGGCTCCACCTGTCACCAGAATCACTTTGTTCTTCAAACCCAGATCCATGTCGTATTCTCTCTTGATGAAAGTTTTTCTATTTACTTTGTTGCTGCTGCGGACTTCACGTTCTGGACCGCACAGACATGCCGATGATACGCGAAGTCCGAGGAAACATGCTTGAGGGGAATATGTTCCCATGTCCACTCGACCGTCTGCCACGGCAATGTCGCGCCGTACAGGATATCGAATCGCTCGACAATATTGCTCTGATTGTCAATCTTCAGCTTTTCGATATCGGTAATCAGTGTTACGACACCAGGCAACCGCTGCAGATAATCCAGATGCCTGTCGATCAGATCACGCGCATAGGCTTCGACCTCGTTCTCGTTCCGGGTGGTCTTTTCAAGGTAGTACGTCGGAACGTACGGCAATTGAGACAGCAGGTTAACCGACACGACGTAGTCGACATCGGGGTCATCACAAAACAATTGCGGTGCGGCGTGCGGCAACGGGAGTGCCGCGTTGTGAGCGACCTTGGCCAGTTCGGCAGCCGTCTCGGTCACATCCGCCCGCACCAGTCGTACGTTACGGTACCAGAGTTTTGTCAGGTAGACGCTGATCGGATGGACGACATCAACCAGGACGACTTCATCAAACGTGGCTGCCAGGTCCGCCAGTGGAACATCCAGCAGCAGTCCCGAACCGAGTACCACCGCTTTGCGACGACGGGGACAATCCAGGATCGCCGCACGAATGACCTGTCGAGTCTTTTCCAGATGAGCCTTCCACGCCCGACGGCACTGTCGATGCCGGACCTTGATGCCGATCTGGCCATTCAAATACCCCAGCTTCCGCACCGTCCAGGAACAGGGAGTGGTCAGGTATTCAAGCAGTTCGAGTATCAATGGAATCCTTTCCCAATTCTGCAGTCGTCAGGTCGTTGGGTTCCATGGGTATTGGACTTTAACCGGTGTCACGGTCATGGAGTGTAGCTATCCACACATTACCGGATTCAGTTTTCGTTAGGTTCAACCATGGTTTGCGGCCCAAAGGGCCAGTCGTTCACCCAGCCAGGGCCATTCGGCCCTGGAATCAATCCCACCAAAGTCTTCATGAGGCCTGAAGGGCCGTTCGTTCCTTTCGATGAGTCTAAAGATCAAAGGAATGTTTGGCCCTTCAGGCCTCAGATCCTATTTTTGAATCGCTTCCCAGGGCCGATTGGCCCTGGCTGGGTGAACGACTGGCCCACTTGGGCCGTAAGACTGGAAACTTTCTATGGCCTTGGCCCCAGAAACGACTTCAGCAGTATCATCAAGACGAACAACCTCATCATTTGCCTAGCCTATCCAAAACGTTCTTCGTGATTCGTTCGACTGCCGGGGCTTTGCCTCGCAGTCCGTGTGCCCAGTCCGTTGAACCTGCAGTGACGACTGTCCCGCCCCGAGTGTATGTCCCCAGCACGGCAGCACCGATGCGGCCTTTGGGGAAGGCCTCGTAAAACAGACTATCGTCTGGATGCCATTTGGCCGGGCAGCTCCCCAGGATAAGAAACCCTGCAGGTGTTCCATCCTTGTACGTCGGGACCGGCAGCCCTTCTTTCATTTCGAATTCACACCCGTCACATTCATAGCCGACGATGGTGTCTTTGCCGCCAAATTCGTCCCCATGCTTCAGGCCTGTCCCTTCGTACAGCCAGTGGTCTGGACGATGAACGGTGTAGGACGCTTTGCCGTCCATGTACTGTCCGTGGCTGCGGTGGTAGCCGCCAAACAGGAAGCCGACCCCTGTCAGCGAGTTCTCTGGACGTCCTACCAGATGGTGACTCCACAGCGTCGACAGCAGGCGATGGTCACCACTGCGATAGAGAGGATCCAGATTATACCATTGCTTCCAGCAGACCAGAGCCTGTCCTGCGTCTTCACTGCGGACTTGCCAGCAACAGGTATTGCCGCTGAAGAACGCGACGTTTCCACCCGTGGTGATGAACGATTCCAAATGGTCACGCATCGGGGCAGACCAGTACTCATCGTGTCCGACACTCAGGACCAGCTTGTATGCCTTTAAATCTTCAGGATGGAATTCCAGGTCGGAGTTGGCCGCGAAGTCAAAGGTGTAGCCGTGACTTTCAGCCCACGCGACAAACGGAGATTCCCAGTTTGAAAACTGGCTGCCGGGTGGTCGCTGGAACGAAACCCGATGTCCCTGCACATTTGCCCGACCGTTGTAACTGTACAGGCTGAACCCGCCCCAATTGTTGTAAGCGTTGTAAGTATTCGTGGAAAGCTGCAACAGGATCCTGGAATTCTTACCGGGCTGAGCGGCTCGAACAATAAAGAAGCAACTCGATTCGGCCGTCCGTTTTCCCCGCTGAAAGAATTTTCCGCCGGTATCTTCTACCTTCAACGTGACGTGGTAATAGCCGCTGCGCCAGGCCTCGGCGACAGGTAGCTTCAAGGCCGCAGGCCACTGACAACCGTGGGACGAGGCATTTTCGGGGACAGGTGACTCTGTTCCTGGGACATCCGGCTTTGAAAAGACAACTTCCGGCCTGGCACCCAGGCGAGTGATCTCGACGGCGAATTTCGAGGCACTGGTCGAGACGTGCAGCGAAAGCTCTTCACCCGGCTTATAGCTGACTTTGCCCGCATATCCTTCGACGAAGATCGGCCTGGCATCAGTCACGTCGGCGCGACAGATCGGACTGAGCAGGCAGATTGAACTCAGCACCAGTAAGAATCGGCGTGACATGAAGCAGGTTCCTTGATCGTGACTTAAGGAGATTCCGAAGCGATCTGACGATACGTCTGCCGGGCCTTCTCAAACGTCTGGAACGCTTCCGCACGTTCCGCTTCTGGAATGACCTTCTGGCGATTTTTCCATAACAGGTCGATGACATCGTCGCACCATCGGGCACTCTCACGCGAAGCCCGAATGGGCTGGCCAGCCACGATGACGTTGACAGGATTTGTGTGCAACTGAGGAAAATGCCTGAGTGCGACCCAACTGCTGCGCGAAATCGGGATCTCAAACGACAGATCATGAGGCTTGCCGTCAGCAGCAACCTTCTGTGAGGCGACCGGTTTCCCATTGACGATGATTTCTACCACGCGTTCGCCACCAGTCACGAGTCGTTCAGAACGGGGCCCGTGCAGTTCCACCGTATCCCCGACCAGCCGCCGTCCGCTATCGGGAACAACTATTCCCTGTGCAACAGTCTCTGGAGTCTGCGGCGCAAACACTACCTGAGTTTTGACGGTGACCGAACCATTCGCGGCAAGTTTGACGGGAACATTGCCAGGGGACTGATCGTTGACCTGGAACTGCAGAGCATGAGCAAATCCATCTGAAACATACGATTGACCATTCGCCAGGCCCTGACACCAGGCAGTGTAGTCGAGGTGCGTGACCTGCCCCAGTTGTACGTAAACTCGTCCCTGGCCGATGCGGCGACTGCTCATGCAGGGGAAGTCTGTTTCACCGCTGACCTTAAGCGGGAACCCGCAATTCAGAATATGGTACCACGTGTTCCATTCCTGGATGCGCCGCGTATCCATGGCACTGATGAAATCACAGACCCCTTCGGCCGTTGTGACGCAGATTTCCATCGCCCCGACACCGTTCATTTCTGGAATCGCCAGATTCGGAAGTTGATCTGACGCTCGATTGTGGCTCTCCGTCAACTCCGCCAGATCAATCATGCCATCACTGTTACGATCGATCGAAGTAAACGGTTCCGGGAGTAATGTGCTGCTCGCCTCGGCAGCGGAGACCTTGCCGTTTCCATCGACATCGCATCGGGCGAGTAATCGTTTTGCAGCAGGGACCGGTTCAATCGCCAGGCCGCTTGCGGAATGTGCGTAGCCAGTAATTCCCCCTTGCTTCTTAGCCCAGCGCATCACCGGCGTCGTCCACAGTGGCCAGCCTTTCGTTTCGGTCCCGTCGGAACCTGGATACGTCTGATCCTGTAGGTTGAGCAGACAGACATGTCCCAATGCCTGTGAACCGAAGCCACTGATTTCCAAGTCGTACTTGAGCAACGTCAGCGGTTCGCTCAGTGAATGAGGGCGTGGTCCGAAGAACTGCCGCTGGAAGCGATAGCAGGGACCCCAGGTCAACACACAACCAACATTCAGAGCTTCCCCTTTCACCTGTCGCAGCATGTCTTCCGGCATGACCCCTTCCGTCGGAGATGTGTAATGGGCACACCCCGCAGCATGGATGTGATGGTCTCCTGAATAGAAGCCAGACTTGCGAGGGTTGACCCAACGCTCCAGCCGAACCTCAAGGACGTTTGCGTCAGCCGCTGCGGCCCGAGCTCTGGCCGTCGCATCTGGCTGGCTCCGCCGAACTTTTCCAGAAGGTTCAACAAGCCAGTTCGAAGTTCGGACCCAATATTCCGGACCGCGTCCCGACTGAATGTTGAATTCACCCGGAGGCAACAAAACCGTTTCCCCATCTGCGCGATAAATCTGTGGCTGAAAGAAGAAATCGGGAGCAAGCCGCTTCGCCTGTGGTGGGAAGATCCGCCCCTGCTTGTCGCGAATCACCAGTGCAGCGGTCGCCGGGCTGCCGTCGTCGTCGAGCACGGACAGTCGAACGGGGATTGCCGGTCGAACGTCAAATAGAACCGCCGTTTCACCACGAGATCCCAGATCCTGTTCACTGTCCCCCAGATCAAAACCGATGGTCGCTTCGCGTTTCCCTTTCTCGGTCGAAAGGATCAGTCCGATCGCGTACTCGACTTCCAGGCCGCTTAGCCGGTCCAGCATTGGCGGCTGATCATGCATGGCGACTGACAGAAAACGTTCCATCGACCGGGAGGTATTTTCATTCGCCATCAATTCCAGCGACTGCTGACGCTGCATGCTGAGCTTGGCGACTCCGGCATAGACAGCGCCGGATTGAGGACTCAACATCCGCAGTCGCTTTGTGACAGTGCTGTCATTCAGGATCTTGACGAGGACCGGGGTGAATCCAAACTGTTGAAGTTCGGCTTTCGCAGGTCCACGTTGCACTTTCACGCGAGATTCGGGATTGATGTGCACGGTGAACAGGACCTGCGGGTCAAGCAACTTTTGCATCTGCTCGGAATCACGAGCCTGAACGGCTTCTTTCAGCGGGTCTGAAAGCTCCTTCGGGAATGGTGACCCCAGCGTCTGATACGATTCCAGAACGCGACTCACATTTGCCGCCAGTGGCTGACCTTCCACCGCAATGATGGCTGGCTGTTGGGCAGATGCGTCTGCTCCAAACATCAGACTGATCACGATGGCGGCCGCGGTGACGCCACCTCCATCGGGTTCCGCAGGCGGTTGTTTGTAGTCTGCTGGTGGAGCGGGAAATCGTCGGTACAAGAAGATAACCCAGACGATCACCCCTGCCAAAAAGCCACCCGTCACTCCCAATGCAACTGCTGTCGAAAGGTGCGGCGGCTGCTGGCGGTTGGCCAGGACCACAGCCCAGTGCAGGCCTGTTATGAATGCGACGCCAAGACATCCCAGCCAGATCGAATGCCGGAAGACAAAATCGACCGACTCGATCCGCCGTTCTTCAGCGAGCCAGTAATCACGGTACGGAATATTGATCGTCACGGGCGAGACAAATCTGACACTCCAGCAAATCCCGATGATCAGCAGGGGAAATCCGATACCAAACAGCGAGATAAAGACCAGATGTGATGTCCGACTCATCCAGCCGTTGGGAACACCCGCTGCATCAAAATGGGTGGCCACCTGTTCCGGCAGCAGAGTGACCGTCGCTGCAAGGCTGACTCCAAAAAGGATAAACAGCAAGATGAGCAGTAAAACGGAAACGCGAAGTGGGCTCATGGTCAATCCGATGTCGATGCAGGCAGTGCTTCCAGGAACAGTCTGGGCACCTCAATCACCACAGATTCTCCCGGGACTTCGAAACCGTTGGATGACAGTCACTCAAAATCCAGGTATTCAAATTCGAAATACCCAGAATGATTGTACCGGTAATCCTTGACCTGAACTATCACGGCGATTCGATTCGGATGTTCACAGTGAATGTGCAACAGCTGATATTGATGAAGCGTTGTCACGTAAACGAAGGGTCTAAAAATCACTGACGGTATTGATCATTGCCGCAACGTACGAGAGACTGAGCATTTGATGGCCTTGGAGAGAGACTGCCATTGTCCTTCCAGGGAAATGAAGACTTCTTTACGTCGAAGAACGGATACGAATGTCAGTTGAAACGTCCTTGCACGATTCCGTCATTGTCTATGACCTGAGTGACCGCACACAGATCGAAATTACGGGTGCTGATCGTGCGAAATTTTTACATGGATTCTGTACGAACGACATCAAGTCATTACTGCCCGGCCAGGGATGCGAAGCTTTTTTGACGAATATCAAGGGGCGGGTACTTGGGCATTTGTTTGTCTTCGCCACTCCCACATCCTTGTGGCTCGACACGGTCCCGGGTCAGGAAACAGCGATCATCGCGCATCTTGATCGATACGTGATCCGCGAAGATGTGAATCTGACTGGTAAATCGAAGGAGCGTGGCGAGTTATTCGTGACAGGATCGCATGCCGCTCCATTGTTGATGCTCGACGAAGGACTGGCAATGTATGGCAACGTCACTCGCGAAGCATTTGGAAATCCGTTCGATGTGCGGCGGGTCGATATGCTCAACCAGCCGGGTTTCCTGATTTCAGGCGGGTCTGAATGCCTGCAGACTATGCGTCAAAGCCTGATGGCAATTGGCTGTATCAACGGGACGGCGGAGGAATTCGAAGCCCGGCGGATTGAAGCGGGATTCCCTGTTTATGGCCGTGACATCAGCGAAGAGAATCTGGCTCAAGAGGTCGCCCGGACTCGGCAGTGCATTTCGTTCACGAAGGGGTGTTATCTCGGCCAGGAACCGATTGCGCGTCTGGACGCCATGGGGCATACCAATCGCGAATTGCGTCGGATCGCGTTTGGACCAGGATGTCACCCTGCGACAGGTACAATTCTTCTGGCCGCCGACAATGATGACGAAGCAGGGGTTGTCACTTCCGTGGCACCCGTTCCTGATGCCGAGGGAAAATTCGCCGCGCTGGGATACCTGAAAACCAGGTTCAACAGCGAAGGAACACAGGTTCGAATCGCGACAAAACAAGACGCTATTGGAACCGTTCTGGCGATTCTTAAATAGAATATCAGCGTGGCCACTCAATCCAATTTCACCGCTGCCGCCACCTTTTTTCCTCTGATTTGACCGTGTCTTCCGCGCACTCCGCGTCCAAAAACCTCACCGCGAACAACTTGCGAGTTCGCGGACACCGGCTAACGCCTGGTCAACATCGTCAACCGTGGAAAAGACTCCCACGCTGAATCGGACCGTACCACCTCGATCAAATGTCTCCAGAAATCGATGCACACCGGGAGCACAGTGCAACCCCGCACGAGACTGGATGCCAAACGTCTCATCCAAAATCGAAGCGACTTCCTGCGGTGCGAAGCCATCAACATTGAATGCGACCACTCCCACATGTGGAATGCTGGGCTGATGTCCATAAACTGTAACACCCGGGGAAACTCTGAGGCCTGCGACAAGTCGCTCGATCAACGCCGCTTCTGTCTGGCGAATCACTTCGACGGTCTGTCCACGTACGAACGCCAGGCCTTCATCGAGCCCAGCCAGTCCCGGTGCATTGTGG
Organism: uncultured Planctomycetaceae bacterium; assembly: GCA_964609845.1. GTDB lineage: Bacteria > Planctomycetota > Planctomycetia > Planctomycetales > Planctomycetaceae > Schlesneria. Next base: position 40,350 of record CAZSTW010000026.1, on the reverse strand, counting down.
TTCCCCGCTTCATAACGATCTGGCATCTGGTCTGGCTGGCGGTCGTCTTCACTTTGAGTCCCAGTGCCACCAAGTCGATAACACTCCACGTCGCGTTCCCGTCCCGGACGAACGTAAACGAGGCCGGTTCCCAGCGGGCCGAGCAACCCTTTATGGCCAGGACAAACCAGAAGATCCGCAGGAAGATCGGCGAGGTGAATCGGCCAATGTCCGGCCGTCTGTGCCGCATCAACCAGTGTCAGAATTCCTGTCTGTCGGGCGATCTCACAAATCGCTTCAACGGGTTGGACAACTCCTGTCACATTGCTGGCGTGCTGAACGGCAATCAGGCGCGTTGTCGCGCGAATCTGCTTTCGGATGTCGCTCGGTTCAATTTGCCCGTCAGGGCCAGGTCGAATTGCAGTGATGTCGACACCCCGGTGATCCTTCAGCCATCGCAAGGGACGTAAAACCGAGTTGTGTTCAAACTCGGTCGTAATGACATGGTCGCCCGGACGGCACAGGCCGAAGAGTGCCAGATTGAGTCCGTCGGTGCCGTTAAATGTAAAGACGATACGGTCGGGACCTTCGGCTCCCAGGATTAATGAAGCCGATTGGCGGCATTTGTCAGCAACGCGTTGAATTTCGACGGATTCGCGAGAGGTTCCCCGACCAATCGCGGCTCCGTTGCGTCGCTGGTAGTTGTCGACCGCCGCGTAAACCGATTCCGGTTTTGGAAAAGAAGTTGCGGCATTGTCGAGATAGATGCGTGACGACGAAGGCAACAGAGACCTCGGCATTGTGATTTCGCGCCGATGAACCGATTCCTGACGGCGCTGATGACCAAGCTGAAAAAAAGTGGGGCACGCTCGAAAGCGTACCCCACGGATTTGTCTGTCGGCAAGGCGAACAAAGGCTTAGATGCCAGGTACGTCCAGATGTTCGGTTTCGGCGATCTCTCGCAATCGAGCCAGAGCTCGCGCTTCCAACTGGCGAATACGTTCTTTTGTCACTCCCAGTTTCGCACCAACCTGTTCGAGAGTTTGCGGTGCCGCCCCCTCACTCAAGCCATAACGAGCGATGATGATGTCGCGTTCACGCGGCGTCAGTTGGGACAGAATCCCCATCAACGCTTCGTGCTGTTTGTGATTAACGATTTCGTCGGTCAGGCCACCACTGCGCGGATCGGACGACTGGCTGAAGATCTCGTCGCTGCCGGTCCGGAAGCGATCCATCTGAGTATGCTCGGCCGGAATCGACCGGGCATAGTTCTTCATGATTGCCCAGCTGGCGTACGTTGAGAACTTAAAGCCACGGGTAAAGTCGAATTTTTCAATCGCCCGGATCAGCGACATGTTGCCGTCACTCACCATTTCGAAGAAGCTGACGTTGGGCTTCATGTGCTTCTTGGCGATTGACACAACCAGTCGCAGATTACTGCGAATCAGGAAATTCTTGACTTCGTCCGCCTGTTGCTTCAGTGATTCAACTTCGTCCATATCGCGCGTTTTGGGTCGAGCAGGATCGAGCTGCTTCTTCAATTCCGACGCCTTGAACTTCAGGTAGTTCATTTTCCGGAAGTAGTAAACTTCTTCCTCTTTGGTCAACAGCGGAATTGCATAGAGGCTGTCGAGGTATGGAGGCAGGCCTGGAGGAGCCTTCACCGCCGAGACCTTTCGATCTGACGCCGGTGGAGGAGCCAGAATCACCGCGTCGGCACCTTCGACGTGGAAATCGGGAGCGTCCATGTAATCGATCGGCTGGGTCATAATCTGTTCAGCACGCACTTCCGCGACCAGCCGATAGATGCTGGTTTTCGTGCGATGAAAGTCATTGGCGAGTACTTCGACAGCCACTCCCTGAGTGAACCGGCGATGGATTTCTCGCTTCTGGTCATTCGACAAGCTGTTGGAGGCGTTAGGAAACACGGCCGTCTCGGGATGTTCACGGTCAAAATTCTTAAGTGTGTAACGCACGGTTTCCGGAGACCTGCCGAAGTGGCGAGCCAATCGATGGTTGATTTCCGTGGGACATCCACCGGCTTGAGCCAGACGACGAGCGCGTTCGATCAGTTTTTCGCGCTCGTCGATCGTCACCTGAGTGAACTTCGAGCCGCGATCGACCTCTTCGGAATGTTTGTTGACGAATCTTTCGACAGATGACTTCAAAAAACCGACACGCTTGCGTCCTGCGAGTAAAAATCTCCGACTGACCAATCCTTTATCACGCCAGCGCGAAACCGTTTTTGTCGACACGTTGTAACGGCGGCTGACATCCATCACTGTCAGAACTTCTTCACCAGCACTCTCGACTGTGATCTCGGCGCTGTCTGAAAGATCCTCGACGAAGCAGCGCAAGTCATGCACCGCTTCTTCGCCGGTAAGGACCAGGTCGGGATACATTTCACCACGGTAGCTGGTGATCTTTTCACACAGTTCCGGGTAACGATACGTCCCAGCAGGGTCCAATTCGTTCAACAACCACTCGGCTCGCTCAATCTGTTTCAGGCGAGCGTCACGGGGAGCGAACTTGATCTGCTGGTCCTTCAACTGTCGAAGGGCGGGATTGCGATAAAGGGACATGGTGCTGACCTCCTGCTGGTAGTGAACCAGCCCTACACCGTCACCGATCAAATGCATTGGCAGAGATTGTCAATCTGACACCAAGCGAAACCGTTCCTTGAGCGTATGCAAAACTGATGCCTCTTGACTCACCTTGTATACGCCAGGACTTCAAAAAACGCTGGACGACCAAATTCTGAATTTTGCGAAGCCTTTCGCGCGACACAGATGGTCAACGCAGATCTTAGACATCTGGATCAGAGAAAAAGTTCACATTTCATAGATTTCAGGTGAAGGATTCCTGGAATTTGTTTTTGGGTTTCAAGTGCCTTTCAAGCCGGCACAACAACCTTACATCCGCTGAATGCAGGAGTTACAAACAATGGCACGAACAGCAACAAATCAACATTGCATTACATGTTGCTGGCCGACTCGGCATTCGACGTCGCGCAGGTTGCGTGTACGCAGGTAACCCGGAATTCAAACTGAAGCCGAAGACTGGAAAACATCGCAACTCAATTTGGGAAAATCAGTTGCAGCTAGAACGTTGGATAGTGACTGGCACCCCTGTTGGTCGGCCTACTGTGCCTTTCTCGGCTTTTCCACTTCGCACCCACCCGGAGAGCGAATGGCCCTCAGTATGCAGAATGCTCCCCCAAGCACGAAGAGCGAAATTGCCGCTGCCGACGCGGCGATTTTGTCTGCTGGGGCACCAGTGATCACCATTGCAACGAAACTTCTGCTCCCAGAGATCGCGCAGCACAGCGCAAGCCACCCAATGATGTGCAGGAATATCTTCACGCCAGCGACTCCAACGTCCTGAAGCAAGCCAATTCAACCAACCCCAACATATCGCCGGGGTCGATCGGATTCGATGGCAAACTCACGCCCAACACATTGCTGGGGGCGAGCTCGTTTCCTGCAGTTGCCGTGCACGCGAAGATCATAGCACGCTATCACTCGCGTGAATCGTTGCGATGCGCCGGTCACTACCGGTGATTGACTCACGCATAAGCCCTGACGGAGAGGCGACCGATTCGCTCGTCCTAATAGCGAGGAACCGTAGGATCGATCACCTGCGACCATTGATCGATTCCCCCAGCCATGTTCATGGCCTTCGTAAAGCCTTGTTGTCGCAGCCAGTTGGTGACTCGCAGACTTCGACCGCCGTGGTGACAGTGAACGACGATCTCGCTGTCCCGAAACGACTCTAATTCTGCGACGCGAGCTGTGATTTCGCCCATGGGGATCAGTTTTGTTCCCGCGATCTTTGCCGTCGCATACTCACTCGCTTCGCGACAATCGAGAAACAAAAATGATTCTCCGGAATCAAGCTTCCGCTTGACGGTCTGGCAATCCACTTCCAGCGGTGTCGTCACGATTCTTTTTCCTTTTCTCTGTTACGCTGCGCGTTGCCGCACTTTCTGAATTCGTTCCAAATCAATCGACGCGATTACGACTCGTTTCGGTACCGTCCCGAAATGACGATTGTGTTCGATCTATCATCCGGAATGCGTTGTCGGGTTCAATCCATTGGCAGGTACTGGCACCCCGCCGCTGACGAGATCAACCCTCATTCCGGCAGCGACCAAACTATTCAACCACTCGCATTCGTTGTCCGAGTTCCCGCAAGACATCCACATCACTCGCCGGCCGAGCAGTTGCGCCGGGATGAGTTCGATCACAGCCGATCCAGCCTCGCAGCTTCAGGAACTGGGCACACGAATGCTTGTACGCACTTGAAGGAGCCCGGAAAGCAAAATAGCCCAGATACTGCAGCTGGTCATTCAACTCGTAAAATCGAGGATCTCCCGATTCCCAATATGTATCCCGAATCGCAAACAGGTCCGGTGCAAAGCTGCTGAGTCCCAGCAGGTAGTCACTGCCGTACATGATCATGTCGATGGCGAAATCGTTTCCCGTATAGACCGCAAAGTCAGGGCGCTGCGCGTTTCGCAATTTCAGACGCTCCCATTCGGGTTCTCGATGAAATGACGAATGCTTGGCTCCCACGCACTGAGGGATCGCCATCATGCCTGCATATGTCTGCAAATCGTAGATCGCTCCGAAAGGAGCCAGATCGGTTGTCAGCTCAAATCCAATAAATCGATCACTGACCGTCGCCAGCCGCTGATAGCTGTGCACGATTTCGGGACCTGGCTGACGCGTCAATCCGTAGGATTGAAAGATCGCTGGAGTTCCGCCGTAGGATTGGATGGCTTCGATCCGTTCGGCATAAGCATCAAACGAAAAGGCATCCCCAACGCGGTCTGCAACGAACGCTCCTGCCACAAACGGGCCACCTGCAACGATGTCTCGCGTCCGGCGCAAGACTTCGCCCTGAACAGCATGGTCGATCAGGTTGACATAACCTGTGTCCATGTTGACCGCAGGCGTCAGTCCGGCACCGGCCGTCCGAGCAACGTGGGCTTCAAATCCAGCCCAGTCCACGGCGCCAGATTCGGCAAACGGAAGTAGTACTGCCGAAATCCCCGTCACTTTGCGCCGGGGTTGAAGCATCGAGATCGGATCCATCGACAATTCCGTCACTTTCGCTGCGGCGTTCTTGATTACAAGTTGAAAAAGGTTGGCAATGCCTTTTTCAAGCGGAAGTAAGTCAAACCGAGTGGCCGGGGCTGGAGCGACTTCGCAATGCCACGCTTATCTCGGTCACGATGAAGACCGGGGCTTCCCTTCGATCCAGCCCCGGCCACCCCACTGGTCACCAAATCAGCTTCGTCAATTTTTCTACCATCATCGTCCGTCAGATACTGCGAGAACTATTCTTCTTCAATCTCGGCCTGTAACTGACACCAGCGATCTTCAGCTTCGGCCAGCTGACTTGTGAGTGCTTCAACTTCATTATGCAGCCGCATTGCTTCGGCTGCATTCGAAGTCACCAGTAACTGGGCACTCGCTTTTTTCTTCTGATCATCCAGCTTCGCAATGGTCTTTTCGACCGTCGAGATCTCTTTCCGCACGGCTCGCTCATCCCGTCTGGGGGCTCGCGGTGCCACAGCAGCGGACTTTGCCACTGACGGCGGCGCTTTGCTCATTTGCGTCGCCAGTTCTCGCTCGCCGTCGTCAATTTCCTTGTTCACCGCGTACAGATAGGCGTCGTATCCGCCGCCGTAGTTCGTCACATGTCCGTCACGGACTTCAATGACACAGGTTGCAACGCGTTTCATGAAGTGTCGATCGTGTGTCGTAAAGATCACGGTCCCCTTGTAGTCAATCAAAGCCTGCGCCAGCACTTCCACGGTGTCGACATCCAGATGGTTGCCAGGTTCGTCGAGGACCAGGATGTTGTGCTGACTGAGCAGCAATCCTGCCAGACAGAGTCGAGCGCGTTCCCCTCCGGACAGCACCGAGACGGGCTTGTTAACGGCTTCACCGCGAAACAGCATTGCCCCGGCAATATCCAGGATGGTCTGGGCCTTGGTCATTCGGGCCGCTTTTCCTTCCAGGTATTGGAAAACGGTCTGCTTCTCGGGAAGGCTGGTGTAAACGTGCTGGGCATAGGTCCCGATGTCGCAGCCGAACCCCCATTTTGTATCACCCGCCAGAGGCTTCAATGAGTCGACCACCGTTCGCAGGAACGTCGTCTTTCCCTGGCCGTTATCCCCCACGATTGCCGCTCGTGACCCATGATCGATTTCAAGCGTAATCCCTTCCGCAACACGCCGCTCGGCATACCCGATCGCCAGTTCGCGGCAACGAAACGCGGCTCCATTCCGTGGTTCGACCTGCGGGGCTCGGATACAAGCAGTTGGCTCATCCACGGCGACATCGGCCAGTTCCAGTCGCTCCAACTGCTTGGATTTGGAACGAGCCTGAGTGGCCGTACTGGCGCGAGCCTTGTTCTTGGCGATGAATGTTTCCAGATCACGACGCTTGGCCAGGATGGCAGCGTTCGACCGCACAACATGCTCGTGCTGCTCTTTCTGGTAGTTCAAGTACGCGTCGATCTTGCCTGGGTACATGGTCAGTTGGCCCCGGGTCAGATCGAGAGTATGGCTGCAGGTCGCCCCCAAGAATGCCCGGTCGTGTGAAACAATCAGGCACGCCTTCTGAAAGTTTCGCAGGAAGTGTTCCAGCAGAATCTGTGTTCGCAAGTCGAGGAAGTTGGTCGGTTCGTCGAGCATCAGCAGATTAGGTTCGTGCAGCAGCAGCGCCGCCAGTTTGACGCGAGTCTGCCAGCCTCCCGAGAGCTTGGCGATCGGGCCATCCAGATACGCCCCTTTCAGTTCGAACTGGCCAGCCACTTCGCCGCATTTCCATTCCGGTTGCCCGCTGTCACGAATCAGAAAGTCATGAGCGGACTCACCAGGCAGAAAGGGATCGTGCTGACGCAAATATCCGATCTGCAGGTTGGGGTGGCGAATGACCTCGCCGCTGTCGAGTTCCTCTTCACCGAGCAGCACGCGCAGCAGCGTACTTTTCCCGGCACCGTTACGTCCGATGAAGCCGACCTTCACATCGTCCGAAATCGTCGCATCTGCCCCATCCAACAATACTTGCTCACCATAGCTCTTGTGAGCATTTCGAATCTGCAACAACACAGCCATCAGCCGCCATCCCCCTCAAAGATCCACACACGCGGCATCAGTATAACGGAATCGGGGGAGATTTGGACACTGGACGCAATCAGCGCCAATCAAGGCAGAAAGACCGGCTTATGAATACCGGTGGTGGTGTTTCGTTGATTGAATGCAACGGAAGTAAACCCAAGCGGGCCATGGATGTTGTAAGTTCCAGTGGTATTCGGACCGCTGACTTTCAGTGGAGAGCTTTCAATTGTCCTGACTCTCACCGCCATCGGGCGTCGCCAGCCCCTGCATGATGCGTGGATCTGTCTTTTCACTGAGAGACCTCACGCTGCCGTCACACATCAGGAATAACCCTTTTTTCCATCCGGGAGCCCCTCCAAAGCCGTCAGGTGATCGATTGATGCCCAACGAAGGATCGCGGATGTTGGCGGGATAGCCCAGGCGCTGATCAGAACGACAGCGGTAAAGAACGACAGAGCCTGCCAGCGAGCATCCATGGCTCCGACAGGGCTTCCCGGAGTCCAGCTTCGCGAAGCGTTGGGGTGATGTTCTGCGGTCAAGTTTGTCGGGAGCGGCGCTGGCATCCCTGCCATTGAAGGCGATTGAATTGCCCAGACCATTATCACAATCAGGGAGCAAAATCGGAGAGTAGACACGATTGTTCCCTCAGAATGTTTACACCTCTCACCTCAGTCGTTTGGCCGCACTCGCACTCGTTGTCGCAATTGCTCGCAGAGTTCGTTCAATTGTGGCAGGTCGTAACGGGACAGTTCTTCGCGACTGGGTTCGGCAATTCCGAGGATTTCTTGAAACGTCTCAATTCGGTCGATCAGCGCCCCGCGTTTCTCGCCTTCTTGCAGTCCTTCCAACCGTCCCTCGGTGCGTCCCTCGATCAACCCCTGCAGCCTCCCTTCGTTGAGTGTTTCCGTGCGGGCTTCCATGCGGGCACTCTACATTCGTGACACTTCATCCAGTTGGTATTTCAACCGTGAAATGTAATTATCCATTTGTTCGGGAGTGCTCTTAATCACTTCGAGTACTCCAGCCGCTTCCACGAATTCCGGCTCGGGAAACAGGTCCCGAATCTCTTCCAAGGTCAGTGTTTTGGCATTTGAAAGAAAATAGGCCCACTGCTCTTCGCGGGTCGCCCCAGCCAGATTCTCGCGAGTCACAGTCAGCTTCGTCAATTCCAGAAGGTGAACCTGTAAGTCATCTGTCAGGACATTCCCGTGTTCGTCGCGAAGACGAAAATCGGTGTGAAGACGCGGACTCTCTTTCAGCAGCGTTTTGTCCAGCACGCAAATCACGATTGCTGGCCGCAGTTCGTGGTATCGATCTCCCTCTCGCATTTATTCGACATAGAGACGTGCATCGTAAAACGCGAGACGCTGACGTAAGCCTGCAGGAATCGAAGTCTGCATTTCAATGTTGAACTTTCGGCCGCGGTCGTCCTCTGCCAGGATGTCGAGTACAAGCCATTTGTCCCCGTCAAAGTTCGGGCCGACAATCGGGTTCTGGATTTCGATGCTCGCGATTCGTGTCTTTTCACCGAGAATTGCGATCAGGAAATGGATCGTCACGCGTTCATGACCGTGACTTGATAGCATCAGCTTGAATGCAAAGTCGACGAGTGACCGATCGATCAAATCGCACCTCCCGATTGTGCCGCGACAGGTTTGAGCATTCAAATATTGCGAGTTAACTCCGTTGAACGAAAGCGGTTTTTCAGACAGCGATAACGACGCATGAATTGACCTGCAACAGGAAAACCTCTCATGGCACTGGATCAACAAGCAACTCCGTTACAAATGCCCGGCTGGGTTCCGAAACTCCTGATGTTTGCTGCCGCGTACAATCTGGCCTGGGGTGGATTTGTCATCCTCTTTCCGACGCTTCCATTTCGCCTGGCTGGGATGGAGCCACCGAATTATCCAGCACTTGTGCAGGGAATCGGGATGATTGTCGGGGTTTATGGAATCGGATATGCCCTGGCGGCTCGCGATCCAGTGACTCATTGGCCGATAGTGCTGGTTGGGCTCATCGGGAAGCTTCTTGGCCCGATCGGGTTTGTTTATGCCGCTTCGATTGGCGAATTTCCCTGGGTAACCGGGCTGACGATCATCGCCAATGATCTGGTCTGGTGGTTGCCGTTCATCTCCATCCTGCTGCATGCGGCACGAGTCAGTGATTTTCGCCAGACCATGACGGAACCACCTTTAAGCGAAGTCTTGCGATTGACGCACACCGAGCGAGGTGAGACGCTCGACGCGATCTCGCGTCGACAGGATCTGCTGCTGGTCTGTCTCCGGCATTCCGGCTGTACCTACTGTCGCGAAGCCCTCGCCGATCTTGCCCGGCAGCGCTCTGCTATCTCACTGGCGGGGATTTATCCCGTAGTTGTCCATATGGGGACACCTGCTGAAGGCGAGGTCATGTTAAGAAAATTTGGATGTGAGGGGGTGGATCAAGTCAGCGATCCAGACCGGCGTGTCTATCGTGCCCTGCAATTACGCCTGGGGACTCTGGCAGAATTAGCAGGTTGGACGACCATTTGGCGAACTCTATTCGGGGGAACGATCTTCAAGTTTGGGTTCGGACCGATCCGGGGAAGCGGACTGCAAATGCCTGGCGCGTTTCTGATCCGCGACGCAAAAATAGTCAATGCGTTTCGCCATCGTTCGTCTGCAGAACGAGTTAACTTCGCTGAAGAGGTTTGTGGTCTTCAAAAAATCGCCTGAATTTGACAAAAGTCGGCCCCATTCCAGCGACGTCTGCCGAAACCCAAAATTGAGAATTCCCCCTATCCCCATGCCTCAGCTTTGACATCGGTTCTGACCACGGCTAGCATTCGCCAGCCTGTCCGGTTCGTAATCTCCGAAGGCGGTTGCGCGATGGCTCCGAGCGACAATGATCGCGATGGCCGAAGTTCTGCAGCCCGGGGCTATGTTCTGGCGTCACGGGTCACGTCAATTTCGATTCAGATGGCGCTCCCACCCGGTATCGGCTGGTGGCTTGACGAACGATTTTCGACATCCCCGTGGCTGATGATTGTTGGTGTGTTGCTCGGTTTCGGTGTAGCAATGCTTGAGATATTGAAATTCGCCAGCGACAAGCCATAGCGAATTTCGATGATCGGCGTGCTGGTGGAGTCGGGAGTGAAGTCGCTGGTCGGCCGTCTATTGGCGCTGGTTCTGGGGATGTTTGGCATTGGTCTCCTGCTGGCTCCAATTGCGTTCGGCATCGCTGGGTTGACAGCACTTGAGGGGCTCGCCTATTCGCTCCTTCTGTGTCTGATTCCCGGGTTGTTGACATTGTGGTTGGCGGATCTCCTGAAAGGGACCAGTCTGTCGCCCTATGTCGTGCTGGCAGGCGGCGGCTTGCGGATGTTGTTTGTGCTATTGGGTTTGCTGACAGTTAACTCCCTTCGCCCGGATCTTGGGTTTCGGGAGTTCACGATATGGTTGCTGGTCTGCTATCTCGCAGCATTGGCGGTTGAGACGGCGATGATTCTGGCTTCCGGCGCGGCCGTGAAGTCAGCTAACGACCAAGGTTGAATGGAATTTCATGTCGGCCAACGATCCTTTTCATCACGTAAGAGACGGCAGTGTCTGGGAGCTCCCGACATTTGTCTGCCGGCTCTTTGGCTTGGATACATATCCATCGCTGCCTGTGGTGACGATTCTTGGGTATGAGTTCGCCATCACGAAATACATGGTGTTGCAGGTTGTGGCACTCGTGATGTCGCTCCTGATTTTTCGTGGTCTTGCAGTCCGTGTGCGGGATGGCAAGCCTGTCTCAGGTGCCTGGTGGAATTTCTGGGAAACGCTGGCGCTGTTTATTCGCGATCAGGTTGTTCGTCCATCAATCGGCATCCCCCACGAACACGGACACGACGATCATTCGCATGGACATGATGATCACGGTCATGGAAATCATGGCCATGGAGATCATGGCCATTCCGCTGCAGTTGTCGAAGCAGGGCATCCTGCTGACAAGTATCTGCCGTACGTCTGGAGTGTCTTCTTCTACATTCTGATCTGCAACCTGCTGGGTGCGATTCCGTTCCTCGGATCCCCTACCGGAAGCATCAGTGTGACCGCTGTTCTGGCAGTTGTGACCTTCGGTCATGTGGTCTTCTTCGGATCGCAAAAGTCTGGGGCGGTTGGCTTCTGGAAATCGCTCGTTCCGCATATGGATCTGCCTGGGCCGCTGGCTCTCGTTTTGATCCCCGGCTTGTGGATGATCGAGACGCTCGGCTTGTTCATCAAGCATGGTGTGCTTGCTGTCCGTTTGTTTGCCAATATCATGGCAGGACATACAGTTCTCGGTGTATTCCTGGCGTTCATCGCTCAGGTCGACGGTGTACTGTGGGGGCTGGTCATGCCCGCGAGTATCCTTGGCCAGGTTGGTATTGGAATGCTTGAACTGTTCGTCGCATTCCTGCAAGCGTATGTGTTTTCGTTGTTGACTTCGCTGTTTATCAGTGCGGCAGTTAATCCGCATTGATGGTGTTTTTGGTGTTTCAAGAGTCTTGGGGCGTCCCGGGTGTTTCAGTTGAGGAGAGTCGACGTGAGTCAGAATCTGCGGGTGTTGGTGTATGGAGTTTGTTTGTTGTTCGTGTTTGCGACTCCAGCACTGGCTGCTGGTGAAGGCGGCCAGAGTGGGATTCACTTCTCCGCTGCAATCGGCGCTGCACTGACGATCATTGGCGCTGGCTGGGGTATTGGTCGAATCGGGCAGGCCGCTGTGGAAGCCATGGCACGTCAGCCTGAAGTTGCCGGCAACATCCAGACCGCGATGATCATCTCGGCCGCTCTGATCGAAGGTGCGACATTCTTCGCACTGATCGTCTGTCTGATGACAAGCGGTACCTACCAACCGTACTCCGTCAACTGATGACAAAGTTTCCGGTTGGTCAGGCGTCAATTGAACTGCGACACGGGTGGCAAGCCATGTTTGCTCTTTTGGTAAGAACAGTCAGCGTCATTATTGTCGGCGGAATGCTCGCGGGGGCTTCGGTTGCATACGCATCCGATGCTCCGGCTCACGACGCAGGCCATGACGATGGGCACGGGGGTGGTGGCGCACACGCTCTTGAGTTACCGGGGTTTACAAAAGACCTCGCACTGTTTTCGCTGGTGACATTCGTGGTCTACTGTGCCGTGTTGCGGGTGGGCGCCTGGGGACCGTTGCGAAACGGTCTGAATGAACGCGAACGGCGAATCCGTCAGGATATCGCCGACGCAGAAGCCAATCGGATCAAGTCGGAAGCACTGATTGCCGAGCGTGAAGCCAAGCTGTTGAGCGTGCATGAAGAAGTACGCGAATTGCTGGCTGAGGCGCGACGTGATGCGGACCATACGAAGCAGGAAATCATTACGACTGCACAGAACGAAGCTGAAGCCATGAAGAAGCGTGCGATCGCCGAAATCGAGCGATCGCGTGATCAGGCTCTGGCAGAATTGTTTGACTTCGTTTCGACGAACGTCGTTGGCGCTACCGAACGTGTAATCGGTCGAACCCTGAATGACGGCGATCAGGATCGTCTGGTCAAGCAGGCTCTGGCTGAAATGAACGTTCGCCGAAACTGACAGGTCGTGAAATCCGTTCCGGTGTTTCGTACCGATCGAACCTGGCTGTCGGACTACGTGGGGCAGGACTGATCTCGTGGACGTTGAACTGAAAACGAAAGTAGAAAACGTGTTCGAAGATCCTCGCGCTCAATCGATCGCGAAGGTCTATTCGATCGCGTACTTGGACGCTGCGGCAGCAAATGTTGCCGGGGCCGTCGAAGAATTGACTTCGTTTGTTGTAGACGTACTGGGATCGCAGTCGGAATTCGACAGTCTGCTTCGCGGGGCATCGATCAGCCAGGATGACAAATTGAAATTGATTGATCGCGTTGTCTCAGGACGAGCAACGCCGCTGTTCGCGAATTTTCTGAAGGTTCTGGCCCGGCATGATCGACTGTCATTGCTGCCGGGCATTCGGAATCTGGTGGAAATCGAGTCCGAGCGGCGTATGGGACGACGGCGGGTGAGTGTGACCAGTGCCGCAGTTCTTAGTAACGAGGCACTGGATTCGATACGATCCGCGTTGCGTACGTCACTGGCGTGCGAGCCGATTCTCGAGACTCGGGTAGATTCGACGTTGGTCGGTGGACTGGTCGTTCGCGTGGGCGATACGGTCTACGATGGATCCCTTAAGACTCAAGTTAAGCAACTTCGCGCTCGATTGCGCGAGAGGTGTCTGAATGAAATTCAACGCGGGCGAGATCGCTTCAGTCATCCAGAAGGAAATTGAAGACTTTCGCGGGCAGCTTCAAGCGAGTGAAGTTGGTCACGTAGTCGAAGTGGGTGACGGAATCGCGCGAGTTTATGGTCTGGCTTCGGCCATGGCCGGTGAAATGGTCGAATTCTCCAGCGGTGTTCGCGGACAGGTGTTCAACCTGGAAGAGAACAGCGTCGGGGTGATCATTCTCGGTGATTACCTGAAGATTGCCGAAGGGGACGAGGTCCGTACGACCGGAGCCCTGCTGTCGGTACCAGTGGGCAATGCGCTCATCGGGCGCGTGGTTGATCCACTGGGCGTTGCTCTCGACGGCAAAGGCCCCGTGATCGCAGAATCAACCCGTCCGCTGGAAACGATGGCTCCGGGCGTCGCCGCCCGTCAGCCCGTCAAACAGCCCCTGCAGACCGGTATCAAGGCTGTCGACGCGATGACCCCCGTCGGACGCGGCCAGCGAGAACTGATCATTGGTGACCGCAAGACCGGTAAAACCGCTGTCGCGGTCGATGCGATCATCAATCAGAAGGGTGGCGACGTTATTTGCGTGTATGTCTCGTGCGGACAGCGATCAAGCACGACCGCACGCGTGATCGACGCCTTGACCAGCGCCGGCGCGATGGACTACACGATCGTTGTCAGTGCCTCGGCCAGCGATCCTGCCCCTCTGCAGTACATCGCTCCCTATGCTGGTGCGGCAATCGCCGAATACTTCATGTACCAGGGGAAACACACCTTGGTCGTGTATGATGACTTGACCCGGCAGGCGACCGCATATCGCCAGTTGTCGCTGCTGATGCGACGACCACCTGGTCGCGAAGCTTATCCCGGTGACGTTTTCTACTGTCACAGCCGATTGCTGGAACGTGCTGCGAAGCTCAGCGATGAGCTTGGTGGTGGTTCGATGACCGCGTTGCCGATCATTGAAACGCTTGAAGGGGAAGTGTCGGCGTATATCCCGACCAACGTGATCTCGATCACGGACGGTCAGATCTACCTCGAGCCTGACCTGTTCTTCAAGGGGGTTCGTCCTGCAATCAACGTCGGTATTTCGGTCTCCCGCGTGGGTGGTAACGCTCAAACCAAGGCCATGAAAAAAGTCGCCGGTAGCCTGCGACTGGACCTGGCAGCGTTCCGTGAACTGGAAGCTTTTGCACAGCTCGGTACCGAACTGGATAAGGCAACCCAGCAGCAATTGGACCGCGGTTACCGAATGGTGGAACTGCTGAAGCAGCCCCAATTCCGACCACTGCACGTCGCCGATCAAGTGATGAGTATCTACGCCGGTTCGAAGGGCTACTTCGACAAGGTGCCGGTACCACGCGTGCAGGAAGCGGAAAGCAACATGCTTGAGTTCATGCGAGAACAAAAGAGCGAAGTTCGTGACGCACTCGTCAACACGGGTGTACTAGACGACAAAACCGAAGCCGCGTTGAAGGCCGCTTTGGAAGAATGGCGACGCAACTGGGAAGAAACCCACAAGTAAATGTGAATCTGGCGGGATCACGATCCCGCTGAGGATTCTCGCGTTACAGGTTGAAAGTGTTGTGAATCCGGTCGAGTAGAAGATAGGTCATGGCAAAAGCACGGGCGATCATTAAGCGGTTGAAGGCCGTTCGCAACGTTCGCAAGATCACGCGAACGATGGAACTGGTTGCGACGGCGCGCTTCAAGAAAGCCATGGATCGTGCTCTCGAAGCGGCAGCCTATACCCGAAAGATTTCAGAAATCGTCGCAGACCTGTCCGAGACTCTCTCGGGCGAAGGCTCCTCGCTGAGTCATCCGCTGCTGCAGCAACGGGAATCCGAGAAGAAGAGTATTCTGCTGGTGATTACATCGAATCGCGGCTTGTGCGGCGGATATAACGGCAGTGTGCTGCGACTGGCACAAGGACGGATTCGCGAGGCACGAGACAATGGAACTGAGTTAAGCGTCGAAGTCTCGGGCAAGCGAGGAATTGGATACTTCAAGTTCCAAAAGATTTCGACGGCCGCCAGCTATACTCATTTCGAAGATAAGCCAACCTTCGAACAAGTCGATGAACTCGCATCACGATTCATCGAAAGCTTCGTACGTGGCGACATAGATCGTCTGGACGTTGCGTTTACACAGTTCGAATCGATGTCACGCCAGAAGGCTGTCGTCCAGACATTGCTACCCATCGGTAAGCTGCAGGATACGGCTTCGACTGCTGGTGAGTCGAAAGTGGAATACGAATTCCTTCCATCGCCAACAGAAATCCTGGAAGAGATCGTCCCCGCTTCGTTCAAAGCCCGCTTGTTCAAGTGCTTCCTGGACGCAGCGGTCAGCGAACAGATAGCCCGAATGGTCGCCATGAAGAGTGCTACGGAAAACGCTGACGGCATGATTCGATCGATTCGTGCTCAGTACAACCGGGCACGACAGTCACAAATTACGTCGGAATTGAGTGAAATCATCGGCGGTGCCGCAGCTCTGGAATAGAGCGGCGTTTCCGCGTAGCCTCGATCAAACATCGAGGTTTGAACGAGTACCAACCTGGGACTTCCAGACCAACCCACGAGAAGTCAGAGAACGAAGAGCATGACTACTGCGACTGCGAATATCGGCCGTGTCACACAGATCATCGGTTCTACCTTCGATGCCGAATTTTCGATGGACAAGCTTCCAGCGATCTACAACGCATTGAAGATTGATGTTGAAGTTAAGGGAATCCGCATCAAGGTGACTGGCGAAGTCCAGCAGCATCTTGGTGGTGGCCGCGTCCGCTGTGTGGCCCTGGGATCAACCGACGGTATGGTCCGCGGGATGGAAGTGCTTGATACCGGAAATCCGGTCAGTGTTCCTGTCGGAAAAGGAACGCTGGGTCGCGTGTTCAACGTGCTCGGCGATGCCATCGATGGCCGCGGCGATGTGGCTCACGATGAAAGCTGGTCGATCCATCGTGCACCTCCAAAACTGGAAGACCTCAGTTCCAAGACCGAAATGTTCGAAACGGGCATTAAGGTTATTGACCTGCTGGTGCCATTCGTTCGTGGTGGTAAAGCCGGTCTGTTCGGTGGTGCCGGTCTCGGTAAGACGGTTATTCTGACCGAGCTGATTGCTCGTATCGCTGCCGCACACGGGGGTTATTCGGTGTTCGCAGGGGTCGGTGAACGAACCCGCGAAGGTAATGACTTGTGGCTTGAAATGCAGGAAGCCGAAATCGGCAGCACCGGTCGACGCGTTATCGAGCAGACCGCGATGGTGTTCGGTCAGATGAACGAACCGCCTGGTGCCCGTCTGCGTGTCGCCTTGACCGCACTGACGATGGCCGAGTGGTTCCGTGACGCGACAGGTGCTGACACCCTGCTGTTCGTCGACAACATTTTCCGTTTCTCGCAAGCAGGTTCGGAAGTGTCCGCATTGCTCGGACGTATGCCTTCCGCAGTAGGTTACCAGCCAACCCTGGGTACCGAACTGGGTGCATTGCAGGAACGAATCACGTCGACCAATCGCGGTGCTATTACCTCGGTGCAGGCCGTGTACGTTCCTGCAGACGATCCGACCGACCCTGCCCCTGCAACCGCGTTCTCGCACCTGGATGCGTTCCTTTATCTGGAACGAAGCATTGCGGAAAAGGGCCTGTTCCCAGCCATCGATCCGCTGTCGTCTTCGTCACGAATTCTCGATCCGCTCGTCGTCGGCGAACGTCACTATAAGATCGCTCGTCGTGTGCAGCAGATCCTGCAGCGATATCGTGAATTGAAAGACATCATCGCGATTCTCGGTATCGATGAATTGAGCGAAGAAGACAAGCTGGTCGTGCATCGTGCCCGTCGTATCGAGCGATTCTTGTCGCAGCCGTTCCTGGTGGCTGAACCGTTTACCGGTAAGAAGGGCAAGATCACCCCACGCGACGAAACCATCGAAAGCTTCGAAGAGCTGTGCGACGGTAAGTGGGACCACCTGCCTGAAGGTGCTTTCACCTACGTCGGCGGTATCAAGGAAGCTGCCGAGCAGGCAGAACGAATGGCCAAGGCGTAATCAGTAATCTCAGTCAACAGAATTCGGCTACCAAACTATGTCCACCGGTGACAAACTACGGCTGGTTATCGTCACGCCCGAGCGAACATTGCTCGATGAGCCAGTCTCTGCGCTGCGCTTTCCGTTGTACGACGGTGACATTGGTATCCTGCCGGGCCGATTGCCGCTGATCGGGCGATTGGGTTGTGGAGAACTGAAGGTGACTGCGGCGTCCGGGCAGCGCAGTTTCTTCATCGATGGTGGCTTCGTACAGGTTCTGGGAAGTACTGTTTCATTGCTGACGCATCGTGCCGTTCCCGTGGAAAGCCTGGTAGCGGCTGATGCTGAAAAGCAACTCGCCGCAGCCGATAGCCGAGTCGCTCGTACAGACGACGAGATGAAGGTCAAGCTGGCCGATCAGCAGCGAGCCCGGCGGATGCTGTCCCTGGCAAAGGCTCGTTAAGAGTCTGTTTCCCTGAGTTCTATCGTAGCGTGACAGACGTATTCCTGCTGGGAATTGTCGTCTGTCACCAGCATCGAGACTTCGACCTGGCCGTGTTACGCTGACACGCACCTGGAGTTCCTTTTGGCACGGCCAGGTCGAATTCTCCATGCCTGTGATGTTCTAAGTGATGGCAGGCGATTGACCGAGGCTCGACTTGCGAGGTGACCCGATGGATCTGTCGCTGGATGACACCATCGCTGCACTGGCGTCTGCCCCGGGGGCATCCGAGCGTGGTATCATTCGTATCTCGGGGCCGCACATCCGTGAACTTCTGGCGGACTGGTTCCATCCTGATCATCCTCAGGACTGGCAAGCGGCCCGAATCGCATCACGGCATACTGGACGCCTGACTGGTGTCAGTTCTCGCTGTGAGATTCGCGTGGATCTCTACGACTGGCCGAACCGCCGCAGCTATACCGGGCAGCCACTTGTCGAACTGCATCTTCCGGGGTCTCCTCCGCTGCTGGAAGCCGTTCTTTCCATGGTTTATCGACGGGGGGCACGGCCGGCGCGCCCAGGGGAATTCACGCTGCGAGCTTTCCTGGCAGGAAAGCTGGACCTGCTTCAGGCCGAGGCTGTTCTGGGAGTGATCGACGCCCATGACCATCGTGAACTTCAAGCCGCGCTGTCTCAACTGGCGGGTGGGATTTCAGGCCGTCTGTCAGAACTTCGTCGAGATCTGCTGGAACTGCTCGCGGATCTGGAGGCGGGCCTGGATTTCATTGAAGAAGACATCGAATTCGTCTCGCGAGTCGAGGTCCTGGGGCGTGTGGCCGTTGCTCGCAAGTTTGTTGATGAACTGCTGCTGCAGACGGCGAATCGCATGCAGTCACGGTCTCGTGCGCGTGTTGTTCTGGCAGGACTGCCGAATGCTGGAAAGAGCACGTTATTCAACCGCCTGTCAGCCAGTCACGCCGCGCTCGTTTCGCCGATCGAAGGGACGACTCGTGACTTTCTGCAGGTCCCCGTCGACTGGTCCGGCCTTGCTTTCGATCTGGTCGACACCGCAGGTTGGGAGATCACCGACGAGCAGATCGGGCAAGTGGCACAGCGACTCAGGTCAGAGCAGGTTCAACAGGCTGACGTGGTTGTCTGGTGTACTGCATCGAATCTCGATCCGGCTCGTGCAGTACTCGACGATGAGTTATTTGAGATGACACGTCGGCAATCGCGAAACTGCTTCCGAATCCAAACACAGATTGACCGTCCTGTTACTGTCAAGCAACGCTCAATCACCACCGAAGCCATCGACCTGTTGGCTGGCATCGCCGATCACCGGGGCGCACCGATTGGCATCAGCGCCGTGACAGGAATGGGGCTGAATGAATTGGCAGATGAACTCAGATCTGCGCTGGCATTCTCTGGTCAGGGAAGTCGCCAGTGGCTGGGAACAACCGCGACTCGCTGTCGCGAAAGCCTGGAAGCCGTTGCAGCAACGCTCAGACATGCTGAAGAATCGGCCGGGTTCGAATCGACAGGTGATGAACTGATCGCCGTCGATATGCGCGAAGCTCTGGACCACTTGGGAAGAATCCTGGGTGTCATCTATACGGACGACATTCTGGATCGAGTCTTCAGTAAATTCTGCATTGGCAAATGACGTTTGAATTGCGGCGAAAGAGTCATGGTTCGCTCTGCAAATCAAAGCTTTCTGGTTGACAGATCAGTTCATCACCCACGAAGACTGAACCGGCCTGGCCTGTTTCTTCGGGCTCAAGCGAACACAACAGCATCGAAGGCTCCAAGCTTCTGACACCTTGCAGTTTCCAATCAAACTTCGTTTTCCGTTCGAAAAACTACCGCTGGAGGACCGATGAGTAACCGAGCGAGTTCCGGGTGATGCGAGATAACTCGCTCCACTTCGCTTGTGGCACACTTCAGGGATTCCGCCGCCTCGTCCAACGTGATCACAGGACGTTTGGACAGTAATGTGGCGAGTTCTTCGACCCGCAGACTTTCGACCCGTCCTGACTTCGGGTTTCCGACAAGTTCGTCAACGAAGTCACGCAGACTGTCGGGAAGATGTCGTCGCAGCCACTCTTCGACCGTTTGCGGTGAAACGGTCTGGCCATCACGTGCCAGGTCACCCGATTTGGCCTCGGACAGCAATCCTCGCAATGCATCCAATGCCGCGAAGACTTCCGTCGAATGTTCGACAATCTCGGCTCCCTGGTCTGCCAGTTGAGCCAGTGCCTGGCTGGCCACTTTCGCGCCCTTCGACAATGGGACGCGACCATCGCGCAGCACAATCAGTCTCGAAAGTCGCTCGGGCGTAAATTGAGTCTTCAGACGTTTCAACTGCGCCGTGACGCTATTCATATTCGACTGAGTACAAATGCTGATCCCCGTCCGGCCCGATGGACCGGCGTAAACCAATGGCACGTCTGGCAACTGATCGTTGCGAACAGGCTCCCATTGTGGCGCCAATATTTGAACCAGTTGCGGCAGACCATGACGCACGATGTCTTCGGTCAGTTCCGGACGATTCAGTGACACCGTCCGTTCGACCCGTGCCTTCCATTCGTCATCGAGAAATGCTTCAAGTCGTTCGGCTGGATTGCTGGATTCCGTCGTTGACTGGGGGACAGCAGCAGGTACGGACTCGGCAGTTGATCCGCGAGAAATCCAAGTGGCGAACCGATCGGCGCAGGTTGCCAGTAATCGTCGAGGCGTCAGTTCATCGAGGGCAGAAAGTCGCTGGAAATCTGCGGGCTCAAGCGGCCAGAGTGAATCAGCAGCTGGTGGTCGCACAACCGTGGAACCGGCCAGGGACAGTCGGGCAGCGATCAGTTTTTCGGCTTGTGATCGAGTCAATGTCGCGAGCGATCGCGCTCCCAGTGAGGTCATGCGGTCATAATCGGCTCCGCGAGACTTGTCCTTCAATTCTGTCGCAAACGAAGACTGAACGCACGAAATGATCAGCACGTTCGATGTTTCGTCATGCAGTGTGCTGACAAGTTGGCCGAACGCGAACAGCCCTTCTCGATCACCAACCGAAGCTTGCAGAGCTTCGACCTGATCAAGACTCAGAATCACCGGTAAGTCATTGCCTGCCAGGCGACAAAGCATCAGCACGACACGTCGTGCCTCATGTTCACGGTCTTCATCAGTCCCTTCGTCCTGCGATAGCTCAAGGCGTGCCAACGCTTCTTCGGGCAGCGAATCCCCGCCCAGCCAGGCGCGCAGATCACGCCGATGACGACCAAACGCCAGATGCTTGAAGGCAATGGTCGTACTGCGGTCCAGAAACAGGCTGTCAGCAACTCGCTCCAGCAGTTCCTCCAAAGCCGCAGGATCTGTATCCAGCATGTATTCGTACCACGGCTCCAGATCACCATCGGCAACACGGATCTCTGCAAGCCGATGAAACAGGATTCGTTCGAATTGTGATCGTTGTCCACGAACTGGACGGAACCAGTCTTCGACCAGAGTACGGCGGACATGCCGCCAGATCATACGAGGGCTTGCCTGCAGCCGGACCCACACAAACAGACTTTCATCGCGGTCTGTCGCCGTTGGGGCCTTGAGTGTCAGCTGGCTGCGCAATCGGCTGAGCAAGTGAGTCTTACCGGCTCCGGCCGCTCCATGAATCAACAATGCGGCCGACCGATTCTGCCTTCGGACATGTTCGATCCCTCGCAGGCATTCTTCGAATACCTCCGACTGAATCTCGGGAACATCAACGGACGCCTCGTCCCAGGGGTTCGAGACGATCGCGTCGCGAAACGGATTCATCAGACATCCCTTCGAAAAATTTACGGTCGAAAGATTCACTTTCGAAAAATCTATTGTGCAGATTCTCGACGGAGCGCCATCCCAACATAGTACGTCCCCGCGCCGTCTGTCACGAGTTCATCGCGTTCGGCTTGTGACAATCCGCTGGCAAAATCGTGGCGATGCAACATCAGCCGCCCCTGTCGCGCCAACGCCAGGATTTCCTGGTCGAATGGCATTTTGTCGATTCTGGCAGCGCGGCGAAGTTCGCGGGCAGCCACCAGAGCGCCACTGTCAGCGGCAGGTTCGATGCTGCGCATCAATGCGATCAGATCGACGTTCAATTCCTGCAACGGAATCGCAGCGCTCCGAGTCACGGCTGCCCCTTCGCCAAAAGGGACTCCCGTCGATTCCACAAGTTGTACCAGAGCACGACGAAGGACCTCGACAGGGACGCTGGCTCCCCTCAACTGCGCGACAATCTTTGAAAGCTGGCCCCCCAGATCGTTCAGATACGGTTCCGGAGCAGGCGGACATTTTCCGAAGAGTGAAGTCTTCTTCTTCGGAAGTGGCGGGTGCTCAAATAGCTTTTGACTATCAAGCAGTCCCTGAAACGCGTTGAGAAACAGTTCTTCCGTCAGTTGTTTGACAGCTTTCCTGAGGTCCGTTTTTGCGAGTGATCCTTTTTTGTCGAGCGTTTCAAGAATCAGCGATCGAGCGAATTCATTCTGGTCGCGATCCCAATACCGTGGTTTACCTTTCGCCGTTTTGGGAGGAAACAACTGCAATCGCGCGGCGGCCACAAACTCGTCAAGAATCGGCGTGACTTTCGCCTCACTCAATTTATGAGGTGGTGCGAGCAGCTTCGCAATCTGCCCCGCTGTGACAGGTTCGGATGTCTGCTGGATCTGCTGATACACATAGTCACGTGTTTCCTGAGATGGAGCAGCCACTAGCTTGGATTTCGCCATAGACTCAAACTTTCTGAACGAATTGAGTGTTCCAGAATTCTTCTTCGACCGCAAAGGGCGCTGCGGGTGTCAAACAGGCAAATGCCAATGCCGTCATTCCCAGCAAACCTGTTACTGCCAGGCATGCCAGGATTTACGCTTCTCTGCGGACAATTTCATGGCAGATTTGCCATGACCCAGGCGTCGAGATCGTTCAATTCGCGCTCATAGCCACCCGACAGAATCGGGAATCGGCACCATGTCTTCGGGTCAAGATTCTCATCGTCCAGGTGAAATGACGGAGCAAACCGTTCGCGCTTCCACTGGTTACGACACCAGAGCGTAAAGAATCGCCGGACCCAGAATCCTGACTGCTTCAAATCGTATTGCGGAAACGTCTCACGCAGGTGCCATAAGGTTTCCAAGGGGGTTCGCTTGTCACGAATCGACGAACGTTCGATGGCATCGAGGACGTCGTAGGGCATCAAGTCATCTTCGTCCGTCTGATGTGACTCGTGCGGCCGCAGTTCCGCCGTCGGGGGCTGAACGTTGACCAGTGCCAGTTCTGGATGAGGCCGATCCCCCGCAGGACCAGTCGATTCCATCCAGCGCAGCCAGTGCCGCAAGAAGGCCTTGTCGATTCCCGTGATCGGTGACAATCCCCCTGAGGTGTCACCATCCATCGTCGCATAACCGACGGCCGCCTCACTGCGATTGCTCGTCGCCAGCAGCAGCGCCTGCCGCGTGTTCGCCATCATCCAGACTCCAGGTGACCGCACACGCGCCTGAATGTTCTGAAGCGCCAGGTCATCCTGTTCCCAGGTCATGTCGCGTCCCAGCGCCTTGGCGACCATCGCTACGTAATCACGGACCAGTTGATCGACATCAAACTGATGAAATTCCGCTCCAATCCCGTCTGCGACCGCTTGTGCCGCGTTGACCGTCGTCTCGGTACTGTTTTTCGTCGACTGATAGATACACGTTAACAATCTGCGCACAACAGCGCGATTGTCTGTCGCGTCACTCAATTGGGGAATGTAGTTCAGTTTTGACAGGAACCGCTCACGACCCAACTCGGCAATTCCGAATTCCACCAGCATCGCACACAGCAAAGAAACCGCCGCCGAATCTGCGCCGCCACTGATGGAAACAACAAACCCGCGCGATCGACTCTTTCTCAGGTAATCAAACAGTGCGAGCGAAACCGCGCGGACAAACTCTTCCTCTTTCAGATCGGGACCGACTTCCCAGGTCAGCGGCTGCGGCCTTTCAACGACATAGCTCGACTTCTGGAATTGAAACGGGGAACGAACAACGTTGTCGTTGGGGTCACCAATCAATGGCCGGAAACTACCTGTGCGAGCACGACCCATGCGGATTTCGTCGATATCCAGTGTGGCACTTGTCACGGCAGAATCGGCATAGCTGAATCGAGGGCCTGCCGCGAGCATACGCCCCGCTTGCGCAATCAACGCCCCGCCATCGTAGATTGCTCGTCCCGATTCATTTCCCACGAGATTCGAATAGACATAGCCAACACTGAACGCCCGTGAACCTTCCAGCACGAACCGCTGCCTCACGCCGTGCTTTCCAAACGCAAAGTGACTGGCACTCGGATTCAGAATGATGTCAACACCCCGCTCTGCCAGTTCCGCTCCCGGTCGATTCGCCACCCATGCGTCTTCACAGATCTCGAATCCGATACGCACGTCACCCACGTCAAACAACAGATCACCGAACGGCAGCGCCTGTCCGCCAATCTCCACCTGTTCGCGAGCATTATTCGGCCAGCGTTTGAACCAGCGAGGCTCGTAATGAATTCCTTCGCCCGCGAGATGTTGCTTGGCCACAATTCCTACCAGGTTCCCATCCACAGCCAGAGCCGCCGTGTTGAAGAGAGCCCCACGATGTAACAGTGGCAGTCCGAACGAGACGGCAATTCCCTGAGTTTCCGGGACAAGTTCCAGCAGGAGCTTTTGGGCCATCGCCTGAGTGCCGCTGGAGAGGAATGCATCTTCACAGCCGTATCCGGTAATGCAGAGTTCCGGCAGGCAGAGAATTGCCACCTGCTGTCGCCGTGCCTCATGAATGGCGTCAACGATCGCTTTGCGATTCGCGTCCCATGCCAGCGGAGTCGTATTGAGCACCGCGGCCGCCACCTTGATCAGTCGCATGAAGCGTCCTTGTCGTTTTCCAAAAATATGATGCTGTCCGAGTCGCTGAATTCTATACGATCAGACGAGGTACGGACACATCACGGGAAGGCGACTTCGTCGTACCCTTTATTCAAACTTCAATTTCATGACTTCGGCCTGCCAGCGAACCTTGAATTCTTCCAGGTCGTTTTCCCGCAGAATCAGCTTGAGCGTTTCCAACCCCGATGGGTCATCCGCAACATTGGTGCGAAACGCATGGTAGAACTTTCGCAGCAACCCTCGTTCCTGCAGGTAGTAACACAGGTATCGCGCCTGAGAATAGTTCGTCCCCTTGTCCCGGTCGTAAAATTCGCGGGTCGTCGTTCGACACAGGGTTTCAAACGATGGCACTGTATCTTTGCTGATCGCGGACTGCAGGCCTTTCAATCGCCAGTTGGTCATTCCGATGATTCGGCCGTTGCGCTCATTCGACTGCTCGTACAATGAGGCCAGACCTTCGTTAAACCACGACGGACAACCGGGGAAGTTCGATTCCATGAACGGATGCACAATTTCATGCACCAAAGTTCCGCCACCCGTGGCAATATTCATGAACAGAGCTTTGTCGGTAGAAGAGTAAAATCCATACGGTGTTGACGGTTTGTGTTTTGTCAGGCGATTGGTGTGCTCCTCATAGCTGTTCGCATCCTGAAACAGCCAGATATCCAGAATCGCGACGGGGTCTCGACTGAAGTATTCCTGTTTCAAGTGATCGACAGCCCACTTGATGGTCTTTTCGGCCCGGACTTTTACAGTCTCCAAGGGTTCGTCACCGATCACAACAAACGGCTTTTGAATCACGACTGAGAAGCCATCATGAGGCAATCGCTTACGTAGCTCCTTGAGATGCTGGTCATAGTCCGCTTTGGAAAACGAGTCTTCCGCACCGGGAGCATTCGTCCGGTCTGCAGCACTGGAACTCGGAACCGTCAGAAGGGTGAATAAGACACCAGCAACGAACAGCCAGACCAGCGGACGAAAGCGTCGGTCGACGGTAGTATCCGCCTGATTGTCAGCCAACGATCCGCCAGAGAGTGAATTGCGCATTCTGTTTCCCTTCAACTGAGACTCCATTCGACCGCAATCCTAACTTGCCGAACGCGTCTCGAGGAATAGGGCTATTCCGTAGCCTTCGGCTTTGGCCAGGGAAATACAATTTTGGAACCGAAGGGGATGGGAGGGAGCGGTGCACGAGACGGCGGAGTCGGTGGGGATTCCAGCAGCTTGATATCCTGAAATGAGTTTTCTTCTTCAGTCACCTTGGTGAATCCACCCCCATTCCAGTACGGGTTCGGGGCGCCGGCAGCATTCACCCAGTGAATCTTGTTCCCGCGGACGACCACTTCACCACCGTCTTGTTTTGACTGGTTCCAGACATAAAGGCCAACATTCGAAACATCGGACTTGGCACCAATGATCGAGTTGTCTGTGACGGTAATTGTTCCCCCTCCCGCCACGCCGATGCCCACCTGTCCGGGTGCCAGAAGCACGTTCTTACGACAGACGATGTGCTTGCCACCTTTGCCATCCCCCAGCATGATCCCACTGCCACTCTTGCTCTTGCCGTCGCTGCCGACCTTGGGATCGCCAGACAGAAAGTTGTCCTCAATCAGAATTGGTGAATCCTCGGTGCCACTCGATTCGTAGATGCTGATCATGTCCTCGGGACGACTTTGATCGTTGGAGTTAGCAGCCTGGTTGCCCCGGATCACGTTTTGCTTACCCGTAACTTTGTCGAACTGCACCATCTGTCCACGTGGCATCGGTCCCATCACGTTTTCCACATAGTTCCCGATGACCTGCACACCGCTGGATTGATGTGCATAAACTCCCGTCGCCACCCGTTCGATCCTGCATCCCTGCACCACGACATCTTCGCAGCCATCCAGATGAATGGCGGGGGCTTTGCTGTCGTGAATCCAGCAATTGTAAATCCGGATTTTCTTGCAGCCAGAAAGCTTGATCGACTTCAGATCACACGCCGTAATCGTCACATCGATGGCCTGAACGAGGTCGATGGAGGGATCGGCATCAATCTTGACCTGATTGAGTTTCTGCCCTTTGACCCCCTGTGCAGCAATCGCAGGTTTCCGCTTGGGAACAACTGACGAATATTCGTAGTCAGCCGCGAAGAGCTGCTGATTGAAGGAGGTCAGGAGCACAATCAGGGAGAGATATCGAATCGACATGCAGTGGCCCATTGTCATTTTGGACAGAAACAGAGGATCTTGTTCTACCAGAATACCATTGGGGAAAGCGGTCTCGAAAGTTTGCTGACCGTCAGCTGATCCGAAATAACGACGTCAGAACAGGCAGGCAGGCGACGTTCCAGTCTATTGCGTACGTTTGTCTGTTGTTGATGGCCGAAACTGCCGGCAGAGCGAATCCGCCGGGGACGTCTTCCACATCAGACAATTGTGGCGGTCCTGACGATCACTTTTTCATCGCCTCCCACTTCGCCCAGCCATCGTCCATGAACGCGGCGAATTCTCCCTCTTTGCCTTCCAGGCCGAAGTAGCTGGAGAGAATCGTCTTTCCATCTGGAGTGACAACGGCATACGACGGAAGCGTGACATCATTGAACCATTGCGTCTGCAATTCGACGTTCCGTTTGAGAAGTCGCTTTACTTCTGCCGGGTCTGAGACGGTCGGGACCTTGTCGGTATAGAGCGAAACGAGAACAAACTTGTCCAGACGAGCTCGATTCTGCGGCTGAGGGAACCTTTCTTCCATCAACCGACAGTTGATGCAATTGACCCCCGTGAAATCAAATAACAGGGGCTGATTCTTTTTTGTCGCGTGTGCAATGGCCTTGTCGACGTCCATTGCAAACCAGATTCCGTGGTGGGCAATCACTGGCTCCGGAAGATCCGTTGTTGAGCCTCCTTTTTGCAGGATGGTCTGGCTTTCAAATCGGGGTGGAGCAAATGCGATGATCTGATCCATGATCCAGCCCCCGCCCCGTTCGTGGTTGATCAGCCCGACACCCAGATTGCAGCTCAAGCCGAAAAACGCCATCACAAGAATCATGCGCCCCACCGAAAGTCCCTGCGACGGAACATCGTGACTCATTCGGAAGACCCCCAGCAGGTACAGGGCGATCGTGAGTGAAAGTACCAGCCACGCGATCATCACGAAGACAAAGTCGAAGATCACGGGTTCGGGATTCCAGACCATGTCTGCAACGCTGTAAAACTTCACGGCCGCACCGATTTCGATCAGTCCCATCACGACCTTGATGGCGTTCATCCATCCACCGCTCTTGGGAAGTTTCTTCAGCATGCTGGGGACCATTGCCAGGATAAAGAATGGCGATGCAAACGCGGTCCCGAATGCGAGCATGCCAATGATCGGCCAGTAGAACTGACCCTGGGCCGCAGCAACCAGCAGCGTTCCGGCAAATGCAAAGGTGCAGGTGAACGAAGTCAGGGTAAAGGTGAGCGCCATGAAGACCGCCCCCAGGTAGCCCCCGGCCTGTTCCTTGTTGGAGGTAAATGTCAGCAGTTCACTGGGAATGCGGATCTCAAACAGACCGAGCATGTTCAGTGCGAAGACGACAAATACGGTTCCGATGGCCACATTCAGCCATGGGTTGTTTGCCAGCGCGTTCAGTTTGGCAGCACCAAACACGGCGGCGATTCCGACACCCAGGATTGTGAACGTTGCGACAATCGAACCGCAGAAGACCAGTGCTGCCAGCAACGGACGATGGTGCTCTGATTCACTCTGCTTCAGGAAGAAGCTGACGGTAATCGGAACCATCGGAAAGACACAGGGAGTCAGCAGCGAGATCAATCCGAATCCGATCGCGGTCAGCAGAAACCCGACCAATCCCTGATCCTGTGGCCGTTTGACAGCATTACCGACAGGAGCCGCAGGCGGGTTATTGGCAGGCCCGTTCTTTTCAGGTGCTGCGACATCTTCAGGTTCTGAAACCTCTTCAACGGCCGAGACATCGCCCAGTTGAAATTTGACCTTCCGCAAGGGAATACAGCTCTTTTCGCACGTCTGATAGGCGATCCGGCCTGTCAGTCCATACGCCCCTGGTTTGGTTCCTGCGGTCACTTCCAGATCGCGAGTCCACGTCACACGGTCATGATGAACTTCGAGCCGGGTTTCAGGTAAGGGCTGTTCGACTTCGTGAGGATGATCCGCGACAAATCCAGCTCCGGCAGGTTTCAAGCCGTTCAATCCTGTCAGACTGATCACGGTCGGTTCGCCCCCCGGACCGTTCTGAGTCAACGAAAACGTGTGCCAGCCTTTGTCGAGTTCCATCGTGATTGACAGCTGAACTTTCTGACCTGGCTTGGCATCGGTCGGTGACAACTTGAATCGCAGCAGCGCGGGATTGGTCGTACCTCGCTTTGGACGCTCTTCGTATTCAAAGCGGACTGCTTCAGCCGTTTTTCCTTCGCTGGTTTCGGACGCTGCCGGATCGGAAAACGTGGCTTTGAATTCGTAGGGAGGAATAATCGGAATACACATCCCGGGTTGATCGTCCGTATCTTCGGAACAGTACTGCCCGGATATCTCCCCTTTGACGGCGACCGAGGCTGGTTCAACATCCGGTTTGACCTTGTAGCGTTTCTTCCAGGTGACCTGATCGTGGAACTTCTGAACTTCCACCTTCAGCAGGGGTTCAAACACGGTCTTCGGTTCACGATCAGGAACGAATTCCGCGTCGACCGCTTCCAAGCCGATGGCTTCAGTCGAGATACGAGTGCGGCCTTCAAATTCACCGGTCGTACTGTAGATGTAAAATCCCTTGGGGAGTTTGACGTGGACGGTCAGAGTGACTTCGTCCCCCGCCTTCGCGCCGGCCGGAGTTAACGTCGTGGTGAAGACCGGTTTGGGGGTCGAGCGAGGTTTCAGGCCCAGTGAATCGCTGAAACCATCCAACTGAGCAAATGCTGTCGATGTCACACAGACCATCAACGCCACTGCGGTCTGAACGAGACCGTAAACCCCGAACAACGAACGTCGACCTGTCATTTCACGCATCCTGCGATAAGTACTGTTCCACCAAAACCGTGGTGGCGAGCCATGCGAAGCAGGACTCATACCACCCATTCCTTTTCGCGGAACCAAAATATTCCTGATGCCCGAATTCGGCCAGCAAAATTTGAGCGACAGGTGTCAAAGGCCGTCGCTCCCCGTTTACCGCCGTAACCATAGGGGCAGGATATGGTAACGAGTTACGTCAAATCTCCCAAGCAATTCTCGGGCGAGTCCATTGATGGGCGTTTGGGACCAGCCAATCTGCCCCGACAACGCAGACGCGATGATCCCCACACCTGTACGTTGAGGTGGAATCTGCAGTTGGAAGAAATTTCGTCTGGCGAAGGATTACCCCTGGTAAAATCTACAACCTCCGCCAGAAAAGTGCGGATCAGCGGTCACTGCAAAACATCGAAAAATCGGCATCGGCTGACTGCTGTTCGCTGAAAGCTGACCGCTGTAAAAACGAAATCGGGCAGGTCAAAGACCTGCCCGATGCCAAGTGATTCGAGGAAGCTCAGATCGCAGCTATTCTTTCAGGTCGAAATTGAAGACGTTCTTGTCACCTGCAACAACGCTGCGTTTCAGGTCAGAAGTCTTCTTATCAGCATATTTCGTCGGGACGGTATCCTCGACCTTCAGGGATCCACCAGGCCCCATCGCAATCATATCACTTGCCGTTCTTTCTTCTGGCTTCTTCCCGTCAGCTGGCTTGGCGACGATGGTGACGATGTAATCGCCAGCAACGGCCCCGTCGTTCGTATCGTAGCTGGTCAGCTGAAAATTTCCGTCCTTATCAGTTGTTCCGTAGGGATTGCGAGGGGCACTCCCTTCGGGCATGAACGTGACGGTCGCATTTGCCAGCGGAGCGCCCTTGAATTTGACAGTCCCTGAAACAGGGAGCAGCTTCGGACGGTTTGTTGCTGGAGAACAGCCAGCGAATGTGCTTGCGCCGAGCATCACAGCGATCATCATCGCCCGCGCGGCTCTTCGAATTCCAACACGATCAGCCATATTCAAGTCCATCAAAAGAGGAGAAGTGCTATTCGAATGATGCGACCGACGACGGTGTCATCGGCCGCAACTCTGAAAAAACAGCGATTTCGCTGTTCGACTTTTGTTAGTAATCACCGACAACCTGACCATCACGTCGATCGCCCAGGCGTTGATACGTGTTGTAATCAATGTTTTCGTTGACGAAACGAACGGAACCATCACCCAGAAGGATGTGAGCCCCACCTACGTGTCGCGACTTGAATCCCTGTGATGTATTCCAGTTTGACTGGGAGTTGCAACCACCACCTCCAAGACACGTCTGGAAGTTGACCGGGGCTGTGGTAAACAGCCAGTTGGAATTGACATTTGCCCAGCCATGGCGCTGGTGATCACTACATTCTGAACGGGACTCACCCATCAGGATCGTATTGGTAGTTCCGTCTGTGATGTCTCTGATCCGACAGGAAAAGCCGTAGCGACTGAACATTCCGGAAATCTGAGTTGGGTCGCGGCTGTCACTGTGGTCCGCCGGGCCCGTACCAAATACGTTTCCTGGGTAGGTGCTGCAACCGTTTCCTGATTCTCGCTGAGCTCCTCCTGAAAGTCCGTAGCTCGCTGTGGCCCAGTTCCCCTGAATGCCGTTGGTACCCGGGTAATACTGTGCCGAGGTGTCGCTTGGACAACGAAAGCCTGGTGGCGTGACTTCGTAATAGCGACTTCCAGCGGGTGCGGTGCTGTTGAGCGGCGTTTGCCATCCACCCGTCGAAGCAAAGTTGATCGTGTTATACAACGGAGCTTGATCAATGTATGGCAACAGTTGCACCATGGCGCCAACGCCGTTCGGAGCCCCGAAGTTGCCGACATTGATCGTACAAGGAAACATGTTCAGGGTATCGTGGTAGTTGTGCATCGCCAGCCCGAATTGCTTCATGTTATTCTTGCACTGTGTACGACGAGCCGCTTCACGGGCCTGCTGAACCGCGGGCAACAACAGGGCGATCAGAACCGCGATGATCGCGATGACCACCAGCAGTTCAATCAAAGTAAATCCACCGGGTTTTCTACGAGATCGACGCATGATGACCTTCCTCCGAAAAGAGAAAATGATTGCATTCCCGTCCTGAAAATCATTCCGGGAAAACAACGGGCTGAAACCAGCCTTAAAGACTTATGGAACTGAAGCTCGTACGGGAGCTAAATCCAGACGAGCAGAACGAAAACCGGACGTGAGACGTGATTGCAAATGATTCAGATCAAATGTCTTTGAAATTCTCGACTTGTTTTTGGATAAAATCAAGACGAATCAGAAATTCTTCAGATTCCTCCTGTCAAATTGAAGTACTTGGTCTTCACGGAATGTCATTGGCCATTGAAAGCAACGATGAACCGACGCTGGATTTTAGTCGCTCTGCTATTGGCCGTGATTCCAACGATGGGATCCTTCTGGCTGATTTTCATGCCGATCGAGCCTGCGGATTCGCTCGCAACCGGACTTCAATGCGTTGAAATGATGGATTCCGCAGGCGTGGAACGGGTAGAACGAGCACTCACCCAAAATGGTCAGACGGACGAGGCTACGCTCCTGCGCTGTTCATGGCTCGCCCGCCGTAACAGATACGATGAAGTGTTACGGCAACTCCCCAGACGGCTGGAAAACGGTCCGTGGCGGCAGGATGTCTTGCGGCTGGCAGGGACCAGCCTGTTCCACCTGGGGGAACTGCAGCAGGCCGAAGTCGCTCTGACAACGCTGGTTTCTGAGTTCCCTGACGACCTGGAAGCTTATCGCCTGCTGGGAGTCATGTATTACGACCTGGGCTCTAACACGCTCGCCCTGAAAGCGCTGACCCATGTTCAACGCCTCGCTCCGGGTGATTACCGACCACATCAACTGGCTGGCGTCATTCTGGCCGACGCTGAGAAGTTTCAGGAGGCGATCCAGGAATTCCGTTTTGCGTTGGACAAACATCCATCAGAGCAAGTTGAGAGTACCATTCGACGTGATCTGGCCAGGTCGCTGATTCACATCCACGATTATCAAGGAGCAATTACGGTCCTTGAACCCGATTCCCCATCGGCACAACGTTCTGCATTGCTGGCGGAATGTCATTGGTCGCTCGGAAACAAGAATCAGGCGAATCGAGAAATCGAATCGGCTCTGCTGCAATCCCCTGCCGATCCGCCAGCGTTGCGGATCAAGGTCCGACTGGTAGAAGATCAGGGTAAGCTGGACATTGCAATTGAACTCCTGAGGCAGATCCTGTCGATTGAGCCGTACGACGTGGAAAGTCGCTATCAGCTTGTTCAGTTACTGGGAATTCAGGGAAAGACCGAACAACGCGATCAGGAACAGGCTGAATACGTCCGGTATCGAAAATTACAAGACCGGCTGGTCGAATTGAATCTGAAGGCGAGCGAAGCCCCTGATGCCCTGGAGCCGCGACGTGAACTGGTTCAAGTCTGCCGCGAACTGGGGCGATCAGAACTCGCCGAGATGTGGTCGCGCGCAGCCCGTTTTTGTGAAATGCGCAATAGCGCACTTCAGAAAAACGGGCGCAACGACCAGTCCCCTGAGAAATAGGTCTGTGTTAACGAGCGATGCTCACGTCAGACGTACAGATGCAGTTTTTCGCTATCCTCGTTCGGTTGCCGATACCAATGGCCCACGTGACGTAGCTTGGTTCTGTCCGTGTCTTCAGTGCACTCCGTGTCCCAATCCGGCTTTAATCAATAAACTGCTGGACACGGACGACGCGGAGGACACGGTTCGCACAGGAGACAGGGATATACTCCAGCTTCGGGTCTGTACGACCACAAATGAACTTCACTGTCTCGAAACGGTGCCTGCGAAAGTATCTGCCATGCGATTTCTGATCCTGTTGATCGTGACGTTGGGAACATCCGCATTCGTGTATGCCGCGGATCGTCCGAATGTGATTATCATTCTGACGGATGATCTGGGGCGCGGTGACTATTCCGCATATGGAACAACCGATATCCAGACTCCGGCGATCGATCGACTCTGCCGTGAAGGTCTGACGTTCGACAACTTCTACGCGAATTCCTGCGTTTGTTCGCCGACCCGTGCTGCATTGCTGACGGGATGCTATCCCGATCGCGTTGGTGTTCCTGGAGTCATCCGGCATCTGCCACAGGACTCGTGGGGCTGGTTGTCACCTCAAGCCGTCTTGTTGCCTCAGGTCCTTCGCCCGGCAGGATACCACTCCGCGATTGTCGGCAAGTGGCATCTGGGCCTGTCATCGCCGAACACGCCGACCGAGCGGGGCTTCGATTTCTTTCATGGGTTCCTTGGCGACATGATGGATGACTACCTGACACATCGACGCGGTGGCCAGAACTTCATGCGTCGCAATCAGGAAGTGATCGATCCACCGGGACACGCGACTGACCTGTTTACAACATGGGCCTGTGATTACCTGTCGGAACGGTCAGAGACTCGGCAGCCCTTCTTTCTCTACCTGTCTTACAACGCCCCACACGACCCGATTCAACCACCCCCCGAGTGGGTTGCCAAGGTCAAGCAGCGTGAACCTCAAATTTCTGATAAGCGCGCTTCGCTGGTGGCTCTGATCGAACATATGGATTCCGGGATCGGACAAGTCCTGCAGAAACTGGATCAGCTGAAGCTTGCCGAAAACACATTGATCTTCTTCACCTCCGACAACGGTGGCGTTTTGAATTATGGAGCGACGAACGGCCCGTTCCGCAGCGAGAAGCAACATATGTATGAAGGCGGTCTGCGAGTCCCCGGAATTGTTCGCTGGCCTGGTCACGTTCGTGCCGGCAGCCGCCTGGCCTGTGTGACTCTGACCATGGATCTTTTCGCGACCATCGCCGATGTTGCGGGAGTTGCCGCACCAAAAGGTATTGACGGAGTCAGCGTGCTTCCGTCACTCCTCGGTCAATCACAACCAGAACCTGTGCGAGATCTCTATTTTGTCCGCCGCGAAGGAGGACCTGTTTATGCAGGCAAGACCATCGAAGCCTTGATGCGAGGCCCCTGGAAGCTGATTCAGGACAGCCCCTTTCAACCACTGGAACTTTACAACCTGCAAACGGACCCTCAGGAAACCACAAATCTTGCCACCCGGGAAAAGAAGATCTTTCAGGACCTTTCCGCAGCACTCCGCCTGCAGATCCAGCGCGGCGGTCAGTCCCCTTGGCAGGAACCGAAGTAAGGAATTCGGGAACGATTTCCAGCCGCTTCGCGTCTCATTGCGACAGGTGTTGCTCGGCGCTGGAATAGTGGTCCTATCGGAGTGGATGAGGAGATATCCCGAATGTTCAGATTCGAAGAAGCGAACTTCCGTTTGCCATCGCTGTTCGCTGCGTCAGTTCGTGTAGCAGTTGCACTGGCACTGTTGTCCACAGCAGATTGTACTGCAGCGGAACCGCCCCCGGTGATCGGCCAACCGACCTCGGTCCAGAACTTCGTCTGGCAGTCGCATTCTGCCGGGCTGATCACGACCGGGAAATTCAACGGTCTCGGCCAGTGGATGTTTACCGTCGGCGACGGAAATATGTTGAAGGCGTGTGAATTGAATCAACTGGTACGCCTGCCGAATCATTCCAATTCGCTGACCATCGGTGGGCGTCCTTCAACAATCGTTGTCGGGACGAATGTCGGGACGGTGGAACTGTATGACGAGCAGACCCTTCGCCTCAAGAAGCGATTCAAAGTCGGCCCGGAATACAGCGTTTACGCTGTGGCGATCGATGCCGATGCGAAGCGGATCGCAGCCTGTGGAACCGATGGGACAGTGCTCGTCTGGAATACGGACACCGATCGTCCGATTCATCACTTGAAAAAGGGAAGTCGTGAAGGGGAGCGGATGGCAGCGTTGGCTTTTTCGCCGGATGGTAAATCTCTGGCAACACTCAGTCGCTATGGATTCCTGTCTTTGTGGGATCTGGCGAGTGGCCAGCAGATTGGCAATTCCGTGGATCAAAGCGGAGGAGAACAATCGACCCTGCAGTTTTCACCCGCCGGCGATCGCGTCGTGGTTGTGGATCGGGCAGTCCTTCGAATCTGGCATCCCACACATGAACCCGTTGTTCGTGCCATCATTCCACCGGAATCCGTCTGCCCCCGTTATACGGAAGTGGAAAACTCGCGTCCGGGCAACCGCCCCGATTTTGGGAACGGAATCCGATTTGCGGGAGTGACAACGTTGTCACAGGACCTGAAACGAGCTGCCACGGTCATTGAATCGGGTGGTATCGCGATCTGGGACATTACAACTTTGAAGGTGGTCTCGACACTTCCCCCTTCCGAATCAGCTGCAAAACGGGAGCACCCAGGAAGCGACGTTGATCACATCGCATTTTCGCCGGATCTAAACAAGATCGCTGCTTCCACCGCTTCAGGGGAACTCGCCGTCTGGCAAATCAAATAATCCCAACCAAAGACGGCAAATCCGATTGAGAACGGATCGCCTTCGTGCGTGTCGCACTTCCGTGTTGCGTCGAAACATGGGCGAGACGCTGTCGTTTGATGCCCGCGGGACGCCACACTGAAATGAGATGCGCTCTAGAATCGCCCCGGCCAGGGTCGCTCGCATTTTCAATTTCGACGATCAACGCCAACAAAAAATCCCGCAAAGGCAAAGCCATTGCGGGAGCTCCGTGCGTTGGGGGGAATGATAGCAGTCGAGACAACAATCCTTTTGACACACACGGGATAGAAGACGAAGGTGATTCGAACAAATTCGACAGAGAAACCGTCGGCAGAACGCCAAAGACATTTCAGTATCTGACTTATACCAACTCCTTACCAGTTTGAAAACCCCGAATTTCGTGATGGTCATGGCGCGCCATTCACCTCGGCGAATGGCTTTGCGGAACCAGCAACAGCTCTCCGACGGGCTTCTCGGGGTCGAAGCAACGACTTGCCGAAAAGACAAATTCCGGAGCGCAACTGTCCCGGATTGTTTGCCATTCAGCCGCGTTGTAGCATCCCATCGTCATAATTACGTATTCGACGGTCGGACTTGTGTCGAGGCTCCTGACGGGCTTTGAAATATGTGGCAGCATTTCGAGATCCAGGGAACAGGAAGCTATCTGCCCGGAACCGGAGTGTCTGCTGCCACAGTTGAAGATCGAGCTCAATTACCCTCCGGATGGATTGGCGAGCACACGCAGGTCTCTGTCCGTTACGAATGTTCTCGTCCCGAAACACTGGCAACCATGGCTCGCCACGCCATCCAACGGGCGCTGAACGATGCGAATGTCACCTGGAAAGAGATTGACCTGCTGATTGACTGCAGCACATCGCGGCATCAGCCCATCCCCTGCAACGGGGCGATCCTTCAATCCCTGTTTCTGCCAGAGTCCGATGGTGTTCCCGTGATGGACATTCACGGAACGTGCCTTGGATTCATGCTGGCTTTGAACGTTGTGAATGCTCTGTTCGCTACAGGAGCCTATCAGCGAGTCTTGCTGGTGGCTTCCGAGGCGACGCTGGCCGCTGCGAACTGGAATGAACCGGAAAGTTCGACGCTGCTCAGTGATGGTGCCGCAGCGTTGGTGCTTCAGAAGCGAATGCCATCGCCAACATTCTACTTCCGACATGAAACATACTCGGAGCATATCGAAGAGTGTCAGGTCCTGGGGGGAGGACATTCGATGCCTGCATTTGAGTACACCGCAACGAGCGATGGTGCGTTTCGCTTTCATATGGAGGGTCCGCGACTATTCCGCACCGCTTTGCGTCGCCTTCCACCTCTCGTAGAGCAGTTGATAAACGACAGCCAGACCCCGCGAGATTCGATACTGTTTGTACCGCATCAAGCTTCACCCCACGCCGTAGAAGCCGTGCGACGTCGATTGAAGATCTCGCCCGACTGCTTTATCAATCGAGCGGCGATCCTGGGAAACATGGCATCGGCCAGTATTCCTGTTGTTTTCGACCTGCTGCGGCGTGATCGCCTTGTACACACTGGTCAGCCAGTGATGTTTCTTGGGACATCGGCTGGATATTCTCAGGCAGGACTGCTCTTCACACCATGAGTGCGACTCTTCAATCCGTACGGTTTCTGACATCGGGCTGGTGCTCGCAATTTGCGTGGCTGGTGGGTGCGCGTTCCTGGAAGTGGATCCGCTTTTTCGCAGTCTTCATTTATTTTGAGCATCCCGTTCACGGCGGTTGCCTGATCGATACGGCTTACAG
The DNA here is from genome assembly GCA_964609845.1 of uncultured Planctomycetaceae bacterium. Classification (GTDB taxonomy): domain Bacteria; phylum Planctomycetota; class Planctomycetia; order Planctomycetales; family Planctomycetaceae; genus Schlesneria. The sequence continues at coordinate 2,447 of CAZSTW010000026.1, read as the reverse complement.
CGATGAATTCTTCAAAGCGACCCGTTGGCTTCCGCAACGGATCTATCGCTGGCTGACTCCGGCCTGCCTGGAGACATCGCGCGACGCTCGTGCGACGCTGCAGGCCCGGGGGATTGACCCCGAGTCGATCCGTCAGATTTTTGTGACACACTTTCATGCAGACCATATCGGCGGACTGAAATGTTTTCCAAACGCAAATTTTGTCTACCGCAGTGCCGCATTCGACCACCTGAAGAAAACACCAGTGCGTCAACAAGTGCGACATGGATTTTTAAAAGACCTGGTTCCAGCAGATTTTGAACAACGAGGGACGCTGATCCACGAACATCAATTCGTGGCGGGACATGGTGACTGGCACGAATTTCGGATCTTCGATTTTTGGGGAGACGGCAGCCTGATCCTGGTCGATCTGCCGGGACATGCGGATGGGCACTTCGGCTGTGTTTTGCAAACCGAGGATCGACCTTTGTTTTATATTGTGGATTCCTGCTGGCATGTGCAGGTGATGTTGGAGCAGTCCCCGCTGCCGTGGGTCAGTCGACGCTTTCAGCACGATCCGGCCGCCTACTTCGAGACGCAGGCGAAACTGCGACGTCTGACCGAACAAACGGGACTCGAATTACTCGCCTGTCACTGCCCGAGAACGTTGAATCATGTCTCGTGAACTTCGGATTGATTTTGTCACGCCACCATTTGCGGGTCACCTGTATCCGGCACTCGATCTGGCAAGTCGTCTGCGGTCGCGAGGGATCGACGGGATTCGAATCCTGACAACAGCCGGAGGAGCCCCGCCAATCGCGTCGGCAGGCTTCCCGTTTGTCGAGATCCTGCCAGGGCATGACCAGGCAGTCTGGTCGATTGCGAACACACGGATGCAAGTCGGATCAAATCCTCGTCAGATGTGGCGACAGGTTCAGAAGAATCTGGGCCTGATGCACGAACTGAAACGCCAGTTGACGGAGATCTGGCAGGCTGAAGCACCAGATCTGGTAATCGCCGACTTCGTCGTACCCGTCGCGGGCCTGACTGCGAAAGAGATGGGCATCCCCTGGTGGACGGGGATGCCCAGTCCCTGTGTCCTTGAAACGAAGGATGGAACGCCCGCCTACCTGGGTGGCTGGATGCCGCAAAACGACTTTTATGGCCGTGCTCGCGACTGGATCGGGCGCAAGACGGTTCGGACATTCAAAAAGATGTCGGCATGGATGTTTTCACGACCGTTAAAGTCTCTATCGATCCCAAGTCTCTATCGGGCTGATGGGACGGAAGTGGTCTATTCCCCCGAGCGAATCCTCGCCTATGGAATGAAAGAGTTTGAGTTTGAAAGGACCTGGCCAGACTGGTTTCACTTCATCGGCCCCCTGATTATCGCTCCGACACTCCCCGGTCCGGAACTGCAGTGGGATGAAACCAAAAAGACAGTGCTGGTGACACTGGGAACTCATCTCCCCTGGGCCAAATCCCAGGCGGTCGAGCTGATGCAGGAGGTGGCCCGCAAAATGCCGGACACAATCTTTCATTTCTCTCGAGGTCGAATGGGGACGCGAGAAGTCGAGATTCGTGATAATCTGCATTTGTACGACTTCGTCCCCTACAACGCGTTTCTGCATCGGTACGACGCGGCGATCATCCACGGTGGAACTGGCATCACCTATACCTGCATTCAACATGGCGTTCCGATGCTGGTCTGGCCGCATGATTACGACCAGTTTGACCATGCGGCACGCATCGTCCATCACCAGCTTGGCCTGCGCCTGAAACCTCAGGCGAGTCAGATCGCACAGGATCTGCAGACGCTGACCACCAGCCCCGCGATCCGAGCGTCGCTGGATCGCTATCAGCAGTTCTATTGCAGTTATGATCCGGGCCAGACGGTCTTTGACGCCCTGTCGTCGATTGATTGCCGCCGCAACAAAATGGAATAGTTTCCCGGTATGCTGCGAAAAGATTGTGTGTATAATCTCGGACAACACTTCATGTCACCGTTACCGGTTATCACCATGGAATTTCACTCACCATGCGAGGGCAGCTGATGGATGGCCAAACGGACAACAGTGATGACTTTGATGTAGAAGAAGCTCTGGGCTGGGCCGAATTCTGTGGCTGGTCAGCCCTGGTGATGACCCCGATCATCTGGTGGTTGCAGGGCCCCTCTGTTTCCACCGATCAATACGTGGTCCGTTGTTCGCTGATCGTAATATCCTGCGTTGTTGCCGTCAGCCTCAGAATCCGCAATGTGATCCGACGAAAGAAAACGTCCTGACGTTGGCTCGACGAAAACCACACAAAACCCCCGCATTCCGCCAATGATCCAGCATCATTGACTCAGGGCAAATGCATTTTTTGACACTGTGCTGGACGTAGGGTGGGACCAGCTCGCTTCGAGCGCCGGCCCACCATTCATTAGTTCTCGACGTTTCCTTTTGGTGGGCCGGCGCGGCGAAGCG
>CAZSTW010000025.1:0-66608 GCA_964609845.1 uncultured Planctomycetaceae bacterium | reverse complement strand
CCATCAGCCGGAACGCGCTAGCGTCCGGTTCCGATGGACGACGGGCGAACCGTATCTCCAGAAACCGGACGCTAGCGCGTTCCGGCTGATGTTCGCAGATCATTCGACGGTTTCACCCGGTGGATTACGGCTGGAATTTCAACGGGTTCTGAAAACGGAATAAGACAACATTCACGTCTCTGCTGGAGTAGGGTGGGACCAACTCGCTTCGAGCGCCGGCCCACCAACAGGAAATTCCGACAATTACTGGTGAGCGGCGTGGCGAATCGCCACTTGTCCCACCCTGCATTCTCCCCTCCCTAATAAAGCCATTGGCCCTGAGGCAAGCGAGTCCATGATTTGGTCGTGCACGAAAATGTGGTACGTTTGCCACTTCAGTCTCGCCAGTCAGTTGACAATTAAGATTTGAAGAAAGAAGCCCACCAGATGTCTCGTGCACCTCAACAGGCGCGTAAGAAACCCGAACCGAAACCTGGGCCTCGACCGCTACGTCCATATCCGGGCCCCCAAGGTGGTCGTCGACCGTCCGATTTCGATCTTGAATCGCGGCAATGGGAAATCGTGATCAGTGGAGATCTGGTCGACAAGGATGGGCAACTGCACGAAAAGCTGATGGACCTGCCACGCAATTCCCGTGGCACGATTTTCTTCGACTCGTGCGGTGGAAGCGCCTACGTCGGTCTGGCACTGGCCAGCCTGATTCGACTTCGTGGTCTCAAGGCGATTGGCGTCGTCGCGGGTGAATGCAGTTCAGCAGCGTTGATGCCGTTCGCGGCTTGTATCGAACGGTACGTCACCAGGCATGCATCATTATTGTTTCACCCGATCCGCTGGCAAAGTGAAGAACAGGTCCGGCTGGAAGAAGCGGCCGAGTGGGCTCGACATTTCCGCGTGATGGAGGCGGACCACGATGCCCTGATGGCCCGTCTGTTCAATTGTTCGCCGGAGATCATCCAGACATGGAGCAATCCTGGTCGCTTCGTGTCGGGTGAAGAACTCGTAGCTGCAGGTCTGGCAAAGTTGATCGACTTGTTCTCGGGAGACGTCTGGACGCAGATCGCACGGCTTCGGTCATAACGAATACGAGTGGCGTGAATGCCGAATAAGTGGAACGAAGCTGACGATCTGATTGCCTGAAGAGTGAGGGCAGTTGCGTGATGAACAATGCCGTGCATTTCGAGGTTGAGTTTGTGATCAGCTGATCTTCACGCGGAGCGACAAAGGCTACTTTGTGCGAGAACAACAGTGACCAACGCGAATTCATCTCTGTCATTGGCTTCGAGTGATGCCGCCGCCAGTTCGCGGAGTCAGATCGCAACAAACGTTATTGTTCTGAAGCGATTGCTGGCAGTGTCTTTGCTGGTTTTAGTAGCGGGAACGTGGAAGCTCTGGACACCTCAGACTGTTTTTCCCCAGATTCCGTTGCTTCGGTTTGCGTGCGATCTGCCGGGATGGTGTGACTTGGGTTGTCTGGCCGTCCTGGTCATCGCTTCGTTCGTTTTGCTGGTGTTTGCGAAAAATCATGGTGTCAGTCGCGCTGCCACCGCGATGATGTCTGTCTCACTGGCAGGATTCTTTGTGCTCAACCAGCATCGGCTGCAGCCGTGGGCCTGGCAGTTTTTTCTGTTATCGATTCTCTTGACCCTGGCAGATGACGCGACGGTACGACGAGCCTGGATCTGGCTGGCGATTTCGATCTATTTCTGGTCAGCCATTTCGAAGATGGATTATTCCTTCTTCCATGGCCTGGGTCCCGTGCTGCTGGGTGGATTGAAACAGGCGGCAGGATTGCAGGGGGGAGAGAATCCCTGGACGAAAACGTTCGATGTTCTCGGTGCCATGTTTTTTGTGGCAGGGGAATTTGGCGTTGCTGTACTGCTGATGTTCGCGCGCACCCGCTGGCTCGGTCTGTGGGGGGCGATCGGCATGCATCTGACATTGCTGGCAGCACTCGGGCCGCTTGGCCTGAATCACTCCCCGGGTGTCTTGCTCTGGAATTTATACTTCATCGCTCAGGATTGGTTCTTATTTCGACCGGTTGGAAATCGCATTTCGATCGACGCGGATGCTCAGTCGCCCCACACGATCGACAGGCTCATGCGAGATTGCTGGTCGGCGGGCTGGGGAAATCGCGTCGCCATCATTGTCATCCTGGCTGCCATCGGATGGCCGAGTCTGGAATCGATCGGTCGCTGCGATCACTGGCTGGCCTGGTCGGTCTACTCGGCTCGACCTCATCAGGCAATCCTGCGCTCCGAGCCAGATTTTGATTGCAAGTCGCTTCGGATTCCCTGTTATGACGAAACCATCTGGGACCTTTACGCAGCCGATGACCCAACCACCTCGATTCATCACACGTCACGAATCCTGAACATCTTTCAGTGGTCTCGGGATCAATTGAGTGTTCCTGTTTATCCTCAGGCTCGTTTTTATGTCGGAATTGCCCGCGCACTGGCGAGTGAACATCAGCTTCGGGGAGGACTCGAACTAATGCCAGCAGCCGCACGCTGGGATGGCGACCGTCCGGCAGGCGTCGGTCTGCACATCGAGATCGATCCGTCTCGGCTGGACGAACTCGAAAAATCCTCAGAATTGTTTTTCTGGAATACCCGACCCAGGAGAATGCGTGCGGAACCTTGAACGAAATGGTGTAATGCTTCATCCTGCCATGGTTGTGGGTGGAAAACGGGTCAATTGCGGGGTTCGATCGTGTCGCTCGATACGCGTTACAAGATTCTGGAAAAAATCGGCTCGGGAAGCTTTGCGACCGTTTATCGGGCACGCGATACGGAACTCGGCCGTGAAGTCGCCATCAAACAGTTGCATGATGAGTTCGTGAACGATCCTCAGCGGATGGAACGGTTCTGGCAGGAAGCGCAACTGCTGGCCTCGCTGCAACATCCGAACATCGTGACAATCTTCGATATCGTTCGCGAACGGGGCTGGCTGGTCCTGGAACTGATGCAGGGAAGTCTCGCTGAACGGTTGAAAGGGCGTCAGATCGACCTGCGCGCTCTGCGAGCAACGCTGGCCCACGTGTTGCGCGCATTAAAGTACCTGCACGCTCAGGGAGTCATCCATGGCGACATCAAGCCGGGAAACCTGATGATCGATGCCCGGCGACGCGTTAAGCTGGGTGACTTTGGCCTGGCGTGCCGTGTCGCCACGGCCGATGGGAGCCTGCTGAAGGGGACCACAAAATATATGGCCCCCGAAACGGTTTCCGATGACTTCGGTGATGTCGGGCCTGCCAGTGATCTTTATTCGCTGGGATTCTCGGCGTATGACCTGATGTGCGGTCCGAATTTTGAAGAGCTGTTTCCAGGTCTCAACGCCAAGGGCCGGAACCAGCAGCTTGCCTGGATGATGTGGCACGCTGCTCCCGACCGGCAGCTTCCAGAAATCGGACGCGTCCTCGAAGGGGTACCACCTGACCTCGCCAAAGTCGTTCAGAAGCTGACTCAAAAGGATCAGGCTCTTCGTTACCAGACCGCCGACGAAGCGCTGTCTGACCTGCAGATCGACCTGAAACTGGTGGGTGGACAAGGTGGCGTTGATGAAGTTGCTCCAGAACCAGCGGGCAACAATCGTCGAACGTACCTGGCTGCCGGTGCGCTTGGCGTATCTGTCCTGATGAGTGCCCTGATGCTCTGGCCGGGCGGCAATGCTCCTCCACAGATTCAGAAGGCTCGGGGCCTGATTCGCGATGTCCTCGAAGACAAGAATGAATTCACAGTTCAGGATCTTGAGCATTCTACGCTGGAGACCTTCAAGGTTCCTCGTAAGCAGAAGATTTTCCTCCGAACCGAACGCAAGAATATCCTGCTGCGCGAGCTGAAACCGGGCGACCATGTTGAGATGGAGTTCGACAAGAAGCAGCCAGATCTGGTCGTCAGCATGACAGTCGACCGACCGCAGTTGACGCGCGGAACACTGCGAGAACTCTTGCTGCCCGAATCGCGGCTGGTGCTGTCGATCGAAGAAGGAAATACGCGCGATGATATTCCCGTGCGAGTCCCCGACAGTGCCGATTTGAAGTTGAATGGCCTTCCCACGAAATTGAAAGATCTGGTGGTCGGTGATCGGTTGGAGATCACGCATCTTTCTGAGCCGGGCGAGAACAAAGGGCGTGTGCTGAATTCACTGGTCGCCCGCCGCCTGTTGACCTCAGTCGGTTCTGTCGCCGAATACGATGCCGACAAATCTGTTCTGTCAATCCAGATTGGACAAGGTGCCGTCGCTGGCTCACTGAAGCTCCCCGTTGTCGCCCACTGCAAAGTGACGATTAATGGCAGCGCTACGGCAAATCATGAGCCCCTGACCGTCGCGGCCCTGAAACCAGGCGACCGTGTTTCCGTTCAGCATGATACGGAAATCTTTGAGATCGCGGCGACGCGCAGCTTGCAATTTGATGGAACTGTCCATGAGATCGATCTGGCGGGTGAGGCGTTGACGGTATCGCTTGCCAATGGCGAAACTCACACGTTGACAGTCGGTCCCAAATGCGAACTGACGCTGGCACTGGATAAGGTGCGATTGACGGACCTGCGCAAGGCGGATGTCGTCAGAGTCGCCTATTCGGAAGGAACGGATGGGGCGTTAAGTGCCACGACGGTGGATGCACGCCGACCGTTTCGATCTGATCGCTGGACACTCGTTCTGGGGACTCAAGGCTTTACCGATCCGATCGTGTCGCCGTTGAAAGTCGCGTTGAATGATGCTCGCCTGGTCCACGGCACGCTGCTGTCGCGGTATGCCGTTTCAGACCAGCGCGGGACTCTGGTGGTCGATGGAACTCGCAAGGAGTGGGAACGCCATCTGACTGACACTCTGAATAACGCTCAACCACAGACTCAGGTCCTGATCTACGTCGTAGGCCACGCTTACCGTGCAGATGATCAGACCGTCTACCTGGCCCCGAAGGATTTCAAGCTGAATGACATGGCGGCCACCGGGTTGTCGCTGGATTGGCTGGCCGGGAAGCTGAATGACTGCAAATCAGAAGACAAGGTGCTGATTCTGGATGTCACTCCAGCCGGAATGGGCAAAGATACGATGCGCCAAGTGGCTGGCAAAGATGTTCTGGCGAGCCTGAAGGTGCCATTCAAATCAACGACGACCATCATTTCCTGCGATGAGGGGCAGCAGACGCGAGTTTGGGATGAAAAGCGCCAAGGTCTATTTGCATGGATGCTGTCGGAAGCCCTGCAAGGAGCGGCCGACACAGATCGCGATCTGCACCTGACCAGTCAGGAGCTTTTTAATTACCTGAAGGTCCAGGCTGAGTCTGCGAAGACACGAGTCAATGCCGCTCAGACGCCGGTCCTGATATCGCCACAGGAATGATCCACATGTGGCAGAAGTGGAAACCGCTGTGGACCAATAGTTCTCGGTTCCTGGTTCTTGGTTCCTGGTTGAGGGGAGTTGAACCAAGAACAAATAACCAGGAACAATTCCGTCCGCCTTCTGAATCACTGCAGCAACGTTGGCATCAGTTTGAACAGAAGGGGGCTGGGTATTCGATCCCAATGAAGCGGTTCTGGTCCCGAGACGGGGTTCCATCCTGCATTGGTGGGCTCTATGTTGGCCTGTACCCGAAGGCCGATTTCAAAGACCTGATCGACTTCAATCTGTATCAGAATTATTCCTCGTCCGTGCAGCAGGACATCATTGCGGATGGCGCACCGGATGCGGATTCATTCTTCCCCGAGTCGGCTGTGGAAGGAACGAATCGATTTTTTGCTCGGCTGCCAGAATTTGAAAAACGGAGGAATGCCCGGGACATTCGTCAGTTCCTCGGCAATCTACGGCTGCCCAAAGAAGTGGAATGGGTGACGGGCCTGGAATTTGAAGAGTGGATTATCGATTCGGGCGACGAATCTCTGGAACTCACGGCTTCGACAAAGCAGGGTTACCTCACGATGTTCGTTGTCGATGACGGCCGGTGAAATCGGACAGGCCATCGCATGTGGATGCAAAATCCGATTCCATTTTTCGAAACTTTGTCAGGCTCGCGGTGTTTAACACTCAAGCCCTGATGAAATAGTTCTCATTCAATCGAAGTCGGCCCGGTTCACACGAGAGATTCCCATGTCAATCAGCATCGTGACGCGAGTTTCTGCAATCGCCGTTCTGTTTGCATCTGTCGGGGTGGCTCAAGCCGAACCCGGTCCAAATGGTAAACCGGGACCAAATGGAAAACCGGGATTACAGGGAAAAGGCCCCGGGCAGGAATTGCGTAAGCGATTTGACAAGAACGGTGACGGTAAGCTGGACCCGATGGAACTGGCGGCTGCTCGACAGGCGATGCAGGGGCAAGGGTTTCCAGGTGCCGGAAAAGGCGGCCCCGGAATGGGTAAAGGTCCAGGCGGTCAAGGCGATGGCAACGGTCCAGGTCGCGAAGCAATCTTGAAGCGGTTCGACAAAAACGGCGATGGACAACTCGACGAAACAGAACGTGCCGCAGCCCGCAAAGCGATGGAAGAACGTGGCGGTGCAGGACCGGGGAATGGTCCCGGAAACGGCCCCGGCCGCGAGGAAATCTTGAAACGATTCGACAAAGATGGCGATGGCAAGCTGAATGACGAAGAACGGGCAGCAGCAATGAAGGCTCGGGAAGAACGAAAGAACTGAGCCGACATCTGTCGAGAACGTGTTGGCCCCGTTTACGTGAGGGCCTTTGGCCCCTTCTCAGGTCAGTTCACTTCGTGATCAGCCTTGGGTTGATGATGTATCTCAACCTCATATTCTCCGTGCCTGTGGGGCTCTGCGAGATCATTCTTGCCTCGATCTGCCCATTTGCCTCCCTTATTCAAGCTCTGATTCAAGAAAGGTAGGGCGGTTCTCAACTGCCACAGGCCCTTTCCGACAGATTCGTCTGACGCACGTATCACGGACAGCCTCACCAACACGAATTGAATGGTCCGCATACTTGACCATCGGCGGATTGCTCTCCAAGATACCGGCTTGCTGGCGTCAGAACGTTTTCACTTCTCAGGATCGAGCCTCATGAAATCACTGCTGCGACAAGGATTTGTCGTCGGACTACTGTTCGGATGCTGTTTGGCAGCCGGAGGTTGTGGCGGCAAGATTGCGAAGCCGGACGGCAAGGGAACGACCAGTCCAACCACAGGCAAAGATCAGGATACCGCGGAAAAAAATATGCTCACTGTACAGCGTGAACCCTACGGACAGACGTCGAAGGGCGAAGAAGTCTTTCAGTATGAAATGCGAAATCGGTCGGGAATGAAGGTCAGCGTCCTGGACCTGGGCGCCATCATCACAGCCGTGGAAGTACCCGACCGTGAAGGGAAGTTCGCCAATGTGACTCTGAGTTTTCCCGATTGTGCCAGCTACCTGGAAAACGGTCCCTACTTCGGGGGAGCCTGTGGACGCTTTGCCAACCGAATCGCGGGCGGAAAGTTTTCGATCGATGGAACGGAATACCAGCTGTTTCTGAACAACGGCCCCAACACTCTGCATGGCGGTAAAGAAGGCTTTATGAAGAAGCTCTGGACCGCAGAACCATTCGAGCAGGAAAAGCAGGTCGGCGTGAAGTTCACCTACGTCAGTCCTGACGGTGAAGAAAACTATCCTGGCAATCTGAAGACGGTTGTCACGTACACGTTGACCGACTCGAACGAACTGCGGATGGATTACTCCGCGACGACCGACAAGGCAACTGTTCTGAACCTGACCAATCACGCTTATTGGAACCTGGGGGGAGCAGGCAGTGGACTGATCGTCGATCACGAACTGACCTTGAATTGCTCGAAGTACCTGCCGGTCGACGAAACGGGCATCCCGACCGGAGAACTCGCAGCAGTCGAAGGAACGTGTATGGACTTCCTGAAGCCTCACAAGATTGGCGAACGGATCGAACAGCCCGTGAATGGCTCAGGTGGCTACGACCACTGCTACGTTGTGGATGGAAAGAACGGTGAATTGCGCCCTGCTGCGAAGATTGTTGAACCCAAATCAGGTCGCGTCATGGAGATCCTGACAACGGAACCCGGGATTCAGTTCTACACGGGCAATTTCCTGGAAGGGACTCCTAAAACCGGAAACGCTCCCAAACACGGGGCCTTCTGCCTGGAAACTCAACATTTCCCCGATTCGCCCAATCGGCCAGAGTTTCCCACGACATTGCTGAAGCCAGGGGAAACGTACACGCAAACCACGGTCCATAAGTTTTCCGTGGCGAAGTAATTTCAATCGTGTTTCTGCGACTCAATGCGGCTGGTGATTCCGTCGGGTGAGTGTTCGACCGACGGGAAATCCTGATTAGTGCAGGCGAGCCCGTTTCCAGAAGTCAGACTTTCGCTTAGCCCATTTTGACGATGGCTTTGAGCAGATCGACTCGCGTAATGATCCCCTCCAGGCAGGTATCCATGACGAGTACCGCTGCGATGTCGTGGGACAACATCTTTTCGGCAGCTTGAGTCAATTTATCATATTTCCCGACCGAGATGACGTGCGAAGTCATGATCTCAGCGACTTGGATCGCTGCAGGTTGCGCCGAACGATCCATCGCTGATGTACCGCGCAAAGCGTCCAGAACGTCGTTGTCGGCTATAATTCCCATAACAAGATCCAGGCCATTATTGCGGACGACGGCTAAATGGCGCACGTCATGTTCCCGCATCAGCATCCAGGCATCCAGCACGGTAGTTGTTGGTTCGACTTTCCGGACAGGAGTACTCATGTAGTCGGCGACTGGGCAACGTCGCCAGTGCTCGGTGGGATCCTTGGGATGACGAAGGCCGACCATGCAGGCCCGCAGCAGATCCGTATCGGTCAACATCCCGACAATATGGTTGTCTCTAACCATCGGAAGCGACCGGATCTTGTACTGAATCATCAACCATGCAGCACGATGGATCGTGGTCTCACACGGAATTGTTACTAAACCGCTCGAACGGACGTCTGCGACTTTCAGGGAATGTCCGGCATTGGTTGAATTCGCCGGGCGGGCGGACATTCCTTTCCGAATCGGGCCTTCGGAAACGACTCCCAACAGGTCACGAGTTGAGAGCATTCCAACGGCGCGGTTTGCCGCAACGACTGGCAAATGATGGATGTGATGGCATTTCAACATTTCAACCGCTGACTCAAGCGGCGTGTTGTCTTCCACCATGATTGGATTGATCGTACCCAATTCTTCGACAGTAATCACAGATCACCTCCCATGCTTCCCAGACAGATGTCTGGTAAGTTAGGTCATCCTGTGCCCGTCGGAGATCAGCAATTCACTTCATGAATTGCTGCGCGGCTTGATTCATACCGAATTTGCGGATTTTCGCGAGTTTAATCGCTCGACCTCCAGTGGCCTTGTCATGCTGAAGTCATTCTGTGACGTCATCAAACGCCAGCAGGCCCGTCTTTTCTAAAGATTTCTTCGCACGTTTTCCGGATGCCTTTTTGACGACTTCAGCCTGCGGTTCCAATGTCGCACGCTGAAATCGCCGAGGAACTTCCGGGGTGGCCGGAGCACTCGTTCTTGGATCGGCAGCACCCACCAGCGGGTCGCCGACATTGATCGCGTTCAGCCGTGCCAGGCCACGCGTGATGTATTCGTCGCTGATATCAAAGCCCACGAAATGTCGCCCCAGTTTCTTGGCGACGGCGAGCGTGGTCGAACTGCCGCTGAACGGGTCCAGCACCAGTTCTTCTGGATTCGAACTGACCTTGATGATTCGCCCGAGAAGTTGTTCGGGCATCTGGCAGCCATGAAAACCTTCCCGTTCTTTGAATGTCCCGGCCACTCGAGGAAAGTACCAGACATCCTCGTCTGGATTAAATCCTTCGGGCAGATTCTGCGGTCGCAGAATCCAGGTGTCATCAGGAAGCCGTCCTTCAGCGGCGCCACGCTTATCCCCGTACACTAATTGACGCGCGGATGGGACCCGGATCGCATCGCGGTTGAACGTAAAGGTCTTCTTGTCTTTCACAAAATGAAAAATATGGACGTGGGAACGACTGAACTTCAGTTTGCAGTTCACGCCAAATGTGTAGTACCAGATGACCCAGCTTCGACAGTGGAAGCCAATTTCCTGACTGAGAACCTTCAATTCTGCCGCGAATTCGTCGCCGATGGCGAGCCAGAATGTTCCTGTTGGTTTCAGTACGCGATGGACACCCGAAATCCACTGCCTGGACCAGTCCAGATAGGTTCCAGCGTCCTTCTTGTCTTCGTAAACGTCGTAGTCATAACCGATGTTGAATGGCGGATCGGCGAATGCGAGGTCGACGGTTCCCTCATCCATTTCCTGCATCGCTTTGATGCAGTCCATGCGATGAATCGTGTCGTTGCTCAACATTGGTAAAGCCTCCTTGCAAACTTCGGTTAATCGGACCACTGCGAGTTGCGACTGGGAAGTCTCGCAGAGCCCTGACGACTAGCAGCCCCAAGTGAACAGCGTAGCAATCATCGGGTGTGCGGACATCCTGACAAAATGCCCGGAAAATTTCACTGTCGCACACGAAGTGAAGTTTGCGGACTCGCCCCCGTGAAATTTGGAATAACTGGCTAACAAACTGACAATCTACTCGCATCCACACGATTCAGAGTTTAGACTTCGGTGCCTGAAAAATGAAATTATCGTAATCGTTTCGACGGTCCATGCGATCGACGAGGACTTTCATGTTCCACCAGTTTCGCTCCGTATTGTTTGCTGCAGTCGTAGGTTTTGTCGTCTTGCCACTTCCGTGTGAAGCATACGTTCAATGGGTCAAGGTTCCATTGACGGCTCATCGAGGTCACGCCGGTGGCAAGGGAATGGTTACATTCACCGAAAGCTTCGGAGAAACGTCTCAGGATGACGGTGCGAAGATCGTGATCGACATCAGTAATGTCCCGCTACCGCCTGGCACCGAACTGGTCGTTGAAGTCCACGAAAAGGAAGTCGGGACTGTGAAACTTGATTCCAAGCGAGGTGGTCGACTGGTGCTGGAATCCAAGTTCGGCAAGTCTGTTCCAAGAATCCATACAGGTTCCACAGTGACAATCAGCCTGCCTGGGGGTGGCGGAACCGTTCTCTGGTGATTTCTTGCGAAACTGATGGCTGCTCAAAAAGAGTCGAGCGATCACTTCACAAAAGTAGCGTGGAGTCAATGCCCCCCAAAACTTTGTCCCTCGGAGTCGACTCCGAGGGACGGTGCCCCGAGGTTCGGGTGGCCCGATCGTTTTGGGCAAAGACGGTTTTAAAACCGGAAAGTGAACAGGTCAGGAGTCGGGTGCCACGATCCTGGAGGTTGTAAGCTACCGGAACCTCCTGGAGCGCGTTGCACTTCCGTGTCGCGTCGAAACATGAGTTAGACGCTGTCGTTTGATGCCCGCAGGACGCCCACTTAAGTGAGATGCGCTCTAGAATGCGCAAGTCCAAAGGGCGACGCGCTCTAGCATCCCGCAGCCAGTCATGCCAACCGACCCGTTGAAACCTCACTGAACGAAATTCTTCGTTGTGATCGTGGTTCCAATGGGGTTCAAGATATCCGTTCCGTTCTCGCCGTAAAGATTCAGTGTCCCGATGTTGCAGTACGTCAGATTCATGACATCGTTTCCATCACCCATCGAAGCGTTGATCACGGACGACTTCAATCCGACGATTGAAACGGTATCGTTTCCCTTCCCACATGTGATATTGAGTTTGAGATCCCCGGAATAGGTAAATGTCAAACTCGTCTTGCTGCTTGCAGGGGTGCCGATGCGGGTCGATCCGGCTCCTTCCACCATGATCTGGCCTCCTCGAAGGGTGATCGAATACGCGTTATCTGCCGCATCATCTGTGATGTTCATCGTCTTCGTGGCAGCGTTATAACTGACGTTGATATACGTGAAACCGATCGTAATCGTGCTGGTCAGCGGATTGCTGGTGATTGTCCCATCGTTGACCTGGAACTCGACTTTGCGCGGAGTGGCCGACGGACTGGACTTGGAATTCGAATAGCTGACCGCTCGCAATGCCGTTTCGAATTGAGTCAACGTCGCGGTTGCACCTGCGGAAGTCAGGGTCAAGACACCCGTCGAAGAGTTGTAACTGGCGGTGATGTTCCCCATCGTGGAAGCATTCAGTTTGATACTCAACAGGTCTTCTGTTGGGATCACGTTGGTGATTTTGACGGTGGCACCTGCGAGTGTGGTGTTATCGGGATCAGCGACCTTGATATTCGGGTTGATCGGTTTCGGATCATCTTTCACACCATAGAAGAGATCCGAAGCGACCGTCAGAACAGGTGCCCCCAACAATCCCTTGGTACTGTATGTTCCTGTGATTGTATATTGTCCAACGCTGCTGTAATCGGTGTATCCCGTACCCAGCGGGTCACCCAGGCCAACCCCTTCAATCTTGACATAGTACGTTCCGGCGGCGACCGTCTGATTGATCGAAGCAATTACGTCGGTCGGAGGATTTGCCGCCACAACCAGGTTTCCTTTCGAATCATACACGCTCAATTGAATGTCAAGCATGGTATTCGCGGGGCCACCGACGGCGTCAAGTTTCAAGGTTCCTGTTGCGCAAACGACCTTGAACCAATCGGCGTCAGACGAGGTTTCAATCACACCACTGGTGTTAATGTTGAAGACATTTGTTCCGGCGGATCCTGCGATCGCCTTGGCTGCGCCGGTGGAATTCGCAAAGTCATCCGGGCGATAACCAAATCCCCACAGAGTGGCGATCTTGTTCATGTCATCTTCCTGGTTGTTGGCATTCAGGTATTCGCCCTTGCTCCATTGGACGAGCGAGACGTAGTACCCAACCCCCATGTGAGGTGCCCACGAGACCTTGCCTGATCCATGCCCCTGATAATAGCCTTCGGCGGGACTTGAACGACCATCATGATTCATTCCCAGCGTATGTCCGACTTCGTGAACGCATGCGTCAGCATTCACTTTGGCTCCTGTGCCCATCCCCTGTTGCAGGACAAAGCACGGTTCATCGACACCGTTTCCCAGGTCCTTCCCGAACGAATAAAGGTAGGCGACGCCACCTGCACCGGGAGCGGGATTGGGTGTTGAAACACCAAACAACACTCGCATGCCCCACTTCGTATCACTACCACCAGTGTTGATCAGGTCAGGAACAGTCGGTGCTTCGGTAGTGACGTCAACATCCCAAGGTGAATAACATTCGGCCACACGCTGCCAGATCTCCGTAATCACCGCCTGTTCTGCCGAACTGAAAGTACCTGGATTCGAATCCATATCGAACGCCGTCGTTACAATTGTTGGAACCGATGAACTGTTCCATTGCGTACTTTGAGTCGTATGTCCGTCGAAGTCGAGGTAAATGACCTTGGTTGCCCCGGGGCGACTATGCAATTGAAAGGTTCCGGCCCCCAGTGGAACCGGAGCCAACCGTGGCGCTGCGGCTCGTGCTGTTTCAGCGGCTCGCCGAAAGTCAAATGGAAGCGCGGCACAGGCATGCTGCCCATTGATCGTCAGACTGCTACAGGCCACACCGCTCTGACAGGCTGTATTGCAGCTTGACCCGGAAGTCCCGACCTGGCAATGGCTTCCAGTCAGAAGGCAGGCTGTTGCGAATGCCAGGATGGTGAAAAATCGATGAAAATACGACCGGACGTATACACGACCGAAAGGACTGCGCGACATGGTTGATACCTCGTGAATACGCTTACAGAAATGAAAGGAAGCGGTCAGATTCTCACATCAGGAGCGTCAAGAATCAACGGAAATCCGAAGTTCGGAGAAAATCCGAGAGAATTTCACGAGGTTTTGATCGGCCCACTGTTCACGGCGAATTGCAAAGCGGCACGTCAGTCTGACTGACGATCAGCGCTCAGCGACAACGTAACTTCGCGTTTAGGTATCCCAATCTGCTTCGTTGCCATGAGTCAGACTTGTGGGTAGTTTCAAGAAACTTCGCGATGGAAGTCCCTGCCTTTCAGCCCGCAGATCACGAAATTACGGATCGTTATCCCAAGGATCGACATGAGCCTGCTGACTATCGCTGCACCTGAGCAATGTGGACTCAATCCCCGGCGATGGAATATCGCACTCGATGTCGCTCGCCATTGGGCAGAACGAGATGATCAAGTCCCCGCCGTGGCACTGCTGGTGGGACGCCGTGGGATGACGCCGGGACCGCGATGTTTCGGTCGACAACAGGTCGCTTCAAACTCGCCACCGATTCACAACGACGCGATTTTTCTGGTTGCCTCCATTACAAAGCCGATCCTCGTGATGGGAGCTATGCTGCTGGTCGAACGAGGCCAACTTGCGTTGAATGATCGAATCGCTGATTACATTCCGGAATTCGGCAAGAAAGGAAAATACGGGACAACGATCCGTAATCTGATCACACATACATCAGGCTTACCGGATATGCTCCCCAACAACGTGGACTTGCGAAAAGCAAAGGCAACTCTGGCTGATTTTGTCCGCGAGACCTGTGGGATCACACCAGATTTCCCCCCGGGACGCTCGGTCCAATACCAGAGTATGGGAACCGCAGTCCTGGCTGCGATCATGGAACAGGTAACAGGTATGAGCAGTGCCGAGTTCCTGCGCCACGAATTCTTTCGCCCCCTGGGAATGCCTGACACTCGCCTGGGAGCCCCTGATGAGTGGTACACGGGGCCGCAGCCAACGATCCATCGCGTCGCCGAAATTCGCGTTCCCGACGAGCAGGTCGGCGCTGACTGGAACTGGAACAGTCGTTACTGGCAGCAATTGGGAGCCCCCTGGGGCGGGTTATTGACAACGCCCCTCGACCTGGGCCAGTTTGCACAGCTGATGTTGAATCGAGGCCGTGCTGGAGATCACCAGATTCTCTCGAACGCAACTATCGCAGCATCGACAGAAAACCAGCTGGTCTTCATGAAAGACGTCCCCGACGAAGACCGCCGCTTTCGCCCCTGGGGCCTGGGCTGGCGATTACAATGGGCCAGTCACGCCAACACGTTTGGCGACCTGGTAAGTACCAGCACCTACGGACACTGGGGCGCGACCGGAACCATGTTGTGGATTGATCCCGAACGCGAATCGTTTGCGCTGATCCTGTCAACACAACCGCTGGAACCCAACGGCGCACCCTTTCAGCGGCTCTCGAATGCCATCGTGGCAGCGTTTGACAATTAGCGGTCCTGTGCAACGCGTGAAACGACTTTCAGGCAGCCGGCGCGATCCAGTTGCGGATTCGTTCGCGATAGTGTCGGTAGAGGAATGAAACCAGCAACAACGTGACTCCCAGTGAGACGAACGCAAAGACTCGAATCACCGTATCGAGATGCCAGACATCGAACAGGAAGACCTTGGCAACCGTCAGGACAAATACCGACAGCGCCAGGACTCGCACGGTGCCGCTTCTCCAATAGATGCCGGCGATCAATGTTCCAAGGGCAAAAGCGGTCCATGACAGCGTGATCGCGAGGCTGGTCTCTGTCTGCCAGTGGCGGGCCGCCCCTTGCGCAATCGCCTCGACGGTGAACATTGCCAGCCCTGCCAGCCAACTGCTGACGCCAAGAAACTGGCTGTACATCAGGGAGTCCACGTCGAATTCAATCGAGGCAGAACTCAGCTTGGCGGCGGATTGTTCCTGAGCACTTTGGCTTGCAGCTTTCAAATAGAACGCTGCAGCCACGCCTCCGGCAGCAATACCAATCAAGAACGCTGCTCCACGCGGATGGAGCAGCCAGAGGCGAACATCATCGGGAGAAGTGGTGGCCAGGGTTGACCGCCCGTCGAGCGACGTAATGGCCGACACAAAAAGCGATCCTGCCAACAGCGCGAAGGCCGTCGCAACGGCTCCGTTCAGGGGATGACGCCGATACCACGTTGCCCAGATCGCAAGCCCCAGTGCAAATGGTGCCGTTCCGATAGCGAGGCTGCTGGCAATTGTGTCGGCCAGCCATTGCTGAGGCAACACGCAGGCAATTGTCTCCAGCCACACAACTGCGAGTCCGACGAAACACGCCATCAATCCGAATTGCTCGCCACGCGTTGTGGCGCTTCCGGGCAGGTCCGCTGGAGTCGCCTGAGCCAGTCGCAATCCCCGCTCAAGCCTCGCCGCCAGCAGAGCAGCACCAATCGCCAGTAAGAAACTCGCTCCACGCGGGTTCAGCAGCCACCAGTCGTTCGCGACCTCCGTTCCGTTGGCGACAGACGCCACTGCGGGAGTAACTGACTGCTGAGCCTGTCCCAGAGTCACGATCGAATTCATGGCAAGAAAGCCACCCAGCAAGACGAATGTTGAGACGAGCAGAGCGTCGAGGCCGGTCGACCGTCGGACGAACTTCCAGACGGCGAGTCCCGCTCCAAACAACGATGTCCATACGACAAAGGCATTCAGGATCGAGACTGGCATCCAGCCTCGAGTTTCAGCCCACGCGTAGGTCTCCAGCAGCACCATCGCCAGACCAAGCACAAACGCTCCGCTGCCAAACAGACGATCGAGGGGAATTCGCTCGTTCGTTGTATTGGGATCACCGGAGTGAATGGCAACCGAGGTCGTGTAGATCAGCGCGGTAATGATCCCGGCGATGATGACACTCAGGAATGCCATTCCACGTGGATTGATCAGCCACCAGTGTGACATCCAGTAGTCATCTGCAGCATGTACTGTGACACCTTCGCAAGTCCAGACCAGGCTCAGCGTCAGAGCCCCGCCCATCAGGGCGAACAGGAACCATCCAAGCTTTTCGAGAGGTCTCGGGCCGATCAAGACCGACCATGCGATCACCGCGACTCCCGCCAGCGCAGCCCACATCGTAAATCCGCTCAAAATCGACAGACCGTGCCAGCTACGAAGCATGCCCCAGACAAATGTCTCGGTGATGGCCAGCATCAGACCAATCAAGGGGACTCCCGCCGCCAGCCACAATTCGAGATCGCGGCCCTTCATCCCGAACAGGTCATCAGCTTGACCAGCCTTCGCACGACGACGACAAGTCAGCGCCAGCCATGCCATCCCTATGACATCGACAAGGTAGCTGAATGATCGTCCGTTGAAGATATTCGTCCACGAAGGCTCAAGAGCTTCCGGGCCGTTGATCAGATGAAACTGCTTTCTGACGAATGCCGTCTGAAATCCGACTGGATCGGCGAACGTGGCGAACGCGTATATCAACAGGATAAACTGCACCTTGGCCAACAGTGACAGTCCCGTGACAGTCAGCGTCTTTTCCTTGAAACGCATGCCGATCTCGACCAGCAGAACGCTTTCGGCGATCCACGCAATCGTGACCCAGTGTCCGGTGAACTGAAGCGGAGCCGCAATGACGAGGAACGTTCCAGCCAGGCCAGCCAGCACTGCGGCCACTGGCTTTCCCTGAGGATTGATCTGGGAGTTGAGCACGGCGAGACCGCCATAGATTACTGTCATTCCCAGAGCGAATGTTCCCTGCCAGAATGGAAAGAGCTCATACGTCAGTCCGTAGAGTGCTTCGAAGTATGCGACGGGAGCTGCCAGGATCAGGAAGAAATCTCCTGCCACGGCGACCTGCTTACGGACAATGTTCTGCATCACGCCGATCAGTGCAAACAGCACGAAGAATGCTGACAGAAAGGTGATGGTCGGAGCCAGCCTGGTATCGTCGTAGTACCAGACATACCACGTCCACCACGTCAGGCACGTTCCGGCAAACGCCAGATTCTGCAAGCCGAGCCAGCGACGCTGCGTCGCGACATACAGGACTCCCGCGTCAAGTAGCAAAACGTACGGAAAGAGCACCCAGAATTGATCTGTCGATCCATGCAGCATCGCCGGAGTGAGAAACCCGCCGAGCAGACCAAGAAAGGCCGTCGGCTGCGAATCGAAGCGGGCGGCGAATGTGAGTCCACCCGCCGTTGTCAGGGCCATACCGAGGAAGGCGATCTCATACGACACGAGTCCGTACCAGACATGAGCCGCGAAGCAGGACATGTAGAGAATCCCCATCGCCGCCCCGGTCAGGCCCTGGCCAAGAAAGCGATAGTCGCGACGCATCGAAAATGCTCCGCCACCGAAGCCAAGTACGCCGACAAACAATCCCAGAATCACACGCCGTGACGGATCGAGCCAGCCGTTTTCGACGGCATACTTGAAGCCGAATCCTGCACCGATGATGACGGCCAGAGCACCGACCCATGTCAACCACTTCCCGGCGAGAATCTCTTCCAGAGTCGATGGCTCGTCGCTCGCGGCAGGTTTCGCGACGGATGCCGCGGGCGGTACCATTGAACCGACCGTCGATTCCTGAAGTGCTGGCGAGCTATATTCTTCGTTCGTGGCTTTCTCGCCCGAGGTCGCTGGGAAAACTGGTCGAGGCTCAATCTGCTGTGGCTGAGGAATTTCGTCACATTGATTGGGCGTATGAGGTGAAGAATCAATGATGACCGAAGCGGCGATTGTTGGCAGCGTGAGAAGCGGAACAGGCGCTGACGTCGGCAAAGCAACTGGGGCAGTGGAATCCTCGACCGGAATCGTGGACTGGTTCTCACCTGGTTTCGAACGGGCGTTGGCGAGTTGTTGCAGTCGCCTGACGGTCGACTCCAATTCTGCCAACCGGTTCCACATGCTCATGACAATAAACGGTGAGGCCAGGAACCAGACGACGACCGCCACAAAGATAAGTACGACGAATGGCATGCTAGCCTCGCTGTGAAAAGCCGTTGGCAGAAAATCGCAACCAGCATCATGCAGAAAACTGCCCGGAATAGATCCCAAGGCGAAACTCAGGAGCCGTTATCACGCAAAATCCCAAAAGAAATTGGAAAAGATGATGAGGCCAGATTGCTGCTCAAGTCTGCAGAAGACCTTTAGCGCAGTCTGCTTGACTGCGAAGTGTGATTCGACGCAACTTTCATCACAACAATAAGAAAGCCCTTCGACTTATTTTCCGAAGGGCTTCTTTTCGATGATTTGTGACGACCACTTTCCGCCAAGGCGACCACCGTTACAGAAATCCGTCGTCGACCGTCCGAACAGCCTTGTCGTGCACCACGAAGCGGCACGAAGAGCGCGAATGAAACAGGGAACGATACGTTCGAGTCCGTATTTGAGCCAAATGTCGTTCACACTGATGGGAAGCCCGTCTTGGCGTCTGCATTGTTTCATTTTGGTCAGCAGGCGGCTTCGTTGAATTCTATCTTCGTGCTCTTCGAGTTCTTCGTGGTAATTCCATCTCACGAACAACAGCCGAGCGCCAATACTGAACCGGCTGTTGCGAAATTGACTCCTGACGACCCCAATGCGTCCGCAGTTCAAATCTTCTTTGGAAATTCGCTTCCTGGCGGCTCGTCTGCTGGCAAGGGCTTCAACGATGGATGTTGTGTCTTGAGAGCCTTGCGGATGTCGTTCAACGCCTCATGGAGCTGACGCACTTCTTGACGGAGTTCGTTGAGTTCGTCGCCCCGGCGTCCCGCCTCCTTCATCGCACGCTGTTCGTGCATTTCGCGAACTTCCTTTTCCATCGTTTCGGCACGGTGAGCAGTTTCTTTGGCCAGGTCATGCATTCCCGCGGCTTTCAAATTCTGAATCGCAATATGCAGGTGGTGGATTCTCTGCATTGCTGCCTCGTTGTGAGGTTCGTGCACCGCTTGCGGCTTGGTAGGCTTCTTCTCGAACTCTTGTGGCAGCTTCTGATTTTTATCCCGCTTCTTCGGTTGTTCAGAATCACCAGTGGCAGAATCCTCTTTGACGGGTTTCACCTTTCGAGGAACGCTTTCGGCTGGGTGGTCGGCTTTGCTGTCAGATTTGCCTTTGCCGACTTCCTTGGGGGATTGTTTGGCAGGAAGGTCCGGCGAATCCTTCTCTTGCGCCCGACTGCTCATCACGGACGAGACGAGCGAGAGACCAATCACAACCAGGGACATCAGAATTCGTGACTTGCGCATTTCGACTTCCTTGAGCAGTGAATCCGTGAAGCATGACTTCGTTGCGTTCCCTTTTCCGCCAGAAAAGGGAACGCGATCAACCTTTGATTATTGCGGTGGTTCTGGCAGTGGAGCCAGCGGGATATCTGTCGCAGGTCCCAGCAGCATTTGAGGTGCCATTTGAATATCGAGAGGATTGGAGACAGCCACGTCGCCTCGAACGACCAGCACTTCAGCTTCCACCGTTCCGGTCAACGTGTACGATTGGAACTGTAAACCGGATTCCCAAATCATACCAGCCTTAAATCAGAGCCTCAGTCGTTCACCGAAACCAAGACTCGACCTGGTTCAGGGCCAAATCCTTCACCCGCGATCGTCAATGTTCCATCAGGGGCGGCTGCCGTCTGATCCGTTGAAATCGCAGCGGGTTCAATAGGGTGCCAACGATGAATGTTGTGTTTTGAGAGCCTTGCGGATCTCGTTCAACGCTTCATGGAGCTGTCGAACTTCTTGACGGAGTTCGTTGAATTCGTCGCCCCGACGTCCCGCCTCCTTCATCGCACGCTGTTCGTGCATTTCGCGGACTTCCTTTTCCATCGCTTCGGCACGGTGAGCAGCCTCTTTGGCCAGGTCATGCATTCCCGCGGCCTTCAAATTCTGAATCGCTATATGCAGGTGGTGGATTCGCTGCATTGCCGGCTCGTTGTGAGGTTCGTGCACCGCTTGCGGCTTAGTGGGCCTCTTCTCGAACTCTGATGGCTGCTTCTGATTGTTATCTCGCTTCTTCGGCAGTTCAGAATCACCAGTGGCGGAATCCTCTTTGACGGGTTTCACCTTTCGAGGAACGCTGTCGGCTGGCTGGTCAGCTTTGCTGTCAGATTTGCCTTCGCCGACTTCCTTGGGGGATTGTTTGGCAGGAGGATCCGGCGAATCTTTCTCCTGGGCCCGACTGCTCATCGCGGTCGAGAAGAGCGAAAGACCAATCACAACCATCGACATCAGAATTCGTGTCTTGCGCATTTCGACTTCCTTGAGCAGTGAATCCGTGCAGCATGACTTCGTTGCGTTCCCTTTTCCGCCAGAAAAGGGAACGCGATCAACCTTTGATTATTGCGGTGGTTCTGGCAGTGGAGCCAGCGGGATATCTGTCGCAGGTCCCAGCAGCATTTGAGGTGCCAGTTGAATATCGAGAGGATTGGAGACAGCCCCGTCGCCTCGAACGACCAGCACTTCGGCTTCCACCGTTCCTGTTAACGTGTACATCGGAACTGTAAACCGGATTCCCAGATCGTACCAACCTTGAATCAGGGCCTCGGTGTTCTGACCGTTCACCGAAACCAGAACTCGACCTGGTTCAGGCCCAAACCCTTCACCTGCGATCGTCAGTGTTCCACCAGGGGCTGCAGCCGTCTGATCTGTCGAAAACGCAGCGGGATCAACCGGCAGGATCTCAGTACGAGCCACCACCGACCCGTTATTCGTTTCATCGGTTTCAGCGATCTGCTGATGGCTGTCAACCAGAACATGCAGGTACGCAAACGGTACTTTGTATCCTTCGGGGGTTGTCCCGATCCGATTCGCTTCCAACGGCAATCGAATGTCGACCGGCTTGATTTCGCCAATATCCATTGATGGAATCACGACTCCGGCTTGTGGAACACCAGCATTCGGTACCGTGTCGTTATCAGCGAGGACCAGTACGCTGAACGGATCGGTAATCTGTACCTGACTGTTGTTGCGGACCCAGACTCGGTACCGCGGCCCAAGATTCTGTTCAGGATGGCCGTTATCGACGAACCGCACGGCCAGCAGTTGCAGATCCAAGCCTGCCTGGATCACAACCGGCTGAACATCGACCCACGTTCCGCAAGCGACCACTGGAAGCGGCTGCCAGACAGGATATTGATACGCGACCCACGGCTGGCACGGTTGGTAGACAATCGGACGACAGTAGATTGGCCGCGGATCATAGAACGGCAGGCACGAATCCCACCAGCACCAGTTCACCCACGGTGACCACTTGGGGTACCAGCAATGTGATGGATAACAGCCTCCACCGGCATACCAGACGCTGAACGACCCTGCCGTAAAGGCGGCGGCAACAGCTCCATGATGCCGATGCTGCCAGCCACCAGCGTTGATCACGTTGGTCGTAAAGTTCATCTGCCGTGTGATGTCGCCATGTCGCTGCAACTGCAGTTGTCGATCAATGTTCAATTGCTGGCCGACATTTCCGTGCCGCCAGTGCTCGAACGAATTCTCGTTTCTCAGGCGATCCTGATGCAGGCCGCTGATGTGGTCCAGATTGACGTGTGACAGTTGGGGATGCTTCGCGAAATCGGGCGACTGTCGCCAATGTTCCAGATTGTTTTTCAGATCGCTGTGATCGCGAGACCGCAGCAAGGTTTGCAGTTGATCGCGTCCCTTGTCACCTTTGTCTCCTGGCAGATCCCGACCCTTGAAGTGGTCGTGCCCTCCATTCTTGGGAATCGTTAATGGAATTGCCTGCCGATGTTCACCCGCGATGGGGTTGTCAATTTTCATTGGCAACCGTTCGTGGTTCTGGCGGTGCTGGATTCCCAAGCCAGGGTTAACGAGATTCCCCTTGCTATTATCCAGCTTCAATCCCGGATGATGATTTGGCCCGACCTTGGGATCGCCAATCTTGGAATCGCCAACCTTGGGATCGACCGGATTGTTATTTGGTTTGAACTGCGGCAATCGAGATGGATCAGGCACGGGAAGTCCGCCACCCGTTCGTCCCTTGTCCTTCAGATGATCCTGCTGCCCGGGCAGAATGATTTTCGGTTGAGTTCCAGGAAGATTTCCGCCTGCCCCTGCGCCGCCGGCCCCCGGAACCGTATTGGGCGGCAGGTTGACGCGTGGCTGATGAGTCTTGCGAGCATCGTGCTGCTGATTGTTTCCAGGCGGGTTTCCTGGCAGAACAGGATTCTGCTGCAGTTGCAGATTCGGAGGGAGTTGCAGATTCGACGAACCCGTCCCCGGTGGATTTCCCGCCCCGGGAATATTGTTAGGAGGCAGGTTAACTCGCGGCTCACGTGGCTTGTGAACTTCAATCTTCGGCTGATTTGACGGAAGGTTTGGCAACTTCGGCGTCGAGGAGTCTCTTGAAGGTTGAGGTACGACCACCCGCGGTTGCGCAGGCTGATGTCCTGCATTGTTGCCGGGGAGATGAATTTTCGGTTCATGCACCTTGTTGCGAGGAGCCTGATTGTTCTGTTGCTGATTGTTCTGCTGCACGAGTTGTAATTGCGGAGGATTCTGAACCCCGGCATCAGGTTTGTGACGTTCGCGTAGCTGATGTTGCGAAGTCACGTGCAGTTTGGGAACGTTCTGCGGTGGAACGATGACCGGGGCTGAATTGGTCACCTGATTTGTCACCTGCGGCAGAACTTGCGCGGGCTGATGCCGGACAGGTTCATGGCGTGGCTCATGACGCTGATGTTGAACAGGCTGATGCACCGGTTGGGACTGTGCCGGAGGGAGCTGAATGGGTTGTTTGACAGCGGGAGCCTGGACAGCAGGAGCGTGATGTTGCACGCGGGCAGGCTGGTGCGTCGGATGATGGGCAGGTTTGTTCTGATTTCCGTGCTTGTGATCATCCTTGGCAGAGACGTTCAGCCCTGCAAACAATCCTGCCGCAATCACACAGGTAATGAATTTCCAGTGAAGTTTGACCATGATCCCGTACCCCTGTCATGAGGAACTCGCCACTCGTTTTCTGTCGGCAGGAAAGAATGCTGGTGACGACTCGATTTGATGTCAGTGCTAGATTCCCACGTAGAACCGTGGGTTGCAAGCAGAAATCATCTCAATTTCACCGAGCGATCATTCAATCCATCCTTGTGAAAGCAGGAGGTCGCATTTTCTATTCCAGTCAGAATATTTATGGATTTCCCGTCGGTTTGAAGATTCCTGAGCTGACGGATGAATCAAAACGATGTCAGCTGATTCCGATCGACGACGCCGACGGAAGCGTTGGGCCTGAAGTTCCCGTCAAACAACAGCGCAGATCGCCCCGATTTGTCAAATCGGTCGCCATTCAATCTGCGACGTGGGCACGACGGGAATCAGGGCATGCGATCCCAATTCCAGTCCGTTTGCGAGCTGACCATGTTATTAGATCGCAACAGAGGGATCAGAATCACGCTGGGACAGTGACTCAACCTACCCAGCGAGGCATCTTGCGCCAGGCGACCGTCAGCCGGCTGTGAGCCTGCTTGTACTGTTGATAGTGAGCAGACACCAGTTTCCAGAATCGTGCGGAGTGATTTAACTCGCGAATATGGCAGAGTTCATGAATCAGGATGTAACGGACCAGGTCCGGTTCGATGAACAACAATTTGGCATTCAGGCTGATTGTGCCGATGCGGGAACAGCTTCCCCAGCGACTTTTCTGTTTTCGAATTGCCGTCTTGGCGAACGGAATGCCGATTTCGCGACTGACGTTTCCCAGCCACGGAATCAGGATGTCGTGCGCCTGTCTCATCACCCATCGCTGCAGTGCTGCTTCGCACTGTTCGGCGTCGTCGACACGGCCGCGCAGCAGCAATCGATCCGCGGCCGGTTCTTCAACGGAAGTCGTTCGAGCTCGCGCGGCGACAGTATCTACACGCCACGTCTTGCCGACGCTGGGTAACGTGATAATTGTCGGGATTGCCTGATCCGGTTGAGCAGACTGCAGTCGTCGGGCTTCCTCGACACGTTGCAGTGCCGCTTCTACCCAATGCTGGTTAGTACTGAGGACGGAGGGAATGCGGCGCTGGTCGTAACCACGCGGGACCACCACTTCCAATCCTTTATCGACCGTCACGCGAAAACGAAGGTAGCGTGCTCGCGGACTGACGCGAATACTATAAGGAATTGGGGGGGTGGACATGGGAACGACTCCACGGTCAGGATCGTTGCCGTTTTAGTGGAATTCGCGGAATGCGCGAAGTGCGTTCAACTTTACTCGGCGATTCAAGTCCATTTCAATTCGTAGATCTGGCCAACGATTTCAGTGGCAATTCCTGCCGTAAATTGCATTGGTGAGTGGAGTTCAGTACGATTTGATGACTATTGTCAGCCGCAGGACCGACCCAGGTTCCCCCAAAACCGCTTGGTCTTTACGGACTCTGCGTGCGGACAATCCCTCCGCGAATCGGTCGTTACGGTTCGCGGCCTACGTAAGTTCTCGACAACAGAAGGATGGAGTGAGCATGCGCCGTTTGTTTTGCAGCTTAATCGCCGCATCACTGGTGATCGCCATCGGCTACCCGATGTCATTCGCACAAGATGCTGAGAAGAAAGACGAAAAGCCCGCAGAAAAGAAGGAAGAAAAGCCAGCCGAGAAGAAGGAAGAGAAACCGGCTGACAAACCTGCAGAAAAGCCAGCGGAAAAGCCCGCCGAAAAACCTGCTGAGAAATCTCCTGCCAAGGTCTCGGTCGTTAACCTCGACAATCCTTCGGGTGTCGCTGTCCATCCGGGAACGGGGCATGTGTTCGTGACGTCGCGCCAGGGTGTCTTCCGATACGTTGCTGGTAAGCCAGGCAAGATTTATCTGGAAGTCGACGGATTCCCAACCGACGTTTACGGGAAGGGGCCCAAGTACAACATTGGTCCCCTGGGCTGTACGTTGTGGGGAAATGATCGTCTGGTCGTTCCCGATGGCAGCCGTCCCGATGGCGAAGAGGTCGTCCGGATCTACAAGATTGAAGACGCTGTTCCTGCCAAGGTCCGCAAGGAAACCGAAGCAGAATTCACTCTCGGCCCGATCAAGGGGAGCGGTGAAGGAGCCAAGGGTGAAGGTAACTTCTACCAGGCTGCGGTCTGGAACGATGCGATCTACATCACCTCGAACGGCGATGACAACAAGGGTTGGATCGTGGTTTCGAAGATCGCGGATGGCAAACCCGGCGAATTGACGCCGACAATCGCGACCAAGGAAGCGACCCAGGTCGATGCACCTGTCGCTATTGCTGTCAGCCCGGACAAGTCGCAACTCGTCGTTGGACAGGGTGGCGAAGTCAATGTCGCTGGCGATGCTCTGCTGACGATGTATGACAAGGAAGGCAAGCTCGTGAAGAGCTACAAGACTGGCCTGCATGACATCACTGGCCTGGCCTACAGCCCAAGTGGCAAGTTGTACTGCACCGACTTCGCCTGGGCCGACCTGACCCAGGGCGGCCTGTTCGAACTGGTCATCGAAGGTGAAGAAGTCAAGCCAAAGAAGATCCTGAGCCTTGATCGACCGACCGCTCTGGCATTCGACAAAGAAGGTGGTCTTTACGTCACGGTGTTTGGCACCGGTAAAGATACCGGCGACAAGCCAGCCGGTGGCCTGCTGTGGATCGATCCCGCTCTGAAACTGGTTCCGTAATCCTTACGAACCGTGTTGGGTAGTCTACAACGCCCCGGCTGTCATCTGGCAGCCGGGGCGTTGTGCTTAACGTTCCAGCCGGACCAGGAACATCAAGCTGTCACGACGAAGAATCATTAATGAATTCAGGCGATCCAGGTTGGAAATCTCAAAAAATCGGACTTTCCCACGATTCGCAGAACCAGACTTTTCCAGGTGAACCACCCGGGGACATTGAATCTCCAGACATTGATTCGATAACTCTTGTTCTGATCCACAAGCCGTTTCGCCTCGTTTGACCAATATGGGCAGTGCACATCTTCCTTAGTGCCACGAACGGTCAGCCCGGGAAACAATCCGCCACTCACAGACACAGTGACTGAGATCCAGGATTTGGCAGGCTTGGTAAAGTTTGCCGGTGAATTTCCCCTGGACGAGGGGGCGATATCGAAATTCCTTGGGAACGTCAATCCGGTCTTGACAAAGATTCTCAAGGTTTACGTACGGCTGCGACGATTCTACTACGCAGACGAATCTCAGCGATCACAACAGGCACTCACCGGATGGCGATTGATCCGGGGAAGCTTGAAATGACTGCGGAAGCGTCTGGGGGGCAGGACAACTTGGATTCGTCTCAACACAGAGCCGGAGCTCTGCGACGAGCAGCCGGTCCCGCCACCCACGGGTTCATTGACCAGGGATCAGGTCATTGAAACCTAAGAGAACCCAAACGTGACGACAGAGCCCGCCAGCCGAGAACGTGGTTTTCGGGGAATCGGGCACTCCGTTCAAAGCTGATTTATCAGCGATGAACATGCCTGAAAACCCATAGGGCACGGATAGCCGCGTTGTAACGTTCGAGGGTGAAGATCCGGAGGGTCGCGACGCCCTTCTGTGTGTGAATAATCTAGGTGATTGGAGAGCCCGCGATGAGAACGATCTTCACTACTGGTCAGGTAGCAAAGATCTGCAAGGTTGCGCCCCGCACTGTCAGCAAATGGTTTGATTCCGGCCGTCTGCGCGGTTACCGCATACCCGGATCTCAAGACCGTCGTATTCCCCGAGAACATCTCATCCGGTTCCTTAAGGAACACGGGATGCCCCTCGGTGAACTCGAAGACGAGGCGATGGGGAAACTGCTGCTCGTTGGTATTGATGCCACCGTGCGCGGCCACCTCATGGACCTGCTGCCTACCGACGACTACAAAATTGAGTCGGCGGCAAGCGGCTTCGAGGCAGGGATTCAAGCTGAATCACTGCATCCCGACTGCATCGTGATCGACTTCGGCATGGGTCGTCACGAAGCTACGCTGATTGCGCAAAACTTGCGGAAAAACAATGACTATGCCGACGCTGTGTTGGTGGCGCTCTTGAGCGACGACGACACGGCCAGTGGATTCGACAGAACTCCGTTCAACGAAACGTTCCGGAAGCCATTCGACAGCGCTTTGCTGGCCGAACGAATCCGGACCCTCGTCGGTCGGAAAAAGCAGCTCGCTTGATACACATCCGGGATCGGATGGTATCTATGACGGATGCCTCACCGATCCTCGATTGATCGGTCGTCACAGACTGATCCTGCTGCCGCACTCCAGGAGGGAAGCGCGGCGGTCTTGGTTGTCAACGCGAAATGAAAGAGGCGTCACCTTTTGACGCCTCTTTTATCATTCTTTGTGCCGCATCGATCCACGGGGCAGAATTCAGCATTGACGCAGACCTCGCTGCAAAACAGACTTCGGGCCGCGAGGCAACAATCACAGCCATTTTCCGATGGGGTGCTTCCACTTCTCCCCACAATCACATTCTCTGCACTTGGTCTGTGCAAAGTCTATGAATGGAGGAAAGGCATATCGGCGGTGGCAGCAAACCGATGCCGTGCCGATTGAGTGTCCGATGCCCGGGTTGGAGCAACGAAACCATCTTCGCCGTTACGATCCTGCTTCTTGGGATCGGATTACTGAAGGCGAGTTGTTCGCCTGCGTACTCCTGAGGCCATAACCTGGCAGGCCGTATCTTCCACCTGCCGTCCCGATACTACTTCTTCTCTTTTGGCTTGGCCTTTTCAATCAAACCCGCGAATGTTCCGCCATGGTCGCCATGCTGCCAGGTCCCGGCGTAGCGATCTCCGTAGAACATGACTCGCGACGTAAACGTGCCGACGCCAGGAATGGTCATATTCGTCAATGAGAGAACGGGGGTGTCATCAGCCCAGAAGACGGGAATCGACATCGGAATATTGACGTCTTCGCCCCCTACTTTCATCGTCGCGGTAATCACCCAGGCTGTTTCACTTACTTTTTCCGCGGACACGATTTTGTAGCGGTCAGGTTTAGCCCCTTCCTTACCATCGGTGGTGAAGGTGCCGACCAAAGTGGCCCCGGACAATTTTTCGGAAAATTCCTTTTCCAGAGCGGCTCGATCAGTTTTCGCAGGATTGGGATCAGCCGCCTGCAAGGGAGAGACCAGCCCACACAACAGCACAAGGGGAAGCAATCGGTGCATTTCAAGTTCTCCTTTTTGATTCGTTCATCCAACAGTTCTATAGTCCATGATCAGAGCGACGACCGGCAGAATCGCTTCACGACGTAACCAGTTCATTCCTGGCGTTCCAGAACATACAAGGCGCTGTCCGCACGGACATTGGCCCCCCAGGCGCCAATGGCAGCCTGACCATGAATGATTGGAATTTCCCTGACGATGCGGATCTTCATCTGCTGACACAAGTCGCGGAAGTCGAGCATCGACATGAAGTGCAAATTCGGCGTATTGTACCAGTCGTAGGGCAACGAACCCGTCACGGGAGCACGTCCGTGCAGCAGGATCTGTACCCGGATTCGCCAGTGACCGTAGTTCGGGACCAGGACGACTGCACGCGTCGCCACGCGCAACATCCGTTGCAGCAGGTTTTGTGGATGCCGAACCTGTTGAAGCGTCTGACTCAGGACCGCAAAGTCAAAGGAATGTTCCGGAATTTCGTCCAGGCCTTCGTCCAAGTCCGCCTGAATGACAGGCATCCCCTTGGAGATCGATTCCACAACCCCTCGATGATCCAGTTCAATTCCCTGAACAGAGCATTCGACTTCGTCACGTAGACGACACAGCAGACGCCCGTCACCACAACCAAGGTCCAGAACACGACTTCCCCGCCCGATTTGATCCATGATCAATCGATCGGTCAACGCAGCAGTAGGATCGGGAACACCGTAGGGCATGGTATCAATTCGTCAGGAAAAAACAGGAACAGTCGGGTCATGAAGTAAATTTGAAATTCGATCAATCAGCCGGAACGCTCTAACGTCGGCTCGTTAGACGGCAACGCCTTTCATCAAACATCACGAATTCTGCGGTACGTTTCCAGCAACAACGGAGTCACCAGTTCTTCCAGTTGCTCAATCTCAATCAGAAACGAATCGTGACCAAAAACGCTTTCCAGTTCGAGATACGTCACGTGACGGCGAGTCTCGACCAGAGCCGTCACGATCTCTTTGCTTTGACTCGAAGGGAACAACCAGTCGGTGTGATAAGACGTTATCAGAAACCGGGCGTTCGTCCGACCGAGGGCTTTTTGCAATGAGCCGTATCGCTGTGTCAGATCAAAGTAATCCATCGCCCGCGTCAGATACAGGTAGCTGTTGGCGTCGAACCGTTCGATGAATCGCTTCCCCTGATAATGCAGGTAACTTTCGATCTTGAATTCGGTCTCACGCTGCAGGTCATAGGCCAGGTGGTCGCTGTGCTGCAGGTCTCGGCCGAACTTGCGTTCGATCGAGGCTTCCGACAGATAGGTGATATGAGCCACCATGCGAGCCAGGGCCAGTCCGAACCGGGGGCCGACTTCACCGTATTTGGCGGGCTCATCCCCGTAGTAGTCACCATTCTGAAACTGTGGATCCGCAGTAATGGCCCGGCGTCCGACGGCATTGAACGCGATTCCCTGTGCTGAAAGTTTCGCAGCCGAAGCCAGGCAGATCGCGCTGTGCGTCATATTCGGATAGCGGGCAACCCAGTCGAGCACCTGCATACCACCCAGGCTGCCGCCGACGATACCCAGCAGCGTTTCAATTCCCAGGTGACGAACGAGGGCCGCGTGGACTTCAACCATGTCGCCAACAGTAATGAACGGAAAACGCAGACCGTAGGGTTGGCCAGTCTCGGGATTCCGACAACTCGGTCCTGTCGTTCCCTGGCAGCCCCCCAGGACATTTGCACAAATCACAAAATAGCGATTCGTATCGAGTGCCTTGCCAGGCCCGACCAGTCCATCCCACCAGCCGGATTTGCGACTGTCGACGCTGTGCTTACCTGCCACATGGGCATCGCCAGTCAGCGCATGGCAGACATAAATGGCGTTGTCGCGTTCCGGAGTCAATTCGCCATATGTTTCGTAGGCGACTGTAATTGGACCAAGTTGCTGGCCCCCTTCCAGGGTGAGAGGATGGGGAGGCTCAAACAAAGTCACATATTTGGTCTGGACGATTCCAACAGAATTGGCGTCCGTTGTTTCGGGCTGGGCGATTTCAGAAGCCATCGCAACACGGGCTCTCTAAGGCAAGATCCGGGTACGGGTAAACAATTGGCGCGATTATAGGCAAGTCGACTGCCGATGGGTACGCCACGGAACTGGAATACAGGTATTGGACCACGGAGCACAGGCCAGGCACGCGCAAGGCCGAGAGGCATAGAGCCAATACCTTATTTGAGGCTGGGCAGGTTGTATGGTGCGACCAGAGACGCTTCGCCGCGCCGGCCTACCATCAATTCTCGACGTTTCATTTTTGTGGGCCGGCGCTCGAAACGAGCGGGACCCAACTTACTATAAAAACGACGGTAGCCCTGCAATTTGCGAAGCAGAACGATTCCCTGAGATCGCTGACTCGACTGTCACGAAGTGTTGGCAGGAGCGATGCAATTCGTCGGTTGATGCGACATCAGAAGACTATTTCTTCCGCTTCTTGGGAGCAGGTTCTTCCTCTTCTTCGATCTCATCATCTTCAAAGTCGATGGTCTCGATTTCATCGAGTGAACTGCCCGAGCCGGTTGCGATCTCGTCGTCGCTGTCGGCCATGATGTCGCCATCCGAATCGTCGAAACCGAGGGCCTCATCAGCTTCAACTTCTTCGACGTCTTCGTCAGCTTCGACCGCATCGTCGTCGTCGATTGTCTCGACATCCTCTTCAACGGCGTTGCCCCGTGGCGAATCATCGTCGTCCGATTTCTTCTTCGGACCGCCGAAAATCAGCAAGGCAAACGGCATCAGGATCACCACCACGACACACGCCAGCACAATGCCACAGACGACCTGGAAGGTCGAATTCAGCTTGTCCGCACTATTCAGAAACGTGTTGACAAGCAAAAACGCGAGGAACCCCGCCGGAACGGCGGCGACCAAGGATACCAATGCTCGTTGAATTCGTCCCACGACTGTTCCCCTGATACTGCGCGGTGGAAAGTGCCGCCGATTGATGGTAATTCCGCGCATCAACCGGAAGCAAGATCGGCATACCATCCGCTCGATCCGCATTCCATATCACTGCATGGAAAGCCGTCAGTGATAAGCCTCGTTGATTGTAACGATTTTGACGGTCGATGCCGCCATTTCTCTGGCGATCGTTCAATCAAATCGCCGGTGGGAAAAGCAGCTGACGAGTGCGAGCCAGATTCCAATTCGCTCAGCAAAAACACTTGACAAGACGATAGTTGATATGTAATGTAATGGCGCGGCGATCGGACAGGCCGCAATACGACAGCCCCAGATTCGCCAGACACATTGTGGAGTTCATCATGATTCTGAAGCGCAAGTCGAGCGAACGAGGTCACGCCGATCATGGCTGGCTGAACGCATTCCATACCTTTTCATTTGCCAACTATCACGACCCGGCCCACATGGGGTTTCGCTCGTTGCGTGTCATGAATGAAGACCGGATCCAGCCTGGAATGGGTTTTGGAACTCACGGTCACCGTGACATGGAGATTATCACTTATGTGCTCGAAGGCGCTCTGGAGCACAAGGACAGCATGGGAAACGGTGAGGTGTTGCGGCCGGGTGAGTTCCAGCGGATGTCTGCCGGAACGGGCATTCGGCACAGCGAATTCAATCCATCAGAAACGGAGCCCGTCCATCTTTACCAGATCTGGCTGCTGCCTCTGAGTAACGGTATCCAGCCGAGCTACGAACAGAAGAGCTTTTCCGCGGAAGAACGGCACAATCGCCTGAGGCTCGTTGCATCTCAAGATGCCGCGGAAGGATCACTCCGGATTCACCAGGACGCTCGTGTCTTTCTGGCAAATCTCGATGAAGGCCACGCTGTAATCCACAACCTCGTGCCGGGACGACATGCCTGGCTGCAAGTCCTGAAGGGCGCTGTCATGCTCAACGGTCATCCGCTGGAATCCAGCGATGGCGCGGCAATCAGTCAGGAAAATCAATTGGAAATCGTAGCGAGTCAATCTGCTGAGATCATGCTCTTTGATTTGAATTGACGTCGAACAGTGGCAGGCTTTCCCTCAGATTATGAAAGGCATCTCCATGTCACAATCTCCCAAACTCCTTGCCTTCGCTGGTAGCACTCGCCAGGATTCGTTCAACAAAAAGCTCGTCAAGGTCGCGGCCGAAGGGGCTCAAGAAGTGGGTGCGGATGTGACAATCATCGACCTGAAAGACTATCCCTTGCCACTGTTCGACCAGGATCTGGAGGCCGAAGGGTTGCCCGACAACGTCCTGTTGCTGAAGCAATTGTTCAAAGACCATCAGGGATTGATTATTGCCTCCCCGGAATACAATAGCTCCGTCACTCCGCTTCTGAAGAACACCCTCGATTGGGTTTCCCGTCCTGCCCCGCATGAATCCACACTGGCCGCGTTTCAAGGAAAAGTCGTGAGTCTCGTCAGTGCTTCACCAGGTGCGCTGGGGGGGCTCAGGGGGCTTGTTCATCTGCGATCCATACTGGGCAACATTGGAGTCATCGTCTTGCCTGAGCAGGTCGCTGTTCCAAAGGCCCACGAAGCATTTGACACCGATGGCTCTCTGAAAGATGCTGCGTTACGTTTAAGCGTCAGGCAAATCGGAACGAAACTCGCCGAAACCGTGAGAAAGCTCGTCTCTTAGCTTGGCGTCCGAGGTGGCAGGATTTTTCGTGTGGCACCTATCACTTAACGTCCGTTTGAATCCTGATATCATGGAGCAGCGGATAGGAAACACTCATGCCTTTCGGGTCCACTCAGCAATGATCCCCAGCTTGTGCGAATTCTGTCGCCACCTGAAGGAAGTCGTTTCCGGCAAGGGATCACGCTTTCTGTTGTGTCAGAAGTCCGTCAGCGACGATCGTTTTGCCAGGTATCCACCCCAACCGGTCGTGGAATGCATCGGGTTCGAGCGCAGTCGAGACACCGAAGGCTCAACGTGAATCTGGGACAGTGGACTGCGAATCCCGAATCAACAGCTCTTTTTTCTGTTTTGAGAGAGCTTTGATGGCGAGTTCGCGTTTCAGAGCCAGGCTGCGACTGGCCTGAATTTCCTGGTAAACCAGAACCGCAGGAAGGCGACTGCGGGTATAGCGTGCGGCCGTGCCGGCATTGTGCTGCTTCAGTCGACGAGGAACATCATTGCTGATTCCGGTGTACAGGGAACCGTCTGCACATCGCAAGAGATAGACAGACCAGATACTTTCAGGTTCTGCATTCTTCAGGTCGGTCCTCAATTTCTCGACCGCCACTTCCTTGGCCTTGGCTTCGACTTCGACAGTGATCTGCTTTCGCCGCCAGCAGTCTGGAAAATCGTTCACATCGATAAAATCATGGTGCCGTTCAGGCTTCGGTCCGTCCCAGCCTTCAATCGGACTGGAAAGATGGAACATCGGCTCACGATCCCAGGTTGCCAGAGCTTTTTTCGTGGCTTGTTCGACACTCAGTTCGTCAGGCAGACAGCGGTGGTGGTGCACGTCGTAGACCAGGGGTATCCCGGTTTCGTGGCAGATAGGCAACAGGTCGGACGGGGTATAGGTTTTGTCGTCATTTTCGACGGTCAATCGGCTGCGCACGCGGGGTGAAAGCAGGTCGAGGCTTCGAGCGAATGCAGCGAGCGCCTTGGGTTTGTCGCCATACGCTCCCCCCCCGTGGATATTGATCACGTCAGCCCCGATCCACTCCGCCACTTCTCCCTGGTATTCCAGTTCCAGAACGGACTTCTCAACGACGTCGAGTCTGGGTGAGTTCAGCACCACGAATTGGTCGGGGTGAAAACAGGTTCGCAGTTGATGCTGCCGGGCGAATTCGCCGCACTCCTGAAAGCGACGAATGATCTCGTCGCCATCAGGCAAATCACTAATTGCATAGCCACACGACGGATGCGTCTTGACCGGAAGGATCTGGCTGTTCACCCGGAAGCAGCCGATGTTGTTGTCGGCACAGAACTTTAAAGCAGCGAGTAAGGCATCGGCGTTTGCCAGGCAGAGCCCTTGCAATTTCGTCAGGGCATCGCGCCGCGTCATCTTGCCGATGGCAGTCGCTGTCGTAGTGACAAACTTGATGGGCGCATCACGAAACATGCAGCAGAGACCGAGTCGGATCATCTCGCACTCAAATCCATTTCTGTGTTCCTAACGTGGCGAATTTGTGTCTGTGCGTATCTTAGTTCCCCCTTCAAGTCAGGGCAGAGCAGTGCAGGATGGACGGTAGGACCAGCGGTACTTCGCCGCGCCGGCACACCAATTCAGAGCAACAAGCCATTCAAAAAGGCAAAGACGGTGCACCGGCGCTCGAAGCGAGCTTGTCTCCACCCTAACATTAATTAGATCGCATCTCATTTCAGTGTGGCGTCCCGCGGGCATCAAACGACAGCGTCTAGCCCATGTTTCGACGCGACACGGAAGTGCGACACGTACTAAAACGGCGATTTCCATGGGGTTGGGCTGGGCCACCCCG
Source organism: uncultured Planctomycetaceae bacterium (assembly GCA_964609845.1). Lineage (GTDB taxonomy): Bacteria > Planctomycetota > Planctomycetia > Planctomycetales > Planctomycetaceae > Schlesneria. The sequence goes on along the minus strand of CAZSTW010000025.1, from coordinate 31,514 downwards.
CAATGTACAAGCACCAACAATGCGGAGCATCGCGGAGGCAATCGAGAATTGCCTGTCGAGACGCCACATTGGTTTCTGCGGACTGCCGACTCAGAAGAGCGGCATAGGAATCGCGTCAGCGTCGTCGCCACATCCCGACGATTTCACGGCAGCATCGAAGTTACTCGCCGATCGTCTGATCTCACTCATCCTGTTTGGCGGGGCCTGGCTGGACGGCACCAAACTGGACGATTGTCACCATGACCAGAATCCCCGCCAGAGCGGCGATCTGAATCGATGTGATCTGCTCCCCGTCGGCCCAACCCCACAAGATTGCACCGACCGGGACCAGGATCGTTGTCATTGATGCAAACAGCGGCCCCTGGTCCTGAACCAGTTTATTGAACAGATACGTGGCAAATCCGGTCCCGGCGATTCCCAGTGTTGCCACAGACGCAATCGCGATCAGCCAGTTTCCGGGGTCGATCGTACGCCGGTCTGGAACAATCAGCAGCAGCGGCAGCAGCATGCTCGACGCCATCGCCAGGCACAGCAACGTCAATTCCAGCGGGGGAAGATGGCGGAGAGAGCGGCGAATCCAGCTGTTGGCGATGGAGTATGTGGTCGGGACACTGAAGGCCGTCAGTACATCAATCAAGGCCACCGAATGACGCATTTCGTCCTGCATCAGGATCACCATGCAGATCAGGGCACCGATGACTCCGAAAAGTTGTCTTGGAGTTGGAAAGACACCAAGCATCGGGATCGAAACCAGGATCGTGATCAGCGGAGTCATACCAACAGTCATACCAATGAAGGCACTACCAACGCGGCTGACCAGATCCGGCTGAATCGAATGCGGCCATGCAAATCCCAGAATCGCAATTCCGCACAGAGGGATCAGATCTTTTCGACGGAGCGAGGATTTTCGTCGCACCATCAGAAAGATTGCGGCCAGAACCAAGGCCCCGCACGCGTCTCGAATCGCCCCGATACCGATCGGAGAGACACAAAGCATCGCACGCTTCATCAGGATAAAACTGCTGCCCCAGATGGAGCAGACGACCACGAACCACACATAGGGCATACGAAAAACTCGGCCTTCATCGGGATTGGTTCAGCGCGACGATCACACCGACAATGGCAGCAATTGTCAGAATTGCCGCCATGATCTTGAACAGGCTGTAGGGCCGCTCGCCGGAAACTTCACCCGTTACGGCGTTAATGATAACGCGATACGACTTTTCTTTGTAACGATACGCCATCAGCCAGACTGGCAACAGCAGATGCTTGAACGTCACGTCACTGTAATGTGTCCGCTGTGACGAAATACTCTGCTCATCGCCGCCAATCCTATGCCGAACGTCACTCGTCAATTCCCCTTCCATCCGCAGCCGAGCCACTCCGAATCCATCTTCAAGGGATACGTCGTAGGTCCGTGCATAGAATCCCGCCAGGACTTGCTGAGTGAATGGGAGACAATTCTTCAGAGGCCAAGGTTCGAGGCTTCTCAGCAATCCTTCATTTTCTGCTTTCACAGCCACGATCAGCACGTCATCAAAAAAACGCTGAAACCGGCCTGACCGAAAACTCCACGAAATACGCCGCTCCTGCCGCTGGTCTTTTCCCTCTCCCACGGTGACGTAGTAATAGTCGCCTCGTTGACCTGCATAGGCGGTGTCCGTCTGGGCATCAAATGTGTAATACGGCAGGTAAATGCCGTTGAATTTTCCACTGGCTCCATCGCGCAGGAACTGATTCGGAGCCCACCAGAGAGATTGCACCCATTGACGCAGCCTGCCGGCTGCATCAGGTTCGGCGATCTGAAAGGGCAGGATGCCATCGACAGGAATCCGCGTCGGAGCATCGTGAATCTTGTCCCGCTGCAGGGGGCAGGCACAGTAGGGACATTCGGAACTGGTCAGCGTCCCCTGGAAAACGACTTCGGCCCCGCAAGCCCCACACCGCACCGCGTGCTCGTTTTCGGCACTCTCGTCGTCCGCATGCCCCTGCTGATGCTGAAGCCGCAATTTATCGACCATGGCCAGGAAGTCGTTTTCAACGACGTTGGCAGCTTCTGCGATTTCAATCGTCTTGATGGTGCCACAGAACGGACACTTCAGACTTTGGGTTCCAATCGAAAACTCAAGATCCGCACCGCACTCATCGCACGGAAAAATCCGCCCCTTACCGTCGTCGACAGTTTCCCCGTGCCCCGCGACCTTCTGTTCGCGGTGTTCGTCGTCAGGATGTTCCTTGGGGCGATGGGGCTCGGGCATAGATTCTCCGCGATTCACGTCGCCCGACACGAAGTGTCAGGCGGACAAATCACTTGTGACGCCTTTTGATCACTTGGTCTTTTCGGGTTTCAATTGCCATCGTTCATCAAAAAAGTCTGCTGCCACGACCTTGCCAGGGAAGCGGCTGTTCGGTGGTGTTCGCACATCAACGATGGCCCAGTCGGGCAGCTTGGCGGTCTGTCTTGCATTGTTCAGGTAATCGTATTCACGGTAGGTAAAGCTGCTGTTGAGAACGACATACTTCTCTGGATTCAACGGGTTTGGATAAATGGCAATCAGTGCATGCTGAGCTGGGTCGAACGATTGCTTACCGGCTTGAACGGAAGTTGCCGTCCATTGGATCGGAAGTTTTTCCGCAATTTTTGCCAGAATCTTGTTCGACTGAGAATCGCCCCATAACACCAGGTTCGATCCGGCGATATCGGCGTCTGTGATTTCGCCGTCCGATTTCACCACCGCGTCACCTCGCATCTGCTGCCGCCAGTGAGTGACAGCGTGATCCATTTCGGACTTCACCCACTTATCGACCGCTTCACTGCGACACGGACCACTCGGCTTGACGAAAACGAACGAATCCAGAAATGCGTCGTCGATTGGTCCCTGCAAACCATGTTTCTTCCGCAACCCGGTCAGTGTTCCGGGTTTCCATCCCTCAGGGCTCAGCACAAACGATGCTGGACCGGTCGCAGGAAGATCAAACGCCGATCCAGACCCGAACGTCACTTTTCTCGGTGAGCCTTTTGGTGGTGTGAGAGTCAGAGCCGAGACGTTACTCGCTGTCACATTCAATGTGGTGTTTGTTGGCTTCACGACGACGCGAGCTTCTTCCCAATGCTCTTTCAGCCCGTCGACAGTCAGCCAGTGCATCGTGTTGTAGCTCAATGAATAAGTGACGAACTGAATCGACGATGGATGTCGATCAATTCCCTTTACGGCCCACTCGGCCAGCTTTGCTTCGATCTCTTTCCGCGATTCCGCATGAATACTGTGAGCGGTCATCGGTCCGATGATATGCAGCAGTTTCATCCCTTCGCGTTCAAACGCCGCCGCCATGATGTCAGCAGCCTGCTTCTGCTTGTCCATATCGCCGCTGTAGGCCACCGTTGGAAGGTGTGCCAGGTTGGCTGCATAACCGGGACAGTCATACATCCGCCACAACTTCTGCTCGTACCAGGTCGGTGTCAGCGTTTCATTCTGGAAGACCTTCAGGAAGTCGGGAGTCTCAGAAAAACCTGCCCCGGGATTGGCGGCAAACCAGCGATCAGGATAGTGGACCGCAAATTGCCACGCGGCGGCCCCACCCATCGAGAATCCTCGCACAGCGATCCGTTCAGCATCAACGCGATACTGTTGCTGAACGGTCGCCAGAGCTTCGAACGAATCGACTTCCCCGGCAAACTTGTTGGCATTGCAGTATCGCCCGTAAGGATGCAACACAATCGTGTCTGCTGGCGAGATCGCCCCGACATTCTTGGAACGATCATTCAGAAAATTCAATTCACTCAAGTTCTCGCCGCGTCCATGAAACCAGAAATCGAGCCGGTAAGGCTTCTGGCCACTGAAATCATAGCTGGCGGGAATGACCAGTCCGTAGGGCTGGACCGTTCGATCGATTTTCGAAATGTATCCGCGTACGACAACGCCGGTCTGTTGCGTCCACGGAGCCTTGCCTGCCAGCAGTTGTTCCGCGCGCTGCTGCCCTTGCGCCAGCAGGTTTTTCGCTACGGGAATCTCTTTGACGTCGAAGAACTCACGAAATTTGAGTGCCTGTTCAACAGCGCGATGATAGATCAGGACATCAGGAAGCAACTTTTTGGTTTGAGGATCAGCACTTTGCCGCAAGCTGGCAATCTGCTGGCCCAGCTTGGCCAATCCCTGCTCCAGTTCGACCCGGTCCGCCTCGGGAACTTCGACTCCGATCTTGGGAATTCTGCGGACGTTGTCAGCAACGTTGTCCGACGGACCATCACCGAGCACAGGGGCCATCGAACCCAGGACAAGTGCAAAACCGAGTATCCAAGCCAGTCGATCAGCCATTCATCCGCCTCGCTTCGTTCCAGGGACATCCGTCGAAGATCAAAGTTGCCGTGCAAACAGACTGCGGTTTATTGGCGAAAAATCAAGGCTGACGAACAAAAGGGAGGGCTGAGACGCTCATTCGTTTCATGGCCGCGCCTGTCGACCTGCCATAAGGGTCATGATCAGTGACTGTTCCATTTCGCCGACCTTGAAACCAAACGGACCGCGACCCGCTTTGTAGGTCACTCGTCCCTCCTGATTAATGACATACAGTCGAGCAGGCATCCCGCTGTAGGCATTGCCGACACGATCATCGATTTCGTCAACCAGCAGCGGAATACATGGGTTCAGCAACCGGAAGCATTGGCTGGCGACAGCGGTTCTTTCGGCCAGCGTTTTCGGTTGTGACACTTCAACACCCAGTTTCGTATTCGATTGCATTTTCCAGCCATCGGTCGGATGTGCCTCGCGAACATAGATGGCGAGAAATGTGGCGTCGTTCTGGAATCGGCGATACACCGCTTCAACGCCGGGGTACATCGAACGGAACGGACTGCAGGTGAAGTTGCCAAACACGAGGACAACTGGCTTGGAGCCAATCACGTCTGCCAGATGAATGGTCTGCTTGCCATCCTGCGTCGTCAGCGTGAAATCAGGTGCTCGATCACCGACCGACGGTCCTTCGTACAATGAACCGAGTTCACCGTTCAGTAATCCCTGTACCAGTTGCTGCTGGGTCGGTGCGTCGCCGGGATAAAAACTTGCCGAGATTCCCGCCAGCCAGGCTTCTCGCAGGTCCTCAATCGTGGCGGCGTCGCCGAATTGCGAAACATTATCGAAGAAGGTCATCCATTCTGCCCGAGTCAGTTTGCCGTCCCCTTTGGTATCCAGCCGCCGTAGCAGACGATTGACCAGATAGGCATGCTGAACCCACGGATGACTGTCAGACCAGTCGAGATCTTCTGCTGTGATCGTTCCGCTGCGATTACGATCCAGCCGCGCGAACCATTCTGGCGAACCGCGGAATTCCTCAGCAGAGATTGATCCATCGACGGCGATTTGATGAGACTCAGCCAGCCATTTCCAATCAAACTTCGCCTGTGCTGGCCCAAACCACCCGTCGCTGCCACCGATCATCCCCCCCTGGGCGATCGTGATCAGCATTCGAACCGATTCGGGAATCCGCTGGCTGACGTACTTTTGCAGCAATTCTTCAGCGAGGCGCTTGAGATCACCGGGCGAAGCTTCTTTGCCCGCAACGAGCGCCAATAACTCGGCCGACGTCGGTTGTACCCGTTCAAAGATGTTGCTCATCATGAGAAGTCCGATCAATTCGAACGACAAGAATCTTCTTCGCAACACGGTAGTTGTGAACTGTCATGCCTGACCATGGCGACCACATTCGATCAGACGCTATCATAGGCATCTGCGTCAGTCTCCAAAATCATTCAGCATGGAAAACTCAATTGCCACTTCTGGGTTCTCATTTGTCGATTGCAGGGGGGTATTACAAGGCCGCAGACACCGCCGCGTTGCTCGGCATGGATACTGTGCAGATCTTCAGCAAGAACAACAATCAGTGGAAGGGGAAGCCGCTGTCGGATGACGACGTCCGCCTGTTTCGAGAAGCCATCGAGCGAGCCGGATTGCGTCGGCCATGTGCTCATGACAGTTATCTGATCAACCTCGCCAGCCCGGACGATGTTCTGTGGCAGAAGTCGATCGAGGCCTTGATTGATGAACTGCAGCGTGCGGAACGTCTGGGACTGGTTGGGGTCGTGATGCATCCCGGTAGCTTTGTCAGTTCATCCGAAGAGGCAGGCTTGAGCCGGATTGCGACGGCCATCGATCAGGTTCATCAGCAGACTCGAGGGATCCAGTGTCAGCTCTGGCTGGAGACAACAGCCGGTCAGGGGACGAATCTGGGGCACCGTTTTGAACATATCGCGACCCTGTTGAACACGGTGAAGGACTCGGGTCGACTGGGGGTCTGTGTCGATTCGTGTCACATCTTTGCAGCCGGATATCCGCTGCAAACGCCCGAGGAATACGCTACGACGATGGCTGAGTTCGATCGGACGATTGGTATCAGTCGGATTTGCGCCTGGCACCTGAACGACAGCAAAAAGCCACTCGGCAGCCGCGTCGATCGGCACGAGCATATTGGGCGCGGCTGCCTGGGACTGGAACCGTTTCGACATATCCTGAACGACGCCCGGTTCGCCGAGATCCCAATGTATCTGGAGACCGAGAAGGGAGAGGAAGAGGGCGAAGACCTGGATGCCATCAACCTGCGAGTCCTGAAAGGACTGATTACATCGGCGCCCGTTCGAGGTCGCCGGAAAAAGACATCGTAAGTTGTGGGACTCAGAAAAAATCGCCGAAAGCTACGAACCCATCTCAGACTCTGTCTGATTGATGTTGACAGGATCGTCTATCGCGTGAGTACATCAAACAGGTTGTTCTGGTCATCTGTCCAGAACGTACGGCGTACGGAATCGAAGTTCTTTCCTTGGGTAAACGTGGCCAGTTCGTCGGCGTCACGTGACAGGATCACCCATGTTGCGTCCGTCTGGAATTCCGCGGGATTTCCTTCGGAATCAATCTGGATGGCGGACAGTCCCTGATCGTCCGCGATTCCTGCCAGTACCGGAAGCAGATCGAAATGGACATTGGAAACGTGGCACGCGAGTAACCCGCCGGGAGCCAGATGTCGCAAATAGACTTCAAAGGCTTCTTTCGTCAACAGATGTACGGGAATGGCGTCACCACTAAAGGCGTCCAGGACGATCAAGTCGAAAGCTTGCGGTTCTTCGCGTTCCAGGACCAGTCGTGCATCGCCAATGATGCATTCACTCTCAGCTTGGCATTTTGCCAGAAACAGGAAATAGCTGCGTGCGAAGTCAACGACTGCCGGATTGATTTCGTAGAACCGAAAGCGATCGCCGGACCGGCCATACGTGGCGATCGTACCAATCCCCAGCCCGATGACTCCGACATGTCGCGCCGGCTTCTGATTAACATGAGCAAAGGCCAACCCGACGCCCGATTTCCGGCCGTAATACGTGGTCGGTTCCATCCGCCGAACGGGGGATGCCACGTTCTGCGCGCCGTGTACGATACGCCCGTGTACCAGCAAGCGGGGCGCTCGGGTCTGGCCGCGAGAGATTTCACGTTCGACCTTCAGGTTTCCATAGAAATTTCGGGACATGACCATGTACCTGGAAGACTGCTTCGCACCGACGCTGAAACAGATAATGGCCAGACACCAGAATAAGAGCGCCGCCATCCCAACTCGCTGGAACTGGTGGACCGTCAATCCGGAACGCAACACAATGATCACGGCCAGCAGGACAAAGCCCAGCACAGCGACATGAAATTCGTAGTAATCGACAAAGATTGCCGGAGCAAGCAAACCGACAAACAACCCTCCACAAGACCCTCCCGCTGAAATCGTCAAGTAAAACAGTGTCAGATATTTTGGTGATGGTTTCAGATGAACCAGTTCACCATGGCAGACCATGCATCCCGCAAACAGAGCTGTGAAATAAACACCCAGTTGGAATACCAGTGAACCACTGGCGGGAAGCAATGTGTAGAAGCAGGCAACCGGCATCGTCAGCAGAGAAAGCGTCAGAAACACACGACGTTGATACCAGTGGTCACCGTCGAAGCAAATGATAAACGTCAGAAGGTACAGCGCCAGGGGAATCACCCACAGGAACGGGATCACGGCCACATCCAGGCAGATCTGATTGGTAGAGGCCAGGAGAAACATCGAGGCGACCATCGACAGGGAAAACCAGAGCAATATCAAGCCGGCAGTCGGCGGACTTGATTCCAAAGATTGCGATAGACCTGACTCGAACTCTGTTCGAGCGATCTTTACGGCTCCACCTGCACGCCAGCAAACCAACCCTGCGCAAACAGCACACAGGATCGCAAACAGTGCAAACGCACAGGACCACGCAACGGTCTGATCTGGCTTTGACAACCAGCGTTCAATCACGAATGGGTATGCCACCAAAGCCAACAAGGAACCGATGTTGGAGAGTGCGTAGAGTCGATATGGCGAGATGCCTGGTTGCGTCCGGGCAAACCACGACTGCAGTAATGGTCCCGTTGCTGATAACAGGAAGTATGGTAGTCCCACACAGGCCAGAACGAGCAAAATGATCTGATTTGCGGGATCCGAGATCTCTGTCGGTTTCCAGTAGGACGCGGGAGTAATCGGCAGCGTGCAGACCGCGGTCAGCAACATTCCCGCATGTAGAACAGCCTGCCAGCGTAACGGCAGTCGCGACAGCAGGTGGGCATACGCGTAGCCAAAAAAGAGCAACGCCTGGAAGATCAGCATGCAGGTCGTCCAAACCGATGGACTGCCGCCGAACCAGGGCAGAATGTATTTTCCCAACAGTGGCTGCACGAGAAACAGCAGAAAGGCACTGCTGAAGACCGTGATCGCAAACACAGTTGACGCAACGAACGCGTGTCGAGTTCCGACAGCAGGATTCGTCAACTCAAGCGAGTCACTGGTGGAATCAATTGCCATGATGCCTCTTGCAAACGGATCGAAGTCGCAGGGCGGATTTTCGACTTTACCGAATCAGGCACGATTCTATTTGAGCGCAGCGAGATACGGTCACGATGTCGTCGGGCCGATGTGCCCGTCGCTGTCGTGACGTTACCGGCGCCACCAACCCGAAGTACCTTGAATTGTCTCTACAGATTGTTGGTCGCAGGTAAATTCGGTCCGAATGTATCGATTATGCCGTTATGGTCTGATACCGAGACGATAGACGATCGTTGATCAGAACTGACCGCTACCCAATATCTTTTTGAATTGTCCATGCCTGCCGTCGGGGCATCCCGGCAATGACGTCTTCGACAACATATCCATGGTCCCTCGAATAACGTTCGAGCGGGCCCCAACGGTCACTGAGCAAGAACGGCAGTGATGCGATGAGTATTCACCGACAGAAAGCAAACAGGCGTCAGATCGTTCGACCGACACAATCGTTTACGGATTTGTCGCACTGAGTGATGATTCTTCCAGGCGAATCAACTGCCGATAGCGTTCGACGATTCCAGCTGCAGCGACGTCTGGAAGATTCTTTTCTAACTGGATCGATTCCAGTGTGCTGATCAATCGTCGAAACTTGACTTCTCGCAATTCGTTTTCTTCCGCCTGCTTCTCTGATGCTGCGAGTTGCTCTCGGCGTTGATCAAAGCCCTTCCAGGCAGGCAATTGCTTGATCTCTGCCAGCAGCTTTTCCTGATTGTCAGGCTTGAGCAGCGGGGATTCTTCCCAATGCTTTGGATCAGCCAGTTCCGGCCACTTCTCTGAAATCTGTTGCAGCAGCTCGCGCCGCCCCGATCCAGAACGTCGTCGGTTCCCACCCGGGCCGGAGCCTTGCCTTGATTTCCTGCGATGAGACTCATAGGCCGCAACGACCGCCGAAGCTTCGTCCTGCAATGAAAATCCGAGGTTTTTGCTGAGGCCCGAGACGATCCGACCTGAGACAGGGCGTCCTTGATCGACGAACGACTGCAACGTACCTCCAAGTGCTGGCGGCTTTGGCTGTGAACGTGCGTCAGCAGCTGTTGGTTTCGTTTCCGGTTTCGTTTCCGGTGAGTTCGCGTCCTCAGAAACAGGCCTTTCGACGTCCGCGAGTGACATGCGGCTGTAGGTTCGCAGCAGGACATCGGACGTACGCAACGGGATATCGATTGTATTTCCGGCAACAACTGCGTGCGCATACGCTTCGGCAAATGAGACCACGCCATCACCGTTGATGTCGCATCCCGTCACGGGAACACCTGTCCGGCTGCGTCCAACAATGGCACCCCAGAAATAGCTGCTGAACTCTTCATCATTGTGAATATCTGGCCGACAACCTGCTGCTGGAAGATCGTGTTGCTGGGCAAAGAATCCGACTCGGATCTGTTTGGCCAGGCCCTTTTTCTTATTCAGTTCCTGAAAAATCGTATGACCGAAACCACCGCAATAGCACTGCGCCATCACCATTACAACAGGGATCGTTGGCGGCAGCTCGCTCAGCCAACGAGTGAACTCCCGTGCGGTAATCTGTTGTTCATTCCAGCAGTCAATTGTCGTGTTGAAGGGATCGGTCTTGCTTCCCTCACTTCCATGTGCAGTGACGTAGACGATCAGCCGATCACCCGGCTGAGCCTTCCTGGCGATTGATTTCAGACGCTGGTGAACCAGTGCGGGGTCGAGCCCACCAGTGATATCAGGTATGCGGTGGTTTCGATATTCGAGTTGCTCTTCACCACGTTGGCGGTGAAGAGACGCCAGCAGTTCGGTCGCCGGGTCCTGTCGAGCTTTGGTCGCCAGGACTTGCAGATCCGCGATCGGATCGTTCCCGTCAGAAAAGAAAATGTCGTGATGACGCGTTCCGCGATGTTTTTCCCCCAGCACCTGCTGGAAAAAAATCACATTCGCTTCCAGCGAAGCCTGGTTGCCTGTTGGATTATAACCGCCACCGATCGTCAGGAAATAATCAGCAGCTGGCAGCACCTGACCGCATGATGTCCCGATCGCCAAAGCCAGCAGCAAGACTCGTGACGCAGATCGCAATTGAAGCATCATGAGTATTCGGCCCCAAATCTGTGGCAGAGATATCGCCTATCGAGAATCTCTTGGACGCGGCGACTTTACCGTTCGAAATCCACAATGAAACGTCCCCGACAGAATGTCACCTTTCATGCGTGCTGAAACACGGTAACCCGTGCAATAGTCATCGCTGCACATGAATGACCCACCACGTTGAACGCGTTTAGGAACGAGAGGCTCATTCGGATCGAGGCTGTTTGACGGACCTTGCGGGTTTCGCTTGCGACTTTCGGAATAGTAGTCGGGGCGATACCAGTCCTGGCACCATTCCCAGACATTCCCCGACATATCGTAGAGTCCATATTCGTTAGGAGGAAAAGATTTCACGGGAGCGGTCCCTTCAAATCCATCCTTGACGTCGTGCGTTTCCGGAAAAACACCCTGCCAGGTGTTGTGACGCCATTGTCCCTCTGGATTACGTTCGCTGCCCCAGGGGTATTCCTTGCCACTCAATCCCCCACGAGCGGCATATTCCCACTCGGCTTCGGTCGGCAGTCGATGTCCTGCCCATTTGCAATACTCCTGAGCATCCTCCCACGAAACGTGAATCACCGGGTGATTCAGTTTGTCATCAATGGATGAATTCGGCCCGAGCGGATGACGCCAGTCAGCGCCGGGTTCGTACTTCCAGACCTGATACGGCCAGTTGGCAAAATCTTTTCGCAAGGTCCGCATGTCGAACTTGGGATTGAAGCAGATTGATCCGGGAACCAGCACGGAATCATCGATGGGTGTACCGGGCGGGACCTGCGCTTCAATTTCCTCTCGCTTCGGAGCCCGTTCGGCGACAGTCTTGTAGCCTGTTTCCTTGACGAATTTCAGGAACTGCTCGTTCGTAACTTCTGTTTCGTCCATCCAGAATCCATCGAGAGTCACGGCATGCACAGGACGTTCGTCTTCGTGAGGGCTTTTCTCATTGCCCATCTGAAACGTCCCACCGGGAATCCACTTCATTCCCGGCGGAACATCCTTCGGTTCTGCAGTGATAACCGGGGGCGATACCGTGTCGTCTGATTCAGCAGCACTCGGCAGTGAATTTGCTTTTGTGACTTGAGGCGTCGCATTCGATTGAGAGACAGGTGCAAACGCCGCATAGCCGAGTAAGGCCGCCGACACAGCGATAACCCCGATCATGATCCAGTAGCGAGCCATCTGCAAAACCTCGAATTCTCTTAACCATCTGTAACCCTGTTCAGGCTACCATTGTACCGGGGGCAGATGCAAACTTCGCAGGAATTGTGAGCGGGATCAGCGGGATTGTGGCAACAGTCCTCGATAAATCTGCAGGGCTTCATTGTATTCGTCGATTGTATCGGCATTCAGGACACCCTTGTGGCGGGCCAGTTCCTTTTCAATCCGATCGACGAAATGCTCCACTTCGAACTTCTTGGGAATTGCCGGCTTGCCGGGGATTTCCATGAAGACCGGGGCCGAATGTGCAAACCGAACTCGCTTGTCGGCGTGTGATTCAAAGCACCGGACGATCATCCAGCCGGACCGCTCGAACGAGACTGTCTGATCGATCGTGAAGGAATGGACACCGTCGCGCGGCTTCAATTCTTCGAGAGAACTGGACCAGACGACATCCCCATCGCGCAGGATTTCAACACGGCCCAGTCGCGCTGCAGATTCGATGACTCCGCTCACCTTGACCGTGGCGGTGTTCTCGGTGACGCGAAAGGTTTCGCCGGCATCTGCCCCGTTAAATGACAGTCGCATCATCGGTCCCGTGGTGACAAAACTGCGTCCTGCCAATAGATTCTGTCTCCACTTCTCATAAGTGAACTCGCCGGGAACATGCACATAGACGCGACCGAATCCGAATGGGACCGGGTGTACTCCTGCCCCTGTTCCTGCCGACGGCATCATGCGAAAACCGCAATTCAAGTAGGCGTAGTAACTCTTCAGGCCGAATTCGATCCACCCCCATTCGGTGAATCCTTTGTCGGTCATTTCGAGATTCATTGATTTCGGCGCGGCGTCGACGGTCCATGCCGGAAATCCAAACGGAGTGCGCCAGCAATGATTGTTCGCCAGTTCAAACAGATCGACTTTCATCAGTGGCACGATCATTGGCGACCAGGCCCATGAATGCTTTTCCAGATCCAGAAACGCCCCTTCGGCATGAGCTCGTTCGGCAATGCGTCTGACTGGAGGAACCCCTTGATCAATCACCGACTTCTGACCACAGATCAGGACTGCTCCGAGTGTGTGCGACTTTCCGCCGACGGTGAAGATTTCGTATTCGGTATTCAGAGGATAAATGCCGTGTGTCGCGTCGACAGGAATCCATGCTGGCTTGGGAGCGGGCTCTTTCACCCGGTTTCCGCTGATGGGACTGGTTTCTGCTGCTGTCACCCAATGTGACAGGGGCATCGCAACATTTAAATCTTCCGCCATGACCAGATTCGGCATGTCCGTCAGCGGACGATGTGCATGAACATCGCCCGAGTACCAGCCGTGACTGACCATATTCGTCCAGCGCCGGATCTCGATCCGGATCGGTGCCGGAAGATCGGAAATCTCGATCACCTTTTCGAAGGGCTGATATTCCTTTCCTCGTTCGACAAGGAATGTGTACTTCCCCAGCGGCAGGTCGACAACAAACGGATGAGCTGACAGAGTCACATGTTGTTCGACGCTGCTGGTCCCGACCTGCCGCTTGTATTCGATGGCAGTGCCGGTCGCATCGTCAGACTTGGGGAAGTACCATTTGCCGTCCGTCCCCTGAATGTAAATCCTGGTTGCTACTGGCTTTCCTGTGTCTGCGTCAACAATGGTTCCCCGAACTTTGACATCCTGAGCAGATCCAATGGATGCAAGCAGGACGATGATCATGAACGAACGGATCAAAACGTGCATGGGGATCCTCACAAAGGTTGAGCGAGTGCTTTGATGAGTCACAGGGAAAGGTCGTATAGTACATCCACGGGCTGGGATTTTCGATTTGTGGTGAGAAACTCTGTGCGGCCTTGTCGCGGATTCCTACCCCGTATGTTCTGAAACAGAAAGTCAAAGAGATAGTCGAGGTGAGTGCTTTTCAGAAATCCAGGAGATTCCGGTCTTGCGGCCCAAGTCGGCCAGCAGTTCCCTCAGCCAGGGCTCTTCGGCCCTGGGAAATGATGTTAGAACAGGATCTGAGGCCTGAAGGGCCGAACATTCCCGTGGTCTTTAAACTCATCGAATGGAATGACCGGCCCTTCAGGCCTCATGAAAATTTTAGGGGATCGATTCCAGGGCCGAAGGGCCCTGGCTGGGGGAACTCCTGGCCCTTTGGGCCGCAGACCATGGCTGGATGTACCGAAAATTGCCCACGGCCTGAAGTACAGGTATCGACACATACCCGGCAAGTCAGATCGAACGAAGAGTCACCTCAGCTACCAAACCAAGACCGCATTCCTCAATAACCGCGCCAGGACAATTGACGCACGATGACCAGTTCAGATGCACCAGAGCTCAGTCGATTCGTCGTTGGACTCGATCTGGGAACAACCAATTCCGCGATGGCGTATGTCGATTCCAGCGAGACTCCCCGGCAGATCCATACGTTTTCTGTCCCTCAAGTGGTCGCCCCTGGCCAGATCGAAGCACGCGACACACTTCCCTCGTTCCATTACCAGCCTGCTCCAGGTGAATTTCCTGTCGGCTCAATTCAGATGCCATGGCAGAAATCGGACGGGGGATATTTCGTCGGCCACTTCGCGAGAGATCATGGAACCCAGGTTCCTGGACGGATGATCGGATCCGCCAAATCATGGCTCTGTCATAATGGCGTCGACCGGACTGCCGATCTGCTCCCGTGGCAGGGGGCTGAAGACGTCGAACGCTTGTCACCAGTCACCGTCAGTGCTCGGTATCTGCAACAGTACCGTGAAGCCTGGGACGCGAAATTTCCCGAGCACCCGCTGGCCGATCAGGATTTCGTTCTGACACTTCCAGCTTCCTTCGATGAAGTGGCTCGCGAACTCACGATCAAAGCGGCTCGACAAGCCGGTCTGAATCGAGTGGTCCTGATCGAGGAACCGCAGGCGGCGTTCTATGCCTGGATTGATAAGCATGCTCAGACATGGGATCAGCAGGTCTCGCCCGGGCAAAAGATTCTGGTCTGCGATGTGGGTGGGGGAACAACCGACTTCACTCTGATACGTGTCCGCAAAGGGAGTGACGGGATTGTTCAATTCCATCGTGTCGCGGTTGGTGATCATCTGATTCTGGGAGGGGACAACTTCGACCTGGCGCTGGCTCATTTTCTGGAGCGTCGCCTGAAAGGTGATGGACGGTTGGAGCCACGGCAGTGGAGTGTTCTGGTACGCAGCTGCCGCCAGTTGAAAGAAGTCCTGATGGGTGCCGACGCCCCGGAAAAATGGACATTGACGTTACCGGGAAGCGGCTCGCGATTGATCGGTGGTGGATTGCAGGTCTCGGTAACACGGGACGAAATTCAATCGGTATTGATCGACGGTTTCTTTCCCGACGTACCGCTCGACGCAAAGCCGATTACTTCGCAATCCGGGTTCCAGGAGTTTGGTCTGCCGTATGCCCCAGATCCCGCGATTACAAAGTACCTCGCACAGTTTCTGACGGCACATCGATTCGTGGCAATGGAGGATCGAGCGGATTCGGCGTCATCGCCGATCGACCCGGCGCGACCGGATATCGTTCTGTTTAACGGAGGTGTATTCGCATCACCGTTACTGCAGCAGCGACTGATCGCCGCTCTGGAAAAATGGTTTCGGCAGGGTGATCCCACGTGGACTCCGATCATCCTGGAAAATGAACGTCTCGATCTGGCCGTGGCACGCGGCGCGGCGTACTACGGAATGGTCCGGCGTGGTGAAGGGGTTCGAATTTCTGCGGGGCTGGCGCGAACCTACTACATCGGCATTGATGCTCAGTCTGAAGCCACGCATCGCGCCTTGTGCCTGCTTCCTGCGGGGATTGAACCGGGGCACGAAATCGATCTGACACAGCAGCAGTTTCAATTGCTGGTCTCGCAACCGATCGAGTTTCCCTTGTATGTCTCCAGCACGCGATTGACCGACAGGCCGGGGGAGTTGGTCGACGTTGATCCTGAACAGATCAAGTCTCTACCCCCAATTCGGACTGTCCTCAAAACAGGCAAATCGAAAGAGGCGGCGACAGTCTCGGTCATCCTGAAGGCCAGGCTGACCGAAATCGGGACACTCGACCTGTGGTGTACGGAGGTGGACGGCAAGCGATCCTGGAAACTGCTGTTCGATGTCCGTTCAGCGACCCATACGGATATCGCCGCTCACGAAGCGATTGCCGAACGTCAAGGAGTTTTCGACGATGCGGTTCGCGAGTCTGCACGAGTCGTGATCGAACAGGCGTTTACACCACGCCAGGGAGACCCGGCATCGCTGATGAAGCGCCTGACCGAGACGCTGGGCATGAATCGCGACGAATGGCCGACGACCCTGCTGCGTCAGCTTTGGGAATCGCTGATTGAAATCGAATCGGGTCGTCGGTTGAGTGCTCAACACGAAGCCCGCTGGCTGAACCTGGCAGGTTTCTCACTGCGTCCTGGCTACGGACTGGCCGTTGATGACTGGCGAGTGGCTGAGACCTGGAAGCTGCTCCATGGAAAACAGGCCTTTCCAACCCCCGCCTGTCGCGCAGAGTCGCTGATTCTCTGGCGCAGAATCGCAGGTGGATTGACGGCCGGTCAGCAGTTGGCACTGGCCAATCCCCTCACCGGATCTGTTCGACAAGGACTCCGTCAGTCAGGTGGTAAAGGGAGTGAATTTGGCAGCAACCCCCATGAATCTGCCGAGATCCTGCGACTTCTCGGGGCCTGTGAACTGTTGCCGCTGTCACTGAAACATGAAATCGGTGACCTGCTGCTCGACATCCTGCGACGTGATCGATTTGCGCAACTGCATTCGGCCGCATTCTGGTCGCTGGGTCGCGTTGGTGCACGGCGTCTGGTCTATGGTCCGCTCAACGGTGTGGTCGCACCCGATATTGTGACCCGTTGGCTGATCGGCCTGATGCAGACAGCACCCACGGAATCATTAGCCACGTTTGCCGTAATGCAACTCAGTCGCAAAACTGGTGATCGCTACCGCGATATCGACGGCAGTACTGTCAACAGTGTCGAAGCCTGGATGGACAAAGTTTCTGCCCCCAGGCGATATCGCCAACTGGTTCGAGAAATCGGCACACTGGAATCAGAAGACCAGGCACTGATCTTTGGAGAATCGCTGCCCAAAGGTTTGCGGATCTTGTAGACGAAGTTGGAAGTTTTTGAGGACGCACGTCCATGACTGTCGACAGAGGCAACTGCCAGAATCTCTTCGCCGATCTTCCACCCGATCTGCCGACCGAGGTTTTTTCCACGCTCGTGGATTCCGCCAACGCGCGAATCGAACGCATCGTCTCGCAGGGGCACGCCTCGCCCGACGGATTCTGGTATGACCAGAACGAGCACGAATGGGTTGTTGTCCTGAAGGGAGCGGCTCGTCTGCGGTTCGAAGACGAGGTCGTCGAGTTGAAGCCGGGCGAGTTCGTAAATATCCCGGCTCATCGTCGGCATCGGGTCGAATGGACAACACCGAATGAGCCGACGGTCTGGCTGGCCGTGTTTTATGCCGAGTGACTGTTCATCTTGGATGTCGCGCGGTTCGCACGAATCTTTCATTCCAATCGTTAAGAGTTACCACAGAGAACACCGAGGGGCACAGAGGGCAATTCTGCGATGAGAATCGCAGGGAAGTGAATTGTGATCTACGTATCGTTCTTCCACAGATGCTTCGGCGATTCTGTCCGTAATTCTCAGTGCTCCTCCGTGATCTCAGTGGTAAAATTCGCCAACTATGCCGACGGCAAGTTAATCGGACGGATTTGGCCCGCGTCGCGAGTTCCTGATATTGGCGATTACGTGCTGGTGGTCACTGAACCACGCGGTCGGGGGACTGGCGCTGTCGGTCCGTCAACACATCCTGCAAAACGCAATTTTTCGGCGACCACGTTGCGAGCGTTGTCGATTTGTCCGATTCTTGTTCGACCATGTCGTAGAAGCCTGGCTCAGTCAACAACCAATCGGAGAATCAACGATGAATACGACTCAAGCAAACAATCCACATGACGAGGCCGAGATCCGTCGTCTGATTGCCGCGTGGTCGGCTGCGCTGGAAGCCAAAGACGTCGACGCGATGACTGCTGATTACTTGCCCGACGCCATCATGTTCGACGCGATTCCGCCGTACAAGACCGTTGGTAAAGCGGCCATCCGCGAAGCATGGGTCAACTGTCTGCCGTACTTCCCGGAGAAGTTCAAATCCGAGCATCGCGATATCAGCGTTCACGTTTCCGGTGATCTCGCACTTGTTCATGGCCTGCATCATTTCGTACCGACACCTGCTGATGATCCTCTCGGGCAGAACTGGATGCGAGTGACAATCGGTTACAGACGTGTGGATGGCAATTGGAAGGTCGTCCATGAACACATCTCGGTCCCATTCAACCCTATGAATAACCAGGCGTGGTTCATCAAAAATCCCGATGTTGTCGACACGCCGGACTATGGACAACTTCCCGAATAGATGCTTCGAAAGCAGCGACTCCCAGCAAGAAAGATTAGCGCCGTTGTGGGACAACAGCGGTGTTTCGTGGCAGGCACGAAGACCGCTGAGGAGCGGCAGCGTGTTGTCTCTGTGGCATCGAATGCGTCAGCTGGTAGAAGTACAATACCCGAAAACAGTCGAGGCACGGTGAAGCCACCTCCTGACGTCGAAGCACGAGTTCAAAAGAATCAGGCACTTCCAGCAATGAAGAATTCCATGTTTCCGCGGAAATCGCGACTCCTCTGTATTTTCGTTTTGCTGATCGCCTCACGTGAGTCGAATTCGTCGGAACGGGAGACAGCCAGTCAAGTTGACCGGCCCAGTATTGTTGTCATCCTGGCGGACGACTTCGGATATGAATGTGTCGGCGCCAATGGAGGAGCTTCGTATTCCACGCCGAACCTCGACAAGCTGGCCGCAACGGGAGCCCGATTTGAACATTGTTACACGCAACCCCTGTGTACTCCGACGCGCGCTCAATTGATGACCGGACAGTTGAATGTTCGCAATTACGTTCGCTTCGGACTGCTGGATCCGAAGCAGGTGACGTTTGCCCACCTGTTGAAAAAATCCGGATACGTCACGGGTGTTTTTGGAAAATGGCAACTTGCAAACGGCCCTGATGGTCCGAAGCATTTCGGCTTTGATGAGCATGTCTTATGGCAACTCACACGCCGTCCACCGCGATACGCTAATCCCGGTCTTGAGATCAATGGTCGTGAGATCGACTTCAAAAACGGCGAATATGGACCTGACCTTGTTCAGAAAGGGGTGCTGGAGTTTGTGAGCAGACACAAGGACCGACCATTCCTGGTGTATTATCCGATGATGCTGACCCATGGTCCGTTTCAACCGACCCCCAGCAGTGCCGACTGGGATCCGAAAGCACTGGGCGAAGATGTCAATCAAGATGACAAGCATTTCGCTGACATGGTCAAGCACATGGATGGCCACGTCGGCCAGCTGGTCGAGCATCTCGAGACGCTTAAGCTGCGCGAGCGGACGCTGATTCTGTTTGTGGGCGACAATGGAACTGCTCCCAAGATCACCTCGAAGTGGTCCGGAAAGCAGGTTCGCGGCGGGAAAGGTGCGACCACTGACGCCGGAATGCGAGTTCCTTTGATTCTGAATTGGCCCGGTCAGATAAAAGCCCGTGTCGTGTCGGATTTGGTTGACACGACTGACATCCTGCCGACGGTTTGCGAGGCGAGTTCGACGCCCGTTCCCGAGAACTTGACAGTCGATGGGAAAAGTCTGTTGCCTGCGGCGCTCGGTAAACAGTCTCAGCCGCGCGAATGGCTGTACTCATGGTATTGGCCAAACCAGAACGCCAAACAGCCGCCGCCTGTCGAATTCGCGCGGACTCACAAATACAAGCTCTACCGTAACGAGCGATTTTTCGAGCTGGATGGCCGCTACGGTGAGACAGAATTGGACGTCAAGTCACTGGATGCGGAAGCGATTGCCGCCCGCAAGTTACTGACGACGGCGATTGAATCATTCAAGGATGCGCGGCCTCAGGGTTTGACCGACGCTAAGCGGCCATCCCGGAACTAGATTTCTTCGTCACCAGATGAACGGAATTGGCGAGCGTCGTCGCAAGAACTCAAAATACTGATCCAAGAAAACGGCACTCTGCAACGCACCAGCCGCATCGCTTTTCATCGCGTGACCGGAATTGTCAATTGCGAATCGGTCGCGTAACATCCCATTCCATGATACGTTTAACGATTCCGTATGGTTCGGGAGCGCTGCTTAATGCCGACTGATAAGAACCGCAAGTTCGGCTTCGAAACCCGGATGCTGCATGCTGGCCATATTCCCGACCCACACGTCGGTTCGCGCGCAGTTCCGATCTATCAGACCACATCCTTTGTTTTTCATGACACCGAGCAGGCTGCCGAACTCTTTGATCTGAAGCTTTACGGCAACATTTACACCCGGATCAGCAATCCGACGACGGCGGTCTTTGAGGAACGCCTGGCATCGCTGGAAAGTGGTACGGGTGCAGTCGCTCTCTCAAGTGGTATGGCGGCACAGTTCGCCGTATTCATGACGCTGCTGGAGCCCGGCGATGAAATTGTGGCGTCATCCCAACTCTACGGCGGCACGGTCACTCAACTGACACACACGCTCAAAAAGCTTTCCATCAAAGTTCGCTTTGTCGACCCGAGCAATCTGAAAGCCTGGGAAGAGGCAATTACCCCCCAGACTCGATGCCTGTTCGGGGAAACAATCGGCAATCCAGGAGGATCGATTCTGGATCTGGAGGCTTTGGCCGCTTTGGCAGACAGCCGTCGTATCCCTCTCATTGTCGACAATACTTTCGCCACGCCATACCTTTGTCGTCCGATCGATTGGGGTGCAACGATTGTCACCCATTCCGCGACGAAATTTATCGGCGGTCATGGAAACAGCATCGGCGGAGCCGTCGTTGATTCCGGAAAATTCAATTTCGCCCGGTTCCCGACCATTGCGGATCCGTCGCCCTCATACCACGGGCTTCGGTTTTTCGACACATTTGGTCATTACGCTTTCCTGATGAAGCTAAGAACTGAAACGTTACGCGACACGGGTGCCTGCCTGTCGCCAACGAACTCGTTCCTGCTGATTCAGGGACTCGAAACGCTGTCCCTCCGCATGGAGCGTCATGTAAGTAATGCGATGGGAGTGGCCAGATTTCTTTCCGAGCATCCGAAGGTCGCTCGCGTGAACTATGCCGGACTCCCTGACAGCCCCTTCCATGCACTCGCTCAAAAGTACCTGCCGAAGGGGCCGGGCGCTGTGTTCTCCTTCGATCTGAAGCCGATCGGTAACGACGCGCGAGAGGCAGGAAAACGCTTTATCGAGTCGCTCGAACTGTTTTCGCATCTGGCCAATGTCGGAGATGCCAGAAGCCTGGTGATCCATCCGGCATCAACCACGCATCAGCAACTCAGTGATGAGGAACTGGCAGCAGGCAGCGTCGGTCCGGGTTTGGTTCGGCTGTCCGTAGGATTGGAAACCCTGGAGGATCTGATATGGGATCTGGATCAAGCACTGTCTGCGCTATAAACCTCAATACGGTGCTGACGCCCGAGCAGCAGGCCCTGTATCAGGATTCCGGCTGCATTCGCGACATCCTGGCACAATCGCGGAACATTGCGATTGTCGGCCTGTCGGCGGACCGGCAGAAGGCGAGCTACTTCGTCGCGACCTATTTGAAACGCGAAGGATATCGCATCATCCCGGTTAATCCACGCGGTGGTACGATCCTGGGTGAAACTGTCTACCCGGACCTGAAGAGCATACCGGAAGAGGTCGACTTGGTGGACGTGTTTCGACCTGCTGCGGAGCTACCTGATATTGTCGAACAGGCAATAGCAATCGGGGCGAAGGCGATCTGGACGCAGTTGCGAATCATCGATTTCGAAGCGGCGGAAGCAGCCCGGGCGGCTGGACTTTCGGTCGTGATGGACAAGTGCGTCAAGATGGAGCACGGCCGATTCAATGGAAGCCTCCACTGGGCCGGAATGAATACGGAGATCATCTCAGCCCGCCGGGCGGATCATTGATGGATTCGGTCATATAATCCGCGACACAATCGTAGATTCTCATTTACCGGTTTCCAGCGTTCGCTTGACGGATATTGAGTCACGATTGTTATGATCTCTGCTTCGGTAGAGCTCTCTGCCGACTTTTCCGCTTTTCCAATCGTTCCGTCGTAGATCAGAACCTGTTTCAGTCCTGCAGGACAACCCTTCCAGCCTTTGGCATGCCACGTACTCAGCTCGTAATAAGTTGTGGTGCTGACGGCGTTTCAGGGTACCCTGGGGGACAGTCCTTCCCGGACGGTGCCCTATGGCCAAGCCACTCGTATTCCATTTCAAAGATGGTGACTTTGCGTTCGGGCTGAATAAGGTCGATCGCAGTCGCTTGTACGGCTACAAAGAAGTCGAAGTCCTTGACGAAAAAGGGCGGAAATGCGAACTCGCAACCCTTGGCGGCGACGGGCACACCGTGATCGGACGGGGTGGTTCCAGTTTCGCTCAACTTACGGTGGATGGCGAATGGTGCGATAAGGCGGCCCTTAAACCCGTCGATACCGAAGGCCATGAAATCACTCCGGTCCCGTCATCTTACAGTGCCCCCGTCAATCTGACCGAACCGACGACTGTTGCCGACTACCTGCAGCACAACATCCGGCTGGTCTATGTTCTGGAACCGGAAGGGGATGCCAGCCCAGTCTACGAAGAGCTGAAAAGTGGTTCCATTTACAAGTTCCCCTATAGCTATCGGGGAGGTCTGGAAGCGGATGCTGGATTCCTGATTCAGGGAGCCGACGGAAACTTCTTCATGGCCGTGGGTAACCCAACTCGCGTCGAATTTGTCGGACCGACGCAGATCACGACCGTGGAAGAAGAAACCGATGCCGATGATGCAGACATGATGGACTTCGACATGATTTGAACGAGGCTCATACAACGCGTGGAACGAGGGACCTCGCTTCACAATTGAGGTTGAACATGCCGGAAATCAATATCAGTGACAGTGGCGGACGTGATGCTCACGTTGCAACACAAAGTGTCGGAACAACACTCAAGGTCCGCTGGGTCGATCAACAGAAACGCCAGGTGAACAGCGTCCGCCTGCTGAAAGCACCGGTGGCGAATGACATCGATGCCTTGCGTGCTCAGTTCGGTGAACTGAACGACGTCAGCAAGGCGCTGATCGAAGGGGACCCCGAGATTGACCTGGAAAACACGGGTCGGTTCCTGAGCGACACGTCCCGCGTCTACATCGACCCCGACCGCAAGATCGTCCACAAGGTTCAATTCTGGGAAGTGGTGAAGAACCCCGATGGTACAACGCGCGACCGCCGGCCTCGCAAAATCCTGGAAACAAATCTTGATGGTGAAACTCCGCTGCGGTGGTCAGGTGTCTACATCAAGCGAGAACAGGCGATCCGCAAATTTGTGTTTGTCAGCAAGGTGCAACTGAATCACACCAATGGCCTGACTTACGATTTTCTGTATCGAATCGCTCAGGAGTTGGAAGCAAAAGACAGCCTGATGCTGCTGGGAGCCGGGCCGAAATCGAATCAACCGCTCATCATTCGCCGTGGCGGTTCGCCGTATCGCGGGTTTCTGGAAGGGCGAACGCAGGGTGACAAGTACGCCCTGATTCTCCATTTTTCGGATCTGGAACTGAAAGCGCCCGTAGAGACTCCTGCGGAGACTGAAGCATGAGTTGGCTGGATAAATCACGCGTCGAAATCCTGCTGGGAAACTACGGAACGGCTCCGGCCACTGCGCTGGCGGATTCGAGCCTGCTGCCGAAAGTGCAGGAGTACCGTCGTCTGGCCGGTGGGCGCATGCAGCCGCTGGATCGAGACGGCATCACTCATAAGATCCCTGCCGGGGAATACCATGTCAGCCGCAAGGTCGACGGTGAATTCACGGTCCTGGTATTTCGTGATGGCAACATCTTCAGCATGAACCCCGGCGGAACCGTTCGTGTCGGGCTTCCCTGGCTGGACGAAGCGGCCAAGCTGCTGAGCAAGGCAGGGGTTAAGGACGCTCTTGTCGCCGGAGAATTGTATGTGGCGCGTGATGACAACGGTCGCCCGCGCGTGCATGACGTCTGCACTGTGGCGCGCAATCCTCAGGGGGCCAGCGATCTGCAAAAGCTGCGATTCGCTGCGTTCGACATCATCAGCAAAGACGGAGCAAATATTGCTCAGCCATTTACAGAAACGTGGAAGCTGGTTCACAAATGGTTCGGGGCAGGCACGCTGGCTCACGCTGTCGAATCGAAGACCGTCAAGACCATCGACGAAATCCAGAAGCTGTTTGAAACCTGGGTCTTGAAAGAAGGGGCCGAAGGGATTGTCGCGCGCAGTGATGCGGGGGGAACTTTCAAGGTCAAGCCTCGTCACACGCTGGATCTGGCCGTTCTGGGCTATACCGAATCGACAGACGAGCGTCAGGGAATGCTGCACGATCTTTTGCTGGGCGTTCAGCGAGCCGACCGGACGCTGCAGGTGCTTGGTCGGGTAGGCGGCGGATTTACCGATGATCAGCGGCGAGAAATGCTCAGTGATCTCAAGGACATGTCGGTAGAAAGTGAATACGCCGAAGTCAACGGCGACAACGTCGCGTATCAGATGGTCAACCCGGAATGGGTGATGGAAGTCAGTTGCCTGGATCTTCTGTCGAGTACCACACGTGGCGGCACGATCAACCGAATGGTTCTGGATTTTCACAATAATGGATCGCGGGGCTATCACGTCGTTACGAAGCTGCCGCTGGCCACAATCATTTCACCTCAGTTTGTCAGGCGACGTGAGGACAAGCATGTCCGCCCGGAAGACTGTGGGATTTCTCAGGTCGCGAACATTATTGAAGTCCCGCTGATGGACCGCGACGCCCGGCAGATGACTTTGCCGACGAGCGAGATTCTGCGACGCGAGGTGTACACCAAGGACTTGAAGGGTCAGACAATGGTCCGCAAGTTCGTGATGTGGCGCACGAACAAGGAAACCTCGAGTGACGAATTCCCCGCCTATGTCGTGCACTACACGGACTTCAGCCCGAACCGGAAAGACTCACTCGCCAGAGAGTTAAGAGTCTCGAACTCGAAAACACAAATCGAACAACTCTGGGAAGTCTTCAAAGCAGACAACATCAAGTCTGGCTGGAACCCGCAAGGCTCTGCCGTTGCCATCGCTTCCAAGCCAACCTCGGCAGCCAAGGTCGCTTCTGAAAAGGAGCCCGTTCCGGAAGTGGCCTCCGCGCCGATTGCAGAATCCGCCCCGGCAGAAGCACCCGCCAAGCCGAAGAAGAAAGCCGCTCCCAAGAAAAAAGCAGCGGTAGAATCGGCCCCTGCGCCTGCAGCAGAAGAGCCCATGGTCGAAGAAGCAGATAAAAAAGAAGCTGCCGTCAAGAAGCCGCGCAAGAAGAAAACATAGTTCAGCGCTGCCTGAAAATGTGTTTTCCCTCGGCGGTATCGCAAATCGGGGATCCAGCAACCTCGTGAGTGCCCCGATGCTGATCGCCGAACGTTTTCCTTAACTGAGTTGCGACTTTGATATTTTGATGTCGAGAAGTCCCGATTGGTACCATACGTTTGCTGAAGTAATGACGTCAGTCGACAGAAGGGAAACGAACATGCGGCCTTTTGTCCTCCTCATGCTGTTGGTTGCCAACACCCGTGCTTTCGCGGTGGAGCTGAACTTGCACTCAGTCATCGGCACCCCTGTCGAGGGTCGAAAAGAGGGCTGGCAGGGACACGTTGACTTTATTGCGTGGCTTGATGACGAAACTATTGTCTACGCGGGAAGATCTGGATTCATCAAATGTTACAGTCTGGATCAGCAGGCGGAAAAGTGGAGTACGCGCGTTGAAGGGAATCTCTGCCAACTTATAAAAGGACGGGATCACCTTTTCGTGCTGGACGATGACGGGACAATCCACGCGTTTGAAAAGGCAGGTGGTAAATCGCTGAAACGTCTGGATGAAGGGACGATTGAAACCATCACGGGATTGCCGTCGATTCTACCTGCAAATATTGCCTGGATCCCGCAGCACAACGCAATCCTCATTTCCATGTTCGCCGAGAAATACGGAGAGAACTTGCTGTTGATCGACGATCAGACGTTCGAGGTGGTTGGACGAGCGAAATCAGAAGGATTCTTGACGCAGATCCATCCGGCACATACCGGTTCCCACATTGTTTCATTGTCACGTAAGAACAACATCCGGATCTGGTCTATCGACGAGAAGCGGGAAGTATTCCTCATGGGCGAAAACATGTTTGCAGGAATCGACGCGTCTTTCACGAGCAATGCATTTTTCGATGGCAACAAGACTCTTGTGTATTCGGTCGACGATAGCTGGTCGACTGGGGATGTCCACATTTTAGATACCAACCAGAAGAAAGAACTCGTCCAGTTCGATTCGCGAAATGGACATTTGGCAATGGATGTTGATTTCATATTATCCCGGATCGCCCTGACGGGGACCAAACAAAATTTGACGATCGTCGACTTCAAGGGGCGTGTACTTGCCGAGCTTGAGAACGTCGCTGACCAGCGAGTTGCGTCCGTGAAGTTTTCTCCCAAACGAAACCGAATTGCGATTGGAAGCTGGGACAACACGTTACGTGTTTTTGAATTCAAGACAGAAGATTCCGCAAGCGGCGCTGGCGAAAGGTAACAGGTCCCCGAGGGTGTTCGCTCCGCTAACCAACGCCGCAATTTCCTTTGTCGAACTCAAATAGTCGCCTCGTGGTTCGAAGTCTTCAACTTGGAAGCGTTGGTTGTACCGCTCCAATACCTCCTCGGCACGAGCAACGGAGAAGACCCCGTGTCCCTGCGCGAACGATCGTGTTTATTGCAATCGAGGGGAAATCGGGATTAGAATTTCGGTGCTCCGGGAAGTTGCCAGCTCTTTGTTTTGCGGTACGGGTCAGTTCAATCCAGATTCCTTTCTTTGAGAGGGGAGTGCGGACGAAATGATTGCAGCCCATAATCCGGCGATTCAGTCCAGTGTTCTGGCTCTGAACCGTCATTACATGGCGGTCCATATCCTGCCGGTTCCCCGAGCATTCTGCCTGCTGTACAAGGGTGCTGCGGAAGTGATCTCGGTCGAAGGGGGCGTCTTTCAGTCGTACAATTTCGACGACTGGCTGGAACAGGGCCTCTTGCGATTGGAACTGGGCGAAATCCCGGTCGAAGGGGACTGGATTCGTTCTGTCAATTTCGAGATTCAGGTCCCGCGAATCATTCGACTGCTGCGTTATGACCGTCTGCCACGCAATGCGATCAAGTTCAATCGGCGCAACATTTTTCTACGCGACGAGAACTGCTGTCAGTACTGCGGTCGGCGGCTGGGGATGCACAAACTGAGCCTGGACCATGTCATGCCGAAAAGTCGCGGCGGTCCGACGACCTGGGAAAACATCGTCTGCTGCTGCCTGGATTGCAATGTCCGCAAGGGGGGCCGCACTCCTCACGAGGCCGGCATGAAACTGATGAAGGTGCCATTGAAGCCCGCCCACAATCCGCTGCTGTTCCATCACCTGGGAAGTCGCAAGTACGAATCGTGGGCGGCATTTCTCTCGGATTGAATATTCGGGACAACTGCAAATCGATCGGTTCACACGGCATATCATTCGCGATCATCGGGCTGAAATCTTCCGTTTGGCCTCGGCTTAGGTCGAGATGGCCCGTCGGGACCGCGTTCGCCAGGGAGGCCGGGATTGTGGCGGTTCTGTAATCCCGGTGGGCCAAATCCAGGTCGGTTTTCAGGTTGCCCCGGTCGTCCGAAACCGGGACCTGGACCAGAGCCAGGGCCTGGCCCTGAGCGACGCGGGAGCATCAGCGGCCCTGTGTAGGGCTTGCCTGTCAATTCCTGCCACCGGGCTAACTGCTGGTCGGTCAGAACCGTCAGCATTTTTTGCACGGTTTTCCTGGCGATATCTTCGTGGCTTTCGTGAGACGG
Organism: uncultured Planctomycetaceae bacterium; assembly: GCA_964609845.1. GTDB lineage: Bacteria > Planctomycetota > Planctomycetia > Planctomycetales > Planctomycetaceae > Schlesneria. Next base: position 3,511 of record CAZSTW010000025.1, on the reverse strand, counting down.
ACCACGATGACCCGGATCGAATCGAAAGGGTGCCATTTCTGCTTCGATCCGATTCATCTGGTCACGCTGCTCTGGTGTCAGTTTCAGAGTGCTGGAAACATCTGGTTCGTGCAGACCGCGAGGCCCCTGTGACTGTAAAGCGATCTGAGGAAGCCGCAGTAGCTGTGCAGGTGTCAGAATTGTCGCCAATGCCGCTTCGTTATCGCGAGCCACTTCGAGCATCTTCTTGCGATGTTCATTTGAGTTGAAATCATGCGGACCGGGACCCAGTTCACGTCGATGTCGCTCCATCACCTCCGCGACGGCAGCCAGTTGTTCGCGTTGTTCTGTCGTCAATTCCAGATCGTCTAACACCGCTGATTCTCGCAACAGAAAGTTATGTCTGTCGGCATGCAGTACTGCCAGATCAGCCAGGATTTTCTTGACGCGGTCACGTGTGACACCGAGTTCCGCCTGTGACGATGGCCGCTCTTCGCGCTGCGCGATGAATTCCTGATAGTAACCGAGTGCGGTCTCCAGCAATCGCTTTCTCAATCGTTCCTGAAACGGGTTGTCGGACAACTCTTCTTCAGCCAGGCGGATCATTTCATCGGCCGCCCGGCGCGCCAGTTCGAATTGGGCTTCCGCTTCCTTGGCTCGTTTGGCTTCGCGTTCGTAGGCCTCGCGAGTCAGCGATTGTTCGTTGGCGACAATTGCGGTGGTAATCGCCAGACCGATCACACCGCAGACCAGCAGAATGACTGCAGCTCCAACGAATGACGGATGACGGCGCATCCACTTTCGAACCTGGTCAACAAGCGATGGTCGCCGCGCCAGGATGGGGCGCTCATCCAGATAACGCCGCAGATCGGCCGCCATTTCTCCGGCGGTCGCGTATCGATCTCCCGCACTCTTCGACGTTGCCTTCAGGACAATCGTTTCCAGTTCCACGGGGATCGAGGGATCAATCGAACGGAGCGGGCGGGGATCTTCGTTCAGGATCTGCTGCAGCAGACTGACTCGATCTTCACCTGTGAAAATCGGCTGCAATGTCAGCACTTCGTAAAGTGTCGCCCCGAGCGAGTAGACGTCGGTACGATGATCAACGGGAGTTCTACGACCAGCGGCCTGCTCGGGACTCATGTAACGTAGCGTCCCGACCAGATCTCCGGTCTGGGTGACGCCCGCATCTGCAACAACCTGCGCCAGGCCAAAATCGGTGATCCAGACGGCGCCGCGGGCATCCAGCATCAGGTTGGCTGGCTTGATATCACGATGGACCACACCTGCATCGTGCGCGTATTCCAGAGCATCGGCCACCTGCGCGGCAATCCGAGCGGCCGTCCGAAAGCGTTCACTTCCACGCCGCGTCCGTTGCGTCAAAGCCGCTGAATTTGCCTGTGACACTCCGGGACTTTGTTTCGAATCTAACTTCCTGGCATCTGTTGGAACCGCCAGAGAGTCGCTCCGCAGTTCCTGTATCGCGCTGGCTAAGGAGTGCCCTTCGATCAACTGCATCGCATAGAAGTGGACACCTCGATCACAGCCGACGGCATAAACGGGGACGATATTGGTGTGATGCAACTGCGCCGCGGCATGAGCTTCGTTCTTGAAACGCTGCAACTGCCTAGCATCCAGCGCTGCAGCGAATGGAAGGACTTTCAGCGCGACATGCCGTCCCAGTGAAATCTGAATGGCTTCGTAAACGACGCCCATTCCTCCACGTCCAATTTCGCGCACAATCTGAAAATCACCCAGCGGACTGCCACGGAATTCTGTCGGCGCAGGAGCGTCCATGGGACGAAGCGAATGAGCCAGTTCAATCCCTTCCAGGCATTCCAAAAGAGCGTCAGCCAATTCCGGATACCGGGAAAGGTAGGCCTGTTTGTCTGGAGAACCACCTGCTTCCAGTTCGGACAGATACTCACGCGAAACCTGCAGCAATCGCGGATCATCTTCGTCGAAGTGATCGGGATCGATATTGTTTTCTGGAATTGCGCTCATGGAGTTACCTCTCCAAACTCACGTTTCAATCGAGTCAGACCGCGTAACCAGAGCTTTTCGACACTGTCAACGCTTCGATTCATTCGTTCTGCCACCTGGGGAAATGTGAGGCCTTCGAGATGACGGAGGACGAGCACGGCTTGATAGTCCTCGGGGAGTCGTCCCATCGCTTCTGCGACCATCAGCGTCTGTTCCCCGCGCATCGCCTGCTGGCTGGGGGAGCTGTGTGGATCAACGAGCATCTGGCCGAGAGCACAAGTTGATTGATCGAGGTCTGCCGCCAATTCCTGTTCGAGCCGTAGATCGCGCGCCTGCGTTCCCAGGTAGCGGCGGACAGTGTTTGCCAGTGTTGAGGCAAGAATCGTTCGCAGCCATTTGGTGAATTGTCCGGTTGCATGTCCCTGAAAGCTGAGAAAATGGCGATGGGCTTCGAGAAACGTTTCCTGAACAACGTCCGAGGCATCCACCTTTCCCTGCAGTCGCCGCCCGATTTCGATTTTGGCCAGCAATCGCAGATAGTTCTGATACGAAGCCAGCAACCTTCCCAGAATTTCGGGGTCGCCCCCACGTGCCTGCTCGATCAACTCACCAATATCGCTCTGCACAGATAACCCCTTGATTTCAAAGCTGTTGCCAACATTATGGTCACGTGAGCCGTGCATTTACCGCCACAAAATCAAGAAATTTCTTCACGGGGAATTCAGGGGCGTTTGGCTCAACTCCCCTGAACGCGGATCGATTCTGGTTTTGACGGGTGGAAGTCAGAAAAATGGAAAATCCGCGCGGCGGTTTCAGGCCACGTGCCGTGACTGACAGTAAAGAGAGGCCTTAACCGGCCCGGTGGAATCTCACTTCAGGAGTTATCGTATGCGTCTCGCGATCCAGAGCATATCCGCGGCCCTCGCCGCTGTAATGCTCATGACAGTTCCTGTGGCAGCACAGGAGGAACCCGTCAGTGCCTTGTTTGCGGTTGCTGCCAATCAGGAGGACAAGCCCGCAGAGGCAGCAAAGCCAGACGCTCCATCGGCGGCTCCCGAAACGAAAGCCCCGACGAAGTCAGACGCAGAAGAATCCAAGCCGAAAGAATCACCGAAACCAGAATTACGTCACCCGAATTCTGATCGCCGCCATGAGCGTCCAGAAGGTGATCGCCCCCATCCAACTGGCCCTGATTCACGACGTGAATTTCCCGCTGGCCGCGGCCCAGGTAATTTTGGTCCTCCACGAGGCGGTGTTGAGCACGGTCACGCGCCACATGCCGGTGGACCCGAACGGGGGCTCCGACGAGAGCCAGGCGCCCCCAACCATGACGGAAATCATGATCGTGACCACGGCCCGCAAGCTCGCGGTCCTGAACATCACCCAGGCGGGTTTGGCCCGCAGCACATGAGCCCACGCCATGACTCGGGTCGAGGATTCGGCCCACCGCATCGTGGAGGAGATCACGGTTCCAATTTTGGTCCCCAAGCTCGCGGTCCGGAACATCGTCCCGGCGGATTTGGCCCTCAGCATATGAGCCCACGCCATG
>CAZSTW010000024.1:4507-66870 GCA_964609845.1 uncultured Planctomycetaceae bacterium | reverse complement strand
AACCCATGTTTCGACGCGACTTGGAAGTGCGACACGCACTAGGGACTCAGCGGCGTGTTGTAGGGCGATGTGAGGTGGTCAGGGTCGGAATGGCATGGAGTCCCAACTGGAAGAGGCACACGCACGCTTCGCTCAAGACGTGAAGACGCGAAGAAACTCGAAGTCCGGGCCACTGATTGATCGTGAGTCGCGATTTGGGGTGATAGGTACAATTGCCAATCGATTCCCACTCGAATTCGATCAATACCGGACTGTCGTCTGAAAATAGAGTTGCTCGGCGTTGCCGCGAGGGGAGACGTTGTTGATGTAGTCCCCGTAGAAGAACTGGAAATAGCCCATTTCAAAGCTGAGGTTGGCGTTGACGTTGTACGTTGCCAGCAGGTCGACTTCGCTGCCAATGTTACTTCCCTGATTGGTGGCCCCTGGGAATTCCTGGCCCCCGACCGTGTACAGATGATCGTTCGTGTTGGCCAACTGGAAGAAGTGCTGAGCCACTTGCAGGTTCAGCTTCTGGCTCGGCTTCAGATTCAGCCGCCAGTTCACATCGCTCAAGTTCTGGCGTGCCAGGTTGTCAATCAAGCCCATGTAGGCATGTACCAGACCGTAGTATTGGAAGAACGTGTTGTTGACATTGTCGTTCGGATTGCCGTCGCCCGAGGCCCAGTCGTAGAAGCCCCAGAGTGTTGGTTCCCACATCACATTCTTCCATTGATGGCCCAGGCCTGTGGCGATGAATCCCGCCTGAACACTTTCCCCGTTGTTGTTACCGAACTGATAGCCTCCTTCGACATCCGTCAGCCAGGCTCGAGATCCGTCATCGACGTTGAATGTTCCTGCCCATCGATGTCCCCAGGTGTATCGGTTACCGATTGGAAAACCTGCGCCACCGGGGAACGAGCCATCGTAGTTCGCCCACAGCAGATAAGAATCAATAGTATGGTTCTTGATCCCCTTGTACGTTGCGTAGCCACCGCCGAAAATAATGTTGTGATTGGCCGGGTCAAAACGATTGGAAAGGTAGTTGACTCCGAGTTTCGGACCAAGTCCGCCGCCGTCGCCGATGGTCGCGGTGTTCACTGGATTCGTCAGCCATGCATCGAGATCCCATGTGGTACCGGGACTGTTCAGCCGAATCCCCTGGAAGTTACGTCGCGTGTTCGCCCAATCGAGTGGTGAAATCAGCCGCTGGGCACCAAACGACATTTCCTGTCGACCGACTCGTAACCAGACCGGTTTGTCGTCGCGTTCCATGACCTTCAAATCGAGAAACGCATTTTGCAGGTCCCAGTGATTGGCATCGATTCCTGTTGCGGGAAGATCGTTGTTGTAGATGTCTGCATTGATCATCTCGACATAAATGCGACACCAGTCGGAATGTTTCAGGTCGAGATAATTTCGCCAGCGGACGAGATCGTAAACGGACCGCCTTTTGAACGGCGGGCGAAGTCGGTTGACTTCATCCATGTAACGCCAGCGAAGTTCACCGCCAACCGAAATTCGAGTCTCTTCAGGGACATCCCAATTCAACAAGTCTTCCAGGGGAACATCCTTGAAGGCTTCGCCAAACAGCGGCTTGTGACTGGGGTCTTTTTTGTAGCTGAAGTCGTTGTCGAAGTAGTTCAGTTTCCAGGGCTGAACGGGGGGTTTCGGGGCCGCAGGTTTTGGAGGAGCGGCTGGTGGAAGAGAAGCCGTTGTTTGCGAGACGATGGTTGCTGGCAGCGCGGCATCGTCGATGATGGGCGTTGAAGCGGGCGCGGGAGGTACTGCTGGAACTACGTCATCTGCAAATGCCGTGGCACTGATCCCAAGACTCAAAACGAATAAGAACGGTGACCAGCGTCGCATAGAATCTCACTCCTTCGAAACCGCTGTGTCCTGCGGAAAACATCGCAGCACGGTCCGTTTCGACAGAAACCAAGCTGCGTCATCCAATTCCCTGGCAAACCAATGAATGTTTAACTTATCGTGCAGCCGGTACTGCGAAGCGATTGTGGGAAGCCGCATACTTGTGGAGGCGGCATTTGTAAGGAAACGAAGTTCCGGTTGTGATGGTCTTGCTGATCGGGCAATTTGCTGCTTCCTCGTCTTCGGCAAAAACTGCCGTTGTTCGGGATGTGTTGCACCGACTCCATCGGTCATTCAACGAGTCATGGAGGTGACGCAACCCCGTTTGGGGTAGACGACCGTCGTATGTTACGCACCCAGGGTAGCGAGCTTTGCTCGCAACCCTGGGCTATAAGACGTAACTCCGTTGGAGTAGAAGACGAAACGCTCAGCAAATTGGCAGACTAAGATCTTCGGGCCAAATAACGCAGCCAGCCGTAGTGTCAGGGAGGCATGTTCGCAGGTAGGAATGCGATGAGGGACGGGCGTGTTCGCTCGTCCCTCATGCAACTCACTTGCAGACGTGTCTTCAAACAAACAGTTTTGTTCAGACGGTTTCCACTGCCAGTTCGGGACCAGTCGGAACTGATGGCGTTTCACTTGCCGACACAGGATTCAGTGCCGTCAGTAATGACAGCACTGCCGTCGAACAGACAATCAGGCCCAGCAACCAGAAAACAGTCGGCCAGCTCAATTTCGATTGGAACAGGAATCCCGCACAGACGGCCCCGACATTCCCTCCGGCCCCGACGATCCCGGCGACGGACCCCAATGCGGGACGATTGATGAATGGGACGATGGCATAAACCGCACCATTGGACATCTTGATGAACAGGCCCACACAGAGCAGCATCGCGATTGCCAGCCAGAGTTGATTTGCCATCGAAAACGCCAGCAGCAACAACCCTTCGCCCAGGATCGTCACCAGCAACCAGCGGGCTCTTCCCGATAGTCCACTCGTTTTTGCCCAGCGATCACTGATGATTCCCCCCAGCGCCCGCGCAAAAATGTTCATCATTCCAAAACTCGCTGCAATCGCTCCCGCCATGTACATGTCGAGTTCGAAGTAATCGGTGAAGTAGAGTACGGCGACGTTGTCCAGAGTCAGCTCCAGCCCGAAGCAGCAGGCATAAAGTAGGGCGAGTGCCCAGACGCGGTAATCACGCGCGGCTGCCATGAACGTGGATTGCTTTGAGGGGACTGGCATTCGTCCCGCCGCTTTCAGGTCCGCGAAATTGCCTTCTGGCGTATCCTGAGTAAATCGCCAGTAAAGAACACCCGTCAATGCGCAGATGGCACCGGCGATTACCATGCAGAGTCGCCAACCCAAGGCAGGGGTTGCTCCCAGTCCGGTGATCAGTGCGAATAACAGTGGCATCGCCAGTTGTGTCATGCCACCGCCGAGATTTCCCCATCCTGCTGCTGTTGCATTGGCAGTGCCGACACAATTTGAAGCGAACATCCGTGACGTGTGGTATTGCGTGATGACGAATGAGGCACCGATGGCACCGATCAGCACGCGCCCGATCAGAAACGTTGTGAAGTCGTGAGCCAGGCCAATGGCCATGACGGGGATGGAGCCCAGCAGCAGCAGCCAGGTGTACGTCAATCGGGGGCCAAATCGGTCACAAAGCCGACCGATCAGCAGGCGAAAAAAGACCGTGACGGCGACAGAGCCGATGATGCACCAGCCGACCTGTTCCTTGGTCAGTGACAGCTCTTTCCGAATGACAGGCATCAGCGGTGCCAGTCCGAACCACGAGAAGAAGCAGAGGAAGAAAGCAAGCCACGTCAGATGGAATGCTCTCATCTGCGGCGTATCGAACCGCAAGAGTTCCAGTCGCTCGGCAGGTTTGTTTGAGGGGATTACATGGGCAGTAGACATCGGACATTCCTTCATCATGCAAAGTGTTGAGTTTCAGTCATCATCAATTCAACTGAGGGGAAAACGGGGTCATGGCAGGCTGATCCTGACCGCGCACGCTTTGTACGAGGGTTGTTTGGAATACGGGTCAAATACGGCATCGGTCAGCCGATTGACCTCGGGATAATGCATGGGGAGAAACAATTGCCCGGGCGCAACCGACGGAGTGACGATCGCTGTCGCTGTGACGGATGCTCGACGTGATTCCACGACCACTTTTTGCTGTGAGTGAATACCGCAGCGTCGGGCGTCGGCAGGATTGATTTCGGCATAGACGGAAGTTGGTGCGAGCTTCCTTAAAACGGCCGATTTGGCGGTGCGAGTTTGCGTGTGCCATTGGACGGCTGTTCCACGCCCCGTCAAAAGGATAAATGGGTAATCGTCTGTCGGGGGCTCGGGCATCGGCCGCGGTGCTTCAAACAGCAGTCGGGCTCGCCCATCAGCGTGATAAAACCTTCCATCCTCGAACAGGCGTCGTTCTTGAACCTGCGGAGCGTCTGCGGAAAGAGCTGAAGCATTTGTCGATGCTGTATCTTCCGCTTGAACGACCTGAGCGTGAAACTCGCTGGAGTAGGGCCATTGAATTCCACCTGCTCGGTCCAGGTGTTCGAAATCTTCAATTCCCGTGAAGTCGCACGGCTGACCAGCACTCAGTTTCTTCAGCAGTTGGAAGACCGCGGCGGGCGATGTCCAGTCGCGAAACATGGAACCGACGCCGCAGGCATTGGCAATCAGTTGGAAGATCCGGAAGTCCGACAAGGCCTGGCCGGGGGCCGATGCAACCTGCCGGATGGCAGCGATCCTTCGCTCGGAATTGATGAACGTTCCTTCCTTTTCACCCCACGCGGCTGCGGGCAGGACAAGGTCTGCCAGTTGTGCCGTTTCAGTGTTTGCATACATGTCCTGAACAACGAGGAAATCCAGGCGGCTGAGAATGTCTTTTGCCTGATCCTGATTGATCCAGGAATGAGCGGGATTGGTTGCAACGACCCACAGGCCCTTGATTCGTCCTTCCAGAATCCCTTTCAGGATTTCGTGATAGCTGAAGCTGTTGCGGTCCGGGATCCGGTCGATGGGAATTTCCAGCAGATTGGCAACTTGCTGACGGTGCGTCGGGTTCGTGAATTCACGACCACCCATCAGGCTCGTCGTGTTACTGAACAATCTGGAGCCCATCGCATTGCACTGGCCGGTGATCGAGTTCGCTCCTGTCCCTGGCCTGCCGATATTACCGGTCATCAGGGCTAGATTGATCAGACTCTGTGCGGCTCGAACCCCCTCGTACGATTGGTTGATCCCCATCGTCCACCAGAACGATACGCGCGTTCCGGCATGAATCAGTCGAGCGAATTGTTCGATTGCCTCGACCGACAGTCCCGTTTCGCGAGTCACCATATCCAGGGTAAACGTGGAAACATGTTGCTTGAATTCTGCGGCCCCCGCTGTGTGATCTCTTAGAAAGGCGTCGTCAATCCAGCCGCGTTCAAACAATAAGCGGGCGATGCCGTAAAACAGAACCAGATCGCTTTTCGGCTTCAGACCCAGATGCAGGCTCGCGGCCATCGCCGTCTCGGTACGTCGAGGATCCACGACGATGATCTTCGGTTGATGCGGATTCCGCATCACTCGTTCCCACAGAATGGGGTGAGCGATACAAGGATTCGCGCCGACCAGCACGATGACGTCGGATTCTTCGAAGTCTGCATACGTGTAAGGCGGAGCGTCGAATCCGAACGACTGCTTGTAGGCGACGACGGATGTCGCCATGCATTGCCGGGTATTCCCGTCACCATGCAGCATTCCTAAGCCGAATTTGCCCAGCGCCCCCAGGAATGCCAGTTCCTCGACAGCGATCTGTCCTGTCCCCAGCCAGGCCATCGATTCGGGGCCATGCTGATCGCAGATCTGTCGCCAGCGCTGGGCAAACGTCTGTACGGCGGTCGACCAGTCAACCGGCTCCAGGCGACCTCGATCATTGCGCAGCAGTGGTGTCGTTGCCCGATCTGAGCTGTTTAAGACTGACAGTGCTTCCCAACCTTTGGGGCAAGCCATTCCCAGGTTGACGGGATACTCGGTCGTGGGCGACAGGCCAACGGCTTTTGAGTCCTGCAGATGGACCGTCAAGCCGCATCCTGTCGAACAGAAGCCGCAGACCATCGTTGCTGTCGATGTCGGCATGGCTGAAGCGGGAAGTCGGGGCAACCCGAACGGCGCAGGATGCTGGACCAACTCACTAGTATAAGGTCCGTCAAAGACACGGAAGAGTTTTTGCAAACGATGAGGAATCATGTTCGCACAGCTCCTGGCATTCTCGGCGCGACCGCCGTCATGAAGAACAATGTTCGTTCCAGCAGCTCACCTGCTAACGACATCAGAAAGATCGTTGAGACCGTAGCGACCCACTTCGCGGGGCTGTCGCTGCCTGCCGCCAGCAGTGACCAGGGGAGGATGATTCCCCCCAGCAGTCCCAGGGCAAATCTCGCAATCGCGAGTCCCCCCAGTTCGCCCGTCATCAACAGGGCCAATCGCTTCAAGGGTGTCTGATGCCGGTCTAGCAGATGCAGCAGATCAGCGGCTTCATAAGCAAGTTTCACGACGGCACAGACCATCAGGGGGCGGCCAAGATGAGCCATCAGTTCCTGCATCACTGTTCCGAGCCCGACATCAGACTGAACTGATGTCGCGAGCATTCCGGCGAAGACTGTCACAGCCAGTCCCAGCCAGATTGTTGTTCCGAGGAATCGAAACAACGTTCGCGTGCCGCCCCATGTCGGGCGTTGTGTGCGGTAGTAGATCATGACCGAACAAAGGACACCGACCAATCCCGTCGACAGGACTCCGGCGCGGACTGCTTGCCAGAGGAACTCGTTCGCGTGAAGTCCTTCCGACCAGAATAATGTTCCCATGGAGTACGCTGCTGCCGCTGGGGCAAACAGGCCGAACGCAATAATCTCACGGCTGAGCCAAGAAGTCCGCAGACCCAGCACCGCTCGCCACGCCAGGTGCGGTCGACCGAGATGCAGCGTGGAAGCCCCTAAAGCCAGGAAGCCCAGTCCGACGGACGTTAATGTCTGCCAACTGCGGATGGCAGTCAGGCCTGCTGTCGTCTCTCCTGAGAACAACCATGCATTGATAAAGCAGCCGCCAACGGACAATTGAGTCAGGACCAGCATCAGGATCAGCGGAAGATGAGCTTCCTCGACTCGGACCACCAGATAGTCTGCGGGGAGCATATTTCTCGGGAATGCACGACTCGATTTGTAGTTCGTCGTCGGCAAGGTGATCTGGGGATCCGGGGCACCTGGCAGAAAGTTCGTGGCTTCGCAGTCCGCCGCAACGTCCGTTTGTGAAACGACGCTGATCCGAATGGCTTCATGTGGACAGGCTTGAACGCATGCCGGCGCTTCCCCGGCTGACAGTCGATCCGAGCACATGTCACATTTGCGAACGATTCCTTTGCTCGCGTGGTACTTCGGGACCTCGTAGGGACAGGCCAGGATGCAATACTGACAGCCAAAGCATTGATCATCCAGATGCTTGACGATTCCCGTTTGCGAGTCTTTCTCATAGGCCCGTGTGGGACAGACGTCCATGCAGGCGGGTTCGAGGCAATGGTGGCAGGCTGCCGTCACGTGTTGGATGACCGGAAGCGATGTGGTTCCACCGAGGAGGAGTCCGACATCTCGCCACGTTTCGTGTTCATCCAGGCCATTCAGTGTGTGACAGGCGGTCACACAGGCCTTGCATCCCGAGCAACGATCAAGATCGACTTCAAACGCGTACTGTTCGCCGGGACCAGGAGGATTCGCTGGCAGGAGTGCCTGGTAGTATCTGGACTGTGTGGGCTGCCGATGTTCGCGGATGTTTTGCACAAACTGCTCGACCGCGGTGAGCGACTGCTGCTCGCGCAGCAGTTCTTCCACCATTGTCGGCAGATGCACGCGTTCGTTCGACATTGGTAACACAGGCAGCACCACGGACGAAATTCCTCGTCTCAACAGGCTTGGGTTCACAAAACTCCGAATCACTCCGAATTCAGCGACTGATAGCAGAGGGAAGCTCGACCGTGTCATCGCTCACGTCGCAGCAGGACGAGTGACAGTTGCCATCACAGCGTCGCTGCTCGATTGCTGGTCCTTGAGCTAACCGGCCTGGAGGCGGTACCCACAGCAGTACGTCGTCACCATCGATGCGGACGGGAAACGTTTCGATCGCATAGGGCTCACCCGTCAGGCAGGCACCGGTTTTCAACGAAAAGGTTTTCTTGTGCAGCGGGCAGGCAACTTTCGGCTCACCTTGAACATCACCCAGGATCCCGCGTGACAACACAAATTCACGCTTGTGCGGACACATGTTCGTCGTGGCATACCATTCGCCACGGCTGGTGAAGTTGAAGATGGCGATCTGCGTATAGCCGTAGCGGATCGTGGCACCACCATCCACAGGGAAGTCGGCTGTCGCGCCGACACGAACCCATTTGTATTCCTGTTCGGTGGCGCTGTACTTCGTGCCGTTCGGCAGCGTCAGTTGACTGAGAGGTACGATGTCGCTGGCCCAGTCGGCCGGTCGTTGCTGACCTCGCTCGGAAACGATTTCAATATCCGGTTCGGTCTCGGCGGTGTTCATGAACTGGTTAAAGAATCGCCGTTTTGCGGGGTCATTGACGACCTCTTTCCACTCGCAGCGGTAGGTATCCACCACGCGCTGCATCATCGATTCGAGTTCATCGGCGATTTTGAGCTTGTCGTGCAGGATGACGTCGCGCAGATGTTCGATCCCGCCTTCCATTTTTTCCAGCCAGACGGATGTGCGCATCAGCCGATCGGCAGTGGTGACGTAGTACATCAGAAAGCGGTCGATGTACCTGATGCAGGTCTCTTCATCGAGATCGGCTGCGAGCAGATCCGCGTGTCGTGGTTTGGTTCCTCCATTGCCACAAACGTAAAGGTTGTAACCGTTCTCGGTCGCAATCAGGCCGAAATCCTTGCATTGAGCTTCGGCACATTCTCGTGTGCAGCCAGAGACGGCTCCCTTCAATTTATGAGGTGACCGAAGCCCCTTATAACGATTTTCGATTCGGATCGCGAAACCGACGGAATCACCCACGCCATAACGACACCAGGTTGTTCCGACGCAGCTTTTGACGGTTCGCAGCGCCTTGCCGTAGGCATGACCACTTTCGAATCCGGCGTCGATCAACTCACTCCAGATGCTCGGCAGTTCATGTGCGGGAGCTCCAAACAGATCAACCCGCTGTCCACCTGTGATCTTTGTATAGAGTCCATACTTCCGGGCAACGACACCGAGCGCAATGAGCTTGTCGGGAGTGATTTCTCCACCGGGCACGCGCGGAACGACTGAATAGGTTCCGCCACGTTGAATGTTTGCCAGGAATCGATCATTGGAATCCTGCAGAGTTGCATGGTCCCGCTCCAGGATCTGATCATTCCACAGGCTGGCCAGGATGGAAGCGACGGTCGGTTTGCAGATCTCGCAGCCGTGACCACGACCGTGGGATTGAATCAGTTCGGCAAACGTTCGGTACTGTTTTACTTTGACGATTTGAAACAGTTCCTGCCGGCTGAAGGCAAAGTGCTCGCACAGCGAACGATCGACTTTATGTCCAGCTCGTTTGAGTTCTTCATTCAAAAGGTCATTCACCAGTGGCAGGCAGCCACCGCAACCGGTTCCTGCCTTCGTGCACTTCTTTAATTCACCCAGGTTTGTGACACCGCTACGGATCGCCTGACAGAGCGCCCCCTTGGTCACGTTATTGCACGAGCAGATCTGGCAATCGTCATCCAATACCTGAGGAGTTCCAGTTCCCGAGGATGCATTGCCGAAGATCAATTGTGAGGCGGGGCCAGGCAACGGTTTGCCGCTACGACACAGCGACAGCAATCGCGTGAAATCACTGGCATCACCGACCAGCATTCCACCCAGTAGATGCTGACCATCGGAGGTGACCAGCAGTTTCTTGTAGACACCGGCTAGCGGATCTTCGAATGTCAATGACTTTGCGACGCTGGCATCGGCCTCATACTGACCGAACGATGCAACGTCGACCCCCATCAGCTTCAGCTTGGTTGAGAGGTCTGCCCCTCGAAACTCGCGGCTGTCCCCTGTCAGATTCGCGGCCAGGATATCCGCCATTTCGTACCCGGGTGCGACCAGTCCATAAATCATGCCACGATGGAGAGCGACTTCTCCAATGGCGTAAATGTCAGGGTCGCTGGTCAGTAACGAATCGTTGACGACAACTCCCCCGCGCGGCCCCAGATCAAGACCACATTCACGAGCCAGTTCATCACGGGGACGGATCCCCGCAGAAACGACGATCATGTCGACTTCGAGTTCGGAACCGTCAACAAATTGCATCGCAGTGACATGTTCCGTGCCGACGATCTGCCGGGCACTTTTATTCAAATGGACCTTGGCACCGAGTGACTCGATCTTGCTGATCAGCACGTTCGAACCGCGTTCGTCAAGCTGTCGAGGCATCAGTCGCGGTGCAAACTCAATGACATGTGTCTGCAGTCCCATGTCAATCACCGCTTTGGCGGCTTCCAGCCCCAGCAGTCCGCCACCGACGACGACTGCTCGACGACATTTCGAGCCCCAGGCCAGCATCTGATCGAGATCTTCAATCGTTCTGTAAACAAACACACCCGGAAGATCGATGCCAGGTGTTGGAGGGACAAACGGTGCGGATCCTGTGGCCATCACCAGGACGTCATAATCAAGGACTCGTCCCTGGCGTGAATGGACTCGATGAGCGAAGCGATCAATCCGATCGACTTTGTCGCCAATGTGCAGTTGGATGTCGTGCTGCAAGTACCAGTCAGGATCTGCAAGCATCAGTTGCTGCGCATCGCGATGTGTGAAGTACTTACTGAGGCCAACCCGGTCATATGCAGCGCGCGGTTCTTCGCAAAAGGTTACGATTTGAAAGCGCTGATCCACATCGAGTTCAACCATTCGCTCGCAGAAACGATGTCCGACCATCCCGTTGCCGACGACAACGATTGTCTGACGATCAGGTGACTGCGATTGTGCGATCATGATTGATTCCTGTGAAAGACCCGCAGCAGTAACCAGTGAAAGGCTGGCCCATTCCAGATGACGTGAAACGCAAACATCGCGCCTCGAAAGGCCATGAATACCCGCAGTGTTCAGAAAACTTCGGACGCAGGAAGGGCTTGATGTGGAAGAGCGCAATCGTGATACGGGACGTGGTTCAAGGGCCACGAAGTGTGAAACGTCCCCTTTTCAGAATCGCATCGAAACCGACCCATCCGATGAATTGCCCGTGTTTTTAAGGAGTTTCAGCGATCGCAAGGGAGCCGCAGGAACTTGGCAGGCGAATCAAGTCCGGCAATTCACGCATGAAAAACCGACCGATTCTGCCGAATGTGCCGAAGAGCGGCTAATTCCGATTCCACACGTTGCTGCACGCATTCGTGGCAGATGTTTGCCGCATTTACATGCAAACGGACCGTTCACGGCGAAATGTAAAAATCGCCACAGACTGTCAGGCATGGTGCTACAGACCCCGATTCGCCGTATGTGTCTGTTCCAGAGAAGACTGAGTTGGAGACTGGTCGAGCGTGTCTCGTCAAGGAATTCGACGTCAGGGGAACGCGGTTTGCGGGAAACCGATCTTCGCCGAAGATCTGTCCACTACTCGTACTGATTTCAATCGTGCTGCCCATTGAAGTTCATTCCAGGATCTCGACAGATCGAGAGAACCCAGCCAGGCGTCTCGACCGACGCTCGTGGTGCGCCTTTGGCGTAGTGGCAGCGATGATCGTCCTGCATCAATGGATGTTGCAGCCTGCCCTGAATCAACTTATCTCGGACGCACCCGCCATTAACATCGCAGGACGTCAACGGATGCTGTCACAGGCGATCGCGAAATCGGCACTTGCATTGACTGTCGCTGAGAATGGAGCTGACCGTGAGAAACATCGAAGCGCACTCCGGCAAACACTTGCGGAATGGCGATTGGCTCATCAGAAACTTCGCACGGAGATCCGTGTTTCTCGTCGCAGCCAGACAGGAATCAATGAGCGATTTGATGAATTGGAAGGCCATTTTAAAGCCATGGCTACTGCGGCCGATCAAATGCTGATTGAGGCCACTGGGCATACTGACCGAGTCGCACTGGCAACTCTGTTGGAGCACGAACCGGAATTTCTCACGCGGATGCATGCCATTGTCGGGCTCTATGAACAGGATGCGCGGATGCACGTCCGGGAACTTCAATGGCTCGGACTGATTATCATGGCGGTGATCGTCGTGCTGCAGATCACTGTACAACTGACCGTTGTACGTCCGGCTGTCCAGTTGGTCGGACGGGAAATCGAACTGTCAGAGATGCAATATGAGCGTCTGGTGGAATCCATGACCGATGGCTTGGTCGTGTTTGATCTGTTGGGGAGAATCACATTCGCCAACCGACGGTTCGGGGCGATGCTGGGACATGCCGTCGACGATTTGATTGGCATGCCTGCTGCCGTCTTCATTGCGGATCCTGATCGACGCCATTTCAGTGAGATGCTGGTGGAATCTCCCCTCGACACGAGACCTGTCGACCTGAAACTGCAGCACCTGGAAGGCTTCCTGGTCGAGACTATGGCCTCACCCCAGCGACTTTCGGATCCGTCGGGGCAACCGCAGGGCCTGTTGCTGGTTGTCACTGATATCACAGCTAGAAATGAGATGGAACAACGCAGCCGTCGGTTGATGGAGCAACTGAACCATGCTGACCGGCTGAAGACCATGGGAACGATGGCGACCGCGCTGGCTCACGAGATGAATCAACCACTCGGAGCCATCGCCAATTATGCGGAAGGTTGCCTGGCGCGGCTTGCCGGGCCGCCTATCGATCCGGCAGACCTTAAGGAACCACTCGAGAGAATTCTTCGCTCAGCTCATCGAGGTGCCGAGATCATTCGCCGCACAAGAGATTTTGCACGTTTAACTCCACATCGGATCGCGGAGGAATCGATTCCGCATCTGGTTCATGAAGTCGAGGAATTGTCACGACCCGTGGCACGTCGACGCGGAATTCTGCTGGAAACACAAATCGCTCCGGACCTGCCGATGACGGCTGTGGATGGGATCCAGATTCAACAGGTATTGATCAACCTGATACAGAATGCTTTCGCGGCAGTAGAGCATGTGGAAGCCTATCGACGTCGCGTTCGTATTGCGGCGGGACAAACGATCGAAGGGGATCTGGAGCTGTCGGTCGCAGATACCGGCCCGGGAATTCCGATGAACGGCGCGGAATCGTGGTTCGAGCCATTCATCACCAGTCGAGAAGATGGAACAGGCATGGGGTTGGCGATTGCTCGCGGAATCGTTGAAGCACACGGCGGTCGAATCTGGGCAGAATCCGGCAGCGATGGTGGTGCCGTCTTCCGCTTTACGTTGCCACGATTGCCGATGATATCGGAAATCCCGGATGAGGAACTCGGGGAGCCCGCATGCCATGCCTGAATCGATCCCCACGGTCTTTATCGTTGACGACGATCCAGACATGCGCGAGTCGCTCGAGTACCTGCTGCAGTCACTTGGAATCGTGACGAAAGCCTATGCATCGGCGGGAGCGTTTCTCGCCGAATTTCAAACGTGGCGTCCTGGTTGCCTGGTTTGCGATGTCCGGATGCCTGATATGAGTGGGCTGGATCTGTTTGAGCATCTGGCTGCAGCAGGAAGTCGCCTGCCTGTGATCCTGATGACGGCATATGCGGATGTTCCCATGGCGATCCGTGCTCTTCAGTCAGGGGTTGCTGAGTTCATCGAAAAGCCCTTCAATGCACATTCGATGCTGGAGCGAATCCAGCGCGCACTGGCTCAGGACAGCGAACAACGAGCGTCCGTTTCAGCCTGGGAAGAGTTTGCCTGCGGGATGTCGGATCTTACGGAAAAGGAGCGAGAGACGCTGAACTTGTTGTTGGAAGGGGCTGCCAACAAGGTCATCGCTGCCCGTCTGGATATTTCCGAACGAGCGGTCGAAATGCGTCGTGCCTCAGTGATGAAGAAACTGCAGGTCAATTCGCTGGCCGAATTGATTCGTCGAGTAACTCAATTCGAACTGCTATTTCCTCAACGACAGGCACCACGGCCAGAACGGCCCAATTGAGCTTGCTTAGGGAAGTTCGGAAAGCGCCCTTCGCTTGCTCCCCGGTCTGGTATGCGATGCCCCTTTGGGGCACACGTGGGGTACGTGGCACATGAAGTCTGTGGGGCACCGATTCTTTGGTCCCAACGGGACATCGCATACCAGCGCAGAGCAACGCTCTGGGTGAGCGAGTAGCGTAATTCCCGCGTTCTGAAGGAATGCCGCATCTCTTTGGATGGCGAACAGGTGCGCGATCAACCCCGATTCGGCGTTCGTTCAGAACGCGAACGATTCATAAATTCTGATTCCGGGGTTGCACCCCGGGCTGGTATGCGATGCCCCTTTGGGGCATACATGGCACGCGGGAGCCGGAATCGCGTTTCCTCGATGGCACGATTATGTTTCGAAGTGATTCACCATGCGTTAGACTTCGGATGCATCTTTTGGCATTCACCCGTCTTGATCATCGGTGTCTTCATGGTTCGTTTTGCGTTTGTTGTTGCCTTGTTGCTGGCGAGTTCCTCAGTGTGGGGGCAGGCTCCGGCGCTGCAGGATCAGTTGACTGCTGAAGGGGCGAAGGCGCTGGTTGCTGCGGCTCGTAAAGAGGGGGATCCTCAGCGGGGGGCGATTGTCTTTCATCAGCCGTTTCTCGCTTGTGCAAAATGCCACTCGGTGGGACAGACTCCAGCGGGGACGGTTGGGAATGGACTGACGCCTCCGCCGAAACCGACCGATGGTCTGCTGGGGCCAGATCTGACTCGGCCTGAACCGAATACGACGGCCGAATCCATTGTGGAATCTGTTCTCGATCCTTCAAAGGTGTTGCGCAAAGGGTTTGAGCCTGTCGTTGTGCACCTTGTTGACGGTAAGACTGTGACCGGATTGTTTGTTGAAGAGGCTGCCGACAAACTGGTGCTGCGCGATGTCGCGCGGATCGGCGAAACGCTGTCGATCCCTAAAGCAGATATTGAAGAACGTACGAACAGCAAGACTTCGATCATGCCGGCAGGGCAGGTGAATGTGCTCGCCAATCGCCAGCAGTTCCTCGATCTGGCTCGCTATCTGATTGAAATTGCTGAAGGAGGGGCGGTTCGAGCTCGCCAGTTACAGCCGCCGCCGTCGCTGTTTGCATTTGTGTTGCCCGAGTACGAGAAGCAGATTGATCATGCCGGGATGCTGCGAGATCTGGATGCGAAATCGTATCAACGCGGCGAAGCGATCTATAACCGGTTGTGTATCAACTGCCATGGGACTAAGGATCAACCTGGTTCATTGCCAACATCACTGAAGTTTGCGGAAGGTACGTTCAAGAATGGACACGATCCGTATCGGATGTATCAGACGCTGACGCACGGATTTGGTCTGATGGCGCCTCAGACCTGGATGGTCCCTCAGCAGAAGTACGACGTCATTCACTACATTCGCGAAGCGTACCTGAAGCCACACAATCCGACTCAGTATGCAATGATTGATGCGGGTTATGTGGCGACTCTACCGAAGGGGACGACGCGCGGTCCCGCTCCCTCCAATGTCGAGCCGTGGTCGTCAATGAACTACGGTCCGTATCTGATTGGGACCTATGAGACGGGAACCGATGGATCGAATTTCGCATACAAAGGGATTGCGACGCGACTGGACCCAGGTCCAGGTGGTGTCTCACGCGGGAAGCACTGGCAGGTCTTCGATCACGACACATTGCGGGTTGCGGCAGCCTGGAGCAGTGAGCGCGGGGATGGAAAATCGTCACCGGATGTTCCCAATTTCATTGACTGGCACGGGATCAACTTTGACGGGCGGCATCAGATTCATCCACGTGTGGCCGGTGTCGTCCAGTTTGCGAATCTGAATGGACCTGGGTGGGGGCATCCTGAAACTGGTTCATTCGACGATGTGCGGATTGTGGGCCGGGATCAACGACGCTATGGACCGCTCCCTCGTGAATGGGGGCAGTATCGAGGCCTGTACCAGTATGGCGACCAGGTGATTGTGTCCTACACCATAGGGGCTGTAAACGTCCTGGAAATGCCCGGTGTCGTGGCGGGCAGTGGGATCTCTGCGAAGGGCGATGCGGCGTCGACGTCTGGCGGCGTCCCGGTGTTTACGCGGACCTTTCAGATCGATCCTCGCCCGCGTCCAATGTTGCTCAAGGTGGCGTCTCATCCGTCGAAGGCTGCGAAATTGGAAATGATCGGTGTCGATGGATTGGAACGCGGGGCGAATCCGATTGCCGTTCTTGCCACAGCGTCAAAAGCGGCTGAGGCCTCACCCGTGACGCCCGCCTTCAGCGGGAAATCGCGTGTCGCGGTAAAGAAGTCTGATGATTTTAATCTGACAAATAAGGACTACTCGATTACCGCTCGAGTGAAAACCAAAGCGGGTGGTACGATTCTGTGTCAGGCTCCCGTGGAAGGTAAGTGGGCTCCTGACGGGAAGTCGTTCTTTATTCGTGGTGGGCGACTGGCGTTTGATATCGGCTGGGTCGGTGCCGTCACCGGAAAGACAAATATCGCGGACGACCGCTGGCACGATGTTGCCATGACCTGGCAGCATCCGTCTGGTGAAGTGCGGTTTTACGTGGATGGAAAGCTGGACGGGCAGGGGAGACTGAAACCGAGCGGGAAGGCGGACAAGCAGACGATTCGCCTGGGATTCACGTCACCTGACTTTCCTGATCCAACGTTTTTCGTCGGACAACTGGCGGATGTCCGATTCATTCAAAGTCATCTGTCAGACGACGAAGTTGCCAAGGTCGCACAGTTCAAAGGGGACGCGCTGCTGGCTCACTGGAAACTCGATGCCTTGTCAGCAGACGTGATCCGGGATGAAACGGGAAAAGGACATGATGGCCAACTGGCGGGGGGATTCGGTCCGGCTCCGATCGATGAATCAAGAACTCGAATTGCAGCAGGCCTGTCGCCGCAGGTGCCTGGGGCGGAGTGGATCGCAGGTGATGGAGGATCGTTGATTCTGAAGATCCCCGCAGGGCCTGAACCGTTGAAATTTGTGCTGTCTGTGATCACGCAGCGTGAAGAAATGATTGACGCTGAAAGCCTTGCATCACTTGTGACTCAACCTCCGCTGGATCTCTCGGCACTCACTCGCGGGGGGCCGCGACGATGGACTGAGGAATTGAAGACGGATGTTGTTGTCGGACCCGATGCCGGACCGTTTGCAGTCGACATCCTGTCGATCCCGTCAAACAATCCGTGGTTTGCACAGCTCCGTTTGACCGGTTTCGACTTTTTTGCGGACGGCGACCGGATGGCCGTCTGCTCGTGGGACGGCGATGTCTGGATCGTCAGCGGATTGAAGAACAAGCGAGGGGTGAGTGGCAAGCCGCAACTGACATGGCAGCGAATTGCCAACGGCCTGTTTCAGCCGCTGGGTCTGAAGATTGTGGAGGGGCGGATCTATGTGACGTGCCGAGACCAGCTCGCGCTGTTGCGGGATCTCAACAATGATGGCGAGATCGATGTCGTCGAATGCTTTAATAATGATCATCAGGTGACGGAGCATTTCCACGAGTTCGCGATGGGTTTGCAGACGGATGCCGACGGGAATTTCTACTATGCGAAGTCGGGGCGTCATGCGCTGGCGGCTGTGGTTCCGCATCATGGGACGTTGCTGCGAGTCAGCAAGGATGGAAAGCAGACTGATATCCTCGCCACAGGTTTCCGGGCGGCGAACGGGGTTTGTCTGAATCCCGATGGATCATTTGTGGTGACCGATCAGGAAGGGTTCTGGAACCCGAAGAACCGAATCAACTGGGTCACTCCCGCAAAATCGGGTGAGAAGCCCCGGTTCTATGGAAACATGTTTGGCTATCACGACGTGACGGATTCGTCGGATAGTGCGATGGAGCCGCCGCTCTGCTGGATTACGAATGCGTTTGATCGATCGCCAGCGGAACTGCTCTGGGTAACGGGTGACAAGTGGGGGCCCTTGAAGGGATCGTTACTGAACTTGTCATACGGCTATGGAAAGGTATTTGTCGTCCCGTTTGAAAAGGTCAAACGACCTGAAGGTACGAATTCGGTGATCGTGCAGGGGGGAATGTGTGAACTGCCGTTGCCGATTTTTCCAACGGGGATCATGCGTGGGCGGTTCCATCCTGAGGACGGGCAGCTTTACACGTGCGGAATGTTTGCCTGGGCAGGAAATGCCACCCAACCGGGTGGGTTCTACCGGATCAGGGCGACCGGGCAGCCTGTTCATCTGCCGATTGGTCTTTCAGCCCGGAAGCAGGGGATGGAGTTAACCTTCAGCGGAGACCTTAAGCCGGAATCAGCCACTGATATCAGCCGGTACGTTGTTCGAACGTGGTCACTGCAACGCTCGGCCAATTACGGTTCAAAGCACTACGACGAGAAGACATTAACGATCAAGTCGGTCAAGCTGGGCGACGATCATCGTACTGTGATGATTGAACTTCCTGAGATTCAGCCGACGTGGTGTATGTCGATCGAATACAAACTGGTGGGGTCAGGTGGCGAGCCAGTGAGTGGCTTGATTCACAATACGATTCATGTTCTTGGCGAGTAACTCTTCGTGCAGTGAATGACGAGCGAGGCTTCTTCGGGGGTACCTTTGAATTTTGGAGGACGTTCCATGATTGCTCAAAATCTGCTTCTGTTGGCGATTCTGGCATTTGGTGCGGAAGCTGACGATTCGAAGAAGGGGGCAACGCCCGGTAATCCCCCGGATATCTTGATCGCATCGCAGATTGATAAAGATGAAAATCTGCTGCTTGTCGAGTACCGAACGATTTTCATTCAGCCGGCTGGACCCGGTCAACCGGGTGGTCCGATGTACAATGACCGATCGACATACCGGGTACCTCTCAAGGGCGTCGTAATCTATAGTGGAGATGGAAATAAGATTTCCGTCGCAGTCGCTCGCAAGCAACTCGGAGACAAGGACAAGGATACCGCCATCGTAGTGACATCCTGGGGAGAGACACTCTCCCCTGTTTATCGAAAACTCTTCAAAGATGATGTCATGGTATTTGCGTTTCCAAAGGAAGCGCCCGTCTGGAAGCCGATTCAGGCGCCGGATCTTCCCGTCAGAAAGTGATCGCTGAGTCGTAGGCGTGCCCCGGGCCGAAGGGCTTTCCGAAAGTAGCCTTCACGCTCCACGTGAAGATAGCCGTCTGCAATTGGGCGTCTGATGCTCACCGCATGTATGACTGCCAGGACGTCAAGAGAAGAGGAGACCTTCGGTCGTCGGTTTCGGCGGGGTCGGGAGACCCGCGCCGAGCAGCCGAACTACGGGGCGATTCGTGCATCAGTGATCGGCTTAAGTTTTCTTGTGCGGTGGCGAGCATCCGTCAGCAATTTCTCGAAATTCGTGGACTCTTTGCCTGCTTCGAGGGAACTACGTGTGCGGGCATGACGTCTGATATGGGGTTCGCGATTAGTAATTCAAGTCATGATGGTACTGCGTTGCAGGCCAGTTCAGGAACTGACGATGAAACGATTTGCAAGTTTGTTCGCCGTACTTATGGGTGTCGTTGTGGTGGCGGTCGTCATCGGTGCAGATTCCAAAGAACCAACGGACCTTCGTGCTCGCATGGCGTCGGGCGAGTCAATGTTGCACCGCGTGACAGACGTGCCCTTCAAGATGGACGATGAGGCTGCGGCCCTCTGCAAACGGGATCCCAAGTCGTTTCATGCGCATTCGAATTACTATTGTCACGTTTACGTCAATGAAGCAGGGCTGGAGACGCTGAAGTCAGGAAAGGGGAACTATCCTGTCGGGTCCGTGATTGTCAAACAAAAGTATTCCAACAAGGAAGCGACCACGACGGAACTCTTCACGATCATGCGTAAGATGAAGCCAGGGTATGACAACGCACATGGCGACTGGGAATACTCGATTGTCGAGCGAACTGGCATGAAAGAACTGGTGAGTGGCCGATTGGAAGCCTGCATCAAGTGCCATGAATCCTATGCCAGGACTGACTACGTGACGCGGGTCTATCTTGCGAAGGAATCCAAGCCTGCGAAATAGACATGGCTGGGCAGAACGATTGCTTGCGCCGGCTGTTGCCTCGGCTTTCTCAAACAGATGAGTCACGCAAAGACGTGAAGAACGCCAAGCGGGGAAAACGCCGGGAGGGGCGACTCGACGTTGAAATCGAACACCGAGAACTTCAGAAGTTTGCTGTGGCTCCGCCGTCCATCATTGGATCGTAATCGTCGAAACGCATCGATTCTCGGCGCCATTGCAGGTTGACGATCCCTGTCGGGCCCGACCGGTGTTTTGCCACGACGATTTCAGCCAGGCCCGGGCGATCTTCGGGGTTGTAGGCATCGGGACGGTGCAGGAACATAACGATGTCGGCGTCCTGTTCGATCGCACCGCTTTCGCGGAGGTCTGCAAGCCTGGGGCGTTTGTCTTCGCGCAGTTCGACACCGCGGTTGAGCTGTGACAGGGCGATCAGCGGCAACTGATTCTCTTTGGCGATTCCTTTCAGACGCCGCGTAATTTGCGCGATCTGCTGTTCGCGGTTCGCTCGCTTGTCTTCGGGTTCGATCAGTTGCAGGTAGTCAATGATGACCAGGCCCAGTTGATTACGTCGTTTCAGGCGGCGACAGATGGCGCTGATCTGTCCCACGGTGCGGCCGGGGTGATCGTCAATGAAGAGTGGCAGTCGGCTGAGTTCTGATGAGGCTTCCAGCAGGGCGTGTCGTTCGTCGGGTTCCAGTTGTCCCTTACGCAAACGGTGTCCGTCAAGTTTGGCGCGGATACAGAGGAAACGTTCGGCAAGTTCCAGCTTAGACTGTTCCAGGCTGAAGATCAGCGTCGCAGTTTCACCAGCGCCCGCACACCATTCGGCAATGTTACAGACGAGTGCTGTCTTACCCATGGAAGGGCGAGCAGCGAGGATGATCAGTTCGGCAGGCTGGAATCCGTTTGTTTGACGATCCAGTTCCGTGAAGCCTGTCGACAGCCCGCTGATGGAGCCTTCTTTCCCGAGGCGTGAATTGATGCGATCAAGGGTTGCCAGCATGATGTCGTCCATCGACAGCTTCTGGCTGACATCCTGGTTTTCCAGGATATCAAAAATGCCTCGCTCGGCCTTTGTCAGTACGTCGGCAGTGTCGTCTGTTCCCTCGTAACAGTCACGCAGAACTTCAGTACAGACGTTTGTCAGCGTGCGCTGGATCCATTTGTCGCGGACGATCTCGGCGTAGTATTTCACGTGAGCGGCATGCGGAACCGCTTCAAGGATTTCCAGGATGTAGGGGACGCCGCCGATGTCCTCGAGCTGGTTGCGCTTGTCGAGTTCTTCAGCGAGCGTCACGGCATCGACTTTAGTTCCGGCTTCGTTGAGCTTCAGGATTGCGGTGTAGATGATCCCGTGGACATCGCTGTAGAAGTGATCAGCGTGCAGAATATCGGCGACTTCGTCCATCGCCATGTTTTCGAGCAGGATGCTGCCCAGAACGCTCCGTTCTGCGACCAGGTTCTGTGGCGGCAGGTTAGCACCCGTGAAGTCACCGAGAGGTTTCGAGCCAGCCATCTGCGAGTCCTAAGGTGGGGAAAAACGAAGCGACGCGCCGGATGAGCGGCGCGTCGCTTTCTAGACTGCAACGAGCGTCGTCGCTCGAATTACTTCTTGGCTGCAGGAACAACCCAGACCTTGACTTCGGTCTTCACTTCCGGGTGCAACTGGATCTTGACGGTGTACATCCCGAGTTCCTTCAAAGGACCATCGAGACGAACGTGATCCGCTTCGACACCATAGCCAGCCGCCTTCAGGGCCTTGCTGATATCCGGCCCCATGATCGAGCCGTACAGGTGGCCTTCTTCGTTGGCGTTGGCTTCCAGTGTGACGCTGTACTTGCCAATCGCATCGGCTCGGACCTGCAGGTCCTTCATCTTCTGTTCGAAGAGTTGTGCCAGCTTTTCGGTATGGCGAACCACAGCTCGCTTGTTGGCTTCGGTCGCCATTGTGGCCAGACCGTTGGGGATCAGGTAGTTCCGGGCGTATCCGGGCTTAACGCGAACGATTTCGCCGCGCTTGCCAAGAGACTCGACATCCTCAGCCAGAAGCAACTCAATGTTTCGAGAAACTCGTGGTCGGCCGGAGGCGGTATGAGTACTGCGTGCCATCGTGCTTGTTCCGTGAATCCTGTTCGACACCAGTCGAACGTGAAAGTTAGTTGAATCGGTCCAAATCTCGTCGGCTGCTCTGGCAGCCATTCTGTTACTCGCCGCTGTAGCGGCCAATCAATTCTGTTATTACGCCCGTTGTTTAGAACGGCACTTCGTCAGGAGATCCACCCGACTGGGGGATATCGTCAAACCCGCCGCCACCAAAATCACTCGGCTCCTGGCTCATTGAACCTGCATCACCGCCCCGCGGAGTTCCAGCGAATCCGCGTCCACCGCCACCTCCGCCACCTCCGCCACCACCGTCGCCGCGACCGCCGAGCATCGTCATGTTTTCACCGACAACTCGCAGCTTGCTTCGCTTCTGGCCGGATTCGCGGTCATCCCAAGTGTCCAACTGCAATCGGCCTTCGATAAGGACTTGTTTCCCTTTGGAGAGATACTCGCCTGCAACTTCAGCCGTTCGTCCCCACAACGTGACGTCGACAAACGTCGTTTCTTCCTTGCGGGAGTTGGATTGCTTGTCGAACCATTGCCTGTTGACAGCCAGTCCAATTTCCGTCACAGCGGTGCCGCCCGTGGTGTACTTGACCTGCGGATCGCGAGTCAGATTTCCAACGAGAATGACTTTATTGAAACTTGCCATGACAGGGCTCCTGCAAGGAGGTCAACGCTGGGCTGCAACTGCCGCCAGCACGGCGCTGGCAGAGGATTATCTTTCTTCTTCGAGCCCGTCTGGCAGACGATCACGGTCACCAAAGTTGGCCCGTGGATCGCGTGGGTCGGGTCGTTGTTCCGGGCTATGGAGAGCACCGTCGTGCGAGGTCAGCGCTTCGACCATGGCATCGAAGATGACCTTGGGATGACGAATCACCAACTGGCGCAGAACCGTATCATTCAGCTTGCAGAGACGGTTCAGTTCCGTCATCTGTGCGCCATCCATCTTGAAGCAGGCGAGGAAATATAGTCCCTTGCGTTGTCCTTCGATCGGATAGCAGAGCTTTCCTTCCTGCCATGGGCGGGATGCGACGATGTTAGCTCCGACGCGATCCAGGATGCTCTTCACCTGCCCCTGAACTCCATCGGGGTCAGCCGCAAAGCGGTTGCTGTCGAGCAGGAACATTCCCTCATACATGTACTCGGACAAAATAAATCCCCTTCGATTGGTGCAGTCGAAATCGACTGCGTCTGCAGACTCAATTGGCTATGGACGGTTTGGTGGTAGAAAATCGCGTGCGGAAACTAATAGTTTTACCGGCTTCACCGTAATTTGCAACCAGCGGCGTGATTCGATCGCTCTGGAAATCCGGATTTCAATCGGCGGCATTCAAATTCGGAATTCAGCGAATTACTTTTCCTCAGGTCCCGAGTTGTATTTGTTCATGGCAGCTTCGATTCCAGAAGTTGCCCACGTTTCGACAGCGGAAGCCGCCCGAACAATCGCGGCATCCATCAATTCCAGCTCATCCTTGCGAAACCGACCCAACACGTAATCGGCTGCGTCCATTTGTTCCGGGGGACGCCCGATGCCGATTCTCAGACGACAGATTGCATCCGTGCCCAGGCAGCTCAAGATACTCTGCAACCCCTTCTGGCCACCGGCAGAGCCGGAGGCTCGCAGTCGAAGTTGTCCCACTTTCAGATTCAGGTCGTCGCCAATCACAATCAGGTCTGAAAGGGGGGCCTGATAGAACTTGATGACCTGTTGCACGCTGCGTCCGCTGAGGTTCATAAACGTCTGCGGTGCAACGAGTAGTAGCTTTTCCTGGCCGTAGGGAATCTCGGTGAGGTTTGCTTCAAATCGAGATTTCGGCTTGGGGGCGTTCCGCCGACGAGAGAGTTCGGCCAAAGTGTCGAATCCGACGTTGTGCCGAGTTCCCTCGTATTTGCTGCCGGGGTTACCCAAGCCGACGACGATTTTCATCGGCTTCCTCCGCTACGACGCAAGGTCTCGAATTGCCGGGTGGAAAGGTATCAAGCTCGCCAGCCCGGCAGTTGAGTCCATTCGACTATTTCTTCTTGGTGTCTTTCTTGTCGTCGGCAGCAGCTGCTGCTGCATCTGGTTTCTTGCCAATAACTTCTGGCTCGGCAGGGCCCGCTTCTGTCGTGGCAGCCTGTTCCTGTACCTTCACAATGTGCACGACAATGGCGTCTGGTTGAGCGTGTGCGTGTGAGCCTTCAGGCAGTTCCAGATCGCGAACATGGATTGCCTGGCCCAACTGCAGTGCGGAAATTCGCAACTGAATTGAGTCGGGGATCTGGTAAGCGAGGCAGTCGATCGTCAACTGGTGCAACGGTTGTTCGAGGATACCACCCGCCATAACGCCGGGGGCTGTTCCGCGCAACTCGATTGGCACTGTGATGTTAACGCGCTCGTTGGGGTCGACTCGCAGCAGGTCGACGTGGCAGATTTCCTTGCCGAAAACGTCCCACTGGACTTCGCGGATGACCGCCTTGTCCAGCTTGCCCGCCAAGTCGAGATCCACGACGTGAGCACCTGACTTCAGGACTGGGCGCAGGACATCGGACGCCACCACGATCGGTGCTGGCGGAGCGTTGTGGCCGTAGACATTACCTGGAACAAGCCCCTTTTCGCGGAGTCTTCGGCAGGCCGCCGAACCCATTTGTGTGCGTGGTTCGACAACCAGCTTCGCTTCCTTTGACATGACGCCCTATGCCTTTCAAAACCTAAAAACCCGAGTTCACGAATTCCAGCGGACCGAAAAGTGTAGCGAAGCTGATTTCCGGCTGCAACATACCCGCGGGTTCTATATTGTCATTGGTCCGCGGATGGTTGGTTTCTGGTGTGTAAGTTCAGAAGAAATAATTGGTTGTGGCGAGTCGTTGTGGTTGGGGTTCATGCGGGCTGAAGGCCCGCGAGCACAAAGCACAGGGCTTCAGCCTTGTGGATAAAGGTTGAGCGAGAAATTCAGTCGGGGAATGAGCTGCAATTGCGATGATTTCGCGCGACGTTTCTTGTCACAAGAATACCTCTGTTCAAGCTCACACGGTTCAATGGTTGCAGCGTATTCGCGAGCCACAGGGTTTCCCAAAGCCTTCGTCCAGCCCGGGCACTCAACCGCGGCCACGATTCGGGAGCCGTTGGATGCAACAATTCGGGGCGGGCAAAATCGAGACTGCATTCGATGTCGGCGCATGTTCTGTGTGGAACTGGTTTTCGCGACGGCTCACTTTTCCGCGACTTTAGTTTCTTCCGCACCGCCAGTATCGTACAGTTGCTTTGCAAGCGATTTCGGTGCGGTGTGAAGACTTCGTTGAGTCCCGGATGATCCAGCAAAATGCTGGAGTATGGAGACGACCATGATCGTAGCGCAGGTTGTGAAACGTAGCGCGATTACGTGGATTCGTGTACTGGTGACTCTGGTTGCCGTTTCATCACTCGCGATTCTTCTGAATGGTCCCGCGCATGCGTCGTCGATGGCGCTGGTTTCAACGACCTTGGAGTTTTCGTCCGTCTCGCTTGCCCAGGTTCGATTCCGGCCCGGAATGAATCCCCAGGCTCGCAAGGCTGAAATCGAAAAGGCACAGCAGAAGGCCAAGGAAAGGGCGCTTGATAATGCACTTCAGCCCGCTGGTCCGCTGAAGCCACTCTTACGATGGTTGCTGACACCGAACGGTGCTCCGGGAGTGCCTCCAGAACAATCCGCGCCCGAGAAAGAGAACGGGAAAGATCGCGACTTTATGGATGGTCGTGCTCCGCATGATCTGAAGATCGAGCAGGTCATGCGCGCCGCCGAGAAATCTGCTGGTAAGAAGGATTGGAAGAGCGCTGTCGAGTTTTTACAAAAGATTCTCGATCAACCCGAAGACACGCTTTATCGACTCGCCGATGGTCGCTGGCAATCTGTGCGGCGGACAGCCAATGAACTGCTAGGGACCGCACCGAAAGAAGTTCTGCAAGACTACCGAACTCAGTATTCGGGGTTGGCTCAACAGATGCTGGCGGACGCTCGTCGTACGGGGCGGACTGCTGATTATGTGAATGTCGCAAATCGTTTTCAGCACACGCCAGCGGGCTTTGAGGCGGTCAATTATCTCGGCAGCATGCATTTTGATCGTGGCGAATTTGGATTGGCCGCAGCTTGGTTTGATCAGATTGCCCGTTCGACTTTTCCCAATGACGGTGCGTGGCGCGTCAAGGCAGCATTGGCATACCGGAAGGCGGGGAATCTCTCGGCCAGCAAGGACCTGCTCGCAGGTCTCGATCAGGCCACTGTCAATCGAGTGAACCTGGGGACAGGGGCGGTTGAACCGGGAGCGTGGATCGACGGAAAGTCGACTGAGTTGCCTGGTCGATCGGCCATCCTGAAGGAATGGACTCAGATCTACGGAACGGCCGCGCGCCGTGGGACGGCAATTGGTGGTGAGCCATTGCTGGCACCGCTCTGGAATATCCCTTTGACCAGCAGCCATACGGTCAAGCGGCGGTTGAACTGGTTGCTGCAGGATCTGACCGATCAGCAGAAGACTCCAGTGCTGGCGTCCATGCCGCTGGTGGTGGGGGGAAAGGTGATCTATCGTGATCTGCGAGGCGTCCGCGCGGTCGATATCGAAACGGGGCGAACAATCTGGGAAAGCATGGAAGGGGTCTCGGCCGAACGAATTCTCGGGGGGCTTTCGAATCAGCAGGTGGAATCACGCGAAGCCTGGCGATTCCGGATCAATCAGTTTCAAGTTGAGAACCAGGAGTATCAGGGGCAGTCGGTAGAATACCATCCGCTTGCCAGCCTGTTGTTTCGAGACGGGATTTATGGGCTGATCAGCAGCGACGGGCAACAAGTGTTCGTACTGGAAGATCACGGCATTCTGTCGCGACATCAGCCGGGACAGCACTGGGGTTTTGATGGGTCGAATGAGTCTCAAGATCCGTACGGTGTCCCTTGGAAAACGAATCGGCTGGTTTCCTACGATTTGAAGACAGGCCGTCCGCGCTGGAGCATTGGCGGGCCGGAATCGAAGGAATCATTTGATCTGCCTCTGGCAGGTTCCTTCTTCTACGGGACGCCCGCCATCGACGGTGATGAATTGCTGATCGTGGCGGGGAAGGGTGACGATGTTCGTCTCTGGGGATTGGATCGAGCGACGGGGACACCTCGCTGGTCACAACTGATTGCATACACCGATACGAAGATCGAGCAGGATATTGGACGACGCTGGTATTGTGCTCAGGTTGCTTCCGATGGCGGAGTCATCGTTTGTCCGACGACCGTTGGCTGGCTGGTGGGTGTTGATCGGATGCGGCAATCCGTGTTGTGGGCTCACAGGTATATCCCTCCTTCGGGAAGTCACGAACGAGATCCCAATTCTCAATTTGTGCCTCAACGTGATCTCAGTCTGCAGTGGTCCCCATCGGCTCCGGTCATATCAGGAAGCACGGTT
Organism: uncultured Planctomycetaceae bacterium; assembly: GCA_964609845.1. Taxonomy (GTDB): domain Bacteria; phylum Planctomycetota; class Planctomycetia; order Planctomycetales; family Planctomycetaceae; genus Schlesneria. The sequence goes on along the minus strand of CAZSTW010000024.1, from coordinate 39,415 downwards.
GTTTATACGCCACCCGAAGAATCGATCGTATTGGCTCTTAATGTTCTGGATGGTCGAAAACTGTGGGAGATGCCCAAAGAGACATGGATGTATCTGGCTGGCGTGTTCAATGAGCGAGTCGTGCTGGTGGGGCAAACCGAGATTGCGGCGTTGGAGCTCACGACGGGAAAGGTTCTCTGGAAATCGTTGCTGGATGGGGCCCAACCCTCTGGTCGCGGCCAAGGAGTCGAAGATCAATATTACCTGCCGCTTTCGAATGGTGAGTTGAGAGTCCTCGATTTGAAGAACGGCAAGACGGTATCGAGCGGCTATGTTCCTTCGACCCATCCTCCACTGGGGAACCTGGCAATGCACCAGGGAAAGCTGGTGGCGCTGGGGGCCAACGGTCTGGTCGGATTCGGTCAGCGTGAAGCGGTGCTGGCCGAGATTCAGCGGCGTAAAGCGACGAATCCTGCTGATAGCTGGGCCTTACTGCGTGAGGCAGAGATTCAATTGTTAAATCGCCAGCACGCTGTGGCACTGCCGTTGTTACAGGGCATCGACCCGGCTGGACTGACCGATGACGAGCAATCGCGCCGGCACGGCGAATTACTGGAGTGCCTGTCAAACGTCATTCGACAGGACCCCAAATCACATGCCGCGGAGATTGATGAACTCGGGCGGCTCGCGAAAACACCGTCAGAGAAGCGACTGCATCAGGAATTGACCGCGGAGCATCTGGCGGTCAGTGGGAAATCTCTGGAGGCCTTTGAGATCCTCTGGTCACTGGGGAAATCGCTCGATTCTGAAACGGCGATTGCTCGCAGTGACGATCCGCAGGTGCAGTTATCGCCGCGAGTCTGGCTGTCGGCGCGACTCCAGGAATTGTGGAGTTCTACAGAGGGGGCCAATCGAGAACAGGTTGATTCCCGCGTGGCGGCATTGATTGCAGAGTCGAAGGGGGCCAGTGCATCCGTGCGTGGCTCATTAGTTGTGCTGCTTGGGTTCCATCCACTCGTGGTATCGCTGAAAGAGTCCGTGATTGAAGATCTGGCAACAGCGGGGGACTTTGCCGGGGCTGAGATTGAGTTGCTGAAGCTTGCGTCAGGGGCAGACCGTCAGGTTGCGGCGAGAGCCACCTTGCGGCTGGCACGGTTGATGGAGCAGTTTCGTCTGCCCGCAGACGCAGGTTTTTATTATCGCTCACTTGAGAACGAATTTGGTGATGTGGCACTGACAGAGGGTGTCACAGGTGCCGAACTGGTGAAGCAATTGCGAGCTGATGGAAAGGTGGCAGATGCCAGGCGAGTTCGCGTCTCGGCCTGGGATGAGCGGCCATTGCAACTGGTTCAGGGGCCGATTCAGTACATGCCTCCTTCGCACGAGAGTGTTCTGCGATCACCGCTCCCTTACTTCGAACCGCTGACCGTTGAGTTCCAGCAGCAGGAACAGCGGTTGGCGTTTGGGTACATCGACAACGGAACCTATTCGTGGCTGGCACCGCTTCGGAGCAGTTCTCGCAATCATGGCGAGGGCTACATTGCCAGTGAATTCCTGGGCCATCAGGTTGTTCTGGTCAATCGTGATGTCCTGCATGTGTTGTCGCCCGTTGAGAAGCGATTGATGTGGGCCACGGCATTGGATGGGGCAGGTGAGGGTGGTCCGTTCTGGCGGCACGCCTCGCGTCCGCCGCAGGTCGCGATGTCTGTCGCCAGTCAGGACAATGAGCAGTTTCCGTTGCTGCTGCAGGCAGGCGTGACAGGCCGGTTGGCGGCAGTTCAGCCGGGTTATGTTTGTGTCTACGGCCGCCGATCGATTTCCGTTGTCGATCCGCGTACTGGGGAATGGCTCTGGCGAAAAGATGGAATTCCACAGTTTGCTCAGGTAGTCGGAAACCGCGACATGATTTGTGTGATTCCTCAGGATCGTAGTAAGTCGGAAGCGTTTCGAGCGTCGGATGGAAAGCAATTGAAGATCGATCGACTGGGGACGATGCTCGGCAACGCATTGCAGATGTCAGGCGATTCGTTATTGCTGCTGGAGGGGGCGGGGAATTCGGTCGGAATCTGGAGCTTGGGCGTGCGCGGGGGTAAAAGCAAGCTTCGATTGCATCAGCCGCTTGAGCAGAAAGACCGTTGGAAAGTGGATCTTCCTTCCGGCACGCTGGTGACGGCAATTGATCAGCATCAGTTGCTGGTGGTTCCTCCTGACGGCAAAGTGGAGCGAATTGATATTGCGACTGGAAAGCGAGTCGCTCTGGCACCGATTCCCGTGAAAGATACGAAGCTGCGTCGGACAGAAACGTATGCTCTGGCGGATGACGACAACATCTATCTGATCTCCAACGTGATGGAGACGGCAGGCTTTCATCATTACGGCGAAAGCCTGCCATCTGTACGTGCCAATGGTGTGATCCATGCCTGGAAGCGGTCAGATGGTTCACTCGCCTGGCGTCAGGAAGTGAAGCACCAGAACCTGGTGGTTGACCGATTCCGTTCGATGCCGGTGCTGCTGTTTGTGGCCCGCAGTTGGAAGCAGAAAGGAAACATCAGTTATGGAACGCTGAGTATTCAGGCGATCCATAAGCAGACCGGAAAGATTCTGCACGATTCGACGGTCGCTTCGATGTACAGCGGGTTTCACAGCCTGGATGTGAATCTGTCGGAACTTTCGATTGAGTTGAAGTCGTACAACCTGCGGATGCGACTTGTTCCTACGAATGGTCCGGTCGCTGAAGTGAAGCCGGTTAAGCCCGTGGAGGAAGAGAAAAAGAACTGAGCAGGGGAGTTAATTCCATCGTGCCGAACAGCGGGTCTTCCAAAAGTAGCCTTTATGCTCCTGCGTGAAGATCGCCGTCAGCAATTGGGTGGCTGATGTTCATCGCGTGTACGACTGCCAGATCGTAAAGAAGAAAGACGGAAGAGGAGACCTTCGGTCGTCGGTTTCGGCGGGGTCGGGAGACCCGCGCCGAACAAGGGCGAGATGCCGAACGAGGGCGAGATAGGAGAAACCGATGAGTGGCTTCTTTCGTAGTTGGCAGCACAAAGCGGGTTGCTGCACGCTGGTGCTGGCTTTGCTCCTCACCGCCGTTTGGATTCGCGGAATGATTGAACCCAAGTCTGTGGACTTCCAGATTGGCAAGCGCAAACACATTCTCACGACGAACACTGGACGTTGCATTTGGATGTCGTATGACAAAATTGAAGGCCAAAGCTTGCTGGACGAGCAGCGAGTCATGACGCCGTTTCTTCCTGACACTCCACCCGATCAGATTATTAGATCTGTAGACTTCCTGCGACCCGTCGTCTGCCTGACTCTGATCTCTGCATTTCTAATTCTCTGGAAGACGCGAAATAGAGACTGAGTTGATCGCGAGTCGTTTCCTGCATCACGGCTTGGGACGATTTCTTGCGGAACTCTTTTCGTAGTGGCATTCGGCCAATTCGAATTCGCCTTTTCTTCACCGAAAATCAGCGGTCTACAGTTGGAATATGACGTGTTTCCGTTTCTGATGAAGGAGAATCCGGTGACCACGGCCTAATGTTGTGGTTCCGCGCATCAATCAGCGTTCGCACAAAGGGTAACATCTGATGAGGCCAGAAAAGACTATACTTGCTGCCACAGGGACCGGCTTGCTCCTGTTTGTTGCGATTACTCTGCACGCGGTTGGCCAGTTTGGAGGTGCTTCCAAAGAAGATGCACCTGTTGAGGCCGTCACGCTGGATGCTTCGAATTTTGACGAGCATGCGACAGCGGGCAAAGAAGCGGACGCGATTTATGGCGATATTGCTCTGCGAAATGGGTTCTTAACAGCGGTCATTGCGCAGCCCTTGGCGACTCGTCATGCGAACATGACCGTGAAGGATGTTGCCGGAGCTCTGATTGATTTCAGTGTTCGTGGCAAAACGGGGGGGGACCAGCTCGCCGCATTCTATCCCGGCCGCAAGAGCTATTCGTACCGTTCGGTCGCGCCGCTGTCACCCGCTGGTGGTTCGTCTGTTGTGACCGTGAAAGCTGATGGTACTGACGAGCGTGCAGAGGCGGTGGTTGCTTATTCGCTCAATCAAAAGGACCGGTTTCTTACGGTAACTTCGACATTCACGAATCGTGGAGCGAATCCCGTGAAGGTGGTTCTGGAAGATGATTTCCGTGCGGATGGCGGCAAAGAAGATATGTCGCGAACTCCCGATGGGACTGTGGGTCAGTTCTGGCTGTACGATCGATTCTGGGGGCAGGCCTATGGGATCGACGCTGAAGGGTACAAGCTGCAGGTCACCAGCGACGCTCGAAACAGTGTGATTCGTTACGAGAATGCTGCGGGAGAAACGTCGGTTAAGCTGGCGCCTGGTGAATCGTTTGTGTTGAAGCGACGTCTGTATCCAGGAGCCACGATATTTGATGTTCAGGCTCTGCTGGCAAAGGATGTTTCGCCGGTTTCGTTTTCAGTGCCGACATCTGAAGATCTGGGGTATCTGCAACTCGAGATTTCCCAGGAAAAGAAGGTGCTGGGGATCGCTCGACTGGACGCTGCTGGAAAACTCAAGACTCAGTTACCCGCGGGACTCTATTCAGCGCGTTTGTATTTCGTCGGAAATGCCGCCGGTACATATCCGATTGAAGTTAAGCCAGGTGCGAATGATTTTGAGTTTGCGTTGAGCGTCCCGCACGGACGGGTTGCTGGTGCAATCACAGATACTGCCGGGGGCAATATTCCGTGCAAAGTGGAGCTCAAGCCGCTCGACGAAAAGATGCGGCTCGATTTTGGGCCGGACTCGGCCGACTATGCGGTTCGGAATCTGGTGTACACTCCGAACGGCAAGTTTGAGCAGACCGTTCCCGCAGGCAAATATGCCGTGACGGTCAGCCACGGTCCTGAGTTCGACACGGTCGAAAGCGAACTGGAGGTGAAGGCCGGGGGCACAGCGACGCTCAGCGGTAAACTTGTCCGCAGCGTCGATACCGCAGGTTGGGTCAGTTCCGATTTTCACAGTCACAGCACCCCATCGGGGGATAATACGTCGAGTCAACTGGGGCGGGTTCTCAATCTGGTCTGTGAGCACATTGAGTTCGCTCCCTGCACCGAGCACAACCGGGTCAGTACCTATCAGCCGCATATCAAAACGCTGGGGATTGAAGAATTCTTCTCAACGGTGTCGGGAATCGAGTTGACCGGGTCTCCCTTGCCGCTGAATCATCAGAATGCGTTTCCGATGAAGTACACGCCACGCGTGCAGGATGGTGGGGGGCCGACGACTGGTCCGGATCTGGAGTCGCAGATTGAGCGTCTGGCTCTGTGGGATCAACGCAGTGAAAAGCTTCTTCAAGTCAATCATCCGGACATGGGCTGGATGTTTTACGACAAGAACGGCGATGGAAAGCCAGACGCCGGGTTTGAGCGGGCGTTTCCGTTCATGGATGTTGTGGAGATTCACCCGATCGACCACGTGCTGGAACTCGGGCCGACTGCCAACCGAGGGACCACAAAGTTTCACAATACGATCTTCAACTGGCTGCAGCTGTTGAACCAGGGCTTCCGGATTTACGGGGTCGTCAATACGGATGCTCACTACAACTATCACGGTTCGGGTTTCCTGCGAAACTGGATCCAGTCGTCAACGGACGATCCGGCAAAGATCAATCACATGGAGATGGTTCATGCGGCCGAGCAGGGGCGGGTGGTGATGTCAAACGGTCCATATCTGGAAGTGACGGCTGGTGAAGTCGGCAAGCCTGAAAAAGTCGTTTCGGGACAGGATCTAAAGGCCCCCGGTGGCAAAGTGACCTTGAAGGTTCGTGTGCAGTGTCCGAACTGGCTGGATGTGAACCGGGTATTTGTTCTCGTGAACGGGCGGATTCATCCGTTGCACAACTACTCGCGCGAGAAACATCCAGATGCGTTTCGCAGCGGGGTTGTGAAGTTCGAGCGGACTCTGGAGTTGGAATTGAAGGGGGATGCCCACATCGTCGTCGCGACTGGGCATGCAGGCGGAAAGCTTGGGGCAGTGTACGGTCCGACGTATGGGACTGCTCAGCCGGCGGCGCTGACGAATCCGATTTTCGTCGACGTTGACGGCAATGGCTTTCAGCCCAATAAGGATACGCTCGACGCTCCACTTCCTGTGAAGTATCCCACGAGTAAGTAGTCGCACTGGAGAGTTGAATCAGACACCAGATAACTTTCGAGACATCGATCAGCCGGAACGCGCTGGACGACTGCAGAGACGCATCTCCAGAAACCGGACGCTAGCGCGTTCCGGCTGATGGTCGCAGGTTATGGTGCGAGTTCAAGCGACGACATTCCCCGGTTGTGTTTGGAATGTGCCTGTTGTTTCGGTTCATGCATCCCTCTGAATTTGAAGGACGGCGACGGGACTCACTTTCCCCAGATCAGGGGAGGGCCGTCGAGATGTTTTGTGTAGCGATCACGAAATTCGAAAAACCGCGAGTCGGCAGCCTGTTGAGCGGCCATGGTGGCAGCGCCGAAGCGGATTGCCTGGCGGATCTGGTCGTCGCCGCCGGCTCCCAGTGATTTGATGGTTTCGGTGATTTGCAGGATACGTGGGTCCTTGGCGATCTTCGCTTCCGCATCGGCCATCGGTTTGGTTCCGTCCTGGGATTCGCGGTGAGACCAGATCACATCCCACGAACCATCTGGCATCCGTGCGCCGAACGCTGTTTGAACGACCGCCTTCAGCCCATCCGTTTGGACTTCCACCCGGGTAGCTCGCAGACCTTGGACAGAGTCAGCGTCTGCGACTTTCGTCGCCGATTTCAGCCAGTCCTTGTTTTCGGGTGTGGACGACGGGCCACGAGGTTCGCCAGTCAACTCTTTCAAAAGCGAGTCGACCTGCGAATTGAGGGTTCGCGTCAGGATGGGGGCCAGATCGATGGATTTCTGGTTACCGTCCGTACGAATCAATAAATCGCCGGTCCCCTGGAAGTCGAGGGGTTTTCCGAGTGTGTATTCGACCAGAGCCATCCGGGCAGCCCACTCGCGATCATCTTGAAGCCGGGGACCGACTCGATCTGCCAGGTCTGGCGGGTTTGCGGTGACATCAATCTTTCGCTGCGTCAACTCGCGCTGCAGGTCATGATAGTCACGTGACTCAACATTCGGCAGGAATTCGCTCCAGGCCCAGATCGCAACACGCTTACGGTCTGCGGACGCAGGGGTGATGCGATTTAAGGTTTCTCGTTCCAGTTCCAGCCAGACGAACTGAGGCGGGGCAGGTGGGGATTCGCGTTGTGATTCAGCTCGCTCAAGTTCCTGTTTCAGGAAGAAGGCGAGTCCAGGTTCTGCACCAGGGGTGGCGAGTCGCTTGTTCAGTCGGTCAATCAGTTGGCGATTTGCCAGTTTTCGTTGATCGGTCTCGGTGGCGGTAGCTTTCAGGTAAAGATCAGGCAAGTGTTTTTGGAGCCACTGACGATCGGTTGCGACGATCGTTGGTCCATCGGCTGGTGCTGCGATCACAATCCCGCGTACAACTTTTCCCGACTTCAAGCTGATGGCGTCGACGGCCAGTTGCGAGACTGCCGCTGTTTTCGTCTGGCACAGTGCATCGTAACTTGATGTCGCCGAGATTGTTATGGCGATTAATGTGGTTCGGATGATGTCCATGGCGCTGCCAGTTGGATGTTTGTGACTCAAGTCTGTTTTGCGTTTCCATCCATCAGGAACGTATTCTTGTTTGCGAATTCAACAATCATTTGACGCAAGCCAGAATTTCACACATTTGATGAAGTTGGAAATAGGAGGTGTCTATCCTGAAATCTCTCTGAATTCTTGTGGAAACCCATACGCACAAGTTGACGGCGGCCCGATCAGACGCTGGAATCTCAATGTTTGCGCGGTTTCTGTCCATCGATTTCAAGAGATTTTTGTGAAGAAATCGCGAATTCCTTCGGAATTCCGCGGTGATTCTGTCCGAATACGGTGTTTCGAATGGTCGGATCAAGTTTGGTGTTTGAGTTTCATTTCGTTTTTTGGAGTCAAGATGCAAAAGTCTGGAAAGGGTCAACGTAAAGCATTTACGCTGATCGAGTTGCTGGTGGTAATTGCGATTATCGCTGTTTTGATTGCGTTGCTGTTGCCTGCTGTTCAACAGGCACGTGAAGCGGCTCGGCGCACACAGTGCAAGAACGGCCTGAAGCAAATGGGTCTGGCGCTGCACAACTATCACGACACGCTGAACAAGTTCCCGGCCGGGGCGCTGCGTGGAAACGGATGGGGGCACAGTTTCTGGATTGCGCTTCTGCCTTATCTCGATCAGGCTCCAATGTACAATCAGTGGAACTTTTCCACGGCCGAAGAAGGTTGGACACATAGTGGTAACCCGAACATCAATGTTATCGGGGGAAAAACGATCCCCGTCGCGTTGTGCGCTTCGAGCCCACTGAAGACCAACGTCAACGCTCGCGGTGATCAGAATCAGCCAATCATGGCTGCACAGTACATGGGGATTGGTGGAGCCGAAAACCGGGGTAACTTCAACAACAGCAACAATACGACCCGGCAGCAGGGGAACACTAATATTGGTGTTTATTCCAACGCAGGGATGATGCCAATCGATGAAACTCTCAATATCAGGGACTGTACCGACGGGACATCCAACACACTGATGATGGGTGAATGCAGCGGGATCATTGCTGAAGCTGCAAATCTGAATAACCGAGGCGATTGCCGCCCAGGTGCGACCTGGGGTTGGGCCATGGGGACGCATTCAAGCTGGGGCAGTATTGCTGCCAATAACCTGAGTGCCGATGCAGGGCCAGGTGGCGTCGGAGTAATCCGCTACGCTCCAAACTCTAACGTTTTGAACTCTGATGGTTGTGCGGGTGGTGAGAATCAGCGACGCAACTGTCCGCTGACCTCGGCACACGTCGGCGGTGCCCACGTGCTGATGGGTGACGGAACCGTGCGGTTTGTGTCGAACAACATCGACATGATCACCTTGACGTATCTTGCCGTTCGTAATGATGGCCAGACCATTGGCGACTGGTGATCTGGGGACTTTTTGAATTTGGATCGAGCCTGTGCCATCGCGTTTGAGTGTTGGCACAGGTTTTGTTTATTCAGGGTTTAGGCAAGTGCTGTTCACCGATGTGAGCATGGCAGATTCTTTTCAACAGGGATTCGAGACTTATGACTTCAATTCAATGTTTTTCCGCTCCCGTTCGCTCACTTTTCGCGTTGGCGGTGGTGGGCCTGCTGGCAACTTCAGGTTGTGGAGGCGGTGCGGAAGGTGACAAGTTCAAGGGCGAGCGAGGAAGCGTTTCTGGCACGATTACCTACAAGGGTGCTCCCGTCCCTGCAGGATCTTCAGTCGTTTTTCAAGCTGCTGCGGGTTACACGGCAGGTGGCAAGACCAATGAAAAGGGCGAGTACACTCTGAGCTACGAAGGTAAGGCAGTGATGCCAGCCGTCGCGTATACGGTCCAGGTGAGTGCCCCTGCCGGGGCGCCTGCCACAATTGATCCTGCGAAGATGGGTCAGCCTTCAGCACCCACCGCTGCACCAATTCCTGTGAAATACAGTTCAGGTGCTTCCAGCGGCCTGGAATTCACGGTGAAAGGTGGCGCGAACAAGGCGGACTTCGAATTGAAGGACTGAGATCGAGTCCAAACGAGCAATGTTCAAGACCTGGATCCTGCACAGTGGGATCGCAGGTCTTGTTCATTTATGGCATCCTGTTGCGTGCATGATGTACTCGTAGCGGCAAAGCGCCAAGGACTTTCCCAGATGGGACGCAAACCAGAAAGAATGAATTCGTACGCACAGGGGCCCTCAGCGTGGGCACTTCTGGCTATCTCGTCTTTGCTGGTCCGTGCTCTGGGCGTCCTGTCGATCTGCCTGCTCGCTTCTTGTAATCCAGCCAGTCCACCGCCTACGCTGACGCCTGTTCCGCCAAAAGTGCCTGAGACCAAATCGGGAAGTTCTGCGGGTTCACTGCAGGTCAGCCCGCCAGTCGCGCCGTCAACCCCCCGTGCTGCGAGTTCTGACGATTGGTTCGAAGACATCACTGAACGGTCAGGAATCAAGTTCACCTACCGCAATGGCCGTGAGAGTGAAAAGTACACTCTGCTTGAATCCGTTGGCGGTGGCGCCGCTTTGCTCGACTTTGATCGTGATGGAGATCTTGATATTTTTGTCACAGGCGGAGGAACGATCGGAGGAACGCCGGTTGCAACCGCTGGTTTACCATCCGCTTTCTACCGTAATGACGGGGATTGGAAATTCGCGGATGTGACCACTGAAGTGGGATTAGCCAGGGGGATGGATTACTCCATCGGCTGCAGTTGTGTCGACTTCAATCGTGATGGGTTTCCAGACTTGCTGGTCACCGGCTATCCGCATTGCCGTTTGTACCGCAACACCGGCCGTGGCGGGTTTGAGGAAGTCAGTGATCAGATTGGTCTCGGCTTCGAGGGACTCCATACCGCATCTGCATGGCCGGATGTGAATAGCGATGGCTGGCCTGATTTGTTTGTCGCGGGGTACGTGACCTTCGATCTGAAAGAGGGGCGTAAGTGTGGCGATGATCTTCGCAAGATCAAGGATATCTGTGGCATCTGGCAGTATCCGTCCGCGCCGGACAGATTGTTTCTGAATCGGCAGGGAAAGTCATTTGAGGAAGTCTCACAGCAGGCCGGGATTCGGACCGATGGCAAGGGACTGGGCGTCGTTGCTGCAGATCTGAATGATGATGGCTACGTCGATATTTACGTTGCAAACGACTTCACGACCAACCATCTTTATCTCGGGAACGGGGACGCGACCTTTCGTGAAGTTGGGCTGATCGCCGGTGTGGCCAGCGACGAATTCGGTGTCCCCCAGGGGAGCATGGGAGTTGACATCGGTGACTATGATGGGGATGGCCGCGGTGATCTGTTTGTCACCAACTACCAGTTGGAAGACAACATCCTGTACCACAATCAGGGAGACGAAAGCTTTCGTGTCACGTCGGGTGCCGCCGGTCTTCGAGACATTTGTCGTCCTTACGTGGGATTCGGAACAGGTTGGGTCGATTTTGACAGCGATGGCTGGCTTGATCTGTTCGTGCTGAATGGTCATGTGATGTATCACACCGGACACAGTCCCTATGAACAACCGTCATTTCTGTTTCGTAACGATTCCGGCAAGCGATTTGAAAATGTGACGGCCCGTGGGGGGCCTTACTTCAGCGTCCCGCATGTTGCTCGTGGTGCCGCTGTCGGTGATCTCGACGGCGACGGGGCTGATGACTTGGTGATTGTTCATCAGAACGCACCGGTGACATTGTTGCGAAACCGGTTAGCCCCTAAACACTGGATCCGTCTGGAACTGCAGGGGACAAAGTCCGAGCCCTATGCCTGTGGTGCCACTGTGACGATGGTATACCAGGGCCGCAAACTGGTACGACATTTGAAGAGCGGTGCTGGATACCTTTCGCAGTGGTTATCGGCGAGTCTGCCGAACACTCTCATCTGGATACCTTTCGCAGTTCGATCGGCGGATTCTGTTTCCGCTGGAAGGTGATGAACCGGTCACATGCGATGTCCGGTGGCTGAATGGACAGCATGAGCAGTTCAGAAACCTGGTACCACGGAAAACGAATCATCTCGTCGAAGGTGAGGGAGGGCCGTGACAAATACTCCCGATGGGCAAAGTTTGGAACCGATTCGTCCTCCGCGAACTACTGCCAGAGCATGGGTGTTGATTGCGGCGATTCTGACACTGGCCGGAATCGTTGTCGTTCTCGCGACTCAATTGCGCCCCTCACCTGAGAAACAACTGGCTCAGGCACTGATCCTTGAGACGTCTGATCCGCATCAAGCATTGGGGCTGCTTGACGCCTGCATTCAAGCGTCAGGCGGTGATTCCCCCGATGCACAGATCGTGCGATGTCGAGTCCTGCTGCACCTACGACGATCCGAAGAGGCATTCGCCAGTTTCCAGCGTCTTGCCCGTCCGACGGAAGCGAGATCCGGCGAACTTGTCAGACTCGCTCACGTCGCTCATGTCGCGGGAAAACTTTCCTTTGCCCAGCGTGTGTTTGAAGCCGCAGGTCCTGCGGCATTGTCAGACCCCGTCGTGCTGCGGGAATGGATCGATGTTGTGTACCAGCAAGAGGATCGTACCGAGACGATTCGCTTGTGTCGGGAATACGCCAGGCTGGTTCCTGAGGAACCGTTTCCATGGCTGGTTTCGGCATCCATCCACCATGAGAACAATAGTGGCTCGCTGGCAATTGATGATTACCGCGAAGCTCTTCGACGCAAATTGCCGGAATCTGAAGCGGCCCGAGTTCGGTTTCAACTGGTGTCACTGTTATTGGAACGTGGCGATATTCCTGAAGCACGTCAGCACTGCGATCAACTGCTGAAAGCGAATGTCGATGCCAATTCGGACGAACTTGTTGCGATCATCAATGCGGAATTGTTGTTTCGGGAAGGGGATTTCGAAAAGTCGGCCAAGGTCGTCGAGACTGTGCTGAAAAAGAACCCCGAATCGCAGGTCGCATTGATGATTCGCGGTTTCCTCAAGTTCGAGTCTGGAAATTTCCCAGACGCGATCGAGGATCTGCAGGGCGTTGTTCAGAAGGATCCCTACAACCAGCGAGCCCACTATAAACTTGGGCAGGCACTGCAGAAGACTCAGCAGACGGAGGCTGCGGCGATCCATTTTCGGCGCAGTGAAGAACTGGTCAAGTTGAGTTCTGAAATCATGGTCGTCAGCAATCTTCTGGCGAATCAACCAGGAAATCGGGGTCTGCAATTGAAGTTGGCCGAGCTTAATGAGCAGCGAGGGAACCTGCGCGAAGCGACCCGTTGGCGTAATCAAGTCGCTCGCCCCTGAGGCATGAAGGGAAGAGCGGCGAGATTCGCGCTGAATAACTGGGAAACTCATCGCACCGCTAGTGCGTGTCGCACTTCCGTGTCGCGTCGAAACATGGGTTAGACGCTGTCGTTTGATGCCCGCGGGCCGCCACACTTAAATGAAATGCGATCTAATAGCGGGATCAACTTCAGCAGGGCAGAATGATGGGGGGCAGAACGATAGAAGAAGGCATAATCGTGATTCTGCATCTTCCTGCCAACTTTTCTCGCTTTGGAGCAGAGACCTTCGGTCGAGGGTATCGGCAGGGCTCAACTGTTGACCTTTATGAAATTGGCTGGCTCATCGATGGAATCAAGCGTTTCGTTCTTTGATTCCTTCGTGCTCTTCGTGGTGAAAGCCTTACACTGCTGGCGGGCTTTGGCAGAATGGGATTACCACAGAGGACACGAAGAGCACGAAGGTGGATTTTGTTGAGGTTACCAATCGCGGGATCAGTTGAGAGACCCGTGATCACGCCAGCAGTTTGTTCACGACGTTGCCGTGGACATCGGTCAGGCGAAAGTTTCGACCGAGGAATTTGTAGGTCAGTTTCAAATGATCGATTCCCAGCAGATGCAGCATTGTTGCCTGCAGGTCATGGACGTGGACCCGGTCCGCGACGGTGTAGTAGCCGATCTCATCAGTCGCTCCGATCGTCTGGCCCGTTTTGAAGCCACCGCCTGACATCCACATGGTGTAGGCTTCAATATGGTGGTCTCGACCTGGCAGTGTTTCGCGGTCTTCACCCTGAGGCGTTCTGCCGAACTCCCCACCCCAGACAACGATGGTTTGATCGAGCAAGCCGCGTCGTTTGAGGTCAGCAATCAGCGCTGCGCTGGCTCGATCGGTTTCGCGGCAGCGGTCATCGAGCGATTTGGCCAGATCGGTCCCCGCATTGCCGTGGTGATCCCAGTCCGTGTGATAGAGCTGTACGAAGCGGACTCCGCGTTCGACGAGTCGACGGGCCAGCAAACAATTGTTGGCGAACGAGTGCTTGCCGGGTTCTGCGCCGTAAAGCTCCAGCGTCTCTTTCGTTTCGCCTGCCAGATCCATCAGTTCAGGAGCACTCGACTGCATTCTGTACGCCATTTCGTAGGAAGCAATGCGGGTGGCGATTTCGGGATCAGCAGTGGCATCCTGGCGAATGGCATTCAGATCATTGACGGTTGCGACAAATTCGCGCTGGCGATCAGGATTGATTCCACTGGGGTTTTCGAGGTTCAGAATAGGCTCTTTTCCGGATCTCAGTGGCACTCCTTGGAAGTTTGTCGGTAGAAAGCCGCTTGCCCAAAGTGGAGCCCCGCCACGGGGGCCTCGCGGGCCCGACTGCAGGACGACGAATCCCGGCAGGTTTCTTGATTCGCTTCCCAGCCCGTAAGTCACCCAGGCCCCCATGCTGGGACGCCCCATGAACTGAGGTGATCCTGTGTTCACGAACAGCTTGGCCGGGCCGTGATTGAAGACATCTGTTGCCATCGATTTCACAATGCAGAGATCATCGGCGACGCCTGCCAGATGGGGAAGCAGTTCGCTGATCTCGGCACCGGATTCTCCGTGACGGGCAAACTTCCGGACCGAGCCAAGCAGTTTGGCATCTGACTTGATGAACGCGAATCGTTTTCCTTTGACATACGATTCGGGAATGACCTTTCCGTGCAATTCGCGCAGTTTTGGTTTGTCGTCGAACAATTCCAGCTGGCTTGGTCCACCTGCCATGAACAGGAAGATGACGGCCTTCGCCCTGGGTTCGTGATGCAATCCACGGCTGCCTGGATTAAAGCCGGGTGGCTGAACATCTGCGCGGGCGGCGTTGCTGTCGTCAAGTAGTGATCCCAGGGCCATCGAACCGAGTCCGACACCACAGTCGCGAAAGAAGTGTCGTCGTGTGATTTCCCGCAGGCGATATTGTTCGAAAGCAGAATCGTGCATGCGTCTGATCCTTGGGGCGAAACTCGATTGCGACAGTACGAAGGCCGAACTCTTACTCTGCGAGAGGGACCGTACCGTCCAGATATCGCCAGTTTTTCAGGAAATTGATCAGGTCAGCCATTTGTTCCACGGAAATCGTCTTTTCGATTCCAATCGGCATCAGCGACTGGCCACTGGATTTTAATTCTTCAACGTCACCGCGTAACACCGTTTCTTCCTTTCCTTCCGGCAGTCGAATCGTGATCGACGATGCTGTCTCGCTTTTCACGAGACCGGTCATGATGCGCCCTTGTTTCGTCACAAGCGTATAGGCGAAGAAGTTCGCATCGACCGCTCGATTCGGATCAAGGATGTTAGTCAGAAGGTAAGCGGGAGTCTTGTCACGCGTATCACCTATGTCCGGCCCCACGTTGACGCCAATGTTGGCAACGCGATGGCACGTGACACAGTTCTTCTCGAAAATCGCACGCCCGCGCATCGGGTCACCTTTGATGTTCAGTGCCGGCTGGTATTTAGTCATCACGGCTGCTCGATCGGACGAGGCTCCTGAGAACAGCTTTGCCGAGCGGGTGGCAATTTCGGGGTTGCGATGCTTTGTCAGCCTGGCCTGACGCGTGATATCGACTTCGGCGGGCTTGATCTGGTTCTGCTCCAGTTTTTCAAGCAGCAGGAGCGTGCGAGATTCATTGGCGAGAAGAACATCCAGGAATGCGCGACGCAATTGCGGTGTCTGGCTGTCAAAGGCCTCAAGCAGACGCGTTCCGATCATCGCGTCGCCCGACTGGGTGGCAGTATCCAATGCTCCCAGACGCAACTGGACTTCCTCAGAGGAAAGAGCCAGTTCAAGAGCCGCTTTGGCCACTACCTGATTAGGAACATGTCGGAGCGTCTTCAGGATCAACAAACGGCGGGCAAGCGGAGTTTCGGTATCTCCTACTTCTTCAAGAGCACGGGCGATCAGCGGATCTATCAGCGGACGCTCGGACTCGCCAACGTGTTCCAGATGTGCCAACAGGCTGACGCCTCGGCGTGCCGCACCCTGGCCGAATCCGCGTAATCCTGCGAGTTGCAGGTCATGGACAATCTGTGTGCTGAGTGTCGGAGACTCGAATGTCAGCAGTGATTTAAAGTAGAGCTTTGCTGCTCCGGGAACCATTTGTGCCGCCGCGACTTCGCTCAGTTCTTCGATCAGGTCCATTCCCCCATCAGGGGTTGCACCGCAAGCCTGCCAGTGATCCAGCAGTTCGATGATCAATGATTCCGGAGGTGTACAGCGGGTGGTCGCAACCGCGATTCTCAGCCAGGGATCTTCGGCTCCGTGATCCAGCAGATGAATCAGCAATTTTCGTTCTAACCGCGCATCGTCACTGCGACCGCTCAAGTCGAGTGCCAGACGGAAGCGGACGCGGTCGTCGGTTTCCTCTTCCACCAGGTCCATGGCTGCTTCTTCGCCCAGCAGTTCATCCAGATTTTCGCCGATCGCCGCAGCGACGTGCTCGCGGACTTTTGCGTCGCGATTTTTCGTCTCGGACCACGCCAGAACTGCCGGGGAGAGTCGTGACTCCAGGATTCGCAGCATCCAAAGAACTCGCAGACGGCTGCGAGTCAGTTTGTTCTGTTTCCAGTTTGCCTTGAGTAGATCGCGAACTTCGTGCGGATTTCGTTCGAGTAGAATTCGCATGGCGGTTTCACGGTGCCATGCATTGCGATGTTCCAGAAGTTCAATCATCTCTTTTGTTGTCAGCTTATCGATCGTTTCGTCAGGACGTTCCTGAAGCATGTTTGGTTCGACCGACTTGATGCGCCAGATGCGGCCACGGTCACTGCCATCGAGCAGATCTTTGCGAGTCTTCAGTTCGTTCGGCATCCAGTCGGGATGCTCGATCACGGCGCGGTACATGTCGACCACGTACAGTGATCCGTCAGGACCATTCGCAAGATTGACGGGTCGAAACCACGTATCCGTGCTTGCCAGGAATTCCTGGTTCTCATCAGCCGCGTGACTGGTGAATGAGGCCCCCACTGAGGCAACGACTTCGCGGTGAACGAGATTGCCCGTCGGGTCGCAGGTAAAGGCGTTGCCGAGGAATTCCGGGGGAAGTGCATCGCCACGATAAAACTGAATTCCGCAAGCGGCCGTGAACTGATTGGCATGCAGTGTACTCGTGGTCCAGGCCCGGCTGATCGGATACAGACGCGAGTTTTCAGCGAATGGGGCAACGTCCTGCACGGTCTTCTTAACGGCGAGAAACGGGTTACGACGGATATAGTGGTCTTCCAGAACGACATGCTGAACCGGGTTTCGATTGGAACATATGAATCGGTTTCCATAGTCATCGAAGCAGAGACCGAATTGCCCGTTACCTGACACGGCACCCGCTTCACCCGTCAGCGGGTTGAAGCGGAAATCAAACCCGGCCAGAGCGACGGGTTGCCCTTTGGCTTTCCATTCGGGTTTGGCGGCAACAATCGTTCCCCCGCGCAGGCCGTTGGCGACATAGATCCATCCATCTGGGCCAAATGTCGGGTGATTGGCTCGCAGTTGTGAATTCTCCTGACTGAATCCTGTGAACCATGTCTCCTTGAATTCCGCGTGACCATCTCCGTCTCGATCCGCAAAGAAGGCGATTTCGCCGGCTAACGTGACAATGATGCCATCTCGCCAGGGGAGAACTCCCGTCGGGAACAGGATTTCGCTGGCAAATACGGTGGCCGATTCGAATCGACCATCCTGATTCTTGTCGAGCAGCCGCTTGATCTGTGAGCGAGGCTTTTCGCCGCTTCCAGATTTTGGACCATAGGGGTAGTCTCGCATTTCAACGACCCACATTGCGCCGTCATTTCCGAATGCGATGGCGACCGGATCGACAACCTCAGGTTCGGCGGCGGCGAGTTCAATTTTCAGATCGGGCGAAGCCAGTACAAAGCTCTTCAATGCTTCGTCCGTCGACAAGGGGCTCTTGACGACAGTCGCGGGCGCTGCATCTTGGGCGTCAACCGTCGATAGAGGTACCGACACCAGGGTGGCCAGCATCCACAAACAACAGACCCGATTCACAAGTCGACTCCGATCGCAAGGAGATTAAGGGGGCGAGAATTCTCAATTCCTGTCCGTCAGCGGCCGTCCATTGTATTCTGATGACCCGCCTGTGACTGCTCAACATACGATAGACCGACCTCCGAAGGAATCCCATGGCCCGCGTCGCGCTGTTTATTGCCCGTTTCTGTTCCTCGGCCTGGCTGGGGGCTGCGACCCTGTTTGTGATTGTCGGAGTGCTGGAAGTGACCCGTGGCGGACTGGATTCGCGAACGCGCGATATCCTTGTCGGGCTTCGTTTTCCGCCTTTTTATCTGACCGGAGCAATTTTAGTGGGCCTCTCCTGGGCAGGGGCCTGCGTGTCAGAGTTCCATCCAGAACTCCCCCAGCGCCGCCGGGCGTTTGCCATTCTCAGCCTGCTGACGGTCATGGCGCTCATGGCGATTGATTACTTCTGGATTTACACGCCGCTGGCAGCGATGGTGGATCCTCCCGGGCAGGCACGTCCCGCCGCGTTTATCACGTACCACGAAGCTTCAAAAAACATCAATTTTGCCGGGCTGTTTTTCTCGCTGATCGCCGCATTTGCGCTCAATTGCCCGTCACGTAATTCCAGTCGAGTTTCCCGTTGAGCTATTGCCCGAGGCATTGTTCTGTTACCGCCTGTTGCCAGGGAAGATCATGACTCCTACCCTCTTTTCTGTCAGTTATGCCGGATTCTGGGGACAACATCGGCTGGGATTGATCCCGTTTCTGGAAAAGGCCGCGGCCCTTGGGTATCCCGCTGTAGAAATTGCGGCCAAGCGTCCCCATCTTTCGGTACTCGATTTTCCCGATCTCGAATCGGTAACCGAGGTGAAGCAAGTCGCGGATCGTTTGGGGATCGAGATCGCGACGCTGGCGGGCTACACCGATTTCACCGCCGGACAGAATGCCGCAGAAGTTCCTTTCGTAGAAATGCAGATTCTGTATATCCGCCAGTTAGCTCTGTTGGCACGCGGTCTGGGAGCATCCATCATTCGCGTCTTCAGCGGATACTTTACGGATCTGGCGAATCATCAGGCAGACTGGAGCAAGTGTGTCGTGGCGCTTCGGGAAGCGGCGGCAGTGGCCGCGGATGCCGGAGTTATCCTTGGCTTGCAGAATCATCACGATGTCGGTGTTTCGGCTGAGGGATTTGCGGAACTTCTGGACGACGTGAATCATCCGAACTTGAAAGCGATGTTTGACCCGTGGTCGATCGCGCTTCACGGTGAGAACGATCTGTATGCCGCAGCCCGTCGCATGGCTCCGTACATGGTTCAGACCACGCTGGCGGATTACATCAGAATCGATCGATTTCAATATCAGCCCCCCTTGATCAACTACCAGCGGATTGATCCACCTGCAGTCCGGGCCGTACCGCTGGGAGAAGGGTTCCTGAAACTCGATGAATTCTTCGCTGGTTTGAAAGAGGGCGGTTTTGACGGCTATGTCGCCTACGAAATCTGCTCACCGATTCGAGGAGGTGGAACTGAGGCTAATCTGGATGCTGCGTCGCGACTGGCACTTAAAAAAATCCGTACGTGGTGTTCGTGATCAATGAGTCTGTCTACGACGTTCGTACAGAGTTGATCGAATGGGGCACGACAGCGCTACTTGCCCAACCGAGTACGTTATTCGTCATTGCCTCCCAACTGTTCGAGTCCAGGCATTCACAGCCTAATTCGAGGTGATTACCTCGCCAGCCTCATCGCGGTCTGCGTATCGCAAGAATATTGAGGCAAAGTCAGATTCAGGAATCGCGTTGTGTGAAGCGAGTGTAGTTGATTCAATCCGCCCTGCCCAAATACCGGGTTTGAAGTTCATCAGAATCTCACTTGCAAAAGCACAGGGCGGTGCCCACGACGGCGGATTGCAGAAATTGTACAGTGACGGACGATCGATAGGATGATGGAATCCATCGCGAGTCGCGTAAAATCAAGGCTGAATTGATGCAACGAGTGATTCTGGTTCGACATGGTGAATCTGCATTGAATGCTGCGAATGAGCATCAAAAAGTTCTCTGCGGCCAGTTCGATACGCCGTTGACCGACCGCGGACGACATCAGGCTCGCAGTGCAGGAATAGCGTTGGTGGGGCGAAGTGATCTCAACATTACGCATGCGATCAGTTCGACACTGTCGAGGACGCGTGAAACGCTCGACTTGATCCTCCAGCAAATGCCTGTCAGGCCTGCCATGCTGGCTCCGATGGCGGCGTTCAATGAGAGATCACTGGGGATTTTTGAGGGGCGGCTGGAAGAAGATGTCTTTCGCGAGTACCCGCATTATCAAGGCGATCCGCAGTTTTGTAAATTTCGGGAACACTTTGAGCAAAAGGCACCTCAGGGTGAAAACCTGACAGATGTTACACATCGCGCCTGGGCGGCATTCGAGGCTGTTTGGAATTGCGCTGCTGGCGATTTATTGATCGTTTCGCACTGCAATACGATCCGTTGTCTGATCGGCCGGGCACTGCAATTGTCTGAATTCGAGACCATTCGACTGCGGATCCGACATGCCACACCGATCATCCTGGATGGGAATCGTGATTTCCGGATCGACAGCGGATTTCCGCTTGGTTAGCCGTGTTTTCGAGTGACTTTTCCCAAATTGGAGATTGGCAGAAAGAAGTTGTAACGGTCTTGAATTTCGCAAATTCGAGGGCGATACTTTGAGGAATCGCCTGTTCGTGATCGAATTTCGTCGATGTTATGTCGTATTGCTGTTTTTGACGTTGTTTGGAGGTCGTGATGCGTCGTCGAGCGTTTACGTTGATCGAGCTTTTGGTGGTGATCGCGATCATTGCGGTTCTCATAGCACTGCTTTTGCCTGCCGTTCAGCAGGCTCGAGAAGCGGCACGGCGAACGCAATGTAAGAACAATCTCAAGCAGATGGGGTTGGCACTGCACAACTATCATGATGCTTACAACATGTTTCCACCTGGGGTCATTGCCACCGGCAGTGGATGGGGAATGTCGTGGTACATGCGAATTCTGCCGTACGTGGATCAAGCTCCCATTTTTAACAGGCTGACATTTTCAGGAAGTAATTACGGTTGGGCCTACACTGGTGTTGCTGAAGGAAATGCGAATGGTCAGGTCTTGAACGGCGCAAGCCTGAGTTTCACGCTTTGCCCATCGAGCCCGTTGCCCCCGACTGTAACTGCGAATATCACCGTTAACGCCCCGCAGTACTACGGAATTTCCGGAATCGTTGACGGCAATGGCGTTACGAATCAGGCGGGACGGACCACCCCGTGTTGTAGTTGCTGTGGTGGCCAGCAGGCGACTGGAACGCTTTCCAGTTCTGGCATGCTGGTGCCAACGGAAGGGATCAAGCTGAGTGCCGTGACCGACGGAAGCAGTAACTCGGCAATCGTCGGCGAAGCATCGATGTTTATCTGGAATAACGGCGGGACGAGCAAAACGGTTCAGGTCAACGGAGCCCATGGGATCATGATGGGGACCAGTACTCTCGCGACTGTCGCGGGGATGAATGGCGGAATGTTTGAACGGTGTTTCAACATCACCACCGTTCGCTACTCACCGAATCAGGCGGTTCAGGACAGCAATCCGAGCTTTCCGGGCGTTGGTTTTAACTACGGAATCAACAATCCGCTGAATTCGGCCCATACAGGTGGCATTCACATGCTGCTGGGCGACGGTGCGATTCGATTTATCAGTGACAACATCGACATGTCGACGTTGAAAAAGTTGTGCAGCCGTGACGATGGTCAGGTCGTTGGCGAATTCTAATCGGCATGAAATCCTTACGTTTCGAAATAAGAACCCGCCTGATCGGCGGGTTCTTTTCATTCGCCTCGCAAAATCGTAGTGATTGCGAATCTTTGATCCGCTCGACGGGGAAATCCGTTCGGTTTAACATTCTCGCTGCCTGAGCAGTTGTCGAACTGACCCCGCCTGATGCAGGACCCTGAAATGGCCGAAACTGAAAACGAATTACCCCCATTGTCGAAACCAACGGGTCTGACTGCTGAGGCACTCGCGCCGCTTGAAGCAGAAAACCTGATTGACATCTATCAGGTCATCGCGGAATGGATTCGGTTTGCTGATGCCAAAGCCGCGGTTGTCCTGACTGTGGGAGGCGGTCTGGCAGGGGTGCTGATCCCGACGTTGAAGGAATATCTTCATAGTGACAAACTGGTCCATCCGACCGAATGGTGGACGAAGATGGTGGTCGCACTTTTTCTGGCATGGCTGATCTTCCTGTTGCTGTCGAGTGTCTGGGCCTTTCGGTGCATCCTCCCTTTTCGGCGGAGAGGTCGCCATCCGGCATTGGGACGCTGTGCGCACTTTCACCCGGCAGCCATAGAGTCGGCATACAAACTTGATGATGTCGATCAATTCATCACGGATTGCTCGCAATTGGGAACGGTGGGACTCAAAAACGAGGTCGCTGCCGGGCTGCTTATTGATTCACACATTTCAGCATCAAAGTACCGGAGCGTGACGTTTTCAATCCGGCTGATGGGGGTCAGCGCCGTATTGGCCTTGCTCTATCTGCTGACCATTCAGTTTTAGAAAGATGTGATTGTCCGGCGACCAATGACCGCTTTGCCAGCAAGCCCTGGTACAAACGCATTAAACCTCGCCCTGATTTCGACCCTGGTTCCGAACCGGTCAGGATGCTGCAGTTCTGCGAGAAATGCGGGCGCTATCGGAAAGAGCGTGGTCAAACGAGTTCCCTTTCGACTGCTGTCGCTGATCGAGTAGACCAGTAAAGTGTTCTCGACGCATCCTTCAACCTTGTTCGGGAACGGGACCAGATCTGTCTGGATCTGAACTGATCGGAATCGTCCGGCAGAGTCACGTAACGAGACTGATTCAATAATCCGTTGTTGTTGCAAGCGGCGTGTTTCGAACCTGCGAAGAGAATCGGCTGCAACTGGGGCGATTTTGCGAATTCTTCGGAGCGACGTTTCGTCACCGCGGAATGCGATCTTTCCTGCAAACAACGTTGCGTTGGAGAGCAGGGTGCCGTCAAGCGGGATCGGCCCCAATGTATCTGACGGCAGTCCGAATCCAGCTTCCAGCATCGGACTGACCCAACGGTCTCGTTTGTACCCGAAACGAGTCTTGATCGTACTCAGCAGGTAACCATAAGTGTGCTGCAATCCAGCATGAACGACCGACCCTGACAGAGGTACATGAGCAAGTTCTCCAATCGCGTGCAAGACGCCCGATTCGACAATTGAAACACCTGCGAGTTCGTCGAGATTGCTGCTTTCTGTCCACAGGTCGAACAGCCCCGCCGTATTGGCGTCACGAATGATCTGCAGGCAAAGCCAGGGGACTTTGGATTTCAGGTCATCGACAGACAACTGGCCTTTGCGTGCCTTTTCAGCGAGTTTCTCGGCGGTCCTGGGAAGTGTGCGGGCAACATCCATGGATAGTTCGGTCGCTGATACAAGGACACGGGCTACGCATTCATAGAACGGAAGCACTTTTTAAGCCGTCCCGATGATCCAAACGCTGATGCATCCGACGACATCTCCTAAAGTAGCACGGCTGTGATGTTCATGCCACAACGGGATTGGGGGGGGCTCATCAATAATGTGGAATGCGACCGGAGAACTTTCATTCCGAGGTGGGCGACCGAACCGATTCCGTCGAGTAGCTGTCGAGCCCTGTACAGATTACAGTTTCCCGCAAGCTGTTTTCGAGCGGCATCGCAATTCCATTAGTCTCGCGCCGTATTGACGCAAGACCGTTCCAGAGAAAGTCAGAATGGCCAGTTGGAGTCGTCGGATTTCGTTTCAGGTGGATGTGGCCGGGATCATTCAGATCATGGGAACCTCGCTGTACAGCCGCAGCGACACCCCGATTCGTGAAGTTCTGCAGAATGCCCATGATGCCATCCAGCGGCGGCGGTTGAATGACCTTTCCTATAAAGGTCAAATTCAGATTCGAACCGATCCCGAAAAGCACACGTTGGAAGTCAGTGACGACGGGATTGGTCTGACCGCAGACGAAGCGGAAAAGTATCTCGGGACACTCGGCATCGGGATCACCGGACTGCTGAAAGGCCGACATCCTTCCGCAACTGGCGCGACCGCTGGTGGTGAAATGCTGATTGGACAGTTCGGAATTGGTTTGTTCAGTGCTTTTCTGCTGGCCGACCGCATCGTTGTTGAAAGTCGCAAACTGGGGGGTGATGAAGGAATTCGCTGGGTTGCCGGAGAAGGGACGGAAATCGAACTTGCTTCCTGCGACCGTATCGAACCTGGCACAATGATCCGTCTGGAATTGAAGTCCGACTTTTACAAGCTCGCCGAATCCCCAGCACAGATTGAAGCTGCGATCAAGGAGTATGCCGACTATCTTCCAATTCCGATTTACCTGAATGGGATGGCCCAGCGTGCCAACGTCATTAATGCCGCCTGGTTTGACACGACCCCTGATCCCGAAGCCGTTGAACTGGCTCTGGCCGAGAAATTTAACGAAGCGCCGCTGGATATCATTCCGATCCGGATCGAGAAACCCGTTTCAATCGCTGGTGCATTATATGTGACTCCGCAGCGCACGCCGGGCTTTGCGGGAGAACCGGTCGTCACCACGACGATCAAGCGAATGGTGATCTCGCGCGATACTCAAGGACTGCTCCCGCAATGGGCGTCGTTTCTACGTGGGGTGCTGGAACTGAATGACTGTTCTCCAACCGCCAGCCGCGAAGACCTTGTCCGCGATACCAGGTTTGAAGCCGCGCGGATTCAACTGGAAAAGATCCTGTTCGAGCATTTCGAAGGATTGATGCGAAACGACCCCGCACGATTGGAGGCGGTTCTGTCGTGGCATCGGTACTCGCTTGCCGGCGCCGCACTCGGGGACCGCCGCCTGCGTGATCTGTTGCGTCAGACGTATCGCTTCACCACGTCAGCAGGGCCATTGACGTGTGAAGAGATTGTCAGTCGCAGTGCCGCCGATCCGTTGTTTGAAACGGATTCCGACCGAGTTGTCTGGTACAACACTGATCGTCGACAGGAACGCTGGGTCAATTCGCTCTTCTCACAAAATGAAGCTCCCTGCGTACAGACGCTTCGAAGTTTTGAGGAGTCACTGCTGGCCGCGATGACGGGTGACATTTCTGCTTCCAAGGGGGAATCGATCGATTTGCGCATCGCCAGCCCCAGTGCCGAAGGTTTTGCATCTCAGATTCTGGGTGTCCAGGAAATGGAAGATGCCTCGCCTGAATGGCAGGATTTCTTGTCATCGACCGAAGCGAAAGTCATGGTGGCCACGTTTCGAACGGATCAGCCTGTGATGGCATTCCTGAACGATCGACATGAGTTGCAGCGAACCTATGAAGAATTGAAGCGGCAGGGAACAGTCCCTGCTGGGTTTCAACGCTTGATCGACTCTCATTTCTCTGGAGATGAACCTGCACGTAATGAAGTGCTACTCAATCGTAACCATCGGCTGGTGAAACGTACGCTGGAGCAACGTCCGGGGACACCACTGGCCAGTGTGTTACGTTTGCTGGTTGTTTCTGCGCTCAATTCCGCTGGGGCTGCGGTTCCTCGCGAAGCGCAGTCTGTGCAGTCTGATGATCTGGACTGGATCGCCGAAGCTCTGTGGGGGCAACGCAAGTAGAGTTTAACCTGCAGCAAGAAATGACGGCAAAGTTTTCCGTTATCGATCTGACAATATCTGCTTTTATCTGGAGACCCCCCAAAATTATTCGGCCGTCGTCGAAAGGGATCGCTTTTTTTGCGGGTTGTCTTCGGCAATCCGAGTGGCAAAATAATTGACACGCAGGCTCTTCGCAGATAGTGTGACTCGCATCAGATTTTGCCCATAAATTGAAAGAGTTAACACGCGCAATTGGGTGTTTTGTCTTTTTTTGTCCGTTGGCGCACTCGGTTGTGGCGCAGGCACGAATGGCCGCTTCCCTGTCTCGGGAAACGTTACACTTGCGGGTAAACCATTGAAGAGTGGTACGATCGAGTTTGAGGCGACAGACGGGTCTCATCGTAGTGGCTCTGTCGTGACAGAAGGGAAGTATTCGATCCCCGCACCGCAAGGATTGCGACCTGCAACCTATATAGTCAAAGTTTCCGCAATTGAGTCCCAGCAGGGTGATTCTGCCGCTCCACCGGGCCCCGAGTCGATGGGGGCAGACCAGGCCAATAAAGAATTGATTCCTGCGGAGTTCAACCGCAATTCAACTCTGAAATTTGAAGCGGGGTCAGGCAAGCCTGTGACGTTTGACGTCAAGATCCCGTAGTCTTCATCTGTCATTCTTTTCCTGTGTCGTGGCTTTTTTTGCAAAGGTTCTGTGATGCGACATTTGACGAATTGCCATGCGGTACGGACGAAATCCAGACGCGGTTTTACCCTGATTGAATTGCTGGTCGTGATTGCGATTATCGCAGTCTTGATCGCGCTGCTGCTGCCAGCCGTTCAGCAGGCACGGGAAGCAGCACGCCGTTCCCAATGCAAGAACAATCTCAAGCAGATTGGTCTGGCGGCCCATAACTTCCATGACAGCAACGGGACATTGCCGGCGGGGCAGGGGCCTTACGGTTGCTGCTGGGGAACGTGGCCCGTGTTGCTGCTGGGATTCCTGGATCAGAGCAACGTGATGGTGAAATACGAAAACTGGGGTGGCAACGACTCCATTTACGGCGATGGCCCCGCACCTCAGAGTGGTGGTACGTTTCCTCGATATGGATCCGCACCCAACACGACGAATGTGACCGCCAGACGCTATACGGTTTATAGTTGCCCGAGTGACATGGTCAATGCTCCGATCGGATCGATCACGAATCACAATTATGCGGCAAATTGGGGTAACACCCATTACGGTCAAACGACATATCCCGGTACTTCGGTGACGTTCCAGGGGGCTCCTTTTGGAACTGCCAAGAACTCGGATGTTGGCAAGCGAACCTGGGGTGAGAAGCTGGCAAATATCACTGACGGAACGTCAAATACGATTCTCGTCGGAGAAGTCCTGCAGGGAAAAGGGAGTGACTTGCGAGGGTTCTTCTGGTGGGGCGATGCCAGTGGGATGACGACGTACGAATCCCCGAATACATCGGTACCCGATCGAATCTATACTTCAGTGTATTGCAACAGTCAGCCGACACAGAATCTTCCGTGTGCGGTCAGCGATGCCTCAAACCCGACTCGCTTCACCGCTCGCAGTCGCCATACGGGTGGAGTGCACGTGGCGCTGTGTGATGGTTCTGTTCGTTTCGTATCGGACAACATCCACCTCGGAACCTGGCGAGCACTCGGGAGCGCCAGTGGGACCGAAGTCATCGACATGCCGTGACGTCATGACCGCGGACTGAATATTTTCTATTGCCATCAGGTGAAACGACGAATCGTATCACCTGATGGCAGTTCGGTGTCCTCGGGTTTTTCCTCGTTCCGTTTCAAATGATTGCTGGCGCCGCGGGGTCGGATGGTCCCCGCCCCGAACGCCGTTTGAAGTTTCATGACGATCTTGCTGGCATTGCTGGAACACCGCCGCTTGCGATGACATCGAAGTCTCCGTAAAGTGCCGAGTGTTCCTCACCCCTCGTCATCCTGACGGACCTCCCGCCTTACCAGTGAGATTCTGCGCCATGACATGCTCGCCCGGTCAAACACGGCTCATTCAATTTCTGACGATCTTTTCTCTGCTGGCAATCACCGGCAACTCTATCGCGGCTGAGCCGACACCTGCTGACAGTCAAGTTCTGAGCAGGATCGCATTCGGGTCGTGCGCCAAGCAAGACAAGCCACAGCCGATCTGGGATGCGGTCGTAGAGATGAAGCCGCAGCTGTTCATTTTCCTGGGTGACAATATCTACGGCGATACGGAAGATATGGCACTGCTCAAAAGCAAGTGGGGGCAATTGGATGCTCAGCCTGGCTATGAAAAGCTGAAGCAGACGTGTCGCGTAATCGGCACTTGGGACGATCATGATTACGGTGCGAATGATGCCGGGGTCGAGTACCCCAAAAAGCGGGAATCGCAACAACTGTTCCTCGATTTTTTGCGAGTCCCTGCCGATCATCCGCGACGTCGTCAGGAGGGGGTCTACGATGCACCCGTCTTCGGTCCGCCGGGGAAGCGAGTTCAGGTCATCCTGCTCGACGCCCGCTATCACCGCAGCGCGCTCAAGAAGGGTTACAAGCCAGGAGAACCCGGCGACGGATACCGCGGTCCGTATGCCCCCAATGAAGATCCGCAAGCGACAGTTCTGGGGGATGTCCAATGGAAGTGGCTGGCGGAACAGCTGAAAGTTCCCGCCGAACTGCGGCTGATCTGCTCTGGCGTCCAGATCCTGCCGACGGAACATGGCTCAGAATCGTGGGGAAACTTTCCACTCGAACGCAAGAAACTCTTCGAACTGATTCGCGACACGAAGGCCCGGGGAGTCGTTCTGCTCAGTGGTGATCGGCACCTGGCTGAGATCATGCGTTTGCCAGCCGATGAATTCGGCATCGGCTATCCGATTACGGAAGTGACGTCCAGCAGCCTGAACGCACCGAGTGGTAATATCACGAAGGCAGGAGTTCGGTTTGCCAACGAAATCAACCGGTACCGGGTCGGTTTGACGTTTTTCGACGTCAACTTCGGTGGTATTGAAATCGACTGGGACCAGACCCCACCCCTCGTGCGAGCCCAGGTGCGTGATGAAAAAGGTGCCGTGGTATTGCAGCAGAAACTTGTTCCGTAGGAACAAATGGTGCCCTGGTCGTGGCTTGAGATAGGGGCGATTCTGGGCGACGTCAAAAAGGGTCACCCGTGGCGATCCGACCGATTGAGTTCAGTACCGAGCGTCTTGCCTTGCGCATGTGGAGCGATCGGCATCGCGAGCCGTTTGCTGCTCTGAATTCAGATCCCGAGGTCATGCGGTATTTCCCGGCGCTGCTCACCGCAGAGCAAAGCAACTCGGCAATCGACATCTGGCGACAGCAGTTCGCAGAACGAGGATGGAGCAACTGGGCTGTCGAGTTGATCGACACGGGCGAATTCATTGGCTTTATCGGCTTGTCTGTTCCAAGACGCCAGCTTCCCTTCTGCCCCTGTGTTGAAGTCGGCTGGCGCCTCAAGCGTGCTGCATGGGGCAACGGCTACGCCACGGAAGGAGCCCGTGGAGCCCTTCGTGTAGGCTTCGAGCAACTGGGGCTTGAAGAAGTGGTCTCGTTCACCGCACTCGTGAACCTTCCGTCGATCAGGGTGATGGAGCGTCTCGGTATGACCAATTTCGACGCGAATTTCGAACACCCCGCGGTCCCTGAAGGCGATCCTTTGCGACCTCATTGCCTGTACAAGATGACTCGAACGCAGTGGCTGTCTGCCTCGCCTTGCTCGGATTCTACGAAGTTGTGTCGCAGTGAAGAAATGCCGCCGAACGGATGACACCCTTCAGATCACTGGTCCTGCTTGCTCAACATTCGTTGTCACGGAGACCGTTTCCCGGAACTCCAAATGTCTTTGAGAAGCTCAAACAGTTCAGGTTCGGCTTCTTGAAGCTCCGCGCGATTGAACGGGAAGAAGTCGTTGAAACCGAAGTAGGACTCGGTCATCTCGGCAAAGAACTCTTTCTGATCCGTCAATCCGTAGTGCTTGACTCGTTTGCCGTTGTATAGCAGTGCCGCTTCGCCGTGACCGCTCTGCTTGAATTTCTGATAGGCGGCCATGATTCGTGGTTCATCGAAATCCAGTTTCTGATCGTGGAAGGCGTGAGCCAGTTCGTGCAGGATCACCCACGGTTGTTCGTTGATGTTGCGTCGGGTTGCTACGTCTGCGGCGCGCGGCAGGTGCACACATTTCGCCAGTTCGACGGGAAAGCCATGTGCTTTCAGCCAGCCTGCGTCGGGGTGGTATTGCATCGCCCCCAGGTTCCCACAGTTCAGATCGAGGACGATCGTGAACTCCTGCAAGTCCTTCAGTCGTTCTGCCGGGACGACCGCCTTGATCTCGACGAGTTTGGCTTCCAGAAACCTCAATGCACGTGCGCCGAGAGGTGCGTCGGGAGATTCACCCAGCAGACGGTCATCCACTCGAATTGTCCAGCCTTCGATGTTGCGATTGGATCGCGACGTTGGCTGAGGAAGTTTTGCTTCGGCCTTCGAGACGGAAGGTGTCAGCAGGGTGACCATCCCTTTTCCCAAGGCATCACCCACGAGGAAGTACGTTTCTGCGTTGCCGTATTCATGATGGCCGTGCGTTGGGTTGGGTGACTCTTCTGGCTTTCGCACAAAATCGTGAGTTTCGACAAACAGGACGTTCCCCCGAAATTCCGGGCGTTCCGCCACTTTTCGTTGAGCGTTTCGTAGAGTTGTCCATTCACCAGGAGCTTCAACCCAGGGGCCGGTCAGTTCGCCGATGACGACTGGCAGGTTCGGAACCTTCAATTCCTGTCGAACATCTTTGATCAGGTTGACGAGGTTTTGCTCATATTGAGGAACGGCATTCTTCGGATCGACTCCATCATTCCATCCGTGATACCAGACAAACCCCGCCAGTTCGTAACCTTGTCCATCGTAGGCTGGAAAATCGCGTTTCAGGTTGTCCAGTGATTCACGCACCTGCTCAATCATTTTGGTGTAGTACGGTCCAACCTGGCCGCCTGATGAAGGGGGGCGGAAATCCTGAAACAGACTCTTGCCTCCCCAGGCTGTTTTGATGAGCAGGACCGGATTCTCAAAGTGATCTCCCAGCACATGTCCGAACTGCAGTTCGGGGCCAAAGTGATGTCGGTCACCATAAACACTGAACCCCATCGACAACGGACCTGCCAGCAACGGCCCGTTTTCCCGTTGATACCGACACCAGACATCGTCACGTACCACCCAGCTTCCATCCGGTTTCGCGAGGTGTTTGACGAGCAATGCTTTTTTGGGGTCCTTCAGCAGGGACTTTAAAGTTCCTTTGCCATCGTTGTAGTCTTTCCCCTCCAGGTCTGTGACGGCCTGCCCTTCCATATTGGATTGACCCGCAAGGATGAAAACCTTGAGTGGCTTTGTGTCGGCGGCAGATGCTCGTAAGGCTGGAGCGAGCAGGAACAGGAATGTGGCCAATAATGGGAATAACTTCATATTGATATCTCAGCGAAATGGAGGATTGACGAATGTCGTTTTAGCGAGTTGTGATGATGTCACACACGGTTGCTTCCGTCCAGAATGAAGAGAAGAATCATCGAGACCGTACTATCCCGGAAGAGATTTTTGAGGCTGCTTCTCAATGTAGCCTTCACGCTCCTGCGTTAAGAATGCCGACTGCGAGTTGGCGTCGGTAGGTCGTCGCGTTGTTGTTCGCAATGCACGTTGGCATGTGAAATCCCGGTGAGGTCTCTTCCCGTTGCAGTCTTTATGTTCTCAACGTTTGTACTGCACTCGGCACTGCTTCTCCGCGGACTCCGAATCAGTGGCGTAGCGTGTGTGGACAACATGTCGACTCCCGTGATTTTGCCGTCCTGTGCCGCTACACTCCCCGCGGTGACCCATCCCTGCGGAAATAAACTCATGTCTGAAGATGAACTCGACGACGTCGAACACCGTCTGGCGGAACTGGAATCTCGGATCAATGCTGCGGGCGATGCCTGTCATGATCGCACCGCGATCCGTCTTTCCAGGGAAGGGCGCCGGATCGCTCGGCAGGAGCATCGTCTGATTCCATACCTGTCATTCAGTTTCCATCTGATCAACCGTGCCGCCGATGCTCAGGTGATGAAAGAGGGTTGCGATGTCGCCGTGGAAATGATCGCACTGCTGGAAGATGAAGATCGAGCCCGCCTGTTCCAGGCAGATTTGCCGCTGGACGAATACGAGTACTCCAGGTGGTGGCATACAGGATTTGCTTACAAGACACTGGCAAACCTGACTGGCCATTCGCAAGGTTACAATTCGGAAGGGATGCACCAGTGCATCGCCGATGGAATGGCAGTCTGTCGCCGCGTCGGAAACATGCGAGACACGCTTCTCTTTCGCGAATTTGCTGTTGAAGTCTATCGGGCCGCGGATGATCTCGACATGGCATTGCACTTCGCTCGGGGAAGCTTGCAGATGGAAACCCCGGATGATTCCAATCGGAAGGTAGCCAGTGCTGATGACATCGCCTCCTTACTGGAACTTCAGGGAAATCTTGCCGCCGCGGTCGAGATGGTGCAACGCGGATGGCAGTACTGCGAGGAGTTTCACAATCCATATCAGGCCAAGCTGAATTTCCTGCCGCTGGCTCGTGAAATTGCCTCTCTTGCCGGTCGTTCTGACGTACTCGATCAATTACCCAGGCTCTTATGTGCCGAAGAGCCAACGGATCTTCCTGAAGACCAGATTGTGAGGATACCGACAGAGGACGAATGTCCTTCCTTCAAATTTTTACGAGACGAGTCGCTTGCTGTCGAACTGGCCTGTCGCGGTGACTTTGATCAGGCCATTCAGTTGCTTCAGCCCTGGGATCGAAAGCTTGCTCAGCAGCACTGTATGACTCGCTGGTTCAGCACCCGTTGTCGCATTATTGCGGCTTACAGGCTTTCCGGACGAATGGATCGTGCACGCGCCCTTGTCGGGCCGCTGGAAGAGGCTGCCCGAAAGGCTCATGACTGGTTGACGCTTCATCAACTGGAACGGTTATTGGACGAATCGATTCCCGCAACGCCAGTGCCGA
This sequence comes from uncultured Planctomycetaceae bacterium, assembly GCA_964609845.1. Classification (GTDB taxonomy): domain Bacteria; phylum Planctomycetota; class Planctomycetia; order Planctomycetales; family Planctomycetaceae; genus Schlesneria. Next base: position 6,960 of record CAZSTW010000024.1, on the reverse strand, counting down.
TGGTGGGTGAGCCTGATTGCGGCCCCTTCGCCAGATCGCAAACGACGGTTGCTCGCGAAACACATACTGCGAGTGAAACACCTGCGCCTGCAGAAATATCAGCGGGATCTGGCGGGCAGTCGTCCGACGCGATGATGAAAGTCTTCACCGAATCACCTCTCTGGCCAGCCATCAATTCTCTTCACGAAGATTTGCAGAAGTGCGACGGAACTTCTGATTCGTTGGATTCGTTCTGTAATAAACTCGTCCTTCTTTCGGCAGATCAGATTGATCGTCCTGCGGATGCCGAATTGCTGATCAAACTCGGACGAATCGCGGTCACTCCGACCATGGCCATCAGGATCTTCGAGTGGTCGGAAGAAATCCTGGCAAAGTTCTCGACCCACCCCGATGTTCTCAGCATCGTCGGAACGCTGGGGGTGATCTTAATCGAACGAGCCGAAGACGAATTGAAGGGACGTCTGACGGTCAGTCGGATCGAGCAACTCTTTCGACAGTCACTGGATCTCGATCCCGGGTCTTCCAAAAACTACGGAAGAGCAGGGCTGTTTTACCTGGGGCAGGTCAATTTCGGTGAAGCAGAACGGTGCCTTTCACGCAGTTTTCGACTGGATCGGACCGAGTCACTGATCGCATTGAGTCTGGCCCAGGTCTATTCGTCGACCGAACGCCCGCGTGATGCACTCGCCGTGCTGGATATGGCACTCCGCGAAGGCTGCAACGATTCTCAAGTCGCCTGGCAGGCCTCGCTGCAGGCTATTGGACTGGAGCAGTATGAAGCGGCGCTGACGTATCTCGACCAGGTCTGCAAACTCGCCCCGGAACGTCCCTGGACGAATCACTATCGCGCCTTTGCACTTCTCGAACTGCAAAGGCCGCAGGAAGCACTCGACGCACTTGCCCGCGAAGCAGATCTGAACAAGGACACGGACTATCACATTCAGGTCCAGCGTGCGAGTGCATTGGCGCAGCTGAATCGCGTCGATGAGTTCCGCCAGCAACTGGTCGCTGCCCTGAGTATTCCGTTGTCGACGGTTACGGTGTTCTCTCAGGGCGGGCTTCATCGAATTCTGCAACGCTTGTGGGAATCGTCCACTCTGCTTCCTGTTGATGACCCGTTGTCCGTGCGGCTCCAGGACCATCTGGTTTCAACAGGCCTGGCGGCCGATTCATTTTTCGATTCGCTTCGTCGATCAGCCAGGCCTTCAATCACGGCTGGTGCAGAGACCACTGAGTCCAGAGAGTCGGGGCCGTTAACCATAAAGTTCTTTCGAATTCAGGTCCGTCAACCACTCGACGAGCGCTGGAGGCAGTCCGTGAGTTGTCTGGCGGGTGAAGAGGACTGGACATCGTATACCATCATGTGGGGCGTACTCGCTGTTGATGAGGATGACGCTCGCCGGCGGGTTCTCCAGTGGCAGCATCGCTGTTTTCCAATTCCAGCTGAAATCGTGGAGGTGGAAACTGGCGAAGAAATCTATCAGGATTTGCCGGGCATAGTCTGGCAGGGACAACGCGAAGGTCAATCACCCGCGTAAATCTGGTTTTCGATCTGCCTGTTCCGTTTGAAATCTATTCTCACGATCATCTCGAAATATCACCGCTCGGTCCAATAACCTGACTTGAAACAGAAGGGCGTAAAACATGTCTGACGCCGAATTTGAAGATGTCGATGATAAGCTCGAAGACCTCAGCCGGGAAATCTCGGCACTCAGCGAACAATGTCGATATCGCACGATGCTACGAGTCGTTCATGAAGCACGGCGGCTGGCTCGTGTGGAGCAAAAACTGATTCCCTACCTGATGGCGGGGTTTCACCTGATGAACGATTCGCGCAACGTTTTGCAACCTGTTCCGGGGCGGGAAGCAGCCATCGAATTGATCACGCTTCTGGAAAGCGAAGACAGCGCCCGTCAATTCCAGCCGAATCTTCCCGAAGAAGAGTACGAACGGACCAAGTGGTGGATGACTGCTTGTGCCTACGACAATCTGGCGGTCAACACGGCCGAATCGAACGGCTATAACTCCGACGGAATGCACCAGTGCATCACCGATGGAATTCAGGTCTGCCGCCGCACCGGAAAACTGCAGTGCATCGCCTGCTTCCGCGAATATGGGACGGATGTCTACATCGCCGCAGACGATCTCGACATGGCCCTGCACCATGCGCGAGTTGGCATTAACAACACTGATCCCGGGCCGCATGATCGTCGTCATGTCGGAGCAAAGGACAGTGTCCGCATCCTGGTGTTGCTCGGGCAACTCGAGCCCGCCATGGAAATGCTGGATCTGGCCTGGAAACTGAGTGATGTCTATCACAGTCCCTATGCGGGCAAGCTTGATACGTATTCTCGCGCCGTCGAACTTTACCACCTCGCAGGCTGTCCCGAACGGCTCGATAAGTTTCCGAAAATCCTGACGCATGAAGAAGGCGACGCATATGACGGGCCGGA
>CAZSTW010000024.1:0-4343 GCA_964609845.1 uncultured Planctomycetaceae bacterium | reverse complement strand
TGATGCCGTTCTGATCGAGCCCCTTCGAGACGAGTTTCCAGCTCATTTCCTGGATCGGGAACTCGCAAATTCCGTGGTCGCCAGTTGCAAGGGTGACTATGACACTGCTGCCGCGTTGCTGCAGCCGTGGGATGTCCAGCTGCGCGAGCAGAAATCTCTGACGCGGTGGTTCGAGGTACGCTTGCGACTCGTCGCCAACGCTCGACTGGCTGGCAAAATGTCGCGGGCTGTGGCACTGGCCAAGCCTTTGGAGGAAGCGGCCAAGCACGCTCGAGATTTTCTCACGCTGCGACGACTGGAACGGCTGCTGGACGAATCGATCCCCGCCACACCTTTGGCACTCGCCGGGCCAGTCACGATTGGTCCGTATGCTGACAAGACCATACTTGAACCAACGGTTGACGCGGTTGAAGCCACGCCATCCGCAGCTGCGACCGACGATGGCGGAACAGATGACACACCAGCAACCCCGCTGGCAGATGCCGTCAACGCGTTCTACATGCGCATGATGGAAAGCCAAGGGGATCCTGATGTGCTGACAGAGATCCTGACGGATGTCATCGCCATCACTCCTGAAGTTGCAACTAATCCCGAAGATGCCAGCCGACTGATGCACATTGCGAGGTTTGTCGGCATCGATCCCGACCATGCCCAGGCCATCTGGAACTGGTCGAATGCTTTCGTGCAAAGTCATCCACAGCATGCCACGATCTTGAGTATGCAGGCCGCCCTTGGTGCACACTTGCTCGAATTGGGGGATGAGAGTCTGGACGATGTGATCACTCACGAACGGCTGGAAAAGCAGTTTCGTCAATCGATGGATCTCGATCCGCACAAAGGCGACAACTTTGCCCGTGCGGGTTCCTACTACCTCGAGCAGGAGAACTATGGAGAAGCCGAGCGCTGCCTGGCACGCGGGTTCCGCCTGATGCGGACTTCGGGGCACCTGGCACTGAAGCTGGCAGAAGTTTATTCGCGGACAGATCGGCCGCGCGATGCCGTCGCCGTCCTCGATATGGCACTGCGCGAAGGCTGTGACGATTCAGATGTCGCGTGGGAAGCCGCGCTGACGGCTGTTCGTGTCGAACAGTATGAAGCCGCGCTGACGTATCTCGATCGATTCGACGAACTGCGCCCAGGCGAGCCGTGGAGCAACCACTATCGAGCTTGCTCGCTGTTGGAACTGAATCGTCCTGCAGAAGCATTGGCTGCCCTGGATCGTGAACAGGAGTTTAACCCGGACCTGACCTATCACGTCGAAGTGCAGCGAGCCAGCTGCCTGGGAGCTCTGAAAAAGGTGGACGAGTATCGCGCTCAGTTAGAAAAAGTTCTGGCAATCCCCGCAGCCAGCGTCGATTACCTGACTTCAAATGGCTTGCAGCGACTGTATACACGACTCTGGCAGTCGACGGCCGAATGTGTTGCCTTCGATGATCCTGCCATGGTTCAGCTCGAAACGCGATTGCTGGAACTCGGACTGGCCCCCAACGAAGTCTTTATTGCGCGGCGCGAGCGACAGCCGGTTGTTGAAGGAGATAAAGTTCAATTCTTCCGCTGTGTCGTCCATCAACCACTCGACGACCGCTGGGAATCATTTCCCGGTCGTCTCGCTGCTGACGAAGGCTGGACCAGTTATGACATCCCGTGGGGAGTCCTCGCCCATGACGATGCAGAAGCGGAAGCGATGGTGCTGGAATTTCAAAGCCGCTGCTATCCGCTTCCGGCAGAAGTCGTGGAGGTCGAGGGGGATGGCGAAGAATATGCCGACAAGACAGGGGTTGTCTGGCAAGGCTATCGCGAAGGAGAATCCCCCGACGACGACGTGAGTGATGAAGAGGAGGAAGGTGGCGACGATCTATAGGATTGCAGTTCCAAATGGGGAAAAATTGGGGTGCCACGGTCTTGGAGTCTTCGACAAGGCCGTGTTTTTTGTACATGTCTTTTCGCGATCGGTTCTACTTCGGCAGATTGGAATTCCTGCCTATTCGTGCGAAACTCTGAATCGACGTTTGAAATCCACACGGCCTTGTCGAGGACTCCAAGACCGTGCCACCCAAAATTACTGCCTTTCGTGTTCGGTGGTTTTCCTCAAGAAAATTCGCATTTCTGGGAATCCGCCGTGTTCAAATCTCAAATCTGAGATTTCAAATCGGCTTTCTTCGACTCCCTTCAGCAACGCATGGGACAATGTTCTCGCGTGAATTGAAGTTGTTGGGCGATGCCCTATAATTCCCCAGCTGAGACACGGTACCTTCGATTGCGTGGAGTTCGAATAATGGAAACGGGAAGTGCCCGACCGAAAGTCGGGCTGGTTGATCTGATCGGGCTCCGTTGGTTCTTTCGATTCATTTCCTCCTCCATCGGCCAGAAGTTCGTGATGGGAATCACGGGGCTTTTGCTTTGTGGATTTCTCGCCGCACATCTTGCAGGGAATCTGTTGCTGTTTGCGGGTGAGAAGTGGTTCAACGACTACGCTCACAAGCTGCATGAACAGTGGGAACTGCTGATCGTTGCCGAAACGGGGCTGCTGATTCTGTTTCTGCTGCATATCTATCTTGCTTTCGCGACAGGTTTCCGCAACGCGAAGGCTCGCGACGACGAGTACGCGATGAAGCAGCCCAAGGTTCGCGGGCGAGTTATCGGGGCGAACACCTGGATGTTTGCTTCTGGTGCCGTTGTCCTTGGGTTTGTACTGCTGCATCTGGTTGACCTGCGACTGGGGATGGAAGGGATCAATCTGCGAGGTCTCAATTACGACCTTCACAATCCGTATGCCACAACCATGATGGTGCTCAGCAATCCGATCAGCCGTGTGATTTACACGATCGGGGCGATTGTTCTCGGAGTCCATTTGTCACACGGGTTTTCCAGTGCATTCCAGTCACTGGGGCTGAACCATCCCAAGTACATGCCAATGATCAAGTTGATGGGTTGGATTTTTGCCACGGTAATCGGGGTTGGGTTTGCCAGTATCGCGGTGATCGCTCCCGCCCTTGTGCGTCACTGATTCGCGGTTTTTTGAATTCATTTTTGCATTCGCCATTCGCCTGAGGATTTCTGCAACATGGTGACTGTCGCTGACACAGTGCTCGATGGACGATGCCCGACGGGCGACATTGCGACGCGCTGGGACAATCGTATTCGCGACCTGAAACTCGTCGCACCCCACAACAAGCGCAAGAACACGATCATCGTGGTCGGAACGGGCCTGGCCGGTGGCTCCGCTGCCGCATCACTCGCCGAACTCGGCTACAACGTGTTGTCGTTCTGCATTCAGGACACCCCGCGTCGAGCACACAGCATCGCCGCTCAAGGGGGGATCAACGCTGCCAAGAACTATCCGAACGACGGCGATTCCGTCTGGCGTCTGTTCTACGACACCGTCAAAGGTGGCGAATGGCGGGCTCGTGAATCCAACGTCTACCGCCTGGCTCAATGCAGCACGTCGATCATCGACCAGTGTGTCGCTCAGGGGGTCCCCTTCGCACGTGAATACGGTGGATCACTTGCCAACCGATCATTCGGTGGGGCGCAGGTCTCGCGCACATTCTACTGTGCAGGCCAGACAGGACAGCAACTGCTGCTGGGTGCCTATCAGGCGATGATGCGACAGGTGAATGCCGGTCGGATCAAGATGTTCACCCGCCGCGAAATGCTGGATGTCGTCGTTGTGGATGGCGTTGCACGAGGGATCGTCACTCGTGATCTTGTCACTGGTAAGTTTGAAACGTTTGCAGGCGAAGCGGTCGTTCTCTGCACGGGTGGATACGGTAACGCTTACTACCTGTCGACGAATGCCAAGACCTGTAACGTCACTGCGGCCTGGCGCTGTCACAAGCGTGGGGCCTATTTCGCCAATCCTTGTTACACGCAGATTCACCCGACCTGCATTCCTGTCAGCGGCAGCCATCAATCAAAGCTGACGCTGATGAGCGAAAGCCTGCGAAACGACGGGCGCGTCTGGGTGCCCAAGACTAAAGACGACACTCGGTCACCCGATCAGATTCCGGAAGCGGAACGCGATTACTATCTGGAGCGCCGTTATCCCTCGTACGGAAACCTGGCACCGCGTGACGTCTCTTCCCGGGCAGCCAAGGAACGCTGTGACGAAGGGTTTGGGGTCGGGCCGAGCAAGATGTCGGTCTATCTCGATTTCTCCGCCGCGATCAAGCGCGATGGCGAAGATGTGATCCGCGGCAAATACGGCAACCTGTTCCACATGTATGAACGGATTACGGCCGAGAATCCCTATAAAGTTCCGATGCGAATTTATCCTGCCATCCACTACACGATGGGGGGGCTGTGGGTCGACTACAACCTGCAAAGCAACCTGCCCGGTCTGT
>CAZSTW010000023.1:18744-72133 GCA_964609845.1 uncultured Planctomycetaceae bacterium | reverse complement strand
TATCGAGGCGGCGAGGGGGCGATTGCCCGAAATGTTTTCATCGAAGTGAACGGCCAGCGTCTGGCCGATCAGACGTTGCGACTCAATCTGACTCCCGAAGGTGAAGCAACCGTCGAATTCGAACGGCAGTTCGATACGCCGGGATCACATCTGGTCAGCGTTGTTCTCGACAACGATCCGCTCCCCGGCGACAACCGGTCCGATGCGGTGATCGTCGTCGCGGGATCGCTGCCGGTGTTGCTGGTTGATGGTGACAAGAAGCTCGACCCGACTCGCAGCGAGACATTTTTCGCCAGGGCCGCCCTCACAGCGGGAGGGGCGGATTCAAGCTGGATTAAACCTACTGTTGTTACTCCAGCAGAATTGAATGCGGACACGATTCGCCCCGCTGCTGTGATTGTGCTGGCAAACGTCGAAGCTCTGACGCCAGAGACTCAATCGCTCCTGGAACGGTCTGTCGCAGGTGGGCATGGCCTGCTGTTCACATTGGGTGATAAGGTTCCAAAGAATGGATACTCGCTTGATCCCGATGCCCCCGCAGCGGCACTGTTCCCTGTGCAATTGAAAGAAATCGCCTCTCAAACGGCCGAGGAATCTCAGGGAGTCCGCGTTGCAGGCAACAGCCTGGAACTTCCCTGGATACGACAATTCCGCGCGGGGACCGACGGAACGCTGACAGACGCCAGGTTCTCGCGCTGGTGGAAAGTTGCTGTGATTCGCCCGCGTGAGGTCGCGACGAAAGAAGGTGAACCGGTATCGCGTAAGCAGGCCCCGGTCATTGGAACACCGCTTGTGATCGCGAAGCTGACCAATGGTGACCCCTGGATCGTCACCCAGCGGTATGATCGTGGCATGACAGCGGTACTGACATCGACACTCGACGCGGACTGGAACACTCTCCCGGCCAAGACCGATTTTGTACCGTGGCTGCATGAACTGTTATTCTCACTGGCTTCGACAGCCACGAACCGCAACGTCGAAGTCGGCACGCCTCTGGTGCTAAATATTCCGCCGGAGTTGAAAGTCGACGACTACGAATTCGTCGGCCCCAGTGGCAAGAAGTTTCCGACAGGTCGCATCCATGATGAGCTTCAACCGGGAGCGATCCTGTCAGAGGTTACGTTGCCGGGCGTCTACCGGTTTGCCAAAAAGGCTGCTGAAGGAAAACCCTCGGTCACCGATGAGCACTTCGTCGCAAACTTTGATCGAGGTGAATCCGATTTGACGGTCCTGACCGAAGCTCAGCGAACGGCCTTGGAAGGCGAGGGCCGCCTGGTGTTTGCGACCGACTTACCGGACTTGATGAAGCAGATGTTCGTGGGAACAGCCCGGACTGAATTCTGGTGGTTGCTGATCTATGGATTCCTGGCGTTAATATCGGTGGAAGCCTGGATGACGCGAAGGATGCTGCGCGGAGCCAAATCAAGAGAAGCATGAGTTATTCACAGATCATGATTGGCGCGGGTCTCGCATGTTCGGCGCGGGTTTCCCGACCCCGCCGAAACGCCCGACCGCAGGTCTCCTCTTTGATCATCAAATCAAGACCATTGGCAGAACGATGAGAGGCAGAACGATAAAGAATCTAAGAATCTCTCCGTCGTTCTGCCCATCAATACAACCAACTCCCGTTCAACGCGTGATTCATGGCCGCTGTTGCCACCCAACACAGACCTCTTTGCATATCACCACATCACATAAGTCCAGCCCCTCATCATCACTTTCGATCGATCCGTGTCTTCAGTGTCCTCCGTGTCCAATTCCCTGTCCACAAAAAAACACAGCCGACGACGAATTCGTCATCGGCTGTGTTTTAACTTTTATCGCGAACAGTCGTGCGACGGACGCAGACTGGCGAAATTCGTGATTAGTAGCGTGAACCGCCACCGCCACCGTATTTCCCGCCGCCACCGCGTGAGCCACCACCGCCGCCGCCACCGCGATCTTCGCGAGGACGCGCTTCGTTGACGGTCAGTGCACGACCATCAACGTCTTTGCCGTTCAAGGCCGAGATCGCTGACTTACAGGCCTGGTCATCACTCATTTCCACAAAGCCGAAGCCCTTGGAACGACCGGTGTCGCGGTCCATCACGACCTGAGCGGAGCGGACTTCTCCAAACGGAGCGAACAGCGTCTCCAACGTGGCATTGGTTGCGCTGTACGTCAGGTTGCCCACATACAATTTCATAGCCATCGACATTCCTTTCCATGCCGTCCTGCCGAACCTGACGTCCTGATGAACCGGCCTGCGAGACGAGACATCGTATTAGGCCACCCGCAACTCGCGAAATGGCACTTCAACCAGCCTCCGCACAACAACGTCGTTCGCGGAATTGACATGCTGTTGCCTCAACCGCTGGCAACGTGAATCAAGCCGTCAAACGGCAGACACAGGTTTCAACGATCTTGGCGTCAGTCAGACTTGATTTCGACAAACAGGCATGGGTAGCCGGAAAGTCGCATCACGCCGACATGAGAGAACGACTCCCGAGGAGAATCTGCTGGGGTCGTTCGATGAGTGAGAGGCTGTGGAGAACGAGTCTCTAAACCGCGGCGCAAGAAACGATCGGAGCGGACTTTCAAAGCGAAAATCATCTTCCATCAACGACGGACTCTACCAGATTCGTTCCAGATTACCGATGCCAAAACCAGGATTCCGAAAAGAATTTCCCAGATGATTTCCGCTCGCCAGCGCAGCTTTACCGGAATCCCCGAGTAATCGGCAAACAAAGTCGTGAAAGAACATCCTCTCGGAACAGGTTCGCAACGCCATCAAGAGTCGTGATCTCGCTTGAATTCTGTGTTGCCGATGGCCATTGAAACTCCAATTTCCAGATCTCGGACTGTGTCATTGGAGTTTGGGACGGCATGTGGCGACCGCAACCACACAACTGGGGCGATCGCGCCAACGAACCACAGAAAGGCGCGGAACTCGACTCGCTGCTACGCTGTTCTGCGAGAGCGGTTTATGTCTTTAGAGACTGCGACAACGGTGCGCAGCCAAAAATCGATATTGCGTTACCGCCAGCGCCGACCTTCATGATCAACGGACAAGAAACGGATCGAAGGAGAAGTCGATTACTGGTCAATATCGAAGTGAGGACGTTTACCAACGATCAAGGAAGGCCACCATCGGGCGACCTTCCATTCAGCCCCGCGAGCGTGCGGATCGTGATTCCCCATTAACAGGATTTGAGGTGAAGACCTTCGAAGCAATGCTCGGGCGAACCTTCAAACCGTATTTGCGAAATCCGCCCCCGGTCGCGGGGCCATCGTTCCGTCAGTTTGTTTCCCCATACTCACCTCCTTCATCGGAAGGAACCGGCAGTCGGAAAGGAGTCTCGGGCACCTGTCTCAGGTGGTTTCCTTTGCTCCCTCCATCTCTTACTACGCCGAAACGCGCGAGATTGTGGGAATGAAAATGCAGGATAGCATCCGTTTTGAATTCTTACTTGACCACTCGATACAAGCCCGTCGCGTCGTCATGGGCAACGTTCTTCGTGTTGTACAGGCACTGATATACGACGTTCTTGAAGTTCCGGCTCTTGCTCTTGTACCCGGTTTCGCTGATCCGTTGAGTCAGATCTTGAAGCGACAACCCTTTCTTGTTCGCTGACAAGACTTCCAGCATCACCGTTCGAAGCGGAGCAGCATTCTTGGGCCGTTTGCCTCTCCTGCCGCCACCTCCGCCCGTCAGAAAATCTTTGATCTCAAGATCCAGCGATTCAATATCGCCTACCAGTTGCTCACGTTTTTTCAACAGCACTTCCACTTGGGCCTGACGCTCTGCCATCAACTTTTCCAAGTCTGCCAGGCTGAGGGATGTCGTGTCTTTTGCCATAATTCTGAGCTCCTTTGAATTCTTGAGAATTTGAATGCAGGGCCAAGGTAGCCTTGATCCAGTCGCAAATCAAATTCGCAGGAATGAGATTTCTCATGCAGTATGAAGTTGACTTAAAACTGGTCACCAAGCCTCGCCGGATCGCACATTTTCGCTGCAACGGCAGCTGAACACTTGTTCAGTTCGGTACTTCTGTTGTCCTTGATTCTGTAGCAGAATTGACGCATCAACCCATAGCGGTCCCGCACATACCGAGGCCAGAAGTCAACAAGGTTGTGCCAGGAGCACTCGCTTAGCGATGGGTCGCAGCTACTCTTTTGAGGAGTTAAAAGCTGTTCCTCAACTCGAATTGCCATGGTAACTTCTTCTTGTTAAAAGCTCGCCCCGCCTTTGTATTCAACACATCAGGGATGAGAAATGGCCAAGAAACGTCAACACGACGACCCGGAAGAAACGCTGACATCAGTTACACAGGAAATGCCAACTCCAACTCCGACCGAACCTCCATTGACCGATTCCACCACTCCTCTGATGGATGAGATCCAGACGTTTATCGCGATGCGTGACGAACTGGCCGAAAAGCTCGCAGCCGAGATCGAGGCGACCGAACGGAGACTCGAAGAACTGAAGAGCACCGCAGCCTCACTGTTTCCACAAAACGTCAAAGCCGTGGACGACAAGAAGGCGAAAAAGCCCAAACCGAAAGTTGTTAAAGAAGACAAGGGAAGCGATAGCGGTACAGAAGCATAAGAGTTGCTGGCGTTAAGTTCTTGAATGCAGGCAAGCGTCCGGCGTCACACGCTGGGCCCTATCGTCAATAAACCGCTGGATTGTTCACCATTCGTTCCCTGCGGCAAGAATCGGTGTTCCTTGAATCTCACGCCTGAGCTCCTCGCGCACTTCGAATCGCACGACGAGCGGGCTCATGTCATTAAGCGGGCTCCCGAATAAGAGTGACAACAGATCCTCCGGGCACTGCAGGTGATCTTTCCAGCCCCTTCGCATTGGGTATTGCGTTGGAAATAAAGCTCTGCTGGTCGTCACTATTCCCAGCATCACGATAAGGCTGAACGAACAGCGTTGTCGCCTTCAGTTTCGGTGGGACGGATCGTTGAGTGTGCTGCAATTGCTGGTTTCGGAAATCCCAGGATCGAGCCGGAACAAGTTCCAGGGTGAAGTAATTGTCGTATCCGAAACCAGCTGTTGATCGGGTTCACGGGCATCGCAGAACCACGGGTTAAGATGATCCGTATTGGCAGGTGGTTCAACGGCATGCCAAATATCAGAAGTGACCCCAGGGAAGTGTGAGTTGTGATACGGTCGTGAATTCCACTGGAGTGAAAATGACTTCGGCCCCGCAAAAGACAGTTCCGAGTTCGCGGCTTGTCGGTCATCGTGCGTCGTCATAGAATCGAATGATCGACGAAGTAGACGTATTTTCAGCATGAAGAAACCTATGGCAGATCACGACTTTTATCAGACTCTCGGGCTCAAAAAAGGGGCTTCCAAGGACGAAATCCGGAAGGCTTACCGGAAGCTCGCGCGCGAACATCATCCTGACGCCAACCCCAACAATCCGGCAGCGGCTGAACGATTCAAACAGGTTCAGGAGGCGTATGACGTTTTGAGCGACGACAAGAAGCGGGAATTGTACGAACGCTTCGGACCGAACTACGAACAGGCGGCCCGTGCCAGCGCTGCCGGTGGTGGAGCCAATCCGTTTGGTGGAGGAGGGGGCTTCAATCCATTTGCCGGAGGTGCCGTGGATCTGGGTGACCTTTTCGGACAAGGGGGCGTTGATCTGGGGGATCTGTTTGGCGGTGGAGGCAGAACTCGCAAGCGAGCACCTGCGCGCGGAGCAGATGTGAAAGCGACGGTGAAGGTCCCTTTTGAAACGGCGGTGACCGGCGGTCGAGTGGATGTGGCCGTCGATCGAAATGGATCGACCGAGACTCTGTCCGTCAAACTTCCCGTCGGGGTCAGCGAAGGGCAGGTCATTCGCCTTTCTGGCCAGGGAGCTCCGTCCGCCCGGAACGGGGCTGCGGGCGATCTGTATCTGACAATCGAAATCGAACCACATCGCTACTTTCGGCGGGAAGGAGCGAACCTGCTCCTCGACGTTCCTATTACGCCTTCGGAAGCAGTGCTGGGATCGAAAATCGAAGTCCCGACGCTCAGTGAAGGTCGCGTTGTGGTGACGATTCCACCGGGAACCTCCAGCGGTGTAAAATTGCGACTGCGCGGCAAAGGCGTCGTGGATTCTCAGACAAATCAGACCGGCGATCAGTTTGTTGTGATCAAAATTGTCGTTCCCAGAGAAATCCGAGACGACGATAAGGCGCTCTACCAGAAACTGGCGGAACATGAATCGTCTCCTCGCACGCAACTCTGGTAAATGATGCGACCAAAACATTCTGCCTGAAAGTGTGGACCGTATGATCGTTACTTCGCCACGATCCAATTTCCAGGCCGCACTGAAGCTGCGCCCTGTCTTCGTAGCGGCCATCACGATCGCGGCGCTGTTCAGCTTGGGTGGTGAGAGCATCCTTCATCAATCAGTGACCGCCGTCGGAGCGGATCCTGTTGCGTCCGAGTCCGCCGATAAGGAACCGACTGAGGGGGCGGACGAGGAACCTTCCCCTGCGAGAATGCCCACCCGTCCAACGGAGAAGCAGATCAAAGCGTATTCGGGGCTGGCCGCACTGGCCGGGATCGTTATCGCAGGTCTCGCACTTGTCGCTTTGACCATTTTATGGGCCGGTCGACTGCGGCGTCAGCTTCGTCGGCCTCTGCCGGAATGTGATGCACCAGGTCGAGATTTCTGGTTCCTGAAGCCTCCGAAACCGACGGTGACGCAATCGTCACTTCCCGACGCGCACCAGCCGCCGCACGTTTCTCCTTCCGATGAAACTTGACCGTTCACGGGAGTGTTCGAGAGACGTGACAGACAAGCCGTCCGTCCTACACCAAAATAAAAAAAGAGGGGAAGGGACTTTGCCAATTCCCCACGAACGCCTGCGAATTCCGGAAGCAACCTATGACCACTGATGCTTCGTTTCCCGCTTCCACACATTTGCGATCCAGTCGTGACTTTGAGCATGTCTACGCACAGAAGTTGAAAGGGGCAGATGGAGTTCTCCTTTTGTTTCTGGCCAGAAATTCTTTAGACGTCACTCGAATCGGGTTGAGTGTGTCGAAGAAACACGGGGGAGCCGTTAAGCGAAATCGCTTGAAACGATGGCTGCGCGAAGCATTTCGAATGGAACGACATGCGTTTCCTGGCGGACTGGACTTAATTGCTATTCCGCTCGCTGCCGAACGGGCCTCGCTTCCCGCGTTTCGTCAATCACTGGTCGGCCTGGTGCGAAGACTGTCACGACGGTTGAACCAGACCCCGCCGGAGCCGTTGTCATGAATCTCGCCCGGTGGATCTGGCAGCTTCCCGGGTTAATCCTGATCGCGGGCGTGCGGTTCTATCAACTGTGCATCGGACCATTCCTGGGGAAACATTGTCGGTTTGAACCATCGTGCAGCAATTACTTCATTCAGGCAGTGAAGAAATACGGAGCAGTTCGAGGTTCGACCAAGGGTGTTTTGCGGATTTGTCGATGTCATCCGTGGCATCCAGGTGGCTACGATCCCCCGTGAATAGCCAACCAACAAATATCTGATGCAGGGAACACAGCATGCATGTCGCCTTTTCCCGAGTCGATCATCGCCCCTGGCCCGTCCCCAGTGGTCCTTGGACATGGCGGCAGAACTGGAAAGACCTGCTGTTCGCTCATTGGCCGATGCCAGCCGCTGATTTGCAGCGACTGGTTCCGGACGGTCTGCGGATTCAAGAGTTTGCTGGAACGTCGTGGGTTGGAGTGGTTCCATTCCGTATGACGGGTGTCATGCGTCGGCCATTTCCCGATCTCCCTGGTGTCTCAGCCTTCCCGGAACTCAATCTGCGAATCTATGTCGAGTACGAAGGTAAGTCGGGGGTGTGGTTCTTGAGTCTTGATGCTGCAAACTCACTCGCAGTGTGGGGGGCTCGAACATTTTTTCATCTCCCTTATTTTTTTGCCCGTATGAAACATCAGGAAACCCCGGCCGGTTTTGAATTCACATCCAGTCGTCAGAGGTCTTCCGAGAAGATTGATGTCACAGCAGAATTCCGACCGACGTCAGATCCCTTTGAAGCGACGCCTGGTACCCTGGAGCACTTCCTTGTGGAACGATACTGCCTTTTTGCGCAGTCGACTGACGGCAGGCTGTTTCGAGGTGATGTGCATCACGTGCCCTGGCCGTTGCAGCAGGCAAGTGGTGAAGTCTGTGCCGAGGCTCTGTTAAAGCCACACGGACTGAGTATCGGTAAGGAACCGCCGCTGCTTCATTTTTCGCGAGGGGTTGATGTTGTCGTCTGGTCGTTGACGCGACTTCGTTAATGTGAGTCTGATGGCAGATGTAGGGCGGACAATCCTGTCCGGCTTGCCACTGGTACTTGGAAGTCATGGACTCCGCTACGTTTTGAACGAGGCGTTTTTGAAACGCAGAGAGCGCAGAGGACGCTGAGGTTAATTAAGGCAAGTCGCGATCACCTTCTCCTGTCTTTACTCTGTGATCTCCGCGCCCTCTGCGTTTCCACTCCGCAGTATCTTGAATTCCGTCGCCCCAATGGCTCCTTTCGAGTCTGGATATCAAACATCACAATTCAGTACTTCTTCATCTTTCCTGAAATTCGTCGGAACACTCGGCGAATAACGGTCGCTCTGTTATGATCCCCGCATGCCGATCATCGAAGTTTGTAACCTCGCCAAGCACTACAAAGTCTATCAGAAACGCGCCGGTCGACTGGCGTCGTTATCGGGATTATTCCGCCGTGAATACAAGCAGGTGCGAGCCGTCCGGGACGTCAGCTTTCAAATTGAGCGTGGCGAAATGGTCGCCTTTCTGGGCCCTAATGGAGCCGGCAAGACGACGACTCTGAAGCTGCTGTCGGGTTTGATCTATCCCACTTCAGGAACGGCAACGGTTCTGGGCTTTGTTCCCTGGCAGCGTGACAATGCCTACCGCAAGCGATTCTCGCTGGTGATGGGGCAGAAAAATCAGCTCTGGTGGGATCTGCCCGCACAAGAATCGTTCATTCTACATCGTGAGATTTACGCGATCGACCATGCTCAATTCCAACGGCGACTGGACGAACTGACCGAACTTCTCGAAGTCCGTTCGCTGGTCCGCCAGCCGGTTCGCGAATTGTCACTGGGTGAGCGGATGCGGATGGAACTGATTGCAGCGTTACTGCATTCGCCGGAAGTTCTGTTTCTCGACGAACCGACGATCGGTCTGGATGTGGTTTCGCAACGAAAGGTACAAGGCTTTCTGCGTCACTACCAGGTCGAACAGCAGATGACCGTGCTGCTGACGAGCCATTACATGAAGGATGTCGAAGCGTTGTGCCGCCGCGCCGTGATCATCAATGAAGGTGAAATCAAGCATGACGGTCCGCTCGCCGAAATCATCGATCGCTTCAGCAGTGTGAAGCAGATTCAGCTTCAATTTGCCGGTGCAGAAATTCCTGCTGACATTGAACGCTTCGGGCGGGTTGTCGAACGCATTCCGCCACGTGTGAAACTCGAAGTCCCCCGGCAAGAGATTCCCAAGGTTCTGGCAGCATTACTGGATCAATACACAATTGAAGACGTGGGGGTTCAGGAACGGCCGCTGGAAGAGGTCATCGCTGAGTTGTTCGTCCGGAAAGGCTCCGTCGCGCCGGACCAGGGAGATTCCTAGGATGTCTCCGGCTCTTCGCATCAAGTGGTGTATCCTGCGGACTTCGATCGCGGAACGTCTGGCATATCGAGGCGATTTTGCCTTTGCCACGCTGGTCCGGTTCCTTCCCATCGTGACCCAGGTTTTCCTTTGGGGTGCGATCTACAAGGCAACAGGTCCGGGCGACACTACTGTCATCAATTCGTATACATATGGAGACATGGTCGCCTATTCCCTGCTGGTGATGGTGGGCCGGGCATTCTCTTCAATGCCCGGGCTGACGACGGGTATCGCCCGAGATATCCGTGACGGAACTATCAAAAAATTCCTGATCCAGCCGATCGACATGCTGGATTATCTGTTCTGGCACCGGGTGGCACACAAACTGGTCTACTACGTGATCGCGTTTGTTCCGTTTGCCCTGGTCTTCTGGCTTTGCGGGAATTACTTCCGCAGTTGGCCCGACACCGTGACACTGATCGGCTGGGGTTTATCGCTGGTCCTCGCGTTTATGATTGGATTTCTGATTGAATCCCTGATGGGTCTGGTCGCATTCTGGTTTCTGGAGGTCAGTTCGCTGGTGTTTGTGTACATGCTGGCCAGCTACTTCCTGTCGGGCCATATGCTGCCACTCGACTGGCTCCCGTCGCCTGCAAGTGACGTCATTCGATTATTGCCATTCAAATATCTGGCGTTTGTGCCTGCGGCCGTACTGCTGAATAAATACGATCACCAACAGCTGTTGATTGAACTGAGTCTTGGTTTTGGCTGGGTGATTGTCCTTTATTTTCTGAATCGACTGGCATTGGCGCGTGGATTGCGACGGTACAGTGCCTACGGTGGATGACGACAGGAAGTCCACTGGCGCACGTTGTGTTTTCCATTGCCAGGTACCGTTTACTTTGAATGCTCCCATGAATTCCGCCAATCCCCACGAAGGAACGATGTCCGGTGTCTATGGACGGACGTTCTGGCTGGCCTATCTGGCGAATTCCATGCTAGTCATGGGCAATGCACTGACGTTTCGATTTGCGGAGCTTGTCCATTTTCTGGGCGGAAAAGAAAGTGCCGCAGGCGACATCGTCGCGTTTGGGACAGCAGTCGCCGTCGTGCTGCGATTAAGTGCCTCACACGTGCTCGATGATTACGGGACACGTCGGATGTGGCCGATCTGCGCGCTGATGTACATCGCGGGCTGTCTTCTTTTCCTCGGTGTGACCGAGATTTCGTGGGTACTTTACGGAGCCCGCGCCCTGTTTTTTGTTGGGTTGACGGGGATGTTCGCCTGCTCGATGACACACATCCAAAACCACGTTCCGGCCGATCGCAGGACCGAGATCATCGGTAATCTTGGCAGCAGTGGATTTGTGGGAATGATTCTGGGGTCAAATATCGGCGACTGGATTCTCGTTGCCGTTCCCGATCCCAAAGTAAAGTTTCTGATTCTGTTTGGTGGTGCAGCCGCAATCGGCACCTGTTATCTGGCCGTCATCATCCTGCTGACACGTGATCAGCTTCATGAGCGTATCACCCCGACGCCACCGGCATTCCGCCTGTTGCTGCGGTTCTGGCCGGGGGCCGTTGTTGTAGCGGCAATGATCATGGGGTTGGGTGTCACGGCGACTCAGACCTTTCTCACGCGATTTGCAACGCAGCAGAAAATTGAAGGGATCGGAGCGTTCTTTACAGGCTACGCGATGTCGGCGTTTGTCTTTCGGCTGCTCGTTCAGAACTGGAGTCGGACGATCGGCCGCCACTGGATGTTGGTGCGCGGTCTGCTCGGACACACGGCTGGCCACCTGTTACTGGCGTTCGTTACGGAATGGTGGCAATTCATTCCAGCGGCGATCCTTTGCGGCTTTGGACATGCGCTGCTGTTTCCTGCGGTCGTGTCGCTTGGCTCAGGAGCGTTTCCCAAGGAATGCCGAGGCACTGGAACGGCTATCATTCTGGGATTCACAGACTTCGGTTCACTGCTGTTTGCCCCCGTACTGGGGCGAATCATCGATTTGTACGGCTTTCGTGCCATGTACATGACGTCCAGTATGGCTGCGCTGGTGATTGCACTTGCGTATATGCTGATCGCATTCTGGCATGTCGACGAAGAATCACAGGTTCAAGCGTAAGGGACATCTGGACTCTACAAAATCCATGATAAAAAAGGAGTTGAACTTTCATGGCGGACGTAACGACACCTGATGGGATCATGCAGCTTGCGTTTGGGTTCTGGGGTTCGAAGACACTGCTCAGTGCCGTGGAAATGGGGTTATTTACCAAACTGGCCGGGCAATCCCTGGATCTCGACGAGATTCGCCGTCGATTGAACCTGCACGAACGAAGTGCTCGTGACTTCCTGGATGCTCTCGTGGCGCTGGGAATGCTGACTCGGCAGGAAGGGCGATACGCCAACACGCCTGCTACGGATCTTTATCTGGATCGGGCGAAACCAACCTATATGGGGGGAATGCTCGAAATGCTCAGTGCCCGCCTGTTCCGGTTCTGGGCAGATCTGACGGAAGGATTGCAGACGGGGGTTCCACAAAACGAGACCAAACATGGTGGAGATCTGTTCGGAACCTTATATGGAGACCCCGCGCGACTGGAGCAGTTTTTGTCTGCCATGACAGGACTGAGCCTGGGAATTGCTCACGCCATTGCAGACAAATTTCCCTGGTCACACTATCAGACTTTCGTTGACGTCGGAGCGGCTCAAGGTGCACTCTCTGTCGTTCTCGCACAGCGGCATCCACACCTGATCGGTCGCGGCGCCGACCTTCCTGTTGTTCAGCCCATCTTTGAAAAGTATGTCGGGTCCAAAGGGCTGCAGGAGCGAGTCTCATTCACAAAACTCGACTTTTTCGAAGAGCCACTTCCCAGGGCTGACGTCATCATCATGGGGCATATCCTGCACGACTGGGATTTGCCGACCAAGAAGATGCTCTTGAGCAAAGCCTATGAGGCGCTGCCCGAGGGTGGTTCATTGATTATTTTCGAAGCGATCATCGATGACGAACGTCGCAGCAACGCGTTTGGGCTGCTGATGAGTCTGAACATGCTGATCGAGACCCCTGGCGGTTTCGATTACTCAGGGGCAGACTGCATCGGGTGGATGCGCGAAGCTGGTTTCAAGCAGACTCGGGTCGAACACCTGAGCGGTCCGGATTCGATGGTCATCGGCGTCAAATAGTGTGTGTGTGTGTGCGTGTGTAGCACTTCCATGCCGCGTCGAAACATGGGTGAGACGTTGTAGCTTGATGCCCGCAGGACGCCACACTTAAATGAGTTGCGTTCGAGTGTCGTCTATTCGTCGCCACTCTGATAGATGCGCAGGAAGCGGTAATAGACTTCCAGGCACATGGTACTGACGGCGGTTGAATAAAGGCGGCCGCCGATTCCCGCCCACTTACCGTTGGGATCCCAGCTTCCTGCGAGCGGCCCCTGAGTCCGTTGAAGGCCGACAAGCATGTCCCGCAGCGAACCATTCCATTCTTCCCACGGTTCGCCATCGTACTGGAACATCGCCAGTGTGCCGTAATACCAGTAGTACTCATCGTAAGCAGCCAGTCGCGGCAAGTTCTGTCGCAAGTAGGTGACCGCTTCCTGTGACGCACTGTCGCGTGGACGAATGCCAAACATCTGACGGCAGAAGAGTGCTTCCGCAGTCATCGCGGGTGTGGGACCTTCGTTCAACTTGTAGCCCGCCAACCCGCCACGCGTACCCAGGGCTCGCGACTGCAGGAACCTTGTCATGCCACGTCGGTTTTCCTCAGGAACAGGAATCCCCGCATTCACAGCACTCTTCAAAGCCATCAATTGCCAGCCAAACATGCTCATGTCGCTGTCGCCACCCTTACCGTAGCGCCAGCCACCATCTTCATTCTGCATCGCGCAGATCAATCGAACGGCAGAACGAACGGCGTCACGCAGTTCGGGGAACTGAACAAGAGCGGCACCTCCGCCAGCCTGTAGAAGCCATCTCCCAGATGAATCAGCCTGCATCCCGTACGCTTCAGCCAGGGCGAATGAGGCCATCGCGTGACAATACATCATGTCATACCGAGTCGCCTTGCCACCGAGAAATCCGTTGGAATGCTGTTGAGCGATCAGCCATTTCAAAGCCTTCATCACGACATCGGAGTATCTACCTTCCTCGTGAGTGTAACCTGCACCAAGGAACGAAAGCACGACAAGCCCGGTGATGCCGGAGTCGGCGTAGAGTCCACCATCCAGACGATTCTGACCTTGAGGATCTTTCTTGGCGGCACCACCACCATGCTTTGCCGACGACCAGTTCCCAGCGGGTTCCTGTATACTCGCCATCCACTTCAAGCTCGCTTCGACAGCACGTTCAGAATCAATCGAACCGCCGTTTTTCAGGGCTGCAGCGCGACGCTGTTCAATCCGCCGGGCTCGATAGGTCTCGGGATCGCGCGAAGGTGTCCGCAGGGGATTCGCAGAATTCGGTCTGGCCAGTTCGGGTCGCCGGATCTGGTCCGGGAAATCCGTTCCGGTCGATGGTCGAGATGCGATTAATGATTCTCTCGCCGAGACCGAGTTTGCCGATGCAGAAGGATTGGAACGCGAGGGGGCGGTCGGTTCCAGTTCTGTTTCGGGGGACGTCTTGCTTCCTGACCGAGTGAACTTTCCGTTGCGGCGATCTCCCGAATTGGTCGCGGCCGTCGATGAAGGCGAGCTACCTGTGTCAGCGATCTCAGCGGGAATCGGACTCGGATTTGTGCGACGACGAATCATTTCGTTCGAAGGTGCCCCTGCGGGTTTGGGAACTGATGCTTCCGGCGAGAGGTCCGTCGGAAGTGTCAGCACCGCCCCATCATCAATAAAGGGGGCTGCCCGCTCTGCAGCGCCTCGTTGCGGTTCCACGCGGGATGTCACATCGATTTGTGAAGTTTCACGGGCCATCTGTTGTCGGGTTGCGGAAGCCACAGAGCGAGTTTCAGGGCGCGCTTCCGGTATTGGTTCGTCCAGTTCCCGGGACTGGCGAGCAGCAGTTGCCGCGACAGAAGCCGCAACCGACTGCTGAGACGGTGCCTCGACGGCCGTTTCGGTGCGAGACGGAAGGTCAGGGGTGGCAGGAACAATCGGGCTGGCGGCGGGGGCTTTCTCAACCGTTGGATCTTCAACGGCGGTAACTTCCTGATCGACTCGCTGCATACGAGTCAGATGGGAGTCGAGTCGCTGCGTACTGGAACTCCAAACTGGCTTTGACGACGTTCCGTGTTCGGACGCATCCTCCTCGCTGGCTAATGTCACTCGTACAGGTGTGGCGTCGGCCTCGCCTTCGGGAAGTGGACTGGCTGGCAGGTTCTCAATCACTGTCGCCCAGCCGAGGCCAAAGCAGCAGTGAAGTAGCAGCGAAAGGAAAAACGATTTTGAACTCGCGTTATGGTCCCCGTAATGGGTTCCCCACATTGACAGCAACTGAATCGTGGCAAACAGCGAGCAGAGGATCAGCGCACCACGCAGGACCATGCCACCAGTCGACATGCTCATGATGTTGTGGGAAATCAAATCCCAAAATCGCGATACCGATTCGGGCATTACGATTCCTGCTTCCTGGGGAGATGAGCGACCGAAATATTGCGGATTCCCGCCTCTTTACAGGTGGAAAACGCATCCATGATCAACTGGTAACGGCAACGCCCGTCCCCGCGAATGATAACAGCCTGATTGGGAAACCCAGCCTGAGCGTTACGGAGTAAAGTCTTCAATGACTCTGCCGATTGCGGCTCCCCTTTGACAAAAACCTGACCTGCTTCCGAAACGTTTACAACGATTTCATCTGGAGTTCCCGTGAGGGCGGCAACGTCGGCGGCGGTGGGAATCTGAATGTCGGTCTGACGTTCTTCTTCCGAAAAACGGGTACCCAGCATAAAGAAAATGATGAGCAGCATGACCACGTCGAGCATCGAGGTGAGGTCGATCCCCGGCTCTTCCAATGGTGCTGTCTTCAGTGGCATCGACCGCTCCCTCGGTGACAGATACGTTGAAACAACCCGCGTCACATCCTGTAAACAATTCGCTGTGCAGATGTTATGTGGGAAATAACGCGAAATGGTATGCCGGATTCCTGATCCAGGCAAGTCCCTTCTCCGAGCGGACATGGCGACCGCCACGGATCTTACGCTCCTTGACAGTCTCGGTTGCCCGGTATGAGATCTGCGGTACAGGTATAGATCGGCAGATTTGGCGAGTTGCCGTCATTCGTCCGGGGGGAGCCCTGCCGATCTTTCACCAGTCTTCGTAATCGTTACTGCCGTTGCAGCATGAGATTCCGTCAAAGTACGGCGACTTTCCCCTGCGATTGTCTCGCTCACCGCATGATTAATGACTCACCGAGGTTTGGGACGTGGCAGGAGTCCAACTTGCCGACCAGACCTGAAGACATGTGTCGGCTCCAGATGCTGTTTTCCGATTTCGACCCGGCCTTCAGAGTCGGTCAGCGGGAATTCAAGATCCTGAAGTTCAAGGACGGTGATGTCTGCCAGAGCCCCTACTCGCAAAGTCCCGAGTTCTCCTTCTCGTTGCAGGAATCTGGCAGGCAGTTCCGTTGTTCGCCGGATGACATCAGGCAGTTTCATCCCAAGATGCAGAAACTTGTCCATCGTAGTCACCAGATCGAAGACTGGTCCGTGAACGTTGTAGAAGTGGATGTCACTGCTGATGAAGTCCGGATTGACTCCCTGTTCCAGCAATGATCGAGCGACACGAAAATCAAAACTCGCGACACCATGGCCAACATCGAGCAAGACCCCTCGCTCCAGCGCAGCCTTCGCTTCGGGCAACAATTTCAGGTCGGCATCGACCAGGCCACAGCGTTTGCCATGGAAACAGTGAGTCAGGACATCGCCCCGTTTCAAACGATCAAGGACATGCCCGATGGAAAGCGACGAATTAGGACTGTGAACGACCAGTGGTAAAGCGACTCGATCCGCAGCCTGCCGGGCTCGATCCAGACCTTCAGCTTCGTTCTGACCGTTTTCTGCCAGGTTAGCTGTACAGCGGATCTTGATCCCAACAATCACATCGCGATGTTCTGCAACGACCCGTTCCACGTTTTCGATATTGCAGTATCGCAGATCGTGCAGTTCCCCCAGTCCGGGAAGTGTCCCTGGACTGCTGATCAACCCTTGCCCTGCGATATGTAAAAGAGCGAAGACCCGCGTTTGTGCTTCATCAATCACATACCGCCGAAATCCCCCGAAGATCAATCCTCCTGCCGTGCCGAAGTCCAGCACAGACGTCACCCCGCGCGCCAGGCAACTGGGATCGGCTTCAATTCCAAAATGGCTGACCCCCGGAAAGACATGCACATGGAAGTCGATCAGCCCCGGGACGACATATTTGCCGGAAACGTCCACCGAACGCTGGGCATCGGCGGACGCTCCTGGCGGCAGAACTGCGGCGATACGGCCACCATGAACTGCGATATCTCGTCGCTCGTCGAGTTGAGCGGCGGGGTCGATGACGTGTCCATTTCGGATCAGCAAATCGTACATTCGTTGTCTTTCGTCGTTCGCCATCATTCAGGTCGCGACTGAATGGTAAGAGTTTATCACTACTGTTTCGAACCGAACTGCTTTACGAAAAGTTCCTTGTAAGGGTTTTCTTTCGGACCAACAGCCTTTTCATTGATCAGTTGCGGCTGGACCGAATCCCACCAGGCGTTATAGGATTTTTCGAGATCGACTACGACCTGAGGATGGTCGGCAGCGACGTTGTTCTTTTCAGCGTAGTCCTGTGAAACATCAAACAACTGCCACTGCTTTTCTCCGGGCCGGGCAACACTGACAAGGTGCCATTGCGGAGTCCTGAGGCTGCAATTCGAATATTTCCACTTCGCGGGATCTTCACCTTTGGGCCAGCGTCCGACGTGAGTCACCAGCGATCGATCCGCCCAGGGGGCTTGTGGGTCTTTCAGCAAGGGAACCAGGCTGCGACCTTCAATCTGGGACTTGATCTCATCCGACAGTTTTGCCCCGGCGATTTCTGCAAGAGTTGGGAATACGTCGATGTGAGCCGCCAATCCGCCGACATCGGCTGGCTTGAGCGTCCCTGGCCATCGCCACAACGACGAAGCGCGGGTTCCTCCCAGCCATGGCGTGACTTTTGAGCCCCGCATTCCTGCGTTGAAGAAGCGAACGCCTTCCGTGCCACCATTGTCGTTCACGAACACGACGAGAGTATTGCGGTCGATCCCCAGATCAGTAAGCCGAGCCAGCAATTTGCCGACATTGTCATCAATATTGGCGATCATCCCGAAGAATTTGGCGAGATCGCTAACGGCCTTTCCAGAACCCGTGTCGCGGACCTTCTCTAAATACCGCGCTTCATCTTCAGGCCGGACATGCAGCGGTCCATGCGGAGCGTTGGTTGCGATATAGCAGAAGAATGGCTGCTGACCGCTCTTCGCTTCGACCCATTTCAACGCCTGATTAAAAAAGACGTCGGTACAGTATCCATCTGTCTTTTCAAACGTGCCGTTGTGCAGGATGAAGGGGTTGAAGTACGAGTTTCCCGGGGCATCACCGCAACTTCCCGGGTATGACTGCCCGATTCCGCCTGCACCATGAATGAAGACTTCGTCAAAACCGCGCCGGTTCGGCTGATACTCAGCTTCGTCCCCCAGATGCCATTTTCCGAAGATACCTGTCGTATATCCCGCCGATTTTAGAACCTGTGCGAGTGTTGTCGCTTTCAGCGTCAGACGCTCCCGTTCAAGAATCGTGTGCGTCACACCGTTACGGAATTCATGCCGCCCCGTCATCAAGGCTGATCGTGTCGGCGAACAGGTAGGGCTCACATGAAAGTCCGTGAACCGCACCCCTTCATGATGAAGTCGATCAATGTTGGGGGTCTTCAGGATCGGATTGCCGTGGCACGACAGATCCCCGTAGCCCTGATCGTCTGTGATAATGAAAATGATGTTGGGCGGTTTGGGAGCGTCCGCCGCAGTGACAAGTTCAGACAGAGTCCACGAGAGCAATAGTCCAGTAATGGCTAGTCGCAACATGCCGGAAATCTCCAGAGGTTTCACGCAATGAGTTAAATCTGTCGCCCGACTCGTTTATCTACGACTTCGCCCGATCCTGGTACTGATAGGCTGCCTTTGCATTCCTGGCGAAGAACTTCGCTGTCGCAGTCGTTCCCTTGGATTGGAAAAAATCGGTAACGATTTTCAGGACGAGTGCATAATCGCCGGCGCGATCACTGACCGGCCAGTTACTCCCGTAGATCAGGCGATCTTCGCCGAAGATCTTCCAGACTGATTCCAGGATGGGGGCGTAGTATTCTGAGTCCTGTGGGACCTTGCGATTGTCCCGAGCGGCGCTTTCCACCAATGCCGAGACCTTCAGGAAAACCTTCGGATGAAGTGCTGCGGCCTTCATTCCATCCAGCCATTCCTGACTCAGATTTGGACCATCGATCTTCACGTTAGCCAGGTGATTGATGACAATTCGCATTCCCGGGAGTTTCTTTGCCACTTGATCGACCAGAGGCAGCAATTCGGGGCCGCCGTTGATATCAAGCTCCAGATCGGCCTCGGCCAGACGCTTGATGTCATCCATATATTCCTTTGTCGCCAATCCCGCTTTCAGTGGGCCAGAGTTGACTCGAATACCACGAAAGACTGGATTCGCTGCGAATCGTTTGACCAGTCCCGCGAACTCCGAAGTCCCGACCGGAAGGTTTCCAACAAGGCCCAGCACAAACGGATCTTTCGCGGCCAGATCGAGCAGCCATTGATTGTCTTCCACCCAGGGGCTTGCTTCAACAATCACAGTTCCCGTAACGCCGAGTGGCCGAGCAAACTTGGCGAAGTGTTCTGGCAGGACCTGACGGTACAGTGACTTGTCATCCTTCCTCGGCCAGGGAACCCCCTGGGGCCGCGTCGGATCATAAAAGTGCGTGTGAGTATCAATGATCGGATACGACGGAGCCGCTGCAATTGCCGTTGAGAATGGCCTCCCGGCTGCAACCGCCAGACCAAGACTACCGACCAGAAATTCACGCCGCGATGCCATGTTGTTAGATTCCTGTTGTGTCCTGTCACTGTTCCTGATGGTTACCGTCCCATACTGCCGCCAGCGGGCTTCTTCTTCAGATCAGCAATGAATTTGACATGTCCGTCGCCCAAGGCTTCTGTCAATTCGTGCCTCAATTCCTTGTTGATGCTGATTTTCTGTTCCAGAGGCTTGTGGGCGATGTATCGCATCCGCGTTTCACCTTCCATCGAGTCGACGACCAGCACAACTTCGGCCCGTCCAGGATTCTTCTGGATGATATCGCGAACTCGTTCGATCACTCGAATGTCGTGCAGCCCCTTCTGGAATTTGATCAGGACCTGTCGCGTGAATTCTTTTTCAACTTCTTCGAGCGTCCACATCGCATCGACAATCACGTTCGGTTCGCGGCTTCGTTTATCAACCTTGCCACGCACAAACCGGATCTGTTCCGGTTCGACCTTCTCACCCAGGCGTGAAAATTCTTCCGGCCACATGATGCAGCGGACCACTCCCGTCGGATCTTCAAAATCGAAATTCACATATTTTGAGTGGCCGTTGCGACTCGGCTTTTTGGTTTGAGCTTTCTTGATTGCTGAGACCATCCCGCCGAGGATGACTTCCACGCCGTCTTCCAGTTCGGGCAGTTTGCGGTTCTCATGGGTCGAGAACTGTTGAATAATTCCCGCCATTTCTGTCAGCGGATGTGAGGTCAGGAAAAACCCAAGAGCCTCTTTTTCGAAATTCAGTTTTTCGCGCTGCGACCATTCGGGCATTTCCGGCAGGTTTGTCGGAGCGGCTGTTGTTCCCGCCTTGATCTGCTCTTCGTCATCATCACCACCGAACAGATTTCGCTGGCCTCGCTGCTTGTCACGGAACGCATTCGCGGCCGACTGAACAGCCCGTTCGATCACGGCAAACAATTGAGACCGTTTTCCACCCAGGCAGTCACAGGCCCCCGCTTTCACGAGAAGTTCCAGCACTCCCTTCGTGACCGTCTTGGGATCGCATCGTTCCGCCAGATCGAAAATGCTCTTGAAGGGACCGTTGTTTGTTCGCTCAGTGACAATCGCCCCGATTGCCGACTCGCCGACACCTTTGATGGCCCCCAGACCGAATGTCAACTTGTCACCCAGCACCGAGAATTCCACATCACCCTGATTGACATTCGGTGCCAGGATTTCGATCCCCATCCGGCGACAGTCTTCGACGTGTTCAATCAGCTTTTCGGTTTCTCCCAGTTCACAGGAGAGCAGAGCAGCCATGAACTCAGGCGGATAATGGGCCTTCAGGTAAGCGGTCTGGTAAGCCACGGCCCCGTATGCTGTCGAGTGCGATTTGTTGAAACCGTACCCGGCGAACTTTTCGATCATGCCGAACAGTTCAACGGCCTTCTGTTCAGAGTAGTTATTGGCAACAGCTCCCTTCAGAAACTGTTCGCGGTACTTCGCAATGGTTTCCAGCTTTTTCTTGCTGATTGCCTTGATGCACTGATACGACTGGGGCAGTTCAATCCCCCCCAGCCGGTTCAGAATCCGCATGACCTGTTCCTGGTAAACCATGACCCCGTAGGTCTCGTCCAGGATGGCATCGACGATCGGATGGACGCGCGGCAGAGGCAGTCGCTTGTGCTTCACATCGACGTATGTCATCACCATCCCCCCTTCGAGGGGGCCGGGACGATACAGCGCGGACGTCGCGATGATGTCGGCGAATTTATCCGGTTTCATCTTGGTCAACAGGTCGCGCATCCCTCCCGATTCCAGCTGGAAGATTCCTTTGGTTTCGCCTCGCTGAAGTAACGCAAACGTGGCCCGATCGTCGAGTGGCAATTTAACGGGATCAATGTCAATTCCGCGATGCTTCTTAACGTTCTTCACGGCTTTGTCGAGGATCGTCAGATTGCGCAGGCCGAGAAAGTCCATCTTGAGCAGGCCGGCCTTTTCGACCGTGGGACCTTCCCATTGCGTGATGATGTCCGACTTTCCTGTGATCGTCTGTAGCGGGATATACTCGGAGATTGGTCGGTCCGAAACCACGACCCCGGCAGCGTGAGTTCCCGCACTGCGCGCCAGCCCCTCGATCTGTCGCGCCATGTCGAGAATCTCGCGAATCTTCGGATCGTTGTCATAGAGCGCCTTCAGTTCCGAACTCTCCTTGATCGCCTCCTCCAAGGTGATATTGAGCGTTTCCGGAACCATCTTGGCGATGACGTCGACATCCTTTGGTGATACGGAAAGGACTCGCGCGACGTCGCGGATCGCTGCTTTCGCCTTCAAGGTTCCAAACGTTCCAATCTGCGAAACGTTTGAAGAGCCGTATTTCTGCTTGGTGTAGTCGATAACAGCCTGTCGTCGATCACGACAGAAGTCGATATCGATATCGGGGGGTTCGGTTCGACTGGGGTCAAGGAATCGTTCGAACAGCAGGTCGTACTCCAGCGGACAGACGTGGCTGAGTCGCAAGACATAGGCGACGAGAGCTCCACATGCGGAACCTCTTGCGCTGCAAGGAATCCCTTGTTCAACGGCAAACCGCACGAAGTCCCAGACGATCAGGAAGTAGCTCGCGTAACCCATTTTTTCGATGACGGATAATTCAAACGCCATCCGGTCTCGATGAGCCTGCGTGATGTTTTCTTCGCCGTAGCGGAATTTCATCCCTTCTTCGCACAACTCGCGCAGATACTCGATGTCCTTCTTGTTTTCCGGAGGCTGAAACACCGGGTAGTGCCGCGATTTCAGATCGAGTTGAATATCGACACGATTGGCAATCTCCTGCGAGCGTGCGACCGCATCTTCGAACCCCGGAAAGGCGATGTACATTTCATCGGGAGTTCGGACAAAAAGCTGGTCCGAATCCATTTTCATTCGCTTGGTGTCAGACCGCTCAGTCTTGGTATTCACGCACAACAGCACATCATGCATCGCTGCATCAGACTGATTCAGGTAGTGCGCGTCATTCGTGGCGACCAGTGGCAGCCCCATCCGGTTCGCCAGATCGACAGTCATATCCATGCACTGCTTCTGGATGGCAAAGTCGGCGTTCTGGATCTCCATGTAGACGCGGTCGCCGAACACCTTGGTGTACCAATGGACCAGCTTTTCGGCGTCGTCGTCCTTCCCGCCCAGCAGCAACTGCGACAATTCTCCCGCTGCACATCCGGTCAACAGGATCAGCCCTTCGTTATGGGCCTGCAGCAGTTCCTTGTCGATTCGAGGCTTGTAGTAAAATCCTTCGAGGAACGAGGCGGACGACAACTTGACC
Source organism: uncultured Planctomycetaceae bacterium (assembly GCA_964609845.1). Taxonomy (GTDB): domain Bacteria; phylum Planctomycetota; class Planctomycetia; order Planctomycetales; family Planctomycetaceae; genus Schlesneria. The sequence goes on along the minus strand of CAZSTW010000023.1, from coordinate 49,252 downwards.
AGATTCTGAAATCCGACCCGGTTCATGGCCAGCAGCGTTAGGTGATAACTGGCTTCCTTGACGCGCGATGCCCCCGCTTTGTCAAACCGGGACCCGGGCGCAATGTAGGCTTCGAGCCCCAGGACAGGATTGATCCCGGCCCCGCGGCATTCGTTGTAGAACTCCAAAGCGCCGTACAGATTGCCATGGTCCGTGATTGCCAGGGCATTCATTCCTGCCCCCTTCACCTTCTTCACCACCTGGTCAATCCGGTTGGCCCCGTCGAGCAGGCTGTAGTGCGTGTGGCAATGCAGGTGGGCAAATGGGCGCACTTGAGGAACATCAGCAGGAGCAGCGGTGTCCGCCATGGCGGAGGAATCCTTTCCGCAAAGCAATCAATAAACAGCCAGAATTTCCCCTGGCAGAACCAGGCCAGGAAAAAGAGCCTCCGGCTTTCGAGTCGGTTTCTGGTGAACTGGGGCATTCTACCGACGATTCGTTCGAGCGTCACGCGAGTCCTGAACAGACCGTTAAACTGGACAAGGAGTACGCGGAAGACACGGAGGAAACTGCATCAGATCAGTTCATGGACGAACGTCAGTCTTTCAATCGATTCGCGAACTTGCTGCGAAATTTTGCGACTTTTGGTGAGACGACCATCTGGCAGTACGGCTGGCGTTCGTTGCTGCGAAAATACCCCTGGTGATAACGTTCGGCCGGAAAGAACTGCGGAATTGGAGCCAGTTCGGTGACGATCGGGCTGGGGAACACATGGGCCGCATTCAATTCGGCAATTTTGCGAATGGCCTGTTCGTGCTGTTCCGGCGAGTGAAAGAAAATCACGGAACGATATTGTGTCCCGACATCCGCCCCTTGTCGATTCAATGTCGTCGGGTCATGGACCGCAAAGAAGACGTCAAGCAAGTCTTCAAACGTGATGATTTCGGGATTGAAAGCGATCTGAATGACTTCGGCGTGGCCAGTCCGACCAGTGCAGACATGTTCGTATGTGGGCTCGTTAACACTTCCGCCAGCATAGCCGGATGTCACCGCTGCGACCCCGCGAAGCTGCTCAAACACGGCCTCCACGCACCAGAAGCAACCGCCACCGAAAGTTGCCAGTTCGTCCGTTGTCACTTCACTCGTGTCGTTCATGATTTTACTCGTAATGAAGAGATTGCGTCATTCCTCGATGAATAACGCCGTTGTCGCGCATGCGATGACTGCCGAACACGACGCACCAATTCGGCTGCGGTTGATCGTTCGAAGCAGCGAAAGACTGAACGTCAAATTGTGATCGCCTTGGGAACAGATTCTACCGCAGTCGATCTCAAATTGTCTCTCGAATTGCGTTTTCAATAAAAGTGGAATCCGATGAACGGAATTCCAGTGGAGCGGACTCCGCACGTTTGACTTTTACACCGTATTGGGCTTGTCGTTCCTACTCGCAATTGCGAACGAAGTTACATCCATTGGGCGCTGGCAGTGGCTCATGCAGATGATAACATCACAAAATGTCTATCAACCCCAGCGACTACCATTGCCTGACCATTTTTTACCCCTGGATGGTTCAGCGAATTCAGGAGCATCGTTATTCAATGCGATCTCGCACGAAAAACTGGTTCACCCTGGTTTCGACCGTAATGAACATCCTGATGCCAATTTGGCTGAGTGCTTCCGAACCCGAAGATCACTTTGAAAAGCACGTTCGACCACTGCTGATCCAGCGATGTCAGAAGTGTCATTCCGGGGCGATGGTTAAAGGGGGATTGCGTCTTGAGTCTCGCCAGTCTCTTTTGAAAGGGGGAGAAACAGGTCCGGCGGTTATCGCGCGGAACCCCGAGGAGAGCTTGTTAATTCAAGCCGTCCGACACCAGAACGGACTGGCAATGCCACCGGACGGCAAGCTGGCGGAATCCCAAATCGCAGTGCTCGTGGAATGGATCAAACAGGGTGCTGTCTGGCCTGGTACCGTCGGAAAGGCTGAAGACGCAACCGCAGAATCTGCGGTCGCACAAACAATTGAACCACAGGCCGGTGACCTGGCAAAATCGATTCAGCTGTGGCTCAAGGCCGATGCGATGTCCCACAACGATGGCGACCTTGTTCACATCTGGCCGGATCAAAGTGGACACGGACGCGATGTGTCGGCGACGAAAGGAATTCGTATCGGGGGTGTCGGTCAACCGGGAAGGTTTGCCAGGCAAAGTCGGCTGTTGGGACGGCCTGCCGTTCGGTTCGATACTTCAACCGGATTTGCCTCTTCTCCTGCGAATCCAGTCAACATTCGCGGCGATTCAGCACTGACAATGATGGTTGTCATGAATCTGACTCCGCATGACGTGTCTGCCCCTTACGATGGAGTGATTGCCATTGGCAATCCGGCCCACGCAGGAGATCCCGGTAAACCGCTGGCAGCATTGGTGCAGATCAATCGTGGCGAGGATCACGCACTTCATTTTGCCGGTGGCTGGAACCACGACGCATCGCTGGGAAAGGGTTCGTTCAAGCCACACTACGGCAAATCAACGTTGTTAACGATCATAAAGCAGCCCGGACCGATGCGGACGACAACGCGGATATTCATCAATGGGGCGGCGGCTTTGCGGCCCGAGGGAATGCCGCTTGAGGGACGCGACGGGATTCCCGATTTCCAGCACCGTTCCGATATTGGGGCCTATCTCGGTAAGGCACTTGACTGGTGTGGATCGATCCAGGGAGATGTTGGCGAGGTCATCATCTACAACACGGCGCTCAATGACCAGCAGCGATCAGGGATCGAAAGCCATCTGGCCGAGAAATTCGGTTTGTGGCTCGACACTCCGCAGAACAAGGCTTCCCCTGCAGTCTTTACAGACGCTGAGAAAAGTTTCTGGGCGTACCAGCCGGTCAAATCCACGTCGACCCCACAAGTGCACAACAAAGCATGGGTCAAGTCACCGATTGACCAATTCATTCTGCGTGAATTGGAAGCCCGTCAACTCGCTCCAGCCGCACCTGCTGACAAGCTGACATTGCTACGCCGCGTGACATTTGACCTGACAGGTCTGCCCCCGACGCGGGACGAGGTCACGTCGTTCATGAAGGATGAATCGCCGCAGGCCTATGAGGTCGTGGTGAATCGGTTACTGGCATCGCCCCATTACGGCGAACGCTGGGGCAGGCACTGGCTGGATGTCGTTCGATTTGCTGAATCGACCGCCAATGATGCAAACGCTGTCATGCGGTTCGCGTGGAGGTATCGAAATTATGTGATTGATGCTTTCAACAATGATCTTCCCTACGACCAGTTCCTGATCGAGCAACTGGCTGGAGATCTTTTGCCTCCTGAAGAATCGATTGCCGTGAGGACTCGACGAATCATCGCCACCGGATTCCTGATGATCGGCCCTAAAGCACTCGCAGAGACGGACAAGGAACAATCGCGCCTGGACATCGTCGACGATCAGATCGATGTCACGGGGCGTTCCATGCTGGGTCTGACACTCGCATGTGCGCGGTGTCATGATCACAAGTTCGATGCCATCCGTGCGACTGATTACTACGCACTGGCCGGGATCTTTCGCAGCACCGAGCCGTTTCAGGATGAAGCACGCAATGCCTCGATGTGGTGGGAGTACGAGGTTCCGCAAGGTGAAGGTAAACCACCACTGATGGTGATGGCTCCGCGGGAATCTCAACCCAGGAACCTGCGAGTACACATGCGAGGCAATCGTTTCACGCTTGGTAAAGTTGTTCCTCGTGGAGTTCTGCAGGTCGCAGGGCAGGCTGCATCCCAGACTGCTTCAAACGTCACGATCGATCCCAATCAGCTCAGCAGTGGAAGACTCGAACTGGCGCGCTGGATCGCCAGTCCAACAAATCCGTTGACGGCTCGTGTGATGGTCAACCGGATCTGGCAACATCATTTCGGCCGTGGACTTGTCGCCACGAGCGACAATTTTGGTGTACGAGGCGAACGTCCCACACATCCTGAACTGCTCGACTGGCTTGCCACCCGATTCATCGAGAGTGGGTGGAGTGTCAAAGCGATGCATCGATTGATGGTTTTGTCGAACGCCTATCAACAGGGAAATGCGGCTGGGCCAGTGTCGCAGCAGATCGATCCTGAGCGAATTTGGCTGTCATCGTTTCCCCGACGGCGACTGTCGGCTGAAGAATTGCGAGACTCAATGCTCGCAGTCAGCGGCCAACTCGATCGAACCCCTGGCTCGAATGAAAGCGGCGAATTGTTGTTTGAGCGGGCCGAAGATATCAAATCCAAGATCCGCCCCAATCGACTGGCCGCCGACGATCCGTATTACACGCAGTTCACGAAGCGGACGGTCTATCTTCCCGTCGTTCGCAATATGCTGCCGAATGTTTTGGCACTGTTTGACGCGGCTGATCCGAATGGAGTCACTGCCGTGAGGAACGACACAACCGTTCCTTCGCAGTCGCTGTTCCTGCTCAATAATCCCTTCGTACGCGATCAGGCGCGATTCCTGGCAGAGCGTCTGTTGAGTGACGTTCAGCAGTCGGATGACCAAAGGTTTGAAACGGTGCACTGGCTCGTGTTTGGTCGTCAAGCGACGATGGAAGAAATTACGGACGCAAATCGTTTCATTGCTGATTGCATGGCGACTCAAGTTGTACAGACACGGCCAGAAGCCGATCGACGTCGGGCTGCCTGGCAGTCCTATTGCCAGCTGCTTCTCTGCTCCAATGAGTTTCTCTACGTGGAGTAATCTTGATGTATCCCGTACCGCTTTCTCGCCGTGACTGGCTGCAGCGTTCCGCCTGCGGGTTTGGTCACATCGCTCTGCTGGGAATCGCAACGAGCAAGGCATCTGCGGCAAATGAGCAGGCGTCGCCACTGGTACCCAAACCACCGCATTTTCCTGCTCGAGCGAAGCGAGTTGTGTTTCTCTTCATGCACGGCGGTGTCTCACACGTGGACTCGTTCGATCCGAAGCCAAAGCTGGCGGAAATGAACGGACAGCCACTTCCGATTGCCAAGCCGAAGTTTGAGTTCGCCCCCACGGGAAATCTGCTGGCATCGCCCTGGAAGTTTCAACAGTACGGCCAGAGCGGAACTCCCGTCAGCGACCTGTTTCCCAGGATTGGGGGATGTATCGATGATATTTGTGTCATTCGTTCGATGAACGGCGGAGACCAGGTCTCACACGGCCCAGCGCTCCTGAATATCAACACAGGAAGTGGCGTGTTTGCCCGTCCTAGCCTGGGGGCGTGGACGCTGTACGGTCTGGGGACTGAGAACCAGAGCATGCCGGGGTTCCTCAGTCTCAGCCCGTCCTTGTATCACGGTGGAGCTCAGAATTACGGATCAGCGTTTCTTCCGGCGACGTTTCAGGGGACCCGGATTGGCGATGGCAGTACGAATTTTAAGGACGCCATGCTGTCCGATCTGACTCCGGGGGCTTCGGCAGAAATGCAGCGATTGCAACTGGATTTGCTGGCACGTCGAAACCGGCAACATATGCATCGCGTCGGCAGCGATCCCGTATTCGAAGCACGGATCGCATCATTTGAACTGGCGTATCGGATGCAATCGGAAGCACATGGCGTGATGGACCTGAACCGCGAGTCTGCCGCGACGCAGGCACTGTATGGAGTCGGAGCGGATCCCACGGATGAATATGCACGGCAATGTCTGCTGGCCCGACGATGTCTGGAAGCCGGGGTTCGCTTCGTACAGGTAAATTTCAGTTATCCTAGAAACTATTGGGACGCTCATGGAGACTTGCGGAACAATCATACAACGAATGCCAGGCGGGTCGATCAACCGATTGCGGCGTTGCTGACCGACTTGAAATCACGCGGTCTGTTGGAAGATACGCTAGTTATTTTCGCAACTGAGTTTGGCAGAACCCCTGCCGCTCAAGGCAGCGATGGACGGGATCATCATCCGCACGCTTTCAGCATCTGGATGGCGGGAGGAGGAATTCGCGGAGGAATGACGTATGGACAGACGGATGAGTTCGGCTATTACGTGGTCGAAAACAAAGTCACGATGCCTGATTTCCACGCCACGATCCTGCATCTGCTGGGACTGAATCACGAGCAACTGACGTTTCGTCACGCAGGACGCGACCATCGGCTGACTGATGTTCACGGTTCAGTGGTCCGAGACATTATTGCGTAGATCGGGACGCCCCGTGCGCAGAAAAGCGTGGATGTACCAATCAATCGTGGTAGCAATAGTTTCTGGATTCGTCTGCCCAGAGAAACAGGCATCCTAACTGGCTCAATGGTGACCCCGCGAACGGTCATTTTTTCACACGCTCAAACATCACCAATACGTGATCACTTCCGGATACTGAAGTGAATTCGGTCGGTCGTGGCTTACCCGTGGGGGCGAAACAGAGTTTTCGAGTGTCGTCCGCCACTTCGTAAATCCCCTGATAGATCTTCCCTTTGTCATCACCTGTCGTCGGCGTAATGTCGATCGTTTTAGGCTTTTTGGAAGGATCAATCATTGTTGTTCCCTGGACAATTTCCTGGCCATCAACCGTCAGATTCCATGACCCATCGGCACCGTTGACGACGATCATCTTTCCCGAGTCATCTGTCGATGAATTCCCGTTGACGACGATGCTGACGATCTTCCAGGTTCCTTCGATCCGCTTACGGTCCTTCTTGATCGCATCGTCATTGGCGTCATCTGCAGCAAAGACACCCATTACCGCCATGGCCAGAAAGCCAAGTACCGTCACAGAACGTAATTCCCAATTTGATTGCCTCATCAGATGTCTCCTTTGTCAGGGCTCACGAACAGAACAATACGCGAACGATCAATGCTCCGCAGTAACCTGACCGAACCACGGGCGACGGAACAGCCCCGAAATTACGGTCCTGACCGAATCCGACTTTCGCACACCCCCATCTCTAGGATACCGTAGTTATGTCGAGTCTCCTACTACCTTGATGATTTTGGCTCATGACAGACCCCATCGAATCATTGATCGCGACCGTAACCAGCCTGCGTGAGCAGTCTCGTTTAGCAGGAACCGAACTGACCGCCGAAGCAGCCAGCCAGATGCTGCATGATCAGGTGCGCGCTGGTGGATTTCCGGGACTTACTGTCAAATCCAGTGACATTGATTCTGCAGTAGCTCAATCATTCGCACATCCTGCAATGATCGCTACAGCTTCAAGCGCGTTGGCCGTTCTCTGGGATGTCACAACACAGATTGCACAGTTCACTGTCGCAATCGGATTTGCCATCACTCTGGCTGGAACACTTTGCCTGGCACTGATTGCCTCGTCCAGGCAATTCTCAAGGTCTGCCAGAACTTCTCGCGACGCAGTTCAAGCTCCGTCACTCCGATCCGTCACGACGCAGAACGAGACCCTTGGACGGGATCCAAAACCCGCCAGCCGGCGCGAGCAAATGGTTCGCGACGTCAACAAGAAGCTCCAGCCCGACCGATGATGAGGAGGCCAGCGATCCGCCACTTTCCGGCCTTACTAGTGCATGTCGCACTTCTGCGTCGCGTCGAAACATGGGTTAGACGCTGTCGTTCGATGCCCGCGGGACGCCACACCTAAATGCAACGCGCTCTAGGCATTACCCCGCCAATTCGCGGATGACTTCCTCGATGCTTGCCAGCTGCTTTTGCAGGCTCGCCATCGTTTCCCGAACTTCAGCCACCACCTCGGCTGGAGCACGTTCGACGAAGCTGGCGTTTGTCAGCTTCTTTTCGTGGCCCGCAATGAAGCCTCGGATCTTTTCCGCTTCCTTCTTCTGGCGGTCCACTTCCGCCTGCAGATCGACAAGGCCGGCGAGAGGGACGTAACAGTCTGCGTCCCCCAAAGCAAAGTTGGCACATGGTGTCGGACGGACTGTTTGCGGTCCGACTTCCGTCAAATTGGCTTTCGCCAGAGTTTCAAACTGGACCTGCACCTGCTTCAAGTCGGCAGTAATCTCGGCCGAACATTTAACAGATACGGCAACAGTGATCGCCGGGCTGATGTTGTAAGTTCCCCGAACATTTCGAACAGCGACAATCAATTCCTGCAGACGCTGGAAACGCAATTCCAGTGCGCTGTCACGCCAGGTCTCAAGCCCTGCTGGCCACGGGGCCGTGATCACCGCGTCATGTGCTGGTTCAGGGCTCGGCAAGCCTCGCACCGGAGCGATTTCTTTCAATCGCTGCCACAATTCTTCAGTGATGAAGGGAGTGAACGGATGCAGCAGACGCAGTGTCGTGTCGAGGACCATGACCAGGACACGCTGAGCAGCGGGCTTCAAGGCCTCATCGCGCAGTCGCGGTTTGATCATTTCGAGGTACCAGTCACAGAATTCATTCCAGACGAAGTCACGCAGCGACCGTGTGGCGGCATCGAACTTGTAGACCCCCAGCAGCGACGTCACTTCGTCTGTCACGGTGGCAAGCCGAGACAGGATCCAGCGGTCTTCAATCGCCAGGTCGGCATCTGTGATCGGTGCCGGTGAATACCCTTCGAGATTCAGCATCGCAAATCGAGCGGCATTCCAGAGCTTGTTGCTGAAATTGCGACCATACTCGAACCGTTCGATCACAATCCGCGCGACCAGTTCGCCTTCGTCGGGAGTGTAATTCGGTGTCGCGTACTGCGATTCCTTCTTGCACTTCGGACACTTGATCTTCGGTTTACCCGGTTTGAACTTCAGGTGATGTGGTTCCTGTGGAATCGAGGCCTGGCAATGCGGGCATTCGTATCCGACCGGCAGTCGAACATCCTGAGTCTCGCCCGCGAAGGAAGCAATGGTAAAACGCATCCCATCGCAGCCGTATTTTTCAATCAACTCGATCGGATCAACACCGTTCCCCTTCGTTTTTGACATTGTCTGGCCGAAACCATCCTGAATCTTGGGATGGATGCAGACATGCTTGAAGGGGACGTCCCCCATGTTGTACAGACCCGTCAAGACCATGCGGGCGACCCACAGGGTAATGATGTCGCGCGACGTGACCAGGACGCTTCCCGGATAGAAATAGTCAAGAACTTCATTCGTCGAAGATGCCGTCGCGGGGGCCAACGTGGTCTGGCCTTCGACTCGTAAAGGCGGATTATGCTGGCGGTCTGGCCAGCCGAGCGTCGCGTGTGGCCAAAGCGCTGAACTGAACCATGTGTCGAGAACATCTTCTTCCTGAACGAATCCGGCCTTTTCGTAGTCGCGCTCGATGTCGGGGTGCCCATCGTCAAAACAGATTCGAACGGTGTACTTCGCTCCATCAAACGAGACTGAACCGTGGAACCAGCTTTCTCCTTCGTGATCAGGATTAAAGCGATATCCGCCCGGGAATGTCTTTTCGAACTCATCCTTCGCATATTCGCGTGACCAGATCGGGATGCGATGTCCCCACCAGAGCTGTCGACTGATACACCAGTCACGCTTCTCGCCGAGCCAACTGAGATAGGACTGTCGATATCGCTCTGGATAGAAGGTGACTCGCCCGTCGTTCGCTGCATCGATCGCCGCCTGTGCGAGGGTGTCCATTTTCACGAACCACTGCTCGGACAAATAAGGCTCAACAGGCGTCTTTGAACGATCGCTGTGCTTGAGAGGAATCTTGCGATCTTCGACTTTTTCGAAGTGTCCGAGTCGCTCCATCTCGGCAACCACCGCTTCGCGCGCGACAAGGCGATCCTGTCCCTGCCAGGGCCCACCGTTTTCGTTCAGCGTCCCGTCAGGATTGAGAATATTGATCGGCTCGCCCATCTTTTCCTTGTTGCGCGTCCAGCAGCCGTAATCGTTTGGATCGTGAGCGGGAGTAACTTTGACGCAACCTGTCCCGAGCGTTTTGTCGGCCAGCAGCGCATCGGCCACGATCGGAATGACACGTCCGTTTACGGGGATCCGGACATGCTTTCCAATCAGATGAGTGTATCTCTCGTCAGTGGGATGAACACAGACGGCGGTATCACCCAGCATCGTTTCCGGTCGGGTCGTCGAAAAGGAAATCGACTGTGGCGCGTCTGCTGACGCATCGACGACAGGGTAATTGAATGTCCAGAAATGGCCGTCTGTTTCTTCTTCGTAGACTTCGTCGTCGGCAACAGCGGTCTGCAGGTAGGTATCCCAGTTAACGAGTCGCTTGCCTCGGTAGATCAGGCCATCCTGAAACATTCGGAAGAACGTTTGTCGCACAGCTCGGGAACAGACTTCGTCCAGCGTGAAACGCACCCGTCGCCAGTCACAACTGGCACCGATACTTTTGAGCTGACTGAGAATCCGCTGTTCGTAAGCGTCCTTCCACTTCCAGATACGCTCAACGAGTGCTTCGCGGCCAACGTCATTGCGTGTCAGGCCCTCTTCTTCCTTCATCCGCTTTTCGACCATGGATTGCGTTGCAATTCCAGCATGGTCGGTTCCCGGCATCCAGAGAGCTTCATAGCCCTGCATGCGGCGCCAGCGCGTCAACAGGTCCTGCAGGGTCCCATTGAGTGCATGTCCCATGTGCAATGCGCCGGTCACGTTCGGCAGCGGAATCATGATCACATGCGGCGGCTTGGCTGGATTTGGATCCGCGTTGAAACAGCCTTGTGATTCCCAGTAAGGGAACCAGCGAGCTTCGGCGGCAGCAGGATCGTATTGCTTCGGGATTTCTGTCGTCATGGTTGGTGAGAAAGCTATGTAGAGGAAATGGAGTCAATGTTTTGAACTGGTGTGTCAGATCGTAGCCAACGGCGTCAAAAAACTTCCTGCGAGAGAAACGCAAGCGTCCCGACATCACAGATCGAAACTTCACAGAACTGATCAATGTGAAATTCCATCGATTGATTGTACTTTGACTTGTCTGGCAGTGGCTGCAAGTACACTTCGATGTTCTTTTCTTTGAGGTTGACGATCACGTAAACCGGGATTTCCGCTTTGGAATAAAGCCGTTGTTTTGTTCCGCGATCAAACGCCAGTGAACTGTCCGAAACTTCGAAGACAGCGAGAACTTTCGAGCCTGAAGGAACGTCATCGCCAAAATCATCCGGTGTGCCGGCAATCAAACAACAATCAGGTTCCGGTTCGCTCTGCGGATTCAATGCAATCGGGCCCTGGACCTGTAGAAAGACGGACCGATCTGCGACCCATTGTGATAAAACTGCGACGAGTTTATTCAATGATTTCAGATGTCGAGCACCATGAGTCACGGTGCTTTCCGTATCATGACGATCTTTGTGAAGAATCGTTCCTTCGATGAGTTCCAATGTATCCCCGTCATGCAGGATGCCGTCGTGGATCATCTGGTGATATTGATCACGACTGAATCGCGCCAATGTCAGGCGGATTCCATCGCGAATATCCTCAAGTAGATCCGTACTCATCATGTTGCCCTGGATAACAATTTCCGGGATGGCTGACACCCACTGACTCAGCGACGAACGATTCAATTCGTCGATTCAGCATCCTTGTAGAGTTTGTATTCCACGCTGTCGACCAATGCCAGCCAACTCGCTTCGATCACGTTTTCGCTGACTCCAACAGTACTCCAGACGTCGGTGTGATCACGGCTTTCGATCACGACGCGAACTCGAGCAGCCGTCCCTTCACCCGAGTTGATCACGCGCACTTTGTAGTCCACAAGCTGCATTTCACTGAGCGACGGGTAAGCGGTCGACAAGGCCTTTCGCAGTGCGTTGTCGAGTGCATTGACCGGGCCATCTCCTTCCGCGACAACATGCTCGGTCTTCGAATTGACCTCCAGCTTGATCGACGCTTCCGTCACAGTTCCTTGCCCGGCCATCGTCTCGACATTGACGCGATAATGCAGTCGATTGAACTTCTGCGTATACGCTCCCGCTTCTTTTCGAACGAGCAGATCAAACGACGCTTCTGCCGCTTCGAACTGGTAGCCTTCGTTTTCCAGATCCTGAACCCGCTCGAGGATTCGTGCCATCAAGGCGTTGTCGTGATTGATCTGGTACTTAGTCGTTTTGGCAATGATGTTTGAACGGCCCGAGAGCTCGCTTACCAGAACTCGCCGCTGATTTCCTACCGATTCTGGCGGGATGTGTTCGTAGCTGGCCGAAAGCCGGTTTACCGCGTGGACATGCATTCCCCCCTTGTGAGCGAATGCACTGCTTCCAACAAATGCCTGACCGTTCCGGAAGTTCATGTTCGCGATTTCGTAGACATACCGCGACAATTCGGTCAGATGTGTCAGCCCGCCGGGCTTCAGGACATCGTGCCCCTTCTTCAAGGCCAGGTTGCCGATGACGCTGATCAAGTCTGCGTTACCACAACGCTCGCCGATTCCGTTGATAGTTCCCTGGACCTGGATCGCGCCGTGGTCGACGGCGATCAGAGAGTTAGCAACAGCGAGTTCTCCATCGTTGTGAACATGGATTCCGACCGGGATTTTCAGTTCGCGCCGTACTGCATCAACAGCCGCCGCGATGTCTTCAGGCAACCGGCCGCCGTTCGTATCACACAGCACGATGGTGCTGGCCCCTGCATCTTGAGCGGCCAGAACTGTTCGCAGTGCGAATTCCGGATTGGCCCGGAAGCCATCAAAGAAGTGCTCAGCGTCGTACAGGACTTCGCGTCCTTCGGCCTTCAGATAGCCGACGGAATCCCGGATCATCGCCAGGTTCTCTTCTTCCGAGATGTGCAGAACCTCGAAGACGTGCAGATCCCAGGTCTTGCCGACGATGGTGACAATCGGTGACTTGGCATCGCGCAGGGCACACATGCCGATATCGTCTTCTGGATTGCAGCCTTTGCGGCGGGTCATCCCGAAAGCACAGATTTTGGCATGCTTCAAGGGAAGATCACGGACTCGGGCAAAGTACTCGAAGTCTTTTGGATTAGAGAGTGGATACCCCCCTTCGACGAAATCGACACCAATATCATCCAGCTTCTGCGTGATCAGGAGCTTGTCCTGAAGTGAGAAGTTCACACCTTCTCCCTGACTGCCGTCGCGCAGGGTCGTATCGTAGATCTGGATTCTCGACATGTTCGGACTTTCACCAATTTCTGCGGATGTCAAAAAAAAAGCCCTCAGGTGCGACCCGAGGGCTTGTGTCGATTCGTAAATTCGCCACCCCGGCCGCTAAGAGACTCCGGTAATAATCACAATCTCGATCCGAATGCTGACAGCATTGGACGGCTTGGCGGCAGCGGATTGATTGGATAACAGCATCATTTTTCAACCAGAGCAACTTTGGGCCTTCACCCAAAACCTCGTCACAGATTAGAGATGTTAGGCCATGCGGCCCCCGGAGTCAAACCCGATCATGCAGGTCTGAAAGAATTTAGCATTTCGGTGCTTGCTATTCGCTTAAGAACGAACCAGTGCCGTCAATGTATCCCGGCGTGCTGGACCTATTCACAAACAGCGTCTTTCGCGGCCTTCCAGGCGGCATGGGCTTCGTGATCCCCAATCACAATCTCAAAACCGAGGTCTTCTACCATTTTGAAATCGTCTTCGGCGGGCTGCCCCTTGGTCGTCAGGTAATCGCTGACGAACATCGAGTTTGCTGCATACAGGCCCATCGCCTGCATCGAACGAAGATTGACCTCGCGGCCACCGGAAATCCGCAGTTCGACTGACGGGCTGGCCAGACGGAACAGGCACAGCGTCTTCAGGCAGTACCGTGGGTTCAGATCCCATTTCCGTTCCAGCGGAGTTCCATCGATGGAATGCAGGAAATTGACCGGGGTTGAGTGCACACCCAACGTTCGCAGTTCAAAGGCGACTTCCACCAGGTCCTGATCGGTTTCGCCCATGCCAACGATCAGTCCGCTGCAGAGTTCCATCCCTGCCTTGCGAGCCACCTGCAATGTCTTCAGGCGATCTTCGTACGAATGGGTCGTGCAGACCTGATCGTAGAACGAACGGCTGGTATTCAGATTGTGGTTGATCCGGTCGACCCCGGCAGCCTTCAGGCGAACCGCCTGTTCTTCGTCGAGCAGACCCAGGCAGCAGCAGATGTGCAGGCCGTACTTATCTTTGATTTTCGCAACGGTGCTGGCGATATGGTCGACTTCGCGATTGCTCGGCCCGCGACCAGAAGCAACGATGCAATAGGTCCGGGCTTGCGAGGCAACTGCCCGCTCAGCCCCTTCCATCAGCTTCGCTTCATTCAGCAGGGCGTAGCGGGGGATTTCTGCTTCAGAAATGATCGATTGCGAGCAATAGCCGCAGTCTTCCGGACAAAGACCGCTTTTGGCGTTCTTCAGGAAATACAAATGAACCTTGCGTCCGAAATGATGACGCCGGACACGGTAGGTCGCCGCAAGCAGGTCGAGAAGTTCATCGTCATCCGATCGCAAGATCGAAAGACCTTCATCGACAGTCAGTTCGTGCCCCTCCAGAATCCGGTCAGCCAGTTCGTGCCAGTCGGTTCGATTTGCCAGACAATTCGAGTCTTCCATCAACGATCGTCCCTTGCCATATTTCGCAGATCGGGTGCCATACGGCTTATACCGCAGGCTGGGAGAGTCTAGCGGTCAGGAGTTACCGCAGACAAGTGACCCCGCATGATCAAGCAATTTCGTCTCATTTCGGAACTTTTGGATGGATATTCTCCCAAGGTCCGAGTTCCTGATGCGGGAAGCATTAATTCTTGACGCCAAACGCCTACTGCAGGAGGATGTGCTCAATATTGCTTGAGTTTTGTGTGAGCCTTGGAGCGATCTGTCTGATGTTGCGTCGACCTGTTTGCTGACTCCTTCCACATCCTTCTGCCAATGTACGGCTTTCAGAATCGAAGAGGAGCCAGGCATGCCGGAAATCGGCAACCTGAACGATGAAAATTGGATTTATCGTGGTCAGGTTGCCAGTTTGGTAAGCAACTGGGAAGCAGGTCGATTGTCACTGGTGCTTCGAGCCCGCAGAGGAGACCTTCGGTCGGTCGCTTCGGCGGGGTCGGGAGACCCGCGCCGAACGCGTTCTGCTTTCGAAAACGGACGAAGTCAGGATTATCGACGGCGATTCCTGTGGCACCGACGCCTTATGCGAACAGGAGTCGGTCCACGCAATGCAGATCGTTCTTGTCATAATACGCATCGACCCACTTGTCGTCTGTTAACAGGAACCAGCCAGCCTCGGTCGCTGCGTGGGATTTCGATCCCGTCTTCAGCGGTTTGGCGGGGGCTGCTCCCGGCTTCGGTGATCCCTTTCCTCCAGTGGCACAATTGTCGAGGAAATTGAAGTGGTCGATCAGTCCGATCGCTTCGATCGCAAATGCCGTCGCGACATCCTGATCTTGAATGGCAATCAGATTGTCTCCATTTGCTGTTTCCCCACCGAGGGCCAGGTTTGACGAACCGCAATAGACAACAGCATCGGGCCGATTGAATCCGCAAACCACGAACTTGTGGTGAATCTGATGTCCCACTCCGCCAATCGAACGGACCTGATTAAACGGGGGCGGAAGAATTGCGTTCGAGGGTTTGCCGGTCACCAGAACACCTTGCGTTGAGCCAGGCTTGTACAGGCTGATGCCGTCAGTCGCATCAGAAACCCCGTAACTGAAAATCGAAAGATTCTCGTGCAACTTTTGCAGCGCTGGCAAGACCGGGCCCGTCCCCTTGGAATCGTCCATGACCGCAAACAGGACGCTGCCATTCCCCTTCTGCTTTGATTCCGCATTAATTCGATCGACGAGCGATTGCAGGATTTTTGTTGCAACAGGCTCGCTGTGCGGCGAAAACGTAATGGTCGTGGGGGGCGTGCTTTTCGATTTGAACGAGACCGGCGTCGCGGCAAGCGCTGAACCTGCAAACGCTGGCGCTTTCACCTCGCCGGTCCAGGATGCTTCGAATACTTCAGCGTACTTCGCCGCAACGGCAGGATCATTAAAGACAAGCACGTGGTTGGAGTTCACGTACATGCCCGTAACCGAAAAATTCGTCGATCCGGTGAGAACCTGGATGGCCCCCGTCTTGTTGGCAACGATAAAGATCTTGTCGTGAGCGTAACGCCCGAAGTGACCACGCATGATCGCGGCCCCCTTCGTTGCGGCTTTGTTGAAAAGGTCCGTGAACTTGTCTTCCGATGTTGGCTTCGTCGTGCTGTGATGCAGTGCCGCATCATCCAGAATAATGCGGACGCGCCCCTGTTTGGCGAGTTGCAGCAGAATCTGAAGAATGTCCGGTTCATTCAGGTCATAGGCGAACATGCTCAAAGACAACGTCTTGTCCTTGAGAACCTGATTCAACAGATCGAAAATCCTCTGCCGTGCCGTGAAACCCAGCCATGTATATTCTTCCTGATACGTATACTTCACTCCCTGATTGTTGACCCCCGACTGTTGCGACGTATCGAACAGAAGATCGTCAGTTTTTGGGCGAATCAGGGCCTTGATTCCGAAGTGATTGTCGAACGCTTGTGATTGCGTGTATCCACGCGTGAAGCCGAGTTCCAATCCATTTTTTTTGAACGGCTGAACTGTTGCTTTCACAGACACGCTGAGGGACGGATCAATCGCCAGCAATGATCCTTTTCCATCAAAAAAGCGGGGTGTCACTGTGTATGTATACTTCCCGAACTGAGGCGTTGTTCCCTGATGAACTGATCCAGGAACATGCAGCCAGCGAAACTTGCGAATCGGTGCATTCACACTGGACGTTACCGGCTCCGTTGCAACCTGCGCATGGTTTCCTGGAGTCTGGAACTGCAATGTGTTGAACAGGTAGTACGACTTCGACCCTTCTGGTGTACATTGAATCGTAAAGCCAGCGAGGTTCTTGGCGCTCTTGCGATCAGGCAAGTTAAATGCCAGGAGCGTTCGGGCATCCCCTGATACGCTTTGACAGTAAGGCCTGACTGAACGGTCGATTTTGCCACGATGAAGCTCCTGAAGAGTGTCGCTTGTGATTGCTCTGACTGAGGTAGAGAGATGCGATTGCAACAGCTGAATGGCAGCGAGACTGAACACCAAAGAATAAAATGGTGGTGATGTTTCAGCGCAATTACAAACGAGGCACCAAAGTTTCTCGCGAGTGTCCGTCTTCGAACGTCGCGAATCTCTCTGCGAATCACGAGGGAAGCGGCACATATCTCGCGAGAACGGGCGGGCATGGGGTGATTCCCCAAGTGCTTCACCCCGTTAAGACCTGGCCCTGCCCAGGATCAGCGTTCATTAGCGGTCGATGGATCATCAGAAACACGCCGCAGCACGTGGCTCATCGATCCGTCACTGTCACGCATTTCGACCTGATGATCTTCAACACAGTCCAGCAGGTAAACGTACCTGTCACCCCAGGTGCTCATGGCAGATTTCGCTGGTTTTTCGGGGCGTCCCGACAGAACATCGATCGTGACGACGGCTCCTTCAACGGACCAGATCATGTCGAACTCCAGGCGTTTTCCGTAAAGCAGTCGCCCGGTAAAGTCCAGATCCAGAATCATTTTGGCAGTTCCGTCAGGCTTTAGAACCAATGTTCGAGTGCCAAAAAACGAGTCTTTCCACTTCCCGACCAGTTGAGCCGGATCAACCTTTGTCAGCTTCGGCTGCAGTCCCGTAGTAACCGCTGTGGTTGACTCGGCTGGTTTCTCTGTTGTGCCCAGTGGGGGTGTCGCAACGTTTTGCTCGGCGACGGATGCTGGCGCTGGCTGCTCTTCATTCTGAACGGCGGGCGCCTGGTCGGGCAATGCACTTTCAACGGCCCAAGATCCGCTGCAACCCGACAGTATCGCCGAAAGAGCACACGAAACCGCTACCTGGCAAATTCTGGAACTGAAAGTGATCGAACTCATCTTCATGGCTTTGGCCTGGCTGGATCGAACAGAGCATTTATTGGGGGGGCCGGACGCCTGCAATAGCCAACTCTCATTGACTGATATCATCGAGTTTCGCTCGAATCGGGTCAATCCCGGCTGCCTGTCTACCACTCTGAATAGATTGTCACGATCAGGGAATCAAAAGGTTCGACAAGCGGATTTTGTCATCCTTCACGACCCGAATACAGCGATTCCATTACTGATCCATTCCGAAGTGGACTCGACCGCCCCAACGGGTCGAGCAGATGGGCCTCGTCATCAACCCCCAGGGCATTGTAGACAGTCGTACAGAGGTCAGCTGGAGACCAGGCGCGAGAAATCGGATACGCCGCGATCGAATCCGATTGACCAATGACCTGACCGCCACGCACCCCAGCACCCGCCGCCAGCAGTGAATAGACGGCAGCCCAATGGTCCCGCCCAGGAAGCTTTTCGCCCGGCAGGCTGGAGACCTTGGGGGTACGACCGAACTCGCTCATCACGATCACCAAAGTCTGATCGAGCAGACCGCTGGCCGAGAGATCGTCCATCAGGGCGGCCAGACCACAGTCGACCTGGGGCAGCAACGTGTTCTTCAAACGTCCCCAGTTGTCGACGTGGGTGTCCCAGGTCTGCACGATCCCCATCGTCGCCTGGATCACGGGAACCCCTGCTTCCACGAGGCGGCGTGCCAGCAAGATCGATTGGCCGAATTTATTGCGCCCGTAGCGTTCGCGAGTTTCTGTCGACTCGCGGTCGATCTGAAAAGCAGTGGTAACCTTGGCCGACGTCAGCAGCGAAAACGCGACATCCTGCTGCTCAACGAATGAACAACTCGGCCGGTCCGAGGCCTGTTGTGCCGGGTGATTGATCTGCTCAAGCAAATCACGGCGTGACTGCAATCGTTGAGGCGTCATTCCCGGCTGCAATGACAGCGCGTCAACTTTGAAATTCGGATCATTGGGATCCTGATTGATCTGCCATGGGTCGTGGCGAGGCCCCAGGAATCCGGAATACTGCCCCGGCCACGTCAGCGGCCCTTCAATATAATAATTGGGCAGAGAGACCCCGGTCGGAATCCCATCACGGCGCGGTCGAACATAATCCAGCGCAGCCGCCATGTTTGGAAAATCGGTTCGCGACTGGACTCGGTCCAGATCGCTGGCGCCGCGCGGCAGTGGTGTTGGTCGACCTGTCAGAGCGACGTGCGTTGCGAGCAGATGATTGTGCTCGGTGTGTGACATCGACCGAACGATGGACCAGCGGTCTGCGTGTTGGGCCAGCAGCGGCAGATGTTCGGAAATCGTCACACCGGGAATCGTCGTGTGAATTGTAGAAAACTCGCCGCGAATCTCGACGGGAGCCTGCGGTTTCGGATCGAGCGAATCAAGCTGACTGAGTCCGCCACTCATCAGGACGAACAGTACCGACTTGGCTCGCCCCGCCCCAGGATCGGCGGAGGCAGAGCGAGAGAGGCCTGAGAGACCTGTCGCGACAACGCCAGCGCCTGCCGCCTGCAAGAAACCTCGTCTACGAAACTGGTATTGGGGAGTGATCATAATGTCGTTTCGATGGAAGCCAGGCGGGAATGTCAGCGGATTCGAGGAGCAGTAACAATCCCATCGCGAGTAGCTCGTCACGGACTTGATTTTCAGGATCGATCAATCAGCGTCTGTCACTGTTTGAAATAACCTGTTGCCTCGGCCGCGACGGAAACCCTGAAAATGGAATGATTACGGTCTCCTCTCCTTTCAGTTTATCGGAACGAGAGGCTGGGACAAGGGAGACATTTTCGAAGAACCATCAACGGACTTCGATTCCAGAACATGAGAATTCCGGTTTCGCGGCTCGTGTTGTGCCTGTGCACATTGATTCCCGCGACAAAGCGATTCCAGCGACAAAGTTGAGCGAGTTCCGGGGCAATACGACTAAGCCACGCTCGTATCAATCCCGATGCCCGCGCTGCAGCCAGGCCCAGCGAAACAGGTTTCGTGTGTCGACGTAACGGGCTTCGTTTGAGGAGCAACCCAGGACGACTACGATCAGTTCATCGTCGCGGTGTTTCCCAACAGAGACCAGGCATGATCCCGCGGCATCCGTTGTTCCTGTTTTCACTCCGGTGTAACCCGTGATCTCCAGCAGCTTGTTCGTGTTTTTCCAGACCACATTTCGGGTGTAGCCACCCGGTCCCTGAACTTTGACGGCATGCTGCCGGGTTTGGACGTAATCGCGAAATCGATCATTCTTCATCACGTGTGCCGTCAGCAGTACCTGATCTGCGGCGGTCGAGAGGTGATTGTTATCTGGCAGGCCATGTGGATTGGCATAACGAGTCTGCTTAAGTCCGATTTCCTTCGCAACGCGATTCATCTCGGCGACAAACCGGGACGTCGGGCGCTTTGCCTCGGCGGAATCTCCATCGGCGGCAAACCGGGTTCCGATGAACTCGGCCAATCCCATCGCGGCGTCGTTTCCAGATGGAAGCATTAATCCATACAACAATTCACGAACGGTAATTTTCTCGCCTGTTTTCAGACCAGTCGTGCTCCCCGGAGTCCGATCCGCAGAACTGGAAAATACAATTGTTGCATCCAGGAGAGCCGGATCTTTTGTCGCCTCACGCAGGACGATCCAGGCGGTCATCGACTTTGTCGTACTGGCGAAGTCGCGACGCTCATCCCCTTTGTCGTGCCACAGAATCTTGCCCGTCTTCGCATCACCGATGGCCCAGGCATTGGCCGTAACGAAGGGAGGCCCCTGAATTGGATCGGGGGGAGCGACGGGCAACACCTCTCGATTGATCTTGTCGGGATCGACTGCGACTTCTTCATCGGAAACCAGCAGGGGGCTCAAGGCTTTCCAGGTTTCGCTCCCGACAATTCCGGTCGGAGGAAGATTTTGAGCCCGCTGGAAGGCAATGACGGCCTGCTTTGTCCCCGGCCCGAATTCTCCGTCGACTGACAGTTGCAAGTTCGCTCGCTTGTTCAACGTCCGCTGGAGGGCTTCCACAAGTTCACCTGACGCGCCCTGCGACAGTTCTTCGGGCAAGTCAGCAGAAGACGAAGCTTCTGCCATGGCATCAGGATTGAAGTACTGGAATGTGCGTCGGGCAATTTCGGCCGAGAGAATTTGTGCTGCGTTCTCATCCCCCCAACTCTGGTCTTTGTTACTGGACGTCAGAACACAGATCGCAATTTTCCCTGCCGGGGATTCAATAATTCCCGCGACAGTCCGGGATGCAGAGACAGCTCCCGTCTTCAAGGCAACCTTGGTTTTTGAGGGAAGGAACTTGTTCAGGCGTCCCTTGTCATCACAGGCCAGCAGGTGTTCGTACATCTGCTGCGAGGCCGCTGCCGAAACCAAGTCGCGCCGATCGAGTTGCCTGAGGAGTTTGATCATGTCGCGACAGGTCGTGCTTCCAAGTCCGAACTGTTTGCTTCGTTCGGGTGCAATCGACGTGTCGCCGCGATAGACCTTCGAATGCAGTCGAGTCTCTGGACAACCAGACCGCATCATGAATTCTGATGTCGCCGAAAGTCCGATCTGATCGAGGACCAGATTTGTCGCCGTGTTGTCGGAATAAACGATCATCAGTCGAATCGCATCCCGAACAGACAATCGGGTCCCTGCCGAAAAGTGATCCGTCAGGATTCCAGATCCAGGAACTTTGTCTTCCGCCTTCAGTTCAATCTGTGATGTGAGATCGAGTTTTCCGTCCGCAGCCATCTGATAGGCGGCAATCATCACAGGGAACTTAATGAGGCTTGCGGTCGGCATCGGTTCCTCCGCACGATGAACGAACCGGGCGCCCGATGGCAGGAATTCGACAGCAACTGAGACCGTTCCCTGATGAGCCGCAATCAGCGGTTGCAGCAACTTTGCGAGTGCAGGATCGTCGTCTGCCTGAACCATTCGCAAGGACGACAATGCGAAAACAAGCCACAAGGCAACGATCGATCTCAGATTCATGTCACTCTCACGCTCGTTTCACGGCGACCTTATGCCAGCCGTTGAACTGATAGCCCTTGTAATTCCAGGGAGAAACTTGCGGCTGAATTTCACCACTGGAATCGGTCGCCCGTACCACCAGGCTGTCGGTTTTGGGCGTCAACGGAACTTCTGCCGTCCACAGGACCCAGCAGAAGTCTCGAATGGGTGACGTTACCTTGGCTGGCACCCACGTTTGTCCACCATCGGCCGAAACTTCAACATGCTTGATACTGCGTCCTGTGGTTCCATTTGTCAGTGCAAAACCTTTGACCGCCACCCGGTCTCCACTGAGAATTGCTCCAGAAGCTGGTTGACAGATCGCTGAATTCAGCATGAATTCGTAAATCGGCGACGTCTTTGCGATTAGTTCCGCGTTCTCTTCGGGAACCAGTTTGTACACGTCGGCAACGTAATGGTTCGGCGAGGGACGATCAGAAACAGTAATCTTGTTCAGCCACTTCACACTGCGAGCACCAATGAACCCCGGCACAACGGTCCGGAGTGGAAAGCCATGAGCCGCTGTCAGAGCCTGTCCATTCATCTGAGTGGCCAGCAGTGTCGCTCCGGTTGCCGTCGTCACGAAAGCTTTATCGACAGGGATGGAACCACCGAATGAAAAGGTCTCGTTCTTTTCCGTGATGATGTCACTGCCATCAAACCAGATGTGCTTTGCTTCAGCCTTGACTCCGACGTGCTTCAGAAGATCAGCGAGCCGAACCCCCGCCCATTCAGCATTGCCGATCGCCCCCGCTTCCCATTGAACTCCGCTGACCTTTTTAATGGCAGCGAATTCACTGCGTCGATTTCCTGCACAGGTTAACGTTGCCGTGGTCGACGCCGATGGAAATCGCTCGATCAATTCGGCGAGGCTGATTGTCAATGGCTTGTCGACAAGGCCCTCCACTTTGAGTGTGAATTTCTTCGGATCAATCTCTGGCACTGTTCCATGGCTGCGAACGAAGAACGAGTTGACGGGTGTCACCCATTTTTCGACGAGTTTCGCCAGGGGAGGTTCTGCATTGTATGGCGTCGCTTGTCGCGAAATCAGATCGCCGCTTTCTGGTTCAGCGGACCAGATTCGCGACCGGGGGCCTGATCCATAGGCGACTGCCAGGATCCCCAGTGCCCCTCGACCAAGTACATCGCGCCGTGACAATTGCGGGTGAGTCATGATGAGTTCTCGTGATTTGATGGCTGGTGCCTTGGGCAAATGTGCTGGAGTTACCGAACAACACCGGGGCTTCCTTCGCAAAGCCTCAGTCCAGCCCCGGCCAACCAGACGTTGATTTCGAGCATTTCTTCAACAAAAAAGAATTGGAGACCTTCGGTCGGCTGTTTCGGCGGGGTCGGTAGACCCGCGCCGAACAAGCGTTAGTAACTATTTGGCGCCTGCGGGCGAAAACTTGGCGACGGGTTGGCGATGGACCGTCGGATCGGTATGCCCCTGAATGTCCTTGACTCGATCATAAAGCTGGCGAACGGCAACTTCAGTGTCAACGACTTCCAGCATCAGTTCTGTCCGGTACGACTGACCTGGTTTCACGATTGCCAGTCGCCCATGCTGTCTTTCAAATCCTCGGAAATTCGGGAAGCAGGTTCCGGGCTCCAGCCCCGTCACATAGCCATCCGCTTCAGCAATCGTGTTTTTCCAAACCGTAAATGCTGGCAATTGACGTGTCTGAAAATGGACAGCGAAGGCTGCGTTATTTGACGAGTTCGCCAGAACAGCCGTCGACCAGCCGTTCGCGTCTGCCAGCGGCACGTGGTAGTAAGCCTGTTCAGCAAATCCCGGAATCGGTGCACCATAGACGTAACAGGCGTCAATCCCTTCTGCGGCACGAGGATCGCGAGGCGAAATGTCCCGACAGGGAACTGCATACGTCGCACAGGGTTCAAGGAAAGGTCGGCCGATATTGATATGGTACAACAACGACAATTCGGCCGACTGGCCCCCCTGATTCGTGACTTCGTCAGTAATCGAGCATTGACTCGCCCCCGCTTCGAGTCTCAAGGTTGAGGTCAGTCGCCAGCGCGGTCCGAACATCGAACATTCGTCGATAACACCGATCAATTCGATCGCACCGGTTCCTGTTGTATCAATCT
The DNA here is from genome assembly GCA_964609845.1 of uncultured Planctomycetaceae bacterium. GTDB lineage: Bacteria > Planctomycetota > Planctomycetia > Planctomycetales > Planctomycetaceae > Schlesneria. The sequence continues at coordinate 25,490 of CAZSTW010000023.1, read as the reverse complement.
GAACTTCGACACGGTGAGCCGGCAGGTTGGCAATCCGACCGTGTAAAGTTAATGCTTCGCCGCGGTCAGTTCCTGGCGGGCCCATGAAACTGAGTCCGCATCGGCAGAGAAGTTCATTAAATCCGTGGAGCCAGCCCAGGCCGCCTCGATCCTGAAGATTGACGAATGATGGGTGAACGGGGCGTTCGACGGGCGAGTTCCATTCGAGGGGCAGGTCGCCAATGCGACCTTTCCAGATTCCCATGCCGCGGGTCGGCAGGACGGACAGTGACATCCGGCCGTTGTCGAGTTCAATGACCTGAACTCCTTCGGAGACTCCACCACGTAACGTCTTCCAGCGAACAGACCAGCGGTTACTGCCTGACATCCGCAAAGCGGGCGCAGGAAGGATCTCGCCACGATCAATATGGGTTCCGGAATCAACATCAGTCAGCAGGAATGAGGCGGCAGCCATCAAGAACCTCGTAAGAGAAGTCAGTCGGACGGGTGACAGCATGTCTGCCAGAATGTACAACATCGCTCGCAACATCGCGAGTGGCAGGGGCCGCTTCGCCCGGAGATGTTTCCGGTACCGGGTTTCCGGACCGCAATTCAGGTCTAAATCGAACGGGAACGGAATGAGCCTCGACGGACTGGATGCCATTGCCCGGCCGTATACTAAAGAGTGGTACGAAGCGTTGAAGCGGACGCTGGGCGAAGTCGGTTGCCGCCAGCTTGGCCTGTACGCCATCCCTGACGACTGGATGTTGTCAGTGGTGATCCCCGTTTACAACGAAGAACGGACGCTGCGAATCCTGATTGACCGGGTTCGATCCGTCCCGATTCGCAAAGAACTGGTGCTGGTTGAAGATTGCAGTAAAGATGGAACGCGTAAGGTGTTGCAGCAACTCGAAGCAGAGTACGCGGCGAATCCTGACCCGATGAATGCCATCAGCGTTACCTATCACGACGTCAATAAGGGAAAAGGTGCGGCCGTCCGAACCGGCTTTTCCAAAGCCCGGGGGGATGTCATCCTGATCCAGGATGCCGACCTGGAATATAATCCTGCCGAATATCCGCGGTTGCTGCGGCCGATCGTCGAAGGAAATGCCGATGTTGTTTACGGAAGCCGATTTCTGGGCGATCAGGAGCATCGCGTCCTCTATTACTGGCATTCTCTCGGAAATTCCGTTTTGACGACAGTTTCCAATTGTCTGACGAATCTGAATCTGACGGACATGGAGACATGCTATAAGGTCTTTACCCGTCAGGCTTTGGCAGATATCTGGCCGACGCTGAAACAGAACCGGTTTGGGATTGAGCCGGAATTAACAGCCAAAATTGCCCGTCGTAAGTTACGCGTGTTCGAGCTGTCAATCAGCTATCATGGACGGACGTACAAGGAAGGCAAGCACATTGGCTGGAAGGACGGTTTGCAGGCCCTGTGGTGTATCCTTCGATATTGGTGGGCGGACTGACCGCCTGTACACCGCCGCTAGAATCACCTGTCGTTGACCTTTGCACACCCTCCACAAGGTGTTTTTTGAATGAGTAGTCCGTCGCCGAATGACCGAGAGACTTCCACCGATTCCCGCCGACCGAACGGGCCAGGCCGTCCGATGTTTTCGGTATCGTCGGTCCTCGTGATGCTGGTCGTCATCCCGGTCGCTATTTTCTTAGCCTCGCTGTTCAACAACTCGTCGCAAAAAGTTGAGTACGGGGTTCTCTGGCAGCAGGTTGAGGCTGGAAACGTCGACCGTGCAATTTTTCAAGGGGATGTCGTTCGCGGCAAATTCAAAAAGGCCCCTCCCAAGGCCACCAAAGATGCGCCTGATGTGAAGGATTCTTTGAAGGAAACCTTTGAAGTTGACCTTCCGATTCCGCTGGACCACCAGTTGCTTGATCACATGCGCAAGCACGGAGTTCAGATCGTTGGCCGACCGGAAAGCGGTTGGGCCAACAGCATGATGTTGTTGATCAACCTGCTGTCGCTACTGCTGTTTGTGGGATTCATGTGGTTTATCATGCGCCGCAACAGCGATCCGTTCAGTTCGGGGATGCTGGGAAACTTCATTCGCAGCCCCGCGAAGCGCGTAAAACCAAGTGACCATCCGACAACGTTTGACGACGTTGCTGCAATGGAGCAGGCAAAATTTGAATTGCAGGAAATCGTTGAGTTTCTCAAGACGCCTGCCAAGTTCCTGCGACTGGGAGCTCAGATCCCCAAGGGTGTGCTGCTGATTGGTCCGCCCGGGACCGGAAAAACCCTGCTCGCTCGAGCCACCGCCGGTGAAGCAGGGGTCCCGTTCTTCACGATCAATGGATCCGAATTCATCCAGATGTTCGTCGGGGTCGGTGCCAGTCGTGTCCGCGACATGTTCAAGACCGCCAAGGAAAACGCGCCCTGTATCCTGTTCATCGACGAAATCGATGCCGTCGGTCGTGTCCGCGGTGCTGGCCTGGGGGGAGGGAACGACGAGCGTGAACAGACGCTCAATCAGATCCTCAGCGAAATGGACGGATTCCAGCAGACAGAAGCGGTCATCATCGTCGCCGCCACGAACCGCCCCGATGTTCTCGATCCCGCTTTGCTGCGTCCCGGCCGATTTGACCGCCATGTGACCGTTGACAGACCAACCAAGACAGGTCGAGCGGACATTCTGAAGGTTCATTCGCGCAAGGTCCCTCTGGCTGACGATGTCAATTTGAATGAAATTGCAGCAGGAACCATCGGTTTCTCGGGAGCTGAACTGAAGAATCTGGTCAACGAAGCTGCCTTGCATGCGGCCCGGACGAACCGTGATACGGTACTCGCTTCTGACTTTGATGCTGCTCGCGACAAAATCCTGATGGGAAATAAGCGAGAAGAAGTTCTAAACGAACGCGAACGCCTGATGACCGCCTATCACGAATCAGGTCATGCACTGCTGGCGTGGTTGCTGTCGGATGTCGATCATGTCCATAAAGTGACGATTATTCCTCGGGGACGAGCTCTGGGGGTCACCCAACTGGTCCCGGACGAAGATCGGTACAACATTGGCGAAGCCCGTTTGCACTCGCAACTTGCCTTCATGTTGGGTGGGCGCGCTGCTGAAAAGTTGATTTTCGACGAGTTCTCCGCCGGTGCCGAAGACGACTTGAAGCGAGCGACCAAGATGGCCCGTCGCATGGTGACCCGCTGGGGGATGAGCCCCATCATCGGCCCCGTCGCATTCCGGGACAGCGAAGAGCATCCGTTCCTCGGGAAGGAAGTGCAGGAAGCTCGCGACTACAGCGAAGAAACAGCGCGGATCATCGATCAGGAAGTGCAGAAATTCCTCGTGCTGGCTGATAAACGCGCGGTGCAAGTCCTGACAGAAAACCGCGATAAGCTCGAAGCCATGACTAAGGCCCTTGTCGAAAAGGAATCGCTCGACCAGAACGAAATCGCCGAAATCATCGGCATCGCCGCTCAACGTGGATAACATTCCTGTGCAAGGGCTCGCGGTGATTTCATGCGATAAGACGACGCCAGCGTACCGGCCGTGCGTTGGTGTCAACGAGAGACATTGAAGCGTTTGTCTCATCCAGAGACATTGAATTCGTGCGGATTCAGTGACGGGACGTTGGTGATGTCCGAGCCAAATTTGTCCAACCGCCGGGATTTTCTTTCGGGAAGCCTGCTGAAGGCAGAACTCGAACGAGCCGCAGAACGAATGGCGGACGCGGTGCAGCCGGTTCCAGGCCGCGGGCCAGTTCTGTTGCTCAGAACTGTTGCTATGGCGTGTGACTTCGATGTCATGCTGAATCCCGATGGCCCGCCCGCGCAGGTAGATGCAGCCTCGGAAGCACTTGAACTCGTTCATCAGCTCGAACAATTGATGAGTGTCTATCGAACGGATTCCCCGCTTTCGATCATCAATCAAACGGCAGATCACCAGCCGGTGGCCGTTGATTCCGAGTTGTTTGAACTGCTCAAGCGGGCTCGGCTGATTTGCGAGCAGACCGAACACGCATTTGACCCGGCGTCGGGTACGCTGGTTTCCCTATGGCGCCGCTGTCGACAGGCGGGGAGAATCCCAACCAGCGATGAAATCCAGGCCGCATTAGCCAGTTCCGGCATCAGGCACGTGGAATGGGACGAAACAGGGTCGTCAGTGAAATTCAGCCGGCCTGGGGCAGAGTTCAATCTGGGCGCTATTGGAAAAGGGCATGCTGTTGACCGAGCGGGAAGCGTGCTGCTGAACCATGGAGTCGAGAACTGGCTGATTCATGGAGGTCGCAGCAGCGTTCGAGCGCAAGGGAAGCATGCAGGACTGGATGGCTGGCCCGTGGGGATTCAAAACCCGCTTCTACCCGACAAGACATTTGCCACGCTGTTGTTACGCGATGCGGCCCTGGGCACCAGCGGAACGGCGGTGCAATGGTTCCGGCACGAGGGGAAACGCTATGGACATATCATCGATCCCCGGACGGGTTGGCCGGTCGAATCGATGTTATCGGTCAGTGTGATCGCACCGGATGCAGCGTTGGCGGATGCGCTGTCGACCGCTTTTTTTGTTCTCGGGGTCGAAAATGCCCTGAAGTGCTGTGATAATTTCCCATCGGTCGGTGCTATTTTATTTCCTCCGCCAAAGCAGGGTCGGAACCTGGAACCCATCTTCCACAATGTTCCGTCGGACCAGTTGTTTTTTGGGAAAGGCTGACGAGTGCCAGGTGATCTTCGCAAAGTGTCGCTGCTCGCGATCGTGTTGTTGGTGCTGCTGCGTGTTTCTATCGGATGGCATCTGCTGTACGAAGGGCTCTGGAAGCTTGGTACTCAGCACACTTCGACCCCGTGGACCGCTGAAGGATATCTGAAGAACGCAACGGGGCCATTGCGTCCGACATTCCGCAACATGACGGGCGATCCCAACGATTTGAAGTGGCTCGACTACGCCGGGATGTCGAAGAGGTTTAAGGATTGGCAGACGCGATTTGTCAGTCATTACAACCTGGATGAATCGCAGGCCGAGGCCTTCAAACTGCTGATGGACGGGCCCGAGACGTTCGAAGTTGCATTGAAGGAATTACCCCCGGGCCTGGACCTGGAAAAGGTCGGCGGGATTAACCGTGAAGCAATCAGTTTTGAGCCCGATGAAGGGGTACTCGTTGTTAACGGCAAATTGCATTTGCTGCCGACAGAACGTGATCGCCTGATTGCTGCGGCCACCAAGATCTCCGAAGCTGACAAATCCGCCAAGCGATCATGCGACCAGTTCATCTCGGCCGTCAACCGGGTTTACAAAGTTTCGTCTGACTTATCTTTCAACGAGCAACTGACTGCGGTCATGGAACAGGACACCGACCGCGTCGGTATCGTGCTGCAGGGCGAAGAAGGCTCTGAAAAGCCCCTTGTCGTCAAGGTCGGAGACGTCAAATACTATGAAGAGTTGACGAAGAGATTTGATGCGAAATACGCCAAGGCCAGTACTCAGTTCGAGTGGGACCACATCGACAAGATGTGGAAAGAGGTGCAGGACCTGCGCCGCAAACTGGTTGGCCCCGTTCAATCGCTGGAAAAAGACATGCATGCAAAAGCCGAGCGTTTGCTGACACCCGAACAGCTTTCGAAAGGTCCCGTGCCTGAACCATTGTCGCCCGTTGGCCAGATCAACTGGCGGACCATGTGGGGTTTGACGGTGTTCGGTCTGTTGCTGATTCTGGGGCTGTTCACTCGAGTTTCAGCACTGGGTGGAGCAGCACTGCTGACCCTGTTTTACCTTGCCATGCCACCGTGGCCGGGGGTTCAGGAAATCCCGAGCATTGAACACAATCTGATCGTCAACAAAGTGTTTGTTGAAATGCTGGCTCTGCTGGCCATTGCCGCCTTGCCGAGTGGCAAATGGTTTGGTCTGGATGCCGTCATTTCTGCACTGTTCCGATATCGAAAACAAGCGGATAGCTCACGACAATCAGGGGCTCGCGCCTGACGGAGACAGCTTGGCCTGTTTCTGACGTTGTTGACGATCCGACCAGCCTAAAAAACTACGATTCTCATTTATTCTGGAGTCTCTCATGCAACTGACACCCGAACAAGAACAGCTTGGCAAAGATAATTTCAACGAAGCGGTCTCGTTCACCCGGCGAGATTTCCTGATCGGTGGCGCGGCTGCGGCGTCGACACTGGGAGCTGCGTACTTTGGCTATGGCAGCATCAAAGGAAACCCGGTCAAGGTTGGCTTCATCGGTACGGGAGATGAAGGCTCAGTCCTGCTGACTCAACATCCGCCGGAATACATGGACATCGTTGCGATCGCTGACCTGCGAGCGAAGAACCGCGTCCGTGCTCTGAACGGTGATGGAGACGACGTTCGCTGGGGACTGATTCGCAAGCTTGGTCACAAGGAAGCGATGAAGGTCAAAACCTATGCCGATCACAAGGAATTGCTGGAAAAGCATCCAGAAATTGAAGCCGTCGTGATCGCTGTTCCGCTGGTTCAGCACGCTCAAGTTGCCATCGACTGCTTGAAGGCTGGCAAGCACGTTCTGACCGAAAAGCTGATGGCCCACACGGTGATGCAATGTAAGGAGATGATCCGTGCCGCGCGTCAGCACAAGAAACTGCTGGCTGTCGGACATCAACGTCACTACAACGTGCTTTACGACAATGCCAATGCCCTGATTACGAATGGCCTGCTCGGAGACCTGAAATTCATCCGGGCCCAATGGCATCGGAACAACAGCTTCCCAGGAGCGGACAGTTGGCGACCAGGAGGCTACACCGACGAATCCTTCGCAAAGAAGTT
>CAZSTW010000023.1:0-18734 GCA_964609845.1 uncultured Planctomycetaceae bacterium | reverse complement strand
GCGAAGAAAAAAGACCTTTCGATCGACGAATTCCTGGCCAAGGAATTCGGCTATCCGTCGATGCAGCGGCTGGTCAACTGGCGGTTGTACAACAACACCGGTGGCGGCCTGATGGCTGAACTCGGCAGTCATCAGCTCGACGCCGCCAGCATTTTCCTGGGGAAGGTCAAGCCGATCGCCTGCATGGGCTATGGTGGTAAGAACTTCTACGGCGTATCCGGAATCGGGTCCGAAGATCAGCAGGACGATGATCGCGACATTGATGACCACGTCTACATGACGTTCGAATTCCCCGGCAAGAATTACGCCGAGGACCAGAACGATGTCTGCATCGTGACCTATTCGTCGATCAGCACCAATCGCAGCGAACCCTATGGGGAAACGGTCTTCGGGAGCCGCGGGACATTGATCATGAAGATGGAACAGGAAGCGATCCTCTTCAAGGAAGCAAGCGGGTCATCCAAGGGTGGAATCGATCAGCGGCTGTATGTGCTGAATGGAAATGACGGAAAGCCAACCCTCAGTGCCAGTGCCAGCCTTGGCCCGACGAAGGCAGCGGCGGTTGCCGATATCGGCAAGGTCAGCCGTGGCTACACTGAGGAAATGGAACATTTCGCTCACTGCATCCGCACGAATAATTTCGGTGGAATCTCGGAAGGTGGACTGCGGTGTCCAGGCGAGCAGGGGATGAAGGACGCGATCATGGCGTTGACGTCAAACCTGGCGATGAAGCACAAGAAGCGAATCGTATTCAAGGATGAGTGGTTTGATCCCGAAAGTGATGCCGTTCCGGAAACGGACAAGGAAATCACCGGCTGAGAAATGGTTCAGGACTGGTAATAGGACTGCCGCGATCCGACGCAGCGCTCGCGTTGGGTCGCGGCAGTTCATTTCGCAAAAGGATGCCCGACATGGCTCGCTGGCCCGATGAAAGCAAAGCCAACGTCATCGCAATCGCTCTGGTCTTTGCGCTCTTTCCTCTGTTATGCTGGCTCTGCTGGTGGTGGATCAAGTCCCCCTGACTCCAGATGGAAAGAAAACATGCCGCAGCCACAACTCTCACGGCGACACCTCTTACAACTGGGGGCTCCGGCGCTGGGGCTCGGTCTGGCGGATCTGCTGCGAGCAGATGCGGCGGGGGTAGAGGCCGGGCGAAGTTCAAACCAGAAATCCGTGATCGTCTTCTGGACGGATGGCGGAATCAGTCAGCAGGATTCCTACGACCCGAAGCCGGATTCTCCGAGCGAATATCGTGGGATGTACGGGACGATAGGTACTTCCGTTCCAGGGATCTCGGTCACTCAGGGACTGCCCATGCAGTCGCGAGTGATGCACCGTCTTTCATTGATTCGATCGGTCCATCACGAAAACGGGATTCACGCTCCATCAGCCCATTGGATGCAGACGGGCTACTTTGGCCCCACGCTGGCACGTAACGCAGCCCAGAAGCCATCCTTTGGTTCCATCATTGCCAGGACACTCGGTTCTCGCCAACCCCCGATGCCAGCCTATGTCACGATGCCGAAGTCGGAAGCGTTTGGGTATCAGGGAGCCGTTTACCTGGGAAAAGCATTCAATCCCTTCGAAGTCGGTGCAGACCCGAACGCCCCGGAATTCAAGGTGCCGAACCTCTCACTGCCGACCGGATTGACCGCTCAAAGCGTCAATGCCCGTCGTACGCTGTTGAAAACATTTGATACGTTTCGACGCGATGTTGACGAATCGGGAGGCATGGAGGGACTTGATACGTTTAAACGGCAGGCCCTGGAAATGGTCGCGGGTGATCGAATGCGAACAGCATTCGACATGGCGGCTGAAGATCCCGTCCTGCGAGATCGATACGGTCGGCATCGCTATGGACAGAGTGCGTTGTTGGCGCGACGGTTGATCGAAGCAGGTGCCCGATGCGTCAACATCAATACCGGGAACTGGGATCATCACAACGATATCGCCAAAGGATTTGAAACCCATCTTCCTCCTCTGGACAGGGCGATTGCCGTTCTGATCGAGGACCTGGAAGCTCGCGGCATGCTGGATCAAGTCATTGTCTATTGCGTCGGAGAGTTCGGTCGAACACCCCGTATGAACGGCCACGCGGGACGCGACCATTGGGCCGATTGTTTCAGCGTGATGATGGCTGGTGGAGGAATCAAAGGGGGACAAGTCGTTGGTGCCAGCGAAAAATGGGGCGGCGGGGTCAAGGAACGACTGGTGACACCGCAAGATCTGCTGGCAACGATCTACCATGCTCTTGGCATCCCGCTGGAAACTCACTTTGAAGATTCCAGCGGTCGCCCTGTCAGTATTGTCGGTTCGGGAAAGCCAATTCAGGAACTGATGTGAGTCCGCGTCGGTGCGTAGAAAAAAATCCCCACTGGTCACGAGCCATCAAGTTGGGTAGTGTGTAGGGCTGTGTGTTTCAAAAAACCACAGTCACCAGTTCGGGCCAATCGACTGTCGGAGAATTGTTGAGTTCCAGAATTCGGGCTGTATTCCCGGCGGCAGCCCCTGAATCGAACAGCCGCATTGTTGTGGAAAGGATGTCATTATGATGTGCCCATTCTGTCGGAATGGCGAGACGAGTGTCATTGATTCTCGCTCCAGCAGCGCATTCGTCATCCGCCGCCGTCGCAAGTGCCTGAATTGTGACCGGCGATTTACTACCTACGAGAAGATTGAAGAGTCCCCTCTGAAAGTCATCAAAAAGGATGGCTCACGAGTCCCCTTTGATCGAGAAAAGATTCGTTCAGGCCTGGAAAAGTCCTGTTACAAGCGACCGATCAGCGATGACGCTATCGAACGGATCATCTCAGACATCGAAGCTTCTTTGTATGAACAATTCGAACGGGAAGTTCCGTCTCGTGAGATCGGCGAAAAAGTGATGGAATCACTCCGTCGCATCGATCATGTGGCATTCGTCCGATTCGCATCGGTCTATCGCGAATTCCAGGACGTAAATGACTTTGTCGAAGAACTGGCACCGATCTTGCGCGAAGATCGGTTGCGCTGAGATCCGTCGTCGCAAGCGTTCAGATTCTGAAGAAGATTCGCTGTCGATACAGCCACCAGACAAACAGCCAGAACGCCAGCAGGACCAGATTGGCCTTCACGAGCGGTTCATACGACGTTCCACAGATCTGAAACAGATTCTGTCCAAAATGACGCTGTAGCGAATCCGCAGTCCAGTTGCGCAGCAATTGCGACATCACATACAGCGCGATGGAATTCATTCCCGCCACTGTCAACGGAAACGCCCAGCGTTTCAGTCCGGCGACATCAATCACGCCATAAAATCCTGAAAGCATCAGCAGCGTCAGCCCCGTGCTGTACAGAGTCCAACTGGGTGTCCAGATCCGTTTGACCAGAGGACAGACGCCGAACCACCCCAGCAAAGCCCCGACAACAAACAGGGCAACTCCACTGATCACAAGCCCTCCCAGAGTCCTGCGGCGATCCTTCGATTCACGAATCCACTCACCTGCCATCAAGCCAAACGTCATCGTTACCAGCGACGGAATGAAATTCAGTGTCTGGTATCCCCCCTTGTTCGCAATGAATTCATCAGGCCGGGGAAACAGATTCAGAAACCACAGGTCAAAGGTGGCCGCGGAATTCGCACATTTCTGCCAGTGAGCTTCGAACCCGGAAAGAAATGGCCAGTCGCTCGCCACGCCAACTTTTGCAAAATCAAAATCGGGGCCGGGAAGGGGAGTGAATGCGAACAGCGCCCAATAAGCGACCAGAATCGCAGCGGCAACACTCAATTGCACAACCCGCCCACGGTTCCAGAGGAGAAACAGGAACGTGTACCCCAGTCCAATCTGTGACAAGACGTTCATAAACGTGAAGTTCGTCATTTTTTCACTGGATGAGAGAAATATCCCCAGCAGGACGAGGACCACGGATCGAACGACCGCATGACCGAGCAGACGCAGATAGGAATCCCCGTGCTCCAGACGTCGGGCATACGAATACGGAAGAGAGACGCAGACCATGAACATGAATGACGGCTGGATTAAGTCCCAGAACGCACAGCCCACCCAGGGGACATGATCAAACTGATATTTCAGCGCCTGCCAAACGGTGCTATCCGGGAAATTTTTTGCCGTCGCAGCAATCCCGAATCCATTGGCAGCCAGACAGATCATGACGAAACCACGATAAGCATCGAGCGACCCCAATCGGGATGATGGCGTTCCTTCCACAGTTGCTGGATTCATCTGCAGCCCAATGTGATCTCAGGTGAACAACACGATCTGCCAGAACGGGGGGCGCGACAGGTTCGCCAATCTCCCCTGCGCGCTGTTGTGCTGGCTGATTTCAACGGACATCAATATGTGGTTCTCGCGCTGTGATGTCTATTGCTGCCGTGAAAACGACGGGCTTTCATTCCTCGGAAAGTGTTATCGATGGATCAGGCCAAAGCGTCAGCGGCCACGGAGAGACAATGGCCAGACGTTCCGCAGACTGGAAGTTGGGAACGAACACCAATGCATCGCTGATACCGAGTCCGCTGAGATCCAGATCACCTCGATGTCGCCATTCACGTTCCTCAGACCAGTCAATGTCCTGTCGTCCGGTTGCAGAATCCATATTCGCTGCATTATTCCGTTGAAAGAACGGGCGATCTGTCTCGGTCAACGTATCCCATAATTCCTCGTTCCCGTAAATGACGGGACGCGTTCCCCGATCAAGCAGCCATTGCTTTCGTACGCAAATGCCAAACGGTTCGAAGTCCCAGCGAGTTCGATGACTCCTGAACTGTCGAAGGTGCGGCAGTTCGAGAAGAGGTACTTCGGTCAGACAGACCATGGGATACCCGCCCCGAATCGTTCGGTGTCCCGCGATCAACTTCCGCTGGCGGATAATTCTCACGAGCGTTGCGACAGCGGAATGATCCGCAGAGTCGTCTCCGTCGAGCAGCGAGTCGACGTACCTTGCGAGTGACTCATCCGGCCAGGGACCAGCACACGCACGCGTGGTGTGTGAGAGAAAACTCCATTCTTCACCCGAAGGAAACGGGACGATCTCAATGACTTTGGGAGGTTGTGGTTGGCACGATGCGACCTGAGCGACAGGAGCGACCTGTGATGGAGCCCATAAGTACGCGCCGTGGCTGATCAAGTCTTCACGTACGGCTCGTGGCTGCAGACCTTCCAGATCGATCAGTTCAACTGCTCTGCCACTATCGAGCCGCTCACGCAGACAGCGATGAACGTTGCCGATTGTGCGAATCCCCAGAACCAAAACCGTATCAGCTGACTGAATAAGCGTACGATCGCGCGCCGGAACGACAGTTTCGTCGTCATGAGCTGATTCAGGCTCGGGGATAGCAAATTGAACGGGAACCCCAGCAAGTTCGGCAGCGCGGCGTACAAAATCAAAACCGGCAGTACCTTCAACGAGGATCAGCACGTCGCGCTGCTGTTTCACTCGCTCGATGGCGGCACGCAGGCCGATCAGCCATGTCGAGTGAGGGTCGATCAGCCGTGGCAATCGCGACATCACAATAGCGGTACGTCTGAGATGGCTCATGCGAACCTTCCCGGATTGCGAAACAAGCAGTTGACCAGCCGTTTTGTTATAAGTCGCCGAATACGGTGCCGTCAGCAATCAGAACTCTAACCCGCAGACTGTTCCAGCGTCCCCATTCGCTTGCCGTTGATCGGATTCAGACGCTCGACTTCAATGATTTTCCATTCCCCCTTTTCCCGCTCCAGAGTCAAAATGAGTCGAGCAGGCTGGTAACCAACGTCGCCTGCATCTCGAATTCTGACGGTGGCATTGGCACGAAAGTGAACGGTCGCTCGTTGGCCTTCGTTGAGCAGGCGGGTACTGAAGTCGCTTAATCGTAGATCGGACTGAATCGTGATGAGCTGGCTCGCCTCTTCGAACAGCCTTTTCAGATCTTCGCGAGTGTCAGAGACATAACCGAGTATATCTTTCTTGTCGCGAAAATCGTAACAGAGTTGCTCCACGCGAAGTTGTACTCGCTCTCCCTCTGTGACGATCGATCGCTCCAGCGGATAGAGCAAAAAGCAAAGTCCGATGAACGCCACGGCGATCACCAGATGCAGCCCGCGACGATTGGAATTCCACATTCCCAGGAAGACGAGGGCAAGCAACGCTGAGATGACAATCGGAGGCCAGGGATTTTCAGTGAACCACACGATCAGGAACCTCCATTTTCATGATTTGCAGATGCCTGTTCGGTACCACATCGCATTTCCGCAGCATTCGGATATCAGACTAGAACAACGATGCCTTCGATCCTTCCGCATCACTCTGGTCGTCCTCAGATGGAGTTCCGCGGGACGATGGAGATTCAACACCGGGTTTGAATGTCGCTGTCGTGTCGAATGGTGCCGTATCCGGTGCAGCTTCCCCATTGAACCGTGTCAGAACTTCCACCTTGGCCTCGGCCGATTCCAGGATTGAATAGCAGGTCCGCAGCAGACCGATTCCTTTTTCGAATCGTTCCAGCGATGTCTCCAGCCCCAGCGACCCATCTTCGAGGTCTGCAACAATCGACTGCAATTCTGACAGCGATTGCTCGAACGAGACAGCAGGCTCAGATTCCGACGTTTTACGCTTAGCCATCAACCCATTCTCACGTGAGAAATCTCGACAAATGTATTTCCAAATTGACAAGGCGCACACTAAACAGCCGCCCCGGCAATTGCAAGGAAGCTGTCAGCAGTCAGCTTTCAGCAATCAGTAAAAGAGAGTACGCCACTTCGACGAATCCAATATCCATGTCTTGGCAACCGCCTGTTTACAGTACATAGCCAACGTGTTTGTGTCAGCCCGAAATGCTTCGCTGGGATGGGGACTCAAGCGTAATGCTCCGTCGTCGACCGAACACCCGGAAACACTCTTCATAAGTTGACCGTTCACGTAGATTTCGGTTTCTTTTTACTGGTGGATCAAGGCGAGGATTTCCCCAGTGGGAGCGGACTTCAATTCAAACGTCCACCTCAGCCAGATGTCGTTTGATTTCCATTCCGTACGACCGACTTCGGTGTTGTCCGTTCATCGAATCCACCCGGACTGGTCTTCCAGCCAGATGCGTCAAACGCGGGCTTCTGCCACTCGTCGGCAGGCTTTTCCAGGGTCTATTGCCACGTTTGAGCCACACCACGCGAGGATTCAATAATTGTCCGCAGCAGTGGGTGGATTTGAATTCCTGCAATGTCTTCTTCGTTTGCAGATCCGTCGCCAGCTTGCAATCACGAGATCCGCTTAGAAGTCAACGTCACCGAGGCCTTATTGTAAGGCTGCGAGAAGCAACCCTACGAGCGACGAAAAACTCAAAGGAATTCATGAGGCTCAACTGGTGACCTGCATGAAAAAACCGACATCAAAACGGGGTTGCATTTTTTACTCCTGCAACATGACGCAATAGGTTCCAAACACTTCCTTTCTCTGACAACTTCGTGCTCTTCGTGCCCTTCGTGGTGGCAGCAAGCGGGATACCATTTGAAGCTTCGGCTACCTGGACCGCAAAGCGACGAAAAGCCGCCAATCAGTCACGCGAGATCCGCCGCTGCGTGCCAATTCAATTTGCGAACCTTCGAGCCGCCTGCGGTTTTCGAATCAACAACATCGCCGAGATCAATGTCAGCGCAATGATGTTCGGAATGAACGGTACCGTCACACACGTCGCAGTAGCGTGCCCCAGAGGATGGCAATATTCTGCGAACTCAAATCCAAGGAAACGCCAACGCCATCGCACCTCGAACGGCGGAATCTGCAATTCAGATACAAAACCGCCTTCACCCGGATTGGCCGACCTTGGAGTCCATCCGACAGGATCGGGAAGACAGACACCGATCATCACCCATTTGTGGTGAATGAACGACAGGCCATTGCAATGACTCTCCAGCCAGGCGATTTGATTGTACGAACTCGCTAAACGCACTTCATCAATGATGAAATTTGTGCGTATCGAAGCTGCCATCAATGCGCATGCAACAAAAAGGGTGACGCAGCCCGTTTTTCGCTGCCAACCTTGAAAGAAGTCAAATACGGAAATCCGGTCGGTGATCGACTGGATTTCCTCAGCAGAGGGGCGAGCCAACGGATGTCCTGTCATACACGGTTCGGTCGCATTTCGTTCGAATGAGTTTCATCGTATTTCAACATGACGCATTGAGAATACTCCTCAGCGGACGGTGTCAATCACGGGTTCGTCTTGTGACTTGGTCACCCCGCTGTCGTCGCGACAGTTGCTCGCAGTGAATAGAAATTGGATGGCATCCAACGAAAGGAATTCGCGAACTGCCGCCTGCCCCCCATCTTCGCGTCTGGTGATGTCGAGGTGCCGCCGAAAGAAACAAAACGCCAGGCCGCCAATATCACCTGACTCCTCCGCATGCGGCGAGGACACGGACAGATCCAGAACGCCCCCAAGACAAATCGATACACCTGAGTGAACAAGGACGGTGCGATCGAAGTTCGCCGGATCCTTGCATCAACCCTGCTCGAATCCATTTACGAGCAGTGCTTGGCACATATGTGTGAGCCACATGGGACTATGCAAGTATTCCCTTGACCACTTCGCCATGGACATCCGTCAGGCGATAGTCACGGCCCTGGAAGCGGTACGTCAGCTTGGTGTGATCGAACCCGAGCAGGTGCATGATCGTGGCCTGCAGGTCGTGGACATGGACCTTGTCGCGGGCAATTGAAAAGCCGAGTTCGTCGGATTCGCCATGCATGATGCCCCCTTTCACACCACCGCCAGCCATCCACATCGAATAGCAATCCGGAAAATGGTCACGGCCCAGATTTGCACTTCCCGCCGTCCGTCCTTCACGGAACGGGGTCCGTCCAAATTCACCGCCACAGATGATCAGCGTGTCTTTCAACATGTCTCGCTGCTTCAGATCTTTAATCAAAGCGGCGATCGGTTTGTCGACGGTCGCGCACTTGTTTGTCAGACCATCCGTCAAGGCTTCGCCGGGACCGGTCCCGTGGAAGTCCCAACCCCAGTCAAACAGTTGCACGTAGCGGACCCCTTGCTCCACCAGGCGGCGGGCGAGCAGACAATTGTTGGCGAAGCTGGCGGCCCCCGGCATCGCCCCGTACGCCTCCTGCGTTTCCTTGGTTTCCTTGGTGATGTCCATCACTTCCGGAACCGACATCTGCATCCGGAATGCGAGTTCATACTGGGCGATGCGAGTCAACGTTTCCGGATGTCCCAGTTCCTGAGCCTGCATGGAATTCAAGTCGTGCAGGGCATCCAGGGTCTGACGCCGCAAGTCGCGATTCATCCCCGGTGGATCTGACGCGTACAGAACCGGATCTCCCTTGGACCGGCATTGCACTCCCTGGTAAACCGATGGCAGAAATCCGCTGCCGTAAGAGTTCTTGCCCCCATTCGGCTGCACGCCGCTGGAGATCAGGACCACGAAACCAGGCAGATTTTCGTTTTCTGACCCCAGGCCATATGTTGCCCAGGAGCCGATCGAAGGCCGACCGGAACGGGCGGAACCCGTATAGAGCAACAGTTCTGCAGGAGCGTGATTGAATTGTTCGGTAAACATCGACCGGATGACGCACATCTCGTCGGCGACTGAGTGCAGGTGAGGAATCGCATCTGACAGCCAGACGCCTCCTTGTCCGTGCTGGGCAAACTTGCGAGGTGTTCCCAGCAGTTTCGGTGTTCCCGTCGTGAAAGCGAATCGCTTCCCCTTGATGAAAGAATCGGGCGCATCCTGACCACTGAGCTTCACCAGTTCAGGCTTGTAGTCATACAGGTCCAGATGGGGAGGCGATCCGGTCAGATGCAGGTAGATCACCCGTTTGGCTTTTGCGGCAAAGTGCGGTGATTTGGGGGACAGCGGATTGATAACCGATGAATCGGCGGCACCAGCCGATGTCCCCAGCAAGGAACTCAGTGCCAAGGCTCCAACACCGACCTGAGAACTCTGCAGGAACTGACGACGCGTTTGCAGATGGAGCTGGTTCTGTAATGGATTCATGGTCTGGACTCCGAAGTATGCGGATCTCTTTTGATAATCTCGTGCGTCTGATCAATTGTGTCAAACGTGAATTCTGGCAAGTTCCGGGATGGCATCACCATCCTCGACAATTTTAATCGGTCTTCCGGCGAAATTGGGGATCGCCACATTTTTGTAATCGATGCCAAGATGCTTATAGATCGTGGCCAGGAAGTCGCCGGGGCCGACGCGTCGGGCAATGGGATCTTCTCCTCGCTTGTCGGTCGCTCCGATGACCTGGCCGGTTCGGATGCCACCCCCTGCGAAGAGCATCGAGTTGGCACGCGGCCAGTGATCGCGTCCCGGTTGAACGGTCCCCGCCGGGGCACTCGCGACCCCGCCACCACTGCTGGCGACATAGGAAATCCTTGGCGTCCGACCAAATTCACCCGTGACGATCACCAGCACGCGCCGATCCAGTCCGCGTGCGTAGATATCTTCGACGAGTGCCGAAACCGCCTGATCAAAGGTTGGGGCACGAAACTTCATGGCATCAAACACGTGTTGATTGACAGCGTGGTCATCCCAGTTCGCAACCCGTCCGCAAAGTTCGCCATCAAATTCGGTAGCGACGACATCAACCCCCGCTTCCACCAGCCGCCGCGCCATCAGGCACTGTTGCCCCCATTGGTTTCGGCCGTAACGCTCACGGATGGAATCGGTTTCCTGCGTCAGATCAAACGCTCCGCGTGCTGTAGGACTCGTCAGAAGATTTAGTGCCTGTTCGTCAAATCGATCAACGGCATTCATCATTCCCGACTGATCGGCGGCTCGCAGTAATCGATCCAGGCCGGTCTTCAGAGAAATGCGAGACGCCAGCACATCCAATTGCCGTCCATCCTTGAGCCCGACATTGGGGACGCTGAACTGCGGCGAACTGGGATCACCGAAGATTCGGAACGGATCGCGCGAAGGGCCGAGGTATGTCGATCCGGCAATCGTGAAATTGTCGTAGTTATCGACCGGATTGACCGCAACATAGCTCGGAATGGCTCGCCTTGAATCTGCCAGCAGATGGTTCGCTACGGACATCCAGTCGGGAAGTATCGGATGGAGTTTGTCTTGCGGATCGCGATCGCCTGCCAGGATCTGCAAGGAACCTGCAGGATGCCCTCCACCGTTGTGTGCCATGGAACGCAGCAACGCGTATTTGTCGGCAATCTTCGCCAGGCGCGGCAGCAATTCCGAGATCTGAATTCCAGGAACGTTTGTGGAAATCGGGGCATACGGGCCGCGAAATTCCGAACCCGCCTCGGGCTTCGGATCAAACGTTTCCAGATGACTGGCCCCACCTCGCAACCAGACCAGGATCACTGCCGGACGCTCACTTTGGGCGACTCGTTCAGGTTCGGCCTGGGCACGAAGTCGCAATACGTCACTGAGTGCCAGCGTGCTGAAACCGGTCAACCCGGCGCGCAGGAACTCCCGTCGAGTTGCGGTGTTCCATGAAGCTCGGTGTGACGTCAAGTGTTGATCCTCAAAAGTGCCATTGTCAGGCCGTTGTTGACAGGATGCAGAATTCCAGTGAATGCCAAAGCGATCAGCGTTTCATCAAGGTCTCATCCAGGTTCAACAGGACATTGCTGACGACTGTCCATGCGGCCAGTTCTGCCACGTTGGAACCCGCCGGTTCGGGCCCCAGCGGATCGGTTGCCAGTCGTTTTGCTTCCGCAGCGTTCTGGCTGAATTTTGCCAATGATTGTTCATACAGAGTGACCAGGCGAGCCAGTTCCGCATCCTGAGGTGGTCGGGCGAGTGTCGTGCGGAAACCGTAGCGTGCACGATCCGCAGGGGTTGCTCCACCGCTGGTAACGATTCTTCGAGCCAAGGCCTGTGCTGCTTCGATGTAAACAGGATCGTTGAGAGTGACCAGGGCCTGTAGCGGCGTATTGGTGCGACCTCGTTTGATCGTACAGACTTCGCGATTGGGAGCATCAAATGTCGCCATGGATGGATAAGGATTTGATCTTCGCCACGTCGTGTAGATACCGCGACGATACTTGTCTTCGCCGCTGCTCGTCTGCCAGTCGATCCCGGATCCGAACGCGGCACTCAACCCGATCGATGGCTGCATTGGTTTGACTGGCGGGCCATACATCCGGGGGCTCAGCAGCCCACTCACTGCCATCGCCTGATCACGCAGCGCTTCCGCAGACAGACGGAACCGGGGACCGCGGGCAAGCAGACGATTGTCAGGATCCCGTTGCTGCAGTTCCGGTGTCACTTTCGACGACTGCCGATAGGCCGCCGACATGACCAGCGTTTTCATAAAGGCCTTCGTGTCCCAGTTCAAGCGGACAATCTCGGTAGCCAGCCAGTCGAGCAGTTCCGGATGAACAGGCTGGTCACCCTGCGTGCCGAATTCTTCGCTCGTCGCAACAATCCCGATACCGAACAACTGTTCCCAGTAGCGGTTGGTGATGACACGAGCTGTCAGCGGGTTGTTTTCGTCGACCAGCCACTTGGCCAATGCCAGTCGATTCCTGGGGGCATCAGCGGGGAGCGGCGGAAAGACTGCGGGAGTCCCTTCGGTCACTTCTGCGCCCAGATCCTGAAAATTACCACGATGCTGAATTCTGGAGACGCGACGATTCGCCGTCAGTTCCTTCATGATCGGAACGGTTTCAGGCTTCAGATCGGCCAGTTGCTTTTGCAGGGCCGCGATCTGCTTGCGAGTCGGTTCCAACTCGGTCGCGATGCCAAGGAAGTGCTGCGTAATCAGTTCAGTCTGTGCCGCAGTTCGTGCTGCAACAGGAACTCGCAGTGCTTCGATGACCCCCGCAGGTGTCCGGGCCCATTCCTCCACCTGCGCTTCATTCGTGACCGAAAGTTTGAATTTTCCCAGCGTGTGGTTGGGTTGTGAAAACTGCTGATCAATAGACAGGCTCAGCGTCGATCCAGCAGGGACTTCGACTGGTGACTTGGTGATCAGGGTCAGCGACTGAGCCTGTCCCGTGCCACCACCGACAGCCCAGCCCTTGGCCTTCAGATCCTTATTGTTCAGGACATTTGCGGCTTCGAAACTCGGCTGCGAATGGCTCGCCAAGGCGACCTGGAATTCAACGACTCGCTGGCCATTCACAGGAAATTCGGAATTCGGCTTGGGAGGGGCGGCAACCTGCTGCTGCCAGATTGGTTCGTGCTTGTCATTGAAAACGATCAACTTGAAGTTAGCGAGACGTTCACCAGCACCATCGGTCCGGTTCCAGATGGCAATGCGATCAATCTTCTGGACGGATTTCAGGTCAACTTCCCACCAGGGATTGTCTCCTGCGGCGGTATGAGTCGTCGACTTGGCTTCGTAGTAGTGGCCGTTGGTATTTCCATCGATGGCAAGTTTGGCGGGACCATCGAAATCGACGCTGATTTGTGACGCTTCCCCCTTCACCGCGATGTTCTCAGAACCCTGGAAGACTTGAACCTCTGCCAGCGAAAGGAATGTCGATTTGCCCGGGAGTTCAACTCGCACGAATCGGCCGAGCAGCGATGCGCCCGTCGGTGGAGTCACGACTGCCGAGACCTTTGAGACAACAAAGTTGCCTCCGTTATGGCCAGGGCCTTTCCCGGGGAGCGAATCGTCTGGCAGGGCGTCCAATCGCAGAGCTCGGATGGTCGATGCTTCGAGTGGAACATCCACGGTGTAGGTGTCGTTCCTGGCACCGGCAGCCACCTGCACAATTCCCGCGTCGTCAATTTTTGTGGCTGAGCCCGCAGTAGACTTTACGGCGGTTGGCTTCAGTCCTGACCAGGTCAGGTTCAGCGGAAACGCCGTTTCCCATTTTGTCTGTGCTGACTTCAGCTCTGGTGTTGCCGTTTTCAGAATCGGTTCAAGCTTGGCAAGTTCCGCTTTCCAATCGGCCTGCTGCTGTTTCTGGGAATCCGTCAGGATCGACAGCAGTGGCGATTCATCGCGGCGATCCGCGTCGTCCGTGTTGTTGAAGAATGCGAACAGTTTGTAGAACTCTTCCTGTGAAATCGGGTCGTACTTGTGATTGTGGCACTGGCAACAGGTAATCGTCGTTCCCATCCAGACTGCCATGGTCGTGTTGACGCGATCGACAATAGCGACGTTTCGGAACTCTTCGTCGTTCGTTCCACCTTCATTGTTGGTGAGCGTATTGCGATGAAATGCAGTCGCAATCAACTGATCTTCGGTCGGGTTGGGAAGCAGGTCGCCAGCAATTTGTTCAATGGTGAATTGATGGAAGGGCTTGTTCTGGTTCAATGATCGGATGACATAGTCACGGAACAGCCAGATCGTTCGTGGCGGATCGTCGGCGTAACCGGCTGAGTCCGCATAGCGTGACAGATCGAGCCACATCTGAGCCCAGTGCTCGCCAAACGCAGGCTTTGCCATCAGGCGATCGACCAGCTTTTCATAAGCCTTGGGATCCGCATCGTTGACGAATGCATCGACTTCTTCAATGGTTGGTGGCAACCCTGTCAAATCGAGGGAAACACGGCGAATCAATGCATATTTGTCCGCTTCAACCGCAGGCTTCAGTCCTTCTTTCTCCATGCGAGCCAGCAGGAAATGGTCGATTTCATTCTTTGGCCAGGCCATGTCCTGGATCTTCGGAAGGGGCGAACGGACGGGCTTTACGTAGGACCAATGTGCTGCGTATTTGCCCCCCTGTTTGATCCAGTCGTTGAGCAATTCAATTTCATGTGGCGTCAGTTTCTTTCCCGAGGACTTCGGCGGCATCACTTCATCAGCATTTGCCGTCCGGACACGATGCATCAATTCGCTCTTTTCGGGCTGACCAGGCACGACGGCTCGCTTGCCATCTCCCAGGTCCGCAACGATCCCCTCGGCGGTATCAAAACGAAGTCCGTCGGTTCCCCCTTTGCGTTCCTTGGCATCAGGGCCATGGCAGAAGAAACAGTTGTTCGACAGGATCGGGCGGATGTCGCGTGTGAAATCCACAGGCCGATCCGCCCCTTGTCCCGAACGCGTCTGATTCAACACCAACACCATTGTCGCGGCAAAGCAAAGCAGCCGATTGATAGTCATCGCAGGTACCTCAAGTCGATTGGGCTCGATATTTGTCGTCACGGTTTTGGATGTTCTGCTGATGCGCGGGGCGTCTCAGTAAATCGAAAACGCGATCGTATCTGGCGGGACAAGTCTGGCAGGATACTCGGCAGGAAAACCTTATGCTCAAATTCCATTCAAAAATCTGACAACCCATCCATCAGAATCAACAGGGGCTGATCTGTCCAGTGGAAAACGGGATGGAAGGATAGCGAAGAAGGAGAAGATCGTAATTCTGCTGTAGATTTCGGGGGATTTCTGGGGGAAAACAGTATCGGATCAGGCGGAAGTTGACCTGCGGTCACGTGTTTCGGCGAGGACCGCAGGAATACAGTCGCCGTAAGTTGAGTACGTTCTGCAACCGCTCACCAAAAGCACTCATACCTTACTGGTCGCGTCCCTGAAGATAATTCAGAAAAAAGTTGACAGTTGGACTCAAGATTTGCATTCTGGAGTCACATCTCGTTCGCGCTCAACTTCGATGGACTTCTCACAGTCGTCGTTCACGTCTCCCCTCACAGTGACGGCGGTCTGCTGATGTCGACTATTGGTAGCCTTGGATTCGCAGGGGCATTCAGGAGTGATCGCATGGACACAAACGTACTTTACGATGACGATGCAGGGGCCACCACTGCCATTGGCGATTCTGGTCTTCTGTTTGAAAGTGCCTGCGGAACCGAAAATCTGAGGGTACTGCAATCGGGCGAAGTGACTGCAATTACCTTCGGAGATCGCGGGGTCCGCGACGCAGCCTGTATCAATACGTTCTACGGGAAGATTCTGGAACTTATCGAACAGAATCAATGTCGGTCGCTGATTCTGGATATGCGAGGGGTCTGGTTCCTGCCGAGCCGAACGTTGGGAGCCTTTCTGTCGCTGCGCAAGTGTGTCGAACGAATCGAACTCCACAACGTTTCGGACGAACTCCACGAAAGCCTCCGAGTTGCTCAGCTCGATCAGATCCTGCACGTCACGACGAACGACGACGTGCCTGAACGGACGATCTAGAGCGCGTCGCATTTAAGTGGGGCGTCCCGCGGGCATCAAACGACAGCGTCTCACCCATGTTTCGACGCGACGCGGAAGTGCGACACGCACTAGAAGTCGCCAGGACAGCCCAGCTGAAACTCCTTGAACAGAGGGCAAAGGCAACGCTATTCCTTTGCCCTTCTGTTCGATCGTTGTCTGATGGGTCAAAACTCGAACGGGCGCTGTTACTCTTCAGTGGACTGGATACACAGACATGCACGAGCAATTGCCGCTTCGGTAATGTCTCACGTCGCATTGGCTCGGCACTTGGACGCCAAGACCGTGTCACCTTCGACTCTTTAATCCACGTGAGAATGAACGTGCGGATTGAACAAAGAGCGAAACACAAGCTCCTGGATACTTTCTGTTCAACTCCTGCGTCTCGTTAGCAATCGCTCAAGGTCTCAAGATCGAAGTGCGGAATCAGAAAGAAGACTCGACTGGACTCGACTCTTTTTTCAGGAATTTTTGTAACCTCGATCGAGCATTCACGCAATTGTCGTTGTCCATTCGTTACTAAACGCGACAGTTCGCATCGATAGTGCCGTAAGTGTGACTGGTCATCCATGAATCGCTTCACGAAGTGCTCAACACTTCCAACGGCTGCTTCAGCTTCCCGTCGTTGACCGAATACCGTGCAAACACTACAGTATGACAATTTGTCTATTCCAACCTGAATTGAGATCACGTACTGCATTAGCGAGTCGACGCATGATTTCTCAGACTGCAGAATACGCTTTGCGAGCCATTGTTTACCTTGCGGATCAGGTCGCAGCACGAACCACAACTCAAATCGCCGAAGCGACGCAGATACCTCCCGGATACCTTGCCAAGATCATGCAGCAACTGGGACGATCGAAACTCGTCAGCTCTCAACGAGGACTCAATGGCGGATTCACGTTGGCATTCAAGCCTAATGAATTGACGGTGCTGGAAGTTGTGAACGCGATTGATCCCGTGCAACGATTTCACAAGTGCCCGCTTGGCCTGCACGGATTGAACTTGTGCCCCTTGCACCGAAAACTTGACGACGCAGCCCAGGCAATCGAATCCACGTTCAATGGTTCCACGATTGCCGATCTGCTCGACGCCCCCGCCAACCGAAAGCCGCTCTGTGGCTTTCCCGCTGCTGCCGTCTGTGCACCGGAATCGTAGTCCTCATCGAGCCATGATTTGAACGTCACTTCGAGCCGATGCAGTACAACGTTTCTTCCCGCTTTCCGTTCCTCTGATCGGAAACTCGCATGTAGATCCGGCTGCCGCAGAAGGTGGGCGTCGCATAAACGTCGCTGCCGAGCTTGTTTTCCCCTTCAAGTTCAAACGCCCGGGGTGATGCGGCAAAAATGTACGTCTTACCCGCTTCGCTTGTTGCGAAGATGCGATCACCTACCATGACAGGTGATGCGCTGAAGGTCCCTTCAATCCGGCCCTTCCAGATTTCTTCGCCCGTAGAACACTTCCAACACATGGCGACACCCGCATCAAGCACGGTGTACAGATAGCCATCACGAACCAGCATGGATGGAACGTAAACGCGCGTGTTGTTCTTCCAGACGACCTTACCAGAACCATCCGCCGCAATGGCCGAGATATGATTCGTCGGGTAACCGCCGCTGGTAAAGATCAACTGTCCATCGGTCACGGTCGAGGTGACACATTCTTCGGTCGAACCTTTAATCTCCCAGAATTTCTTTCCTGTCAGTGGATCAAAACTGGTGACCAGATCGCACCCCGCGAAGACCATCTGCTCTCGCCCGTCCACCTTCAAGACGATGGGCGATGTGTAGTTTGGCAACTTTGGTCTTGGCTGCTTCCAGACGATTTCTCCCGAATCGCGTTTCAGGGCTGCAATCGCTCCGGCACCACCCTTGTTATCCGCCGAAACCAGCAGCAGCGGTCCATAGACCGCTGGAGAAGAACCAAAGCCCTGATGCAGGACATAGTCGGTGATTTTCGTCTGCCAGATCTGCTTTCCATCGAGGCTGAGAGCGGTCGTGTAAATCGCGGCAGAATTCAGAAAGTTGATGTAGACCCGTTCTCCATCGCAGGCCACGGTGGATGATGCCAGTGAACTCTTGGCATTCCCCTTGGTGTCAAATCCGCCTTTGTGAACTTCGGTTTGCCACAAGGCCTTTCCAGTATTCCGGTCGAAACAGAGGACCGACTGGACTTCTCGATCCTGTTCCGCAGTCGCCAGAAAAACGCGATCACCGACAACAGTCGGCGACCCGTGACCTCGCCCCGGAACCGCAGCCTTCCACAGAATGCTTTCCGTTTCGCTCCATTTCAGCGGCGGCTTCTGATCGGAACTGGCAATCCCGTTTCGCTGCGGACCTCGCCACCATGGCCAATCAGTCGCCGGAAATGACACTGCCCCCAGCAATTCACGATCTTCAGCCACAGCAATTCCGCTGAAGAGGAGAGCCAGTCCTACTACGATCCCCGCGCTGAATCGGCCAACCATGAACGTCATCCTGTAATGTTGAAGTTTGTCAATCTTCCGAAACCCGACGCTGCTGTCGTCATCCTGCCCGGAATTGATCGATTACACAAGTTTCACGGGACGGATCAGACGCCGCCGAACAAGATCACGTCTGAAAGTAGGGTGGTCAACGTTACCCACGTCTTTGATTTTGTGCTTGCCAGTTGCTGCCGCCATGAATTTT
>CAZSTW010000022.1:53340-73200 GCA_964609845.1 uncultured Planctomycetaceae bacterium | reverse complement strand
GGAAATATTGAATGCGCACAACGACGACCCCAGTCCGACTCTCAGCGAATTGCTGCGTCAGGACGCCTGGGCTCGCGAGGAGATGAGACGATGGACTCGCTGACTTTGACACTCGCCACAACCTTGATGGAAAAGGTTTCGGCCTGGGGCACCAACGGCCTCAGCTTCGCAGCTGCGGCCGTCGGACTCGGCATGGTGATCTTTTTCCACGAACTTGGTCACTTTGCCGTTGCCAAGTGGTGCAACGTCAACGTCGAACGATTCAGCATCGGTTTCGGTCCAGTCCTGCTGAGTTGGAAATGGGGCGAAACCGAATACGCGCTGTCACTCATTCCATTTGGTGGTTACGTCAAGATGCTCGGGCAGGATGATGCTGACCCCAGCCAGTTGACCAATGAAGAGATCGCTCAGGACCCGCGATCGTATCTGGCCAAGAACGTCTGGCAGCGGATGGCGATCATTTCTGCAGGCGTGACGATGAACATCATCACCGCAGTCTTCTTCGTTGGTGGTGCCTACATGATCGGGCACGAGACGTTTCCGAATATCATTGGTGAAGTCCGCCCAGGAATGCCCGCTTGGAAGGCTGGCTTGCAGCCAGACGACGTCATCGAACGGATCAACGGTCGCCGCATCCTGACGTTTGAAGATGTCCGCCTGAATGTCGCCCTGTCATCCCCACCACTGGAGATCGAAGGCCGTCACCATGATGGTTCGCCACTGAATTTGACCATCCTGCCGGAACAGACATCTTCGCATCCCCAGATCGGCGTTCTGAATACTCGCAGCTTGAAGGTCGGCCAGCCGACTCCGAAGTTTCCGTTCGTCTTCCCGGGTAGCGTCGCAGAAACGGCCGAGCCCCCTTTTCAGGCGGGCGATCTGGTCGAAACGGTCAACGGCGAGCCTGTCAAAACGTTCTGGGAATTGCGACAGACACTGGCCCGTCAGGAAGGGGGAGCGGTCAAGCTCGGAGTGACTCGTGCTGACGGATCGAAAGAAACAATCGTACTGAAGAACAACTCGTTCCGCACCCTGGGACTTTCGATGGATGCGGGCCGAGTGGCTGCATTGCAGGCCGGTTCACCGGCCCAGTCGGCAGGGCTCCAGGAAGGGGACAAGCTGGTCAAGGTCGATGGCAAGGACATCGGTAAAGAGATTGACCCGCTGAAGCTTCCAAACCTGTTCGCCAGCCTGCACGGCAAAGACGTTGAGGTGACAGTGACCCGTCAGCCGAAGGACGGTGCCCCCGAGACCGTCAATCTGAAGATTCGACCGACGAACCTGCCAGGCTGGATCGATCAACCAAACTACGAAGGGGAATCGATTTCGATCCCCTCGATCGGTGCCTCATTCCATACGATTCCCGTCGTGCTGGCAGTAGAACCGGGCAGCCCTGCAGCCGAAGAGGGAATCACCGTCAAGGAAGGTGGCGCGATCATCAAGGTGAAACGCGTGGAATTGTTCATGCCGCCTGAACTGGTTAAGGGTGAAACGAAGACGCGTGATCCACTCGTCATTAATCTCGATGATCCCAAGATCGCCGCCAAGTCCAACAACTGGGGCCACGCCTTCTGGGCCATGCAGGAATTTCCAAATTGCAAAGTCCGCCTGACCCTCGTTGAGGACCAGAAGGAGCGTAAAGTTGAACTGACTCCGAAACTCGATCCATCATGGCCACTCCCTGTGATTCAGGGTTTGCGTATGGAACAGCTTGAAATGGAGCAGAAGGCAAACAGTCTGGGCGATGCCTGGATGATGTCGACGAATTACACTCGCAATGCGGCGATGAACATTTACCTGACTCTTCGCAGCCTGTTCACCGGGCGAGTTTCCGCCAAGGAATTGCACGGTCCGATCGGGATCGCAACCGCTGCTGTCACCATCGTGCAGCATGGCCTGTCACCGCTGCTGCTGTTCCTGGGATTCCTCAGCATCAATCTGGCCGTTTTGAACTTCTTGCCAATCCCCGTTCTGGATGGAGGCCACATGGTCTTCCTGATGTGGGAAGCGGTCACGCGCCGTCGCCCCAGCGAGCGAATCATGATTGGGGCTACCTATGTCGGGATGTTCTTCCTGCTCAGCCTGATGGCGTTCGTACTGTATCTGGATATTTTCGTTCACCCGTTCCGTTGAGAGTAATTGGGGCGATCGGTGTGAACGAGCGATGTATGCGTCTGGCTGCTTGTGATGGCGGCACTCGTACACTTGAAGACATGTTGATTCCGAGGATCACCACTGCAGGAGTTTCCAATGTCCGAATCGCTGACGTCTTCGAGTTCTGGCGGGCAACCCAATCGGCGTGAATTCCTGGCGACCGCCAGTGCTGCGGCGGTGACGATCGCAGGTGCACCGTTTGTTCATGCGGATGACAAGTCGGGGTCAAAACCGGCAGTGATCGGCATTGAGGGTCACAAGTACGAATGCCATCACGGTTGGGGAAACGTCCCCGATCATATCAAATGGCAGGATACGCACGGCGTTGCTGTCGATGCGACGGGGCTGATCTACATCAAGCACCGTGCTCCGGCTGGCGTTGATACGATTGCCGTGTTTGAACCGAGTGGCAAATTTGTCAGGTCATTCGGGAAGGAATATGCTGGTGGTGGGCATGGGATCGATATTCGCAAAGACGGTGGCGAAGAGTTCCTGTATCTGACGTTCAACGCACCGCACCGCAAGGTCACAAAAATGACCTTGAAAGGTGAGAAGGTCTGGGAGTTTCAGCAGCCGAAAGAGTCTGGACGGTATCGCGACGTCAACCAGTTCAATCCGACCAATATTGCCTTCGCGCCCGATGGTGGTTTCTACGTTGCCGATGGATATGGAGCCAACTTCATCCACCAGTATGACAAGGATTTGAAGTGGGTCCGGACGTGGGGTGGAGGTGGCAAAGACGTGGGACAGTTCCAGACGCCGCATGGAATCTGGCTGGATGACCGCCCGGGAACTCCCCCCGCAATTGTCGTGGCCGACCGTGCGAATGCCCGGTTGCAATACTTTGCTCTCGACGGCACACCGCAGCCGGAGCGAATGGTCAAAGAGACTGTCAGTTTCCCGGCACACTTCGATATTCGCGGCAAGGAACTGCTGGTTCCAGATCTGCATGCCCGAGTCACCATTCTGGATAAGGACAACAAAGTCATCGTCCACCTTGGTTATGACCCCGAATGGACCAAGCAGGCCCTGAACGGATTCAGGATGCGCGGCCAGCCGTCGCAATGGCAAGACGGCCGGTTCGTGCATCCGCACGATGCCTGCTGGGACAAGACTGGCAATATCTACGTCGTGGAATGGGTCGCTGCCGGACGCGTGACAAAACTGAAGCACGTCGGCTGATGAAATGGCGCGTGCTAATCTCTGAAATAACGTGACAGAACCTGGCCGGGCGTCGTGAAGAGATCCAGGCTGTCCCGGTCGATTCAGTCACTTTACGGACACATGACCGTGCCGCAGGAGTGGAAGACCCTTTTGCGAAACCTCGACGTGGCGAACTCGCGATGAATAGAAATCGATGGCTGTTCGCAACGATTGTCATCACCGGGGTTCTGACCCAGTTGGCTGCCAAATCGTCTCCGGCGGACGAACAGAGTTCTGCGGGACCATCCACACTCGACTCAAGCCCGGAAGTGGTACGATTTTCGCACGAATCGATACCGCCGATCGGGGTCTCCAGCGAAGGACACGTTTCTGCCGTAAAGAACGGGGTGAAATTCGATGTGTACTTCGACAAGGGCCCCAAGAAAAACGTCGCGATTTATGCAATCAATACGGGCCGCAAGCAACTCGTGTTGTCACCCGGGCAGCACAAGAAAATCCTGGAAGATCTGATCCGCAGGAAATTCACCGTCATCGTGGCCGATTTCAAAGAGAAGAAACTGCGGGGGGTGGATCTGGAAAAATACGTCGTGCAGTTGACCGCCGATGCTCGAGACCTCGCGGATGGGGTTGTTGCCGGGCCGCGATCATCAAAGACATCGAGCAAAACAGAAACGTTGGCCGACGACTATTTCACCCTGATGCCCGGGTTCACTGTTGAACGCGATGTGACCTGGTTTCGCTATGGCGATATTCCAGCAGCTTTCCGGCAGGAGATCGCCCGGCAACTCAACAGGCCGTTCCATGAAGCCGACGCAAACAACGTCAATACCTTCGACATCATCTACCCGGTTTACGGACCAGCGGTCGGCGTCTTGACGAATTATGGTTCCAATGAAAAGGGACGGGAAAGCTACTTTCCATTGGAAAACAGGTACCTGGTCCAGGCATTTGCGATGAAGAACATGGCGATCATCCACCAGCAGTACTTCAATGATCCGGTCGGCGGGTATCACAAGGGCTACGATTTTTACGGCGATCAGTTTGCGGCCTGCTTCATTCGATACGTGAAGGGAAACGCGAAACGGTTTCACCTTGATTCAGAAAAAATCTGCTGCTTCGGACACAGCAAAGGGAGCGAGGTGCCTGGCATGCTCGTCAATAAACTCAGGTCCACGCCGCGCTACCTGTATGGCAAGGCAGACTTCAAGAAGGTTCGCCTTGACGACATGGACAGGACCATCCGGTCGCCCTATGAAAACCTGTCCACTGAGATTGCCTGCGCGATTCTCGGAGCTGGCATCGCCAACAACGAAATGCGCAGCGACAAGATGCTGCCCTGGGACAACGAACCTTCCAGAAATATCTGCCCGTTTTTCATCTTCGCGGATCATGGCGAACTGATGCGAGAACGAACTCGGGAGATCGTTGCGAAGGCAATGAAAAACGGCGTCTTCGTGGAATCAGCAGAACTTAAGCTGCACACATGGCCATTTGCGGAAGACTATGACAAAGCCTCAGCCTTCGCTGACCGGATACTTCGGCTCGACTATTAGTGCGCGTCTCATTTAAGAGTGGCGGCCCGCGGGCATCAAATTACAGCGTCTACCCCATGTTTCGACGCGACGCGGAAGTGCGACACGTACCAGGAGGGTGGCCGGGACTGGAGCGGACTGGAGCGGACTGGAGCGGACTGGAGCGGACTGGAGCGTCTTCGCGAAGTCCCGGAATGTGCGCTCCACACGAAGACCGGGCCTTCCTTCGCAAAGCCTCAGTCCAGTCCCGGCCACCCGACGAGGAACGATCGATATCGTCAAAGACTCGCCATAGAAATCATCGTCATTACAACCGCCATTCGACACCACGGCACCAGACTCGTTCAACCTCCAGTTCGCTGTTCAGCAAAATCAGATCGGCCGACTTGTCAGGGGCGATGCTCCCCAGTTCTTTGGCGAGTCCCAGGATGCGTGCGGGGGTCAGTGTCGCCATCCGGATCGTTGTCGGAAGGTCTATGCCGACAACCTGATGCATGTGCCGGACCATGTGATCCATTCCCCGGACGCTACTTGCCAGAGCACTGCGGTCTGCGGTCCAGCCGACGCTGCCGTCGCTGACGATCGTCACGCCACAGTCGATCGGACCAAACACATATTCACCCGGCGGCATGTCCAGAGCCCGGTTGGCGTCGGTGACGAGAGCCGTTCGGTCTGGTCCCAGCATTCGTACCACAAACCGCAGCAGTTCAGGGGCTAGATGACAACCATCAGCAATCACTTCGGTCGTCATCTGTTCGGTCCCGAGGACAAACTCGGTCATGCTTGCCTGCATCGGCACTCCAAATCGTTCTCGCATTCCAGGGACGCTGCTCATGGCACAATAAAAATGATCGACGTGCCTCATCCCCAATTCAAAAGCGGCTTCCATCTCGGACCAGGACGCATTCGAATGGCCCGCATTCAACCGGATTCCGCATGCCGCTGCGTCACGAAAGAAGTCCATCGCTCCCGGCAGTTCCGGCGCGCAGGTGGCAACCAGAATCGTCTCCGCGAATTTCAGATACTGCTGATACTCTTCTTTCATCGGAGAACGAGCGGGGGCCTTGGGATGGCAGCCAACCTTATCTTCGTTAAAGAACGGTCCATAAAGGTGAGCCCCCAGAACATCTCCCGTGCGGCAGAACTGCTCGGAAAGTTCCAGGTACTGCAGTGTCTGTTCATGCGTCGCGACCGTACTGGTGGGAACGATTCCTGTCGTGCCATGACGGCGATGTGCGGCGATGACCTTTTTGAACGAAGCTTCGTCACCGTCCATGAAATCGGCCCCGTCACCACCATGCACATGCATGTCAACGAAGCCCGGTGACAGATACTGACCTTGGGCATCGATTGTTGTTGACGTCCAGTCCGGCAGATCTTCCATCCGCCCGACACCAACGATCCTTCCGGACCGAACATGGATTCCCGAATTGGACAACAGACGATCAGGCAGAATCAGAGTCGCATTGACAACAGCGAAGTCGGACATGGCAGAATCTCGTGCCATCATCAGTCGAACTTCAACAGCCCGAAAGATGCTGGCTTGGGGGGAATGACCGCAGGATGTACCCAAGACTGTACACCGACGGTCGGAGTTGTTCGAGTGATTGCCGCTCCCCAGGCGGTTCCTCGCTGCGGTGGACTGACAACAAGTTCACTCCAGGGAATCGCCGCTTCGATCCGCCAATGCGTCGCATCGGCGTCAGTCGCAACATACCAGGTCGGGTTCCAGCGGCGATCTTCCCAGCAGCATTCGAAAGTGCAGCCACGCTGGTCGACCTGGAATTCATACCAGGTCGCATAGTCGCGATCGACATCCAGGCAGATTGTGACTCGGTCATGCCGACTGAGGTCTGCGTCGTGTGAACGGCCCGTCCGAACGGGTTGATCGAGTGGTGCGCCGTCACGCCGTGGAACACTCAATCCGACGTACAGAAACTCGGTGTCATAGGCAAACATCATCATGGCCGCTGTTGGCTCTGGTTCGCCACGTCGCTCTGTGTCGACCGGCTCTGACGTCAAGCGAAGTTCTCGAGCATCCTGCCAGCAGGAATCTGCCAGAACAGCATCCAATTGAGGCTTTTCATTCGTGCGACGACACAAGGCCAGGGACTGAGGCGGCTGCGCGGTGGCAAGCATCATCCAGACTTCCCGCTCGGCCAGCGATTTTGTTCCCGCATCTGTGGAGCGACTCAGGTATCCACGGAAGATGGCATCTGATTTGGCCATTGAGCCACCCGACCTCTGCAAGGCGGCGAGTGGAAACTGGATTTCAGGGCTACGAAACAGACCGGGCACCTGAGCTTCCAGCTGTGCCGCGAGTTCGCTTGCCTGACGATGCCAGTCGCGCATCTCGCCGGTCCGCCATTCTTCACGCTGTGCGGATGGTCGAGTCCCATTCGCGCGTTTGCTGGCGGAGTCACCATTCGGTAGCGTCAGACGGTCCAGCCGTCCCGGCCGCACATTTTGTTGAATTGCCGGTTGATTGTCCGAATAGTCTGCGGTTTGAACGCCACCGATTCCTCGAGTCAGCGTATCTGCTGCCTGCTGGATGACACGGGCATTCCCTTGGACGTTCCCCGTAATTGTGGTGCTGTCATTTGTCATTCGCTGCATACGTTGCCATGCGGTCTCACTGCTGATCCAGAACTGGATCAACCATCGCATTGCATCGACCGCAGCCGGTTCCTGGGGATACCGTCGTATCAATTCGACGTTCGTTGCTTCGACGAGTTCGTACAAGGATCGCTGTCGATATTCTTCCGCCAGACCTCGCAGTAACTCCGCTCCCTGGCGCGAATCCATCTCACGTACGATCGTTCCCAGTTGACCGATCATCTGCCCCGCCGTCCGCGGATCATCGAACGATTTGACGGCGATTGCCTGAAAATTGCGGTGTCTCTGAGCCAGTTTCTGCTGTCGTTCCAGGTCGGTTTCATCGATCTGCCCCAATTCGCGACGAGCATCTGATCCGGGCGGAATCGAGATTCCAGCAAAAAAGTCGCGGCCAACAGCATTGCCCGATTGCGGTTGCCCGTCGACGCCGATGAGTCTGAAACTGTATTGGCGTTGTGGCGACATTTCGGGCATGCGAAGTCCCAGGCGAACAAGTGAATCCCCTGTTGCTGCAGCCAGACGGACCGACATCTTTCGCCGAGGCAGGTATTCATCCAGGTCAACGGCCGTATCTCCCTGCGAGCCATTCGCTAACTGGACATAGATCCGATCAACCTTCCACGGAGCAAGCCCGGTGAATTCTCGCTGCTCGGCATACCGCGTGGCGTCCGCGGCCTGTTCGATAGCCTTCAGGGCCGCGTCAAACAGCAGGTAGCTGGCAGCGTCGTCTTTGGCGGGTTGATTGAGAATGACAACATTGGGACGCCATGTCCGTACTTGACGCACCATGACTGACAGCATGGAAGCGGCCAGCTTTCCTTCCGTCTTCTTTTGCCACTCCGCGATCAGCTTGTCCGAGGTGTACTCCAGGCCTGGTACCAGAATCGGCAATTGCCAGAAGATATCGCCGGAATGACCTCCGGATTGTTCCACGGCAGCCTTCACGGTTGATTCTGTGTCGGCGGCAGATGCCATCGGCCCCAGGTCTTGTCGACTGGCGACCCAGACCGCACTGCGGTAGCCCTGTTCGCCCGACAGCTTGGCGACCCAGGCTGGCGTCACCTGCGATGGCCGGGACTGCAACGACAGGACTGCTGCGCGTCGACTCGTCCCGCGAACTGGATTCCACGACTTGCCACCGTCCTCTGTTCGCAGGATGACGCCAAGTTCACCAACGGCGATGCCAACCTGATTGGAGATGAATCGAATCGCGTTGAGTGGAACAGTCTGGCCCGTTAATGATCGTTGCCAGTTTCGTCCTCCGTTCGGACTGTGCCAGACAACGCTTCCTGGCGAACCTGCCAGCCAGACATTGTCGCCGCGTGCATCAACGCTCCGAAAATCCATTCCGATCCGCAGTTCGTCGGGAAGTGAGCCTGCAGGCGATTCCCAGACGACACCGCCGCTGCCAGTCCGCAGCAACAGACCGCCGTCGCCAGCCAGCCACCCGGTTTCGTCACCAGAAATCGTGACCGAGCGAATTGTGCGCAAGCCCTGTGGTGGAAGCTTGGAGGCGAGCAGTTGTTCGCCGCCGACCAGCGACAGGCGTCCTTCCGTACCAGCAACGACTCCCAGTTCAAAATCAACAAAGCAGGCGGCGCGCCAGGGAGCGACCGCATCGCCATTCACAGGTTGCCATGTCTTGCCACCATCGGTCGTCTTCAAGATCCCCGCAGGAACATCCGCCGATGGCCGACCGACGATGACACCTTCGTCCAGACCGAAGAATTTCACATACGTGATCGGGGGCAATCCTTTCCCCAGTCGCTGCCACGTCTTGCCACCATCTTCTGTGAACAGCAGCACTCCTGTATCGAGTCCCGTGTAGGGCGAAATCTCACTTCCCCCGACCCAACCACAATTGTCGGTCAAAAAGCAGCAACTACGAAACGTGATCGAGACTCCGCTGGAAATGGGGGACCAGGTACGGCCACCATCAGCGGATTTCCAGATCGCTCCTTGAGAACCGACAGCGAATCCAGATCGAGAACCAATAAATTGCAGGTCGTGCAGAGCGGCATCGTCACGCCACGTGGGGGGAGATTCGGTCTGGCGCGGCACAGATTCAGCTGCGTCAACGGAACCTCCAGCCATGACAAGGCAAAATGCGATCCACAATCCCAGCGGCCATCGCCGCGATTCGCATCCCTGCATGATCGCCTCCTGTTTCGCACTCACGTTTCTGAGCTGAAACTTCGGAGAATTCCAGCCGATGTGCAATCTTCATGATCGCAGCGGGATTGTACGTTTTTCTGCATCTGACAGAAGTGGAGTTTTCGGCATTAGTGCGTGTCGCACTTCCGTGTCGCGTCGAAACATGGGTGAGACGCTGTCGTTTGATGCCCGCGGGACGCCACATTTAAGTGAGATGCGCTCTAGAGCGGGGACGGCACATTAAACCGGATGCGTCCTAAGACTTCGCCAAAGGCACGTAGCCCCTTGCGAAGTCCTCCCCAAAACTCGCAGACTACCCGAAATAGGCCCGCAGAAAATCCCTGCGGTCGCCCTCATGGCGGATAAACTGGACCAGGGACAATAACTTCTGCTGATCACGGCGCAGCTTTTCCTTCAGGCGATCTGCATCCGACAATTCTGAGGGGAGGGGGCCTGTTACGGTCAATCGCATCGGCTCCCAGGTCCCTTCAATTGCACCGTGCCGCTCAAGCATTGCCAGGGCAGACTCCAGACGCCGGTCATGAATCTGTTTGGCATGCAATTTCTCACGCAACCATTCCAGACCGAAAGCGTCAACCTGCTCCTTGTTACGTACAAGCTGATCATAGACGCGTTCATAGAATTCGGCATCGGGATTACTCCAGCGGATGAATTCCATTTGAGTCGTCAGATCAGCCTCGTCGTAAAGGAGAACGCAATCTGATGGCAGCCCGTCCCGACCAGCGCGTCCAATTTCCTGATACCACGATTCCATCGAACCTGGAATCTCGGCATGAATCACGTAGCGGATGTCCTGTTTATCGATCCCCATCCCAAACGCATTTGTCGCCAACACCAGCGGACAATCACCCCGCATAAACTCGTTTTGAATGCGGCGACGCTGCTGACGCTCCAGATCTCCGTGATAACAGACGTGGGGAACGCGTAGCTGCCGCAACAGATCGCTGAATCGTTCCAGAGTTCGAATCAGCGTGAAGTAGACAATGCCGCTGCCAGAATTATCCTTGTAAAGTTCTCGAATGGATTGAATTTGCTTCAGCTTGTCGTCATCCCCCCAGACCTCTCGCACATCGAGCGTCAGATTGGGGCGATCAATCCCTTCCAGAAACGTTGCGGTGTCGTCCGGCAGCCCCAGTTGGCGAAGAATGTCTTCACGCACTTCTCGAGTCGCTGTGGCCGTCAGCGCGATTGTCGTGGGATATCCCAGGCGTTCACGAAACTCCAGCAATCGCGTGTAATCAGGACGAAAATCATGCCCCCATTCGCTGATACAGTGGGCTTCATCAACCGCCAGCAACACGACCTTTCGCCGGGCAATCACGTCGAGAAACTCGGGCTTCCGAAATCGTTCCGGAGTGACATACAGTAACTGGTATCGTCCCGCAGAAACGTCGCGATAGCGCTGTTGACGCTGTTCTGATGTCAACGAGGAATTGATATACGCGGCATCGATCTGGCGGGCCTTTAACGCGTCCACCTGATCTTTCATCAATGCAATCAACGGCGACAAAACCAGCGTCAGTGAGGGCAGGGTGCCTGATTCACAGGCAAGGCTCTGCATGATCGCAGGAATCTGGTAACAGAGCGACTTTCCGCTGCCGGTGGGCATGATCACCAGTGAGTGCCGTCCCTGCAGTGTCCGGCGGATGATCGCTTCCTGCGATCCACGAAACGAAGGGTATCCGAAAGTTCGGCGCAGAACCTCAGACGGTTCAGCTATCAAAGAATCCGCCGAAGAATTCGACGGGGTATCAGTCCCGGTCACAATCGGAGTCTTTCGATCAGTCTACCAGCGGAACAGGCACGTTCCCCAGGTCAACCCGGCACCAAAACCACACATCAACAGCGTATCACCGCGGTCGATTCGACCTGCTCGCACCGCTTCATCGAGAGCGATGGGGATTGAACCGCCGGATGTGTTGCCATAGTCCTGCAGGTTATTGAACAGTTTCTCGGGAGGAATTGCCAGTTGTTCGGCGACGTTGTTGATAATCCGGATATTCGCCTGATGCAGGACGAACAGTTCCACATCGTGAACCGAGAGTCCAGACTTGCGCAAGACCAGTTCGATGCTGTCGGTCACGGCACGAACGGCCCATTTGAAGACACTGCGGCCATCCATCTGCAGATACTGTCGTCCCGCATCCAGATCGGCATGGGTGATCGGATTGCGAGTCCCCCCGGCAGGACGATCCAGCATCGAACCGCCACCACCATCGGACCCCAACTGGTAACACATCAAGCCCTGATGTGCATCTCCCTTGGTGACGATCACCGCACCCGCCCCGTCACCAAACAGCGGTGCAATTTTCATTTCTTCCGGATTGACGATGCGACTGTTGCAGTCACCCCCGATGACCAGAGCCATCTTGCTGTTGCCGGTCGCCACGAATTGTGTTGCGGTCGACAAGGCATAAACAAACCCCGAGCAGGCCGCATGCACATCCATGGCCGGGGCATCGATTCCCAAGGCTTCCTGAACCATGTTGGCAGTGGTCGGGCACTGATAGTCCGGAGTAAACGTGCCGACGACGATCAGGTCAATATCGCGAGGGGAGACGTGCGCGTTGCGCATCGCTCGTCGGGCCGCTTCAATACAGAGATCACTTGTCGCCTGACCGGGAACAACGTGACGCCGCGCCAGAATGCCGGTCCGCTGTTCAATCCATTCCGGGTCAAAACCATAACGTGACTGCAGGTCGGCGTTGGTTACGATGTTATCAGGCAGGCACGAACCCGTTGCGATCACCTGCACGCCCAGCAGCGAACGCGTCCGACGGCTCCACCCGCTGGGGGATTCCAGGACAGCATCCGGTCGGCTACTCGAATTCAATGTCATGCCGAGGGTAACCTCCATGTCGCGCGTGGCGGATCAGCATCGAAATGAATTAATGCTTTGCCACTCCCAAATCGAAGCTTCGACCGGTCCGCACCGGCGACCGACAAGTGTAGCCCAACAGGATCCATACGTCCGAAATCCATCAACATCAGCGAACAACGAACTGACGCAGCAAGCAGTTTACGGAAACCGCTGTGCACGAAGTATACCGACCATGCTCCAGACAAACCAGCGAACATGGCGCGGCAACACCAACCCCGTTCCTGGAATGGATTAACGGATTTAGGACATTTCGGCAAGGTGAGTGTTCTGCGCTGCGAATCAGTCAACCTTGAATTCTGGGATTTTCAACATGGTACCCGGCACAAAACGGACGGACATTGAGCAGTGATCGAGAAACGGTGAACGTTACTCGTCGCCAGCCTGCGAAACGAAATCCAGAGAACAGACGGACCCGCTATCGGCCAAATCGACGACAGATGTGAATTCGTTACGAACCGACTCACAAACGACAGAACTTCTCGTGAGTGCGGCATTTACGAAGCACGAACACCAACAATGAACTGCCTGTCCTTTATGGAATCAGCATCGGAACGGGCAATCCTAGACTATTGCCCGCGGCACCCCAAAACATGGTCGGGTGACGTTGGTTCGTTTCCGTGGACTCTTCTCTTCACACTTCCACCTCGCCGTTGTTCCAGATTTCTTCGGCCAGCCGCACGCGATCTGCGATCGGTAATGATCGGATGTCATCAGGGATGATGTGAAATGCTCATCTTTCAACCCCCAGGTGGAGGTCGAGGAACTCACAGATGTCTATCAATTTTCGTGCTTTTTCATGATGCAATTTCAAGAACATGCAAACCATCGGCTCGCTTCCGCAATCGCAACCCGGCGTTCGGACAACAAGAAATTACTTTCCAACAACCTCCCATTGGTTCTCTCGGCGAATCAGTTCATTCGTATTCTTGTCGAGTAACTGCCAGCATTTGGCTCCCACTTTACGCTCAACGACAGCATCAAGATTTTGCCTCGCTACGAATAACAGCATGCACTGGGACGCTTTGATCTCGACCGCTTTGACATTCTGTGGCCTTCCAATTTTACGCCATTCGACACCATCCGGGACAACAACGTGAAGCCCCGCAACTCGTGATGCGTCTCGCCAATCGAAAAGCACCATGTCCCGCGACTGCGAAAATGACTCGTACCGATAAATCGGTAAGGGCCCCATTATGGGTGCACGAAACGGAGCCTCGAACTTCACATCCTCGCCCCACTGCTCATTGTATTTCAGTCCAACAAACGCCCTGTTCAACTCAAAGTCTTTGTTGTATACGAACACGTGCACGTCATCGTCAGGATTGCCATCATTGCATTGCCTGAATGTCTGCAAAACCCGATCACGAAACCCAGCATCGCATTTCGTTATCAACAAACCTGGAAACCCGATACTCTCTTCAAATCTCCCTTCAACAGACGGGGGCGACATGTACCCGATGGTACACGTTTGCTCCGTGAACTGCGGATGCCTGTCAATTCTTTTCGAAGAAAGCGTCGTGTGGAAGAAGGCATCACCGGGCATGAAATACACGAACCCAGAACTCACGTTGACGAGAAGGGCAAATGCAAGCACTTGCATGGTGGGACGCATTGGTAACCTCGCTGTCGTTGCTGATGTCGCGATCGTCCCGCCAAACATGTTGCGGTCAGATCTGATTGGCTGCCAAACGCCGGAAATGTGTCATTGCTTGTGACCGATGCACGAGACCCAGCACTGCGCGAACATACCACCTTCACTCCGGCTCCATTGCCTGAGCGTTTCGGCATGTTGCGCTTCGTTTTTTCTTGCGAGTTGAAGAGCGAGGTATTCACCAATCATTGGCAGGGACGAATAGCATTCGTATCTGGCGGACATCTGAATGCGTTTGAAGCCGCATTCCTGCAAATATCCCCCGAACTTGCGACCCACCTGAATATCACCACCGTTATTCGTTTGCAGGGAAGTATACGCTTCGATCGCCTCGCTCAATTCTCTCGACGGCGGTGCCAGTACGAAGCCACCCCAGTCAGGACTGCAGACTCCAACGACGCCCCCCGGCTTCAGGACACGGTACATCTCGCTCACGGCCCGCAACGGTTCCGCCAGATGCTCCATCAGGGCATGGCTGAATACTCGATCAAAGCTGCCATCAGCAAACGGCAGCGAGTAGCAGTCGGCTGTTTGAAATCTTACGTTTTCCACGCGACGGCTTACGGCGCTTGCCGTCGCACGTTCAATCTGGCTGAGGCCGAAGTCCACTCCCGTCGCCTGTCCCGGCGCAACGAGTTCGGCGATCCCCAGCGTGATGGATCCCGGCCCGCAACCGCAATCCAGCACCGCAAGACCAGGAGTCAAATACGGCAGAAAGAACTGGCCATGCGACTGGATCGAACGCGCCGACATAAAATCGGTCGCGTTCTGTGTGTGGCCTGGTGTGTATGTCTCAGTAGTCATCTCATCTCCTGACTGGCGGAGCATCAGTATTGCGTCAAGCCGCTGCTGCCACTGACCGCCGTGTTGCCAAACCTTGTGCCCGTGTTGTCATCGTGTTGGTGAGAGCTTTCACTCACGTCGACCTGGATGGCAAAGCTTGACCTTGCATGACACAGATGATTTCACAGATCGTCGTTGTTGCGAGTTTTATGACGGCATCATCTTCTTTTTCATCCTGAGCAATCTTCAAGAGCTTTGCCACGACTTCTTTTTGCGGAAAGCCTTTAGAAGTGGCACATTGCCCCAAAAAGTTCATCGCAGCCATTCGGACTGCGACATTTTTATGATCCAATTCTCGAATGAACTCGACGGCGGCATCTGGAGCCAGTGCATTAAGAGCATAGTGCTCAATTGGGTATTCCAGGTCGCCCTTTTTGACGACCAGTTCCAGCAGCCATCGCACTAACGTCGGATTCTCATCGAGTAATTGTCGTGTTGGTGATGCATACGGACTTCCGCGATGTACTTCTTGGTTGGTGACGCGAGCTGGAATCGCGTCTTCGTTCGGAATGGGCAGTTTGTCGTCAGAGCCGAAAACGGCGAACACACAGATGGCGGCTACGCCAAATACTGGGACCAGATATCGTATTGTCTTCATGCAAGAGTCCTTTCCAAAGAGAATCCGTAAAGGACGATCAGCCGCCCTGAACTCAATCATACATAAAGTCATTCGCGACGGCAGGTCAAATTAATTTTGCTGATTGTCTCATGATATCGCTGCCAATCTCGCTTGATATAAAGTGTAATCCTCGTCATCGAAACAACAGAACGAGATCGTTTTTGGCAAACTGTGACCAGCGACCCAATCAGAGACTGTCGACACAGCAATGTCGCATGCCTGGTCTTTTGGAAAAGCATAACTTCCAGTGGCGATGCAGGGAAAAGCGAGGGATTCGACTCCATTTTCTGCGGCAAGTCGTAGCGATTCCCGATAGCACTTCGCCAAGGTCTCACGTTCGCCGTAACCGCCACCGTCCCACACAGGCCCGACGGTATGGATAATCCGGCGTGGAGGCAGCAGATAGCCATGCGTCACCCGAGCTTCACCTTCAGGGCAAATACCAATCGAGCGACATTCCTCAAACAAACCTGGACCAGCCGCTCGATGAACCGCACCGTCAACACCACCTCCGCCACAAAGTGATTCATTGGCGGCAGTCACGATTGCATCAACGGCGAGTTTCGTGATGTCACCCTGCAAAAGTTTGATTCGAGATTGTTCGACTTGGTGGCCAGACGATGACATGGTTTTCTCACAATAATTTTCGTTCAGGGCAAGTTGCCCGCGAATTACGACGGGCTTGCAATCAACACTGTCATACATTGAGCCGCCTTTGCCGACCGGTCAAGCACGTGACCCAGACTTTGCACCTTCTTATCAACATCGCAGGCGATATCAACCAGCTGTACCATCCAGCGATTCTACCGGGCAGCGATTGACGCGGGCTTGCCAAATTGCAAAACGTATCCATTGTTGTCGTAGATAGCAAACTCCCGCATTCCGTATTCGAAGTCTTCGATTGGATAACAGACTCTAACGCGGTCTTTAAGGGACATCCACAGGCCATCAACATCGTCACACGTCATGTACAGTGACCCTGTGAACTTCGGAACCGTATCACCTTCGTGCGCGTTGGGGCTCGAGATCATGACGGCGATTTTATCCCGATGCAGATGTGCAAAACCCCATTCCGGATCGTACACACTGCATGTGAATCCCAGAACATCCGTGTAGAACGAAATCGTTGCCGGAATGTCCCAGGTGCGCAGCATCGGTTTAAGTTCCAGAATCGCCATCGCAAACCCTTCAGCTATGCTTCACGGATGAATTTCAACCATGCGACAACTCTTCGCATAACCAAGAACTCGTTTCACCGTTGGCGGGATGCGAGCACTGGCGATGGCGAAGGAAAGCTCGATCAATGCTCGATTACCATAGCGAGCCCTCAGTTTTTCGCGAAGTGTGTCATCGTCATGACCATCGACGACAGACATCGAGAACGCACAGACATCCGCAACTTCTTCGGTCAGATCGCCGTACCGTCGCTCGACAACCGCTCGAATCAGATCGGCGGACACACCTTGCTGACGAGCGAGATTGATGGCGATTTGAAGGCAAGGACCGCAGTCTTCTCGCTGGAGTGTCACAATCTGAGCACTGAACCATGCATCTGCAGGAAGATCCTTTCGACCATTTGCAAATGACATGATACCGGCAAATCGCAACGCTGCGGTCGGCGAGACATCGGCGACGTGCCGCAGATAGTCCATCGATTCGCCGAGCTTTTTTTCCTCAGCATCGATTCGACGTCGAAGAAACCAACGCAACATTCTGATCCCTGCAGTTCGAAAGTTCGGTTTGATTGTCTACAGCCAGAATGACGCCCCTGTATCACCTGACAATTGCGGGGACCACCGCGACAGGTACTGGCGTCGACGGGGCAGGCTATCAGAGCCGTTTGCCTCGACAAAGTGCAGACGTACACGTCAACACCGAGGTGAACCGCAGGCGTTCTCTGGAAATCCCCGGCCGATAGTCACGCGTCGTCGTACCTCACCAGGCCCGCCTCGTTCAGCCCATCCCAGTCCGACCAGAAGTCTCCTGCCGGGTTTGAAGGATCAAGGACGACATAGAAACCGTGCTCCCATTCCCAGTCCTGCTCCAAATCAACAACAATCAGCGACGGCAATGCGGGATCTTGCTGGTTTTGTCCCCATTCAGGAGCAGTGTTGGGCGGGATTCGAATTCGTTCAATGAAGTATTCGACATCATCATCCATTTCTTCTTCGCCGTCGCAGCAATAGACCTCATCCCACGATTTTTCACAGGCCAGCTGAATTCGCTTTACTGACTCCTGAAGATGCGAACACAACCATTCCAGTGCCTGCTGCTGATTCAAGGAAGGTGGGGCTCCGGAATCGTTCAGCAACTCTATCGGGAGTGGCGAATCCCCCAGCTGCTTGTCGCCACGCCCCCAATGAGTGAGCGCCGGTGCGTTGATCTTACCTTCCCAGACGATGTCGTAACCGAGTCCGTCCTGCTGATCACGTTGATGAAAAACAAACGTATGGCCTGC
Organism: uncultured Planctomycetaceae bacterium; assembly: GCA_964609845.1. Classification (GTDB taxonomy): domain Bacteria; phylum Planctomycetota; class Planctomycetia; order Planctomycetales; family Planctomycetaceae; genus Schlesneria. The sequence continues at coordinate 55,107 of CAZSTW010000022.1, read as the reverse complement.
CACGTTAATGCTCATCAAAGTTGTCTCCGTCAGAATGCCACAATCAGCCAGACCTCGACTAATCAGAACCACTTTCAAGACTCACGATTGGTCGTCCCCTATCGACGTGCAGAGCGCGACATTGCGACGATCATGCCAATCCAGTTTGCTGTCAATTCAGCTTATCGCAACCAGGAATTCTATCCAATGTCCTGTCTGTCACCCTGCCTGCGAACTCAACGGTCCAGCAGGAAAGTAGTTCAGCGGCGACGCGACAGAATTCATCGCGCCCCTGCGCTGATTAACAGGTTGATGACCGACTTATGATTGCGATTTCGTGCGTGTTGCAGCGGCGTACGTCCTTGATGTGCCTTCGAATGGATGTCCCAACCCTTTTCAATCAACAATTCCACGATTCGTAACTGTCCTTCCCAGGCAGCGACACCGAGTGCTTCAGGCTGGAGCACAGGATCAGCCCCATGCTTCAGTAAATGAACGGACACGTCGCTGCGTCCTCGAGAAATCGAACACGCCAATGGGCCATGTCCGTAGCGGTCACGCTGATTCACGTCTGCACCGGCACGAATCAATGGACGAACGATATCCGCCCGTCCGTGAAAAGCCGCGATGTGCAGCGCAGTCGATCCCATCTTGTTCGCCATTGTGGCGTCAGCTCCATGCTTCAGGAGAGCACGACAAATCCGCAGATCGACCGCAGCAGTCGCAGCCTCACGAAGGACAAATTCCCCATCCGCCATCACAAGATTCGGATCGGCCCCCGATTTGAGTAGTAGATTCACCACACCAGGCGAATTCCCTCGTACGGCATACTGCAGCGGAGGCTGCCGATATTCGTTCGTTTCATTGAGATTTGCACCAAGCGTGATCAACAGGCGGACGGTGGACAAGGAGCCTCTCTCAGCCGCCAGCATGAGTGGCGTCTCACCTGCCGGACGATTCTTCCGTTGCGGCAAGCGGATATTCACGCTCGCAGCCGCCTGAAGTTGAATACGAAGCGACTTCGTGTCATCCGCAAGAATGGCCTGCGCAATCAGATCCAATTGAGTTTGGGGCATTCTTGCCATTTTAGAATCCGCCTGACGCACCGCCCGCCTGGGATTTGCTTATTCCACAGCCCATAATTCTCGTCGCTTCGACCGCGGAAAAAAACTAAGTTAACCGGGCCCCGATTGAACACGATATTTTCTGCGAGTTCGCATAAAAATTTCACCTCCCAGCCAAAGCGCGGGCACTCCAAGAAATACCCAGCCGGGAACACTATATAACTCGACAGGGGTAATACTGCGATACATCGTTCCGGGTTTGATTCCAGCACCGACGGACGTGAACTGCGTATTCGCGGGAACTTCAACGTAGGGGGAAATCCATTTACCTTGTGCCCGTGTAAACCCCAATAACGAGTGGCATTTGTCGAGTTGCATTCCGGGCCAGCTGACAATTTGTTCACAACCGGGATTTTGATCGTAATAGATGGCGAAGTCTTCTCGACGCCACCAACGGTGATTTTTAACGACGTAGACAGAACCGTGGTACAAAAGGACCTGATTGTGATTAGTGCCGCTTGTCCATACAGCCACAATCAGGTTCTTGCGGAAAACGATTGAGCATCCTATCGCGGCGATGCTTACGATGGTCAACAAACCGGCCATCAGACGTATGAAGTGACGTTTCATCTGTCCACCAAAATGATGGCAACAACCAAGCCACCAAAAGTCAATCGTGCCAGCCTACTCGCTCCGCCGCTTCGGCTGGTCGTCTCATTCACAG